>QCWH01000026.1 GCA_003149565.1 Marivita sp. XM-24bin2 | reverse complement strand
CACTTCTTCTGGCACCGTATCAAAGGCTTGGGTCGCTATCGCGGCGGCGTGTCTGATCTTCGCAATCTCGGCATCCGATTTGACCATCCGCAATCTGCGCGTGATGGCCAGATCACTCACCAGGGGGCGCGGCAAAAGGGCCATTTCCAATCTGCGCAGGTCGGCCAGCGGCAGGCGGACATGGCTTTCCATGTGGTCAGCGATTCCAATTCGCCCATCTTGGGTCACAATCTCGCATAGGGCGTCGGTCAACAAACCGATCCCGTCATCCTCGTAATCCGGAGCAGACCAAGTGCGGATATCCTTGATCCAGCTTTGGCGCATGAGATGCGCGCCGATTGACGGGATCACTGCAATGGGATCCCCATTGGCGGGCAGAACAACAAACCAGGGCCGTGTTGGACTTTCCCAAAAGCGGGTCAGGAAACCGGTATAGTATCGAATTTCCGGCTCGGTCGTGAGCAAGAGTGCCGCAAGGTCGTGTTCCGCCATTAGCGCTTGCGCCGCCTCTGTTCGGGCTTTGAACTCAGCCTCTGGAAACCCGCGCGGCGGGGCAATCATGCGGCTTGCTCGCTCAGGATGACAAGAACTCGCGAATTGATGCTCAAACCCAATGCGTCGCCTACCTGCCGCGCCGACAGTAGCCCCGCAACACCTGCGCCACCAGATGGCGTTGTCGCATATCCCGCCTCAGCGCAGGCGGCGCTCCCGGTCGCGCCTTCCTCTTCGGTGATTAACATGAAATCATTGGCGTCGCGGGCCAGGCCTTTGAGCGCTATCAAAGACGGCTCTTTGCAATCCAGCCGTCCCATTGATGATTCCGGACCCTCGGTAACCTGCGCCGAGCCTGCCTTGATTGATGAATAAAGCGCCGGGGCGGCCTCGGGTTCGACCACGATGATCCGCGGCCCGTCCTCCCACGCCACCCGCGCGTAGGCGGCGCAGGCTGTGGCCAGACCACCAACCCCTGCTTGCAGAAAGATATGCGTCGGCGGCGCGGGCATCTGGGCGACGGCTTCCTGCATCAGCACCAAATAGCCTTCCATCAAGGTGTAAGGCCGGTCGAGATAACCCGGCCACGAACTGTCTGACAGCAAGGCCCAACCATTGTCCTTAGCCGCCTGTGCCGCCCCGGCCATCGCCTCTTCATAGATTGCGCCGTGCCGAACGACTTCCGCGCCAAAGCTGCGTAGCCGGTCGGCAAACCCCTCGGGAACGGTGTCGGCCAGATACACAACTGCACGCGCGCCAAATGCCTGGGCGCCAGCCGCGACGGACAGACCGTGATTGCCGGCACTGGCGGTGACATAGGTTCGGCCTTTGGCATTGCCCTCTTCCGCATCCCGCGCAATCACATATGCCGCGCCCAGGGCCTTGAAGCTGCCCAGCCCCATCCGCCCGCGCTCGTCCTTGATATGGACCTGACCAACACCCGCCGCCTTCGCCAAATCGGGCGCTTCGAATAACGGCGTTACCGCAGCAGCCGGGCAGCGCGTCAATAGGGCCGGCGGGCGGTCGGCATCGATGCTGGGAAAGGGAATATCGGCCAGTGACGCAAGCACGGCATCGGCAAGGGCGGGGGTTTTGTGCAGGACGTTCATACCATCAGTGTGGCAGCAGTTCGCACGCTTTGGCACGCCAAGTCCGACATCCTCCACGCTTGGACCGACCATCTGTTTGCCCTGCCCAGCGAACCGCTTTAGCGTTTGCGCAAATCAAAGAAGGCTCAGCCCAGAATGACACGTCCCAACACCACGATCCGCGCGGCCGACCATCTCGTAGATCTGCTTGTCTCCCAAGGCACGACTGCTGCGTTCGGCGTACCCGGCGAAAGCTACCTGCCGGTGCTCGACGCCTTTTATGGACGTGAAAAGGACATCCGCTTTGTCACCTGCCGGCAAGAGGGTGGTGCGGCGATGGCAGCTGACGCCTATGGCAAACTCACGGGCCGTCCCGGCATATGCTTTGCCACGCGCGGTCCGGGTGCCACCAATGCCAGCGCCGGGGTGCATGTGGCCTATCAGGATTCGACCCCGATGATCCTGTTCTTGGGGCAAGTCGCGCGCGACATGGTGGACCGCGAGGCGTTTCAGGAAATCGACTACCGCCGCATGTTCGGCCAGATGGCCAAGTGGGTTGCGCAGATTGATGATGCCTCGCGGCTTCAAGAATACATCAGTCGTGCGTTCCGGACTGCGATGTCGGGGCGGCCGGGGCCGGTGGTGCTCGCGCTGCCGGAGGACATGCTTTACGACGAGATCACGCAACCCTCGCCACCTGCACGGATCGATACACCGCGTTTTTTACCATCCGGTAAAATCATGGACGACCTCAAAACCCGCATCGCCCAAGCCAAACGCCCGCTGGTGATGGCCGGGGGCGGCGGTTGGACCAAGACCGGCATCGCCGCTTTGCAGCGCTTTGCAGAAACGCAAAACCTGCCTGTCGCCGTGTCTCTGCGGTGCCAAGGGCTGATGGACAACCGCCATACGAACTACATCGGCCATTACGGCGTCGGCACACCGCCCTACCTCAAGGACATCATGGCCGAGACCGACCTGCTCATCGCCATCGGCCCGCGTCTGGGGGAAATGACCACCGCTGGTTACACGATCCTCACACCGCCAGTGCCCGAACAATCGCTGGTGCATGTCTTTCCCGAACCCGAGGAAATCGGCCGCGTCTACGAGCCGGAGATCGCGCTGGTGGCGGATACCGAAAGCTTCTGTACGGTTGTCGCCAACTGGGACCCCATCGCGCCCGACGCTTTTGCGAACCGTACGAAAGACCTGCACGAACAGTACGTTTCGTTCAGCGACCCGGCCTCGGTCGGGGATGATCCGCTGGCCCCCTATTTCGCGCATCTGGCCGAGGTGCTGCCCGAAGACGCGATCCTCTGTAACGGTGCGGGCAACTATGCGGGTTGGCTGCATCGGTTCTACAAGTACCGCGCGCCAGGATCGCAACTGGCCCCCACGTCCGGTTCCATGGGCTACGGCCTGCCCGCTGCCATCGGTGCCGCGATCTGTGAGCCTCACCGCGAGATCTTCGCCATCGCAGGCGACGGGTGTTTCATGATGACCTGTCAGGAAATGGCCACCGCCGTGCATCACGATCTGAACCTGACGGTGATCATCATCGACAACGCCCGCTACGGCACGATCCGCGCGCATCAGGAACGGGAATACCCCGACCGGGTGTCCGGCACAGTTCTGACCAATCCCGACTTCAGCGACTTGGCCCGATCTTTCGGTGCCCATGCCGCCAAAGCCCCGGACTACGAGAGTTTTGTGACTGCGGTCTCCGAGGCCCGATCGCGCGAAGGGATCAAATTGATCGAAGTGAAAGCCGACGCGAACTTCCTGTCGCCCGGCAAAAGGCTGTAACCCTTCGCCTTGTCAGTGTGGGAACGATTTGGGAGCGATGGCAGTTAGCCTGTAATCAATAGGACAGGCTCTATGACCAAAACCAAGATCAACCTCGACGATTTTCTTTCCGATCTCGAACGTCGAACCCCGGGCGAAGACACGTTTCACCAAGCCGCCAAGGACGTGCTGCCAGACCTGATCCCCGTGGTGAACGAAACGCCTGCATATCGTGAGGCAGCGATCCTAGAGCGCTTGAGTGAACCCGACCGGACGATCTCGTTCCGCGTCGAGTGGAGCGACGACAACAACGTCGTGCATGTCAATCGCGGCTACCGCGTTCAGTTCAATGATGCCATCGGACCATATAAAGGCGGGCTGCGGTTTCATCCGACCGTGAATCGGTCAGTCCTGAAATTTCTCGGCTTTGAACAGACATTCAAGAACGCTCTGACAGGTCTGCCTATGGGCGGAGGGAAAGGCGGCGCGGATTTCGACCCCGCTGGGCGCAGCGAGAATGAGATCATGCGGTTCTGTCAATCTTTCATGCAGCAACTGCACCGTCACATCGGCCCGAATATCGACATCCCAGCGGGCGACATAAATGTTGGTGTGCGCGAAATTGGATGGATGTTTGGCGAATATCGGCGAATCACGAACCACTTTGCCGGTGTCCTCACCGGAAAAGGGCTGTCCTTTGGCGGCAGCGAGATGCGGACCGAAGCTACGGGATATGGCGTTGTGCAGTTCCTGTGTCATATGCTTGCCGAGCATAACGACACAATCGACGGCAAGACGATTGTGATCTCCGGCGCCGGAAACGTCGCGACCTTTGCTGCGGAGTTGGCTGTCTGCAACGGCGGCAAGGTCATCACCCTATCGGACAGCAACGGTTTCATCCATGACAAGAACGGCCTGACGTTGGACAAGATCAGTTGGGTTCGCGACCACAAGAAACAGTCCGGCGCGAGCCTCGAAGCCTACGCCGACGAGTTCGACGCGACTTGGTATCCCGACGCGGCGCCCTGGTCGGTTGAATGCGATATCGCGCTGCCATGTGCCACGCAGAACGAGCTGGATGCCGAAGCGGCAACGGCTTTGGTTAAGAACGGCTGCAAGGCAGTTGTTGAAGGTGCCAATATGCCAACCACCCGTGACGCCAAGGCCATACTCCGCGACGGCCGTGTTCTTTTCGCACCGGGCAAGGCAGCCAATGCAGGAGGTGTGGCGGTCTCGGGGCTCGAGATCAATCAGAACCGCCAACGCCGCAGCCAATCGCGTGACGCATTGGCAGAGGCCTTGAAAGACATCATGCAAAACATTCATAGCGTGTGCGCGGATGCAGGCAGATCGAAGGACGGAATCGATTATGCCAAAGGCGCCAACGTCGCCGGGTTCAAAAAGGTGGCCGATGCGATGTGCGCGGCCGGGATAGCCTGATCAGAGCGCGTCCCGCACCCACTGCGCAAACTCGACAAAAACCTGATCCGACGCGGCGCTGAACGCGTCGATGATAACATCGGTCTCGGTTGTCGCCGCGACAGCGTTCGCCCTAAAGCTGCGGCTGGCGACGATGCTGGCATCCCTTTCGCGCACGATCCGCACCAGAAAAGTGATCTGCACGTTTGCCGTGTCGGTTTCGGGCACCACATCGGCCTGGAAGTCGATGACTTCGGTCACGAGCGCGAAATCCCCGCTGACCCCCAAGGGCTTGCGCCCGACATAACGCACCGCCCCCGTGGCCTCGATCGAGCGCAGCATCAGCGTCTGGACCATCACCGGGGTCGGCTCGCTCCACCGGACATCGGGCAGGTATTGCGCCTGTAAAGCGTTGGGCCGAATCATGATGCGGTCGGTGGCCAAGGCCCCGCTGGTGGTCGGGATCTCGACGATCACATCCCGCGCCAAGACGCGGCCGCCACTGGCTGCAATGCTGGCCGGAGCACGTAGTTCATACACGTCCAGCGGCGTCGCTGCATCGCTGACAGCGGTGATCGCCGCACAGCCGGACAGCGCGAGCAAACCGGTCGCGGCGAGTATGCTTCGCAGAGAGGCACATAATGTCATCGTCTGAACTCCGGCGTTTCGCTGTCGAGAAAGAACCGCGTCGGGTCTCTTTGGATTTGATCGGTCAATCGGTCGAGATTTGCAATCAATGCGCGGCTTTCCTGCGCCAACCGCGAATAGAGCGGCAGTGCAGTTGTGCTGAATTCCCGGATCGCCGGGGATGCGGCGGTGGTCAGACTGCGCAACTCGGCGAAGGTGTCGGAGGCCGCCTGACTGGCGGCACGCAGATCAGCAGACATGCCAGGAATGTCTGCGGAGACCTGCGCGATAGCTGAATCAAGGCTGCCCAACGACGCTTCCAACCCTGTGATGATCCCGTCCAGATCCTCGTTTATGACCCGGTCCGCGCCAGTGAAGGCGCGCTCTGCCGCGCCCAAAGCGCGATCACCAGTTTCCAGCGCGTCATTGATCGCGGCCAGCGTCGTGTTGGCATTGGCAAAGGACATCCGTGCGTCTTCGAGCGTGACCCGTGCGGTCTCCAGCACCGCTTCGGCCGACTGGCTGGAGGCGGTCAGGTTTCCACCCACTTCGGTAGCGACGGTGCGGAAGGTCTCGGCGGTTTCGCGGATGTCAGCGATAATGACGGGTAAGTCTTCATTGGCGACTGAAGCAACCGAGGCGATGGCGCGGTCGGCCTCGGCGACCATTGCACGAGTCTCGGACAAAAGCGGCGCGCCTTCATCGCGGATCAGCGTGTCGATGGTGCCAGCAGTATCGGTCACAGCCTCGGCAGTGCCGTCCAGCCGGGCAATCAGAGCGTCAGTTGCTTGCAGGGTCGCCTGCGCCTCTTGCAGACGCGCGGTCGCGGTTTCGCCGGTGGTGTTGAGCGTCACCATCAGCGCGCGGGCATCGGCAGACAGCGCGGTCAGTTCAGTTTGTAGCGCGGCGGCGGTGGCCCGCAGATCGGTGGTGGCCTGTGACAGGTCGGTGGCGATGTATGCTTCGGTCCGATCAAGCGCGGATTGCGCGCTGCTCAGGGTGTCAGCCCCGGTTGTTAGCACGCCCTTGCCCTGCTCTGAGAGCTCCCCGATCGAGGTGAGCGTTGCATCTGCGGTTTGCAGCACATCGGTCAGATCCCCTGTCAGGGTGTTGAGCGTTTCGTTGAAGCGGTTGATCTGTTCCGCAAAGTCGCTGACCGTGGTCGAAATCGACGAGACCCCGTCTAGCGTTTCGGCAAATTCGGCAGATGCGGTTTCGACATTGGCAATGATGCTGTTGATGCGGTCGCGGTTCTCGGCTCCGAGCAGATCGCCTACGTCGGACACGAGCTGCAGCGTCTCCTCCAGCAGACGCGGGGCGTCTTCGGACAGGCTTTGCAGCGTGGAGCGTCCGGCGGTGATCTCGGGGACGGGTTGATCATCGGTCGGCTCAAGAAGAGCGGCGTCCGGCGTACCGGGGCCGATGCCGACGAAGGACACACCTGTCACACCCTGCGCTTCGATGGTTGCGATGCTGTCGGTGCGGACGGGGGTGGCGGCGTCTACTTCGACCCGGACCAGGATCGTGCCGTCCTGATTGGGCGACAGGCGCACATCGACCACCTGCCCCACCGGCAGCCCGCTGAAGCGCACGTCCGATGCGTTGCTCAGGCCCGAGACCGAGGAAAAGCGGATGTCATAGTAGTCGAACTGGCGGTCCAGCTCGACCTGCGCGAACCACAGGAAGAACCCAAGGATACCCAGCAACCCCGCAAGGGTGAATGCGCCGATCAGGACAAAGTTTGCCTTGGTTTCCAAGTCAGTCGCCTTTCGTCGATTTTTCGGGCACGGCGGCGCGGGCGCGGGGGCCATGGAAATACTCGTGCACCCAAGGATGCTCGACCTCAAGCATATCCGCCATGCTGCCGGTCACCAGTACCTTTCGTTCCGCCAGCACCGCGATGCGGTCACAGGTCGCGTGCAGGGTGTCGAGATCATGGGTCACGAGGAATACTGTCAGGCCGAGCGAATGTGACAGATCGCGGATCAGTTCGTCAAAAGCGGCGGCGCCGATAGGGTCGAGACCCGCTGTCGGCTCGTCAAGGAACACAATGTCCGGATCAAGCGCGAGAGCGCGCGCCAGCCCGGCCCTCTTGCGCATACCGCCGGAAAGCTCAGACGGGTACTTGTCACCGGCAAGGTATTGCAGACCGACCATCGAGAGCTTGAGGTCCGCCAAATCACTGCGGATCTGCGGATCAAGACCAGGGATCGCACGCATCGGCACTTCGACGTTTTCGCGCACAGTCAGCGAGGAGAACAACGCGCCGTCCTGGAACATCACGCCCCAGCGGTTTTCCAGTTTTTGCCGCGTGTCTTCGTCAGCGTTCAGCACGTCGATGCCCAGCACGTCAACAGATCCGGCAGCGGGCTTCTGCAAACCTGCGATGGTGCGCAATAGGACGGATTTACCTGTGCCGGATCCCCCCACAACGCCAATGATCTCGCCGCGGTAAACGTCGAGATCGAGGTCCTCGTGCACCACCTGCCGCCCGAACTGGTTGCGGATGCCGCGCAGCCGTATGACCACCTCGCTCTCGGTCATATGTCGATCTCGGCGAAGAAGATGGAGAACACGGCGTCCGCCACAATCACAGCAAAGATCGCGGTGACGACGGCATTCGATGTCATGCGTCCCAGCGACTCCGCGTTGCTTTGCACCTGCATGCCTGCGTGGCAGCCGACGACACCGATGATCATCGCAAAGACCGGAGCTTTGACCAGACCGACAAAGACGTGGCTGACCGCCGTGCCTTCGACCAGCCGCGTGGTGAACATCGCAGGCGAGATGCCAAGGTCGATCCACGCCATCAGCGCGCCCCCGAACAGCCCGGCGATATTGGCGATCAGCCCAAGGATCGGCAGCATGATCAACAGCGCCAGAATGCGCGGTACAAAGAGGTTCATGCCGGGATCAAGGCCCAGCGTGCGCATCGCGTCGATTTCCTCGCGCATCTTCATCGAGCCGATGGCGGCTGTGAAGGCAGACGCGGTGCGGCCTGCCACGATGATGGCGGTCAGGAGGATGCCCAGTTCCCGCAGGATGGAAATGGCGATCAGGTCGACAACGAACACCTCAGCTCCGAACTGACGCAGTTGAGTGGAGCCCTGAAACGCCAGAACCACACCGATCAGAAACGCCATGAGCGCCACGATGGGGACGGCTTTGAGACCGACCTCTTCGCAGTGATGCACAAGCGACGTGAATTTGAACTCGCTGGGATGACGCAGAGCGCGGGCAAGGCGGTGCAGAAAAATGCCCAGATACGCGGTCAGGGCACGCAGGAACATGAAACCCGAGACAACACGCCGACCAAAGCGGTCGAGCCACGCCTTGAATGTCGTGTTCTGCTGGGGCGGCTCTTCCGGCTGCGGCAGGGCGTTTTCGACCGTGCGCAACAGGCTGTCCGCTTCAGAACTGGCGCCGATAAACGACTGGAAATCAGCGCATCGGTCTTTTTGAAAGTCGAGCAGTGCCCAAGCGCCGGCCGTATCCAGCCGCGTTACATCGGATAGATCAAAGCAACGCACCGTGCTCGCGTCGACGTTGAAGAGTTCGTCACGCAACGCTGTCACCGTCCGGATCGTCAACGCACCGCCTAGATGAATCGTGCCGCTGTCGTCGTCCAAACGCAGCGAAAAGCCTGCACTGTCGCCATCGTGAGTCATACAGGCGTCTCGACTGATTTGCGAAGGCGCAAAAACGGGGCTGCGGTCGGTGTCATGTGTCCAAACTACCCCGGCACGGACGCAGGCGGAAGCGATGATGCACTGCGGCGAAGCGCCACTTCGCCGACGCGTTTTGACACCTCGCCGCAACCAAAATTCTGCAAGGATGCAGGTGCAGAAAACGCCGGAATTTCCTTTTCCTTCAAATGCCGCAAGTGCAAAATCCTCGGCACGGTATACCGTGGTATTCCCATAAGTGATTAAAATCATTTGATTTTTTTAGAACTCGCACTTACCTCTTACAGGTATTCTGTGGGGAGGACGATCATGGACATGCTGAATCTGGATGCCTGGACAGGACGCGTCACTCGTGATGCCGGCTGCGTCACACCCGAGCTTGCACGGCAACTTCATGCAACTGTTGGTCTTGGAAAAGCGCCGCAGCATAGCGACCCCTTGCCGCCGCTCTGGCACTGGTGCGCCTTTCCCCTTTCGACCCCAAACGACAATCTGGGCCGCGACGGGCACCCGCGTGAAACCGATCTTTTGCCACCGGTGCGTCTGGACCGCCGTATGTGGGCGGGCGGGGCGCTGAAATTCTACGGCCCCGCCTTGCGCATCGGCGATCCGCTTGAACGGCGCTCGTCCATCCGGTCGGTGACCGAGAAAGAAGGCTCAAGCGGGCCGATGGTGTTCGTGACTGTTGATCACGCGATCTATGGTCCCTCAGGCCTTGCCATCGAAGAACGGCAGGACATCGTCTATCTGCAAATTCCCGAAACCTACACGCCGCCCAAGAAAAAGCCACTGCCCACGGCCCCTGTCGAGGAGATCGACACAACCGAAGCGCTGCTCTTTCGCTACTCGGCAGTCACCTTCAACGCCCATCGTATTCACTACGACCTGCCCTACACGCAAGAGGTCGAGAAATACCCCGGCCTCGTCGTGCACGGACCGCTGCAAGCGACACTGCTGATGCGTGCGGCTATTCGTGAGCGGGGCAGAACACCCAAGTATTTCGACTTCCGCGGTGTGCATCCGATGTTTGCAGGCACCCCTTGCGAGATCGCGATGGAGGAAGAAGACGCAGTGCTCAGCCTATGGACCGGTCAGGACAGGCATCAGTGCATGCAGGCCACAGCCATCTGGGCGGACGCACAATGAGCGTTCTCAAAGGCATGAGGGTCGTGGAAGGGTCGGCCTTTGTCGCGGTGCCGCTGGCGGGGATGACGCTGGCGCAGATGGGGGCCGAAGTGATCCGCTTTGACCGTCTGGGTGGCGGGCTGGATGCCGGGCGCTGGCCTTTGGCACCCAATGGCGAAAGCCTGTTCTGGGCGGGCATGAACAAAGGCAAGAAATCCATCGCCGTCGACATGAAATCCCCTGAAGGCCGCGAGTTGATCACCCGGATCATTACCGCACCGGGCGATGATGCAGGGCTGTTCCTGACCAACCTGCGGGTGCGCGGCTGGATGGACTACGAGACACTGAGCCAATATCGACGCGATTTGGTCATGGTGACGCTGACAGGAGACCGCCACGGTCGGCCGCAGGTGGATTACACTGTGAACCCCGCACTTGGCATCCCGAACATGACCGGCCCCGTGGACAGCGATGAGCCTGTCGCCAACGCGCTGCCTGCATGGGACCTGATCGCGGGCAACATGTGTGTCTCAGCGCTCTTGGCCGCAGAACGGCATCGGCTGCGCGGCAAGGGCGGGCAAGAGGTCGAGATCGCATTGAAAGACGTAGCGGCGGCGACACTGGGCCATCTTGGCATGATCGGTGACGTGACGCTGAACAGTGAGGATCGAGGCAAATCCGGCAATGCGCTTTATGGAGCCTATGGGCAGGATTTTGTGTGCGCCGATGGTCGCCGCGTGATGGTGATCGGTTTGACCGACCGTCAGTGGCGCGGCATCTGCAAGGCGACCGGCACGGTCGAAGCGATGTCTGCCCTGGAACGACGTCTTGGCGTGTCCTTGGCGGATGAAGGCAACCGCTGGCGGTTCCGCGATGAGATCACCGCGATCCTGAAGCCGTGGTTCGCCCAGCGCTGCGTGCCCGAGTTCGAGGCAGCGTTCAACGATGCGGGCCTGACATGGTCCGAATTCCGCACTGTGCGCGAGGCGGTCGCGCAGGACAGCGATCTGAGCACCGATAATCCGATGTTCTCGGATGTGTTGCAGCCGGGAATCGGCACTTATCGCGTGCCGTCTCACCCTGCCGCCTTCGGAGCAACGCCGCGCAAACCGCCAAGGCCTGCCCCCATTCTTGGTGAGCATACCGAAGAGATACTTGCCGACGTCGCGGGCTGTTCCGGCACTGAAATTGCAAAATTGTTTGACGCCGGTATCGTTCAATCCCCGGGCTTTGCAAAACCGCGAAACGCAGCCTGACGCTTGGATCAGCTGCCTACAGCCCACGATTCGAGCTTTGTTGATGTCTTCGTGTCGGCGCCGGTCGCGTCATCAAGAAAATCCGACAGGATTCGGTTAAACAGGTCTGGTTTTTCCAGATGAGCCGCATGGGCACAGTTTGGAATCACGGCGAGGCTGGTGTCGGCAATGCTCGTCCAGAGCTGTTCAATCTGGCGCCAGGGATAGGTGCGATCATTATCGCCCCAGATCACAAGCGTACGGGCCTTGATGGCAGCCAAGTTCCCCTCGCCATTCCATCCTTCCATCGCGGTGAGACCGGCGACGATGGCGTCCAGACTGCTGCACTCTGCAATTCCTGCGCAGCCTTCAAACCCCGCCGCCGCTTCGCGCTCAAGAAACCACGTCGCTGCTATGCGTCGGGCGGTGCGCTTGGGACCTTCCGTTTGCGCCCGGCTCTTCGAGATATGAATAGGCTCGAACCGACCCGGCAGAACACCCGTCGCCCCTGTTCCATACAGCACAAGTTGATCCACCCGCTCAGCCGCGAGTCTGACCATCTCCTGCGCGATCATACCGCCCATCGAATGTCCGAGCAGATGGAACCGCTCGATGCCCTGTGCCGTCAAGTGTTCCAAAACCCATGACGCAAACTCGGTGATCGTGTCCGGCGCGCGCAAGTGTGCGTTCTCGCCGAACCCGGGCAGGTCAACTGTCACCACATCATATTTGGAGGCCAACGCTTTTGTTTGCTCGGCCCATTGCCGGGACCCACCCATAAAGCCATGCACCATGACCAAAGGCGTCATTTTCGGGCACCTTGTACGATCCTGTCGAGGATCATCGCGCAGAAGAGGATCGAGAACCCGGCCAGGATGCCCTGTCCCACATTAGCGTATTGCAGTGCTTCCAGCACGTCTTCGCCAAGCCCCTTGGCCCCGATCAGCGAAGCAACCACCACCATCGCGAGCGACAGCATAATGGTCTGGTTGATGCCCGCACGGATCGACGGGCTGGCGAGCGGCACATCCACCTTGGTCAGGAGATACCACTTGTTCGCGCCAAAACTGATCGCCGCTTCGCGCACACTCTCAGGTACACCGCGCAGACCCAGAACGGTCAGACGCACCACAGGCGTGCCTCCAAAGATCATTGTCACGACCACCGCCGCTGGCTTGCCGACACCGAAGAAGGCAATGACAGGCACCATGAAAACAAAGGCAGGCATGGTCTGCATGAAGTCCATGATCGGTTGGATAAAGGCGTAAAAGCGCGGACGGCGGGCAGCAAACATTCCCAGCGGGATGCCAATCGCGATGGACAGGCAGGCTGCCGTACCGAGCAAGGCAAGCGTGGTCATCGCCGCCTCCCAAAAGCCGAGCATGCCCATATAGGCGAGGAAGGCGCCTGAATAGATGGCGGTACGAATACCTGCCGTCAGCCATGTCAGCAGGATGATGAGGCTCGCAATCACGATCCACGGGGTCTGCACAAGGATCACTTCAAGCGCGTCCAGCAAGGACCGAATCCCGAATGTAAGCCACTCAAAGAAGGTTTCGCTGTTGCGGACGCAGAACGCGATGAAGTCTTCCACCCATGCAATACTGGTCAGACGAATGTCCGGATCCGTCGGGAAAGCGCTCAACAGTGAGAAACGACCGGGGAAGCTGTAGTGCACCATTGCGGTCGAGACGATCAGGATCATGAAGATCGCGCTGAAAGCGATCTGTTCCATCGGCAAACCGGAGCGGATGGATCGATCTGACAACCATTCGGAAAACCGGCCTTCCAATGCCCAGTTTGCGACAGTTGCCTGTGCGACCTTGGCCAGTGTCAGCAGGATGATGCCAGTCAGGACAATCCACGGCCCTTGCGCGGCCAGCGCTGCCGCTTCTTCGCGAATGCCGCCAATATTGGCCTCCAGCGATTCAACTGTGCGCCTGAACGCGTCGACACGGTCAGAACCGTTTTCGATTGCGGCCGCCAATTGTTGTCGGCGCAACTCCAGCGTGCCTTCAATGGAGGCAATCCGCGCCATTGCGTCTGCGGCAAGGTCACCGAACAGGCCGCGTGCGATCTGCACGAAAGCCAAAGCTTCGAGGATGAGGAACGGCAGTGCCCATGACCACAGCCCTCGCGCCCCAAACCAGATTGGCCCAAAAAGACCCGCCATGAGGTTGAAGGTCGGGGTGAACCGCGCCGAAGCGCCGATCTTGTCGAAGTTTCGGATATAATAGTCAGGATTGGTGCGCACAAAGGTGCGGATATTCTCGCGGCGCTCTTCAGCATAGGCCAGAGCGGCTTCGCTTTCGGTGTCTTCGAGAGGATTGATATCTTGCTTGTTCATGACACTTCCGTTCCCTCGATCACGGTGCGCAGAAGATCTTTCCGTGTGATCACGCCCACATCCTGTCCACCCTCCTGCACAAGGACAGCACTGTCAGTGTCGATGGCGAGGTTGATCAACGTGCTCAGCGTTTCCTGCGCGTTCACGCGTGGCGCGTCGGCAGCAATCGGACCGTGCTTGGCGACATGCGCCTCAATAGGCTGCATCACAGCATGGGCGTGCACCACCTTGAGCCGCGAAATGCCGGCAACGAAATCTGCCACATAGTCGTCTGCCGGATGCATGACGATGTCTTCTGCTGTTCCCATCTGCACAAGCTTGCCGTCACGCATAATCGCAATGCGGTCACCGATGCGCACGGCTTCGTCCAGATCGTGTGTAATAAAGACCGTTGTTTTTTTGAGAATCTTGCTGAGACGAATGAATTCATCCTGCAATTGCCGTCGGATCAGTGGATCAAGCGCCGAGAAAGGCTCGTCCATCAACAGAACATCCGGATTGGCCGCAAGGGCGCGCGCCAGTCCGACACGTTGCTGCATCCCGCCGGACAGTTCATGCGCAAACTTTGAGCCCCACGCGCCCAGCTCGACGATATCGAGGATCGCTGCCGCCTGTCGCATCCGCTCGTTCTTCGCGACCTGACGGATCTCGAGCGGCATCGCCACATTATCCAGCACCGACCGATGCGGCATCAACGCGAAGTTCTGAAAGACCATCCCGATCTTGCGATTGCGAAAAACCTGAAGCTCTTTTGGCCCAAGCGCCATCACGTCGGTGCCTTCGATCTTGATCTCGCCTGCCGTGGGTTCCAGCAATCTGTTGAAATGACGGACCAACGTGGACTTGCCACTGCCAGACAGCCCCATGATGCAGAAAATCTCGCCGCGATTGACCGACAGGCTGACATCCGCAACGCCCACAACCGCGTTGTGACGCGCCAGAACTTCGGCCTTGCTCAGTCCCTCTTCCCGGATAGACCGCAGCGCCGCCTCGGGATTGGCACCGAAAATCTTCCAGACATGAGATATTTCTATGACGGTTTCGTCAGTCATCAGGCCGCGCCTCGTCATGTGATTTGGATGGGTTTGGCCATCGGGCAGTATCCCGATGGCCGGGCTTCAATTGTCTCGGATCAGAGACCAAGCCACGCGTCGACGCGATCAGAATTCGCCTCGACCCATTCAGCCGCGACTTCTGCCGGGTCGCGGTCATTGGCGCTGATTTCGAACGCAAGCGCGCTGACGTCCGACGCTTCCAACTGGAAATTCTGGAAGAATTCCGCAATTGCGGGCGACCGGTCGACAAGCGAGTTCGACCACGCGATTTGAACGTCTTTCAGCGCGTCCTTCGATGCCACCATCGACTTGTTGTACCAATCGGGATCATCCGACGGTTGCACCATGACGTACTTTTCGGGATCGTATTTCGGCTCTGTGAGCATCATCACGTCAAACATGAACCAGACCGCGTGCGGCTCGTAGCAATAGAACGCGTAACCTTCGCCCTTGGCAATGCTGTCCTTGATGCGAGCTGTCTTGACCGCTTCTTCTGCGCGGATCGGTTCGATGAAATCAAGCAGGCCGTAGTCGCGAACTTTGACCTCATTCACATTGGCCGAAGCCCAGCCCGGTGCACCGATCCACAGCTCACCTTTTCCATTGCCATCGCTGTCCATCAGCGCCGCCACATCCGGGCGACCCAGATCGGCAATATCGGTAATGTTGTTGGCTTCGCCGAACTGTTTGGACACGCAGAAGCCCTGGTTGCCCTGATAGGGGTTGGATGAGAGCGTTACAGTGCCCGCTTCATCGACATACTGCTTGGTAAAGCTTTCCTGGTTCGGCAACCACACGTCGGGGTGTACATCAATGTCGCCCTTGCCTTGGTCCATCGCCTGGAAAATCGTGGCATTGTTGCCCGGCACATACTCGACCTGTCCGCCGATCCGTGTCTCCACAACATTGCCCAGAACGTGCGCAATCGCCTGCGCGCCTGTCCAAGAGGGCACACCGATCTTCACCTCTTCCGAAGCGAATGCCGGCAGGGCCAATACGCTGACGGCAGCGGCGAGTCCCAGGCTCTTGAAAGTCTTCATGTTGATCGTCTCCTCTGTTGGTGGCTGGTCGTTCATGGCCAGCTCTACATGTTTTGTGCGCTTGCCATTTTCTGCCAAGCGGTGGCGCGAGGCCCTTACGACCGTGACCCGCCCGAGTAGCGGTCCACCCCACAAAAGCCTCGTTGGCTCATGTCAAAGCGTAGGAACAGTTTTTTCGGCCACTCCAATTCAAACATTTCATCAAACTATTCCGTTTTTGCATGATATTTTGTACCATCGAATAAAATCAATTATTTTCAGAGGTATAGATGGATCTGAACTGGCTGCGGGATTTCGAATGCCTTGCGCGAACCCAGAACTTCACGCGCGCTGCTGATGAAAGAAACATCACTCAGTCCGCCTTTAGCCGTCGAATTAAGGCTTTAGAAAGCTGGGTTGGCCTGCCTTTGGTGAATCGGGCGACCTATCCCGTGCAACTCACCGAAGCCGGTGCCCAATTCCTGCCCATCGCAACCGGGGCTGTTTCGCAGCTGTCAGAAGCCCGACAAACTCTGCGCGATGCAGACCGGGGCGAGCACCGGTTTATCCGCTTTTCGGTTTTGCACACCATCTCGGTCAATTTCCTCGCCAACCGGATCGAAACCCTGCAACACAGCATGCCCGAGATCCGGACCCGCGTGATCTCCGACTCGCTCAGCACATGCTGCGAATTGCTGGTCGAAGGCGCTGTGGACATCATGCTCTGCTACACGCACAGCGCCGTCTCATTGACGATCAACGAATCCGCGTTTGACCGCAAAGACCTTCTGACCGACCGCCTCATCCCGGTTGCAGCTGCAAAGCCGGCCCGCGACAACGGTTGGGCTCTGGACTCGCGCGGGCGCACGGCCATCCCGTATCTTGCTTACGAAGCCTCAAGTTTTCTTGGCATGGTCGTAGAACACGCCATTGGCAAAAAACCGTTCAATGCGGAACCGATCTACGTCGATGGACTCGTGGAGGCCATAAAACGCCGCCTGATGGCAGGCAGTGGCTTTGCCTGGATGCCAGAGACGGCAATCCAGAGCGAACTGTCCGAGGGAGCGCTGGTTCGTATTGGAAACGATGCGTGGACAGAACACCTGACTATTGCCGCATATGCTGACCCATCCCAATTCGACAACACCACACGGAAATTATGGGAAGTCTTGTGAATCAAACCCAATCAGAGTGGCACCCGCAAAATGACAAGAGTGTGCTGTGCACTGAAATGTTCTTTGCGATCAGTGGCATCCATTACACTGAGACAACGGTGAAAGCGGAGCGGCCCGCATGATTGCCTATGTCACTGTCGGCGCGGACGACATCGCACGCGCAAAGCGCTTTTATTCAGCGTTTTTACCCGATCTCGGCTATAGCCTGCGCGAGGGTTCGGACGGCTTAAGCTTTGCTTTGCCCGTGCCACAGGACCAATCGCCCGTCTGTCCTGACTTTTATGTCAAACCAACATTTAATAGGCAGCCCGCTTCTGCCGGAAACGGAACGATGATCGCTTTCGAAGCGCGCAACCAAGACCAAGTGCGAAATCTGCACGCAGCAGCGTTAACGGCAGGCGGGACAAATGAAGGCGATCCCGGCTTTCGCACATCCTACGGCCCGCGTTTCTACGTCGGCTATCTCAGAGACCCGCAGGGCAACAAGTTGGCGCTTTTTTCAAGCAACCCGAATGATCCTAGCCGAGATGACTGAATTCGCTGAAAACGCCGTACATGCCGGCATCCGCAGTCCAACCGCCTACTAAACAATGTTCTGGAGGGGAGGAGTGGCGGACCGAGGAGGATTCGAACCCCCGACCCCTTGATTCGTAGTCAAGTACTCTATCCAGCTGAGCTATCGGTCCACGAGGCGGGGAATAGACGCAGTGCCGGGGTGATGCAAGCGCAAATTCCAAGAATTTTTCACGCTTTGGCAATCACCCCTAGCTCAGGTCGCCCATCGGCAAACGAATGCGGAATGCGGTGCCGGTTTCATCGGTTTTCACCAATGTCAAAGTCCCCCCATGTCCCCTGACCAATTCTTCGGCAATGGCCAAACCCAGCCCGGAACCGCCTTTTCGGGCACCTCCCTGAAACGGTTGGAACAGATGCTCGACCGCCTTCGGCGGAAGTCCCGGTCCGGTGTCCGTCACCTCAATGCACCACGCGTCGTCACACACCCGAGCCGACACATTGATCTCACCGGGTTCACCGGTGCCAATGATCGCCTGTCGCGCATTACGCACGAGATTCGAAATCACGCGGTACATCTGCTCAGGATCTGCCCGCACCATCAGGTTGCCGGGCACGTCTTCGCTGAGGCTCAGATCAAACTCCCCGATCGCCAGCCGTTCACTGTCCAGCACGTCTGACACAAGTTCCGCCAGATTTATCAAGGTCAGCGTTGGCGCGGGCTCTTCCGCACGTCCAAACGCCAGGGTGCTTTCACAAAGAGATACGGCGCGCGTGATCGAATTCACAAGCTTCGGGGCCATCCGTTTGACCGCAGGATCTTCACTCATCTCGATGCGGTCTGTGAAAAGCTGCGCTGATGTCAGGATATTGCGCAAATCATGGCTCACCCGGGCCACGGCCCCACCCAATTGCGCCAGCCTCTCTTTTTGTTTGAGTGCCTGCGTGAGCTGCGTCTGCAGAGACTGCAAGGCTTTCTCCGCTTCGAGCAATTCTGTCACGCCTGCTGACGGCTGGATAATACGCCGCGCATCCTCGGGTGCTTTGGCATAGCTCTGCATATGGCCCACAACACCCTTGATCGGCTTCACGAGCAAGACACGCACTGCCAGGAACAAAAGCCCTGCGGTGAAAATCGAAATGACGGCGGACAGCACCAGAATGCGCAGACCGTAGTCAATCATCGCCATGCGCAATTCGCCGGTGTCCAACGTAATTTCGATCAAAAGCCCGCCATCTCGGAACGGATTGCCAATGACGCGGATGGTTTCGGTTTCGGGATTTGCAAGACGCAACATGGCGTCCCGGATCAAAGACAGCGCCGTTGCCTCGCGAAGATCGAAGGTCTGCGCAACTTCGCTCGGCATTGGCGAGGACAACACCAACTGCCGCAGCTCGTCCCGCCTCAGCACCACGTTGAACACGCCCGCATTCAACAGCAGCTCCTCCTCAAGCTCCGTGTCGATCATGTCATCCGCCAAAAGCGCAAGCGACGCGATCTGGGCCCGCTCGAGACGATTGAGCAGGAAATCCTCACGGTACCGCGCAATCGACGGCACAAAGATCAAAACCTCTGCCAGCATGACAAAGACAGTTGTCAGGATCAGGAAGCGTCCGGAGAGCGAGTTCAACATGGTCCCGCACCCGGCACGATCACATCAGGGAATCCATTTCTGAACAAACTGCACAACTTTCTTAACAGTATCGCTTTCAAACAGTCGGGGAGAGAAGTAGGCGCCCGCAGCCCTTTTGTTAAGCTCCCCGATTGTCGGATAGGGCGCGACCATATTCGCGATCTGACCCATCTTCATTTTGTTCGCGATCACCAGCGCCCAAAGATTGATCAACTCACCCGCCTGCTCTCCTGCGATCGACGCACCCACCGGGCGGCCTTTGACCACCATCACCTTGATCAGCCCACGTGTCTTGCGCTCAGCTATGGCGCGGTCATTGTGACTGTAGTGAAAGCGCACCACTTCAAGCTTGGTTCCATGCTCTTTTTTCGCCTGCGCCTCGGTCAGACCGACTTGCGCCAGCTCCGGCTGCGTGTAGGTCGCCCAGGGGATATGCCGCATGGTGGCTTTTGACCGCAGACCGAACAGCATGGACCGGATGATCACACCGGCATGGTAACCCGCCACATGAGTGAATTGTAGCCCGCCCGCCACATCACCGATCGCGTAGACTTTCCTGTTGGAGGTGCGCAGACGGTCATCCACCTCGATGCCCGAGCGCTTTGTCTTGATGCCAGCCTTCTCCAGATCGAGACCTTTGGTATTGGCGCGACGTCCCACGGCAACCAGGATATGCGTGCCCTTGAACACCCGCCCATCCTCGGTCTCGATCTCAATGGCACCTTCTGCCCCGCGCACCTCTTTGGCGTTCGACCCTTCCGCGATCTCAAGACCTTCGTCCCGCAGGCTGTCGAGTACGATCTCGGCCATCTCCGGGTCATCCTTCCCCAGTGCCTTGGCACCTTCGATCACGGTCACCTTCGAGCCAAGCCGCAGATGCGCCTGCGCCATTTCCATGCCGATGGGTCCACCACCAATCACCAGCAGATGCTCAGGCTGTTCACGCAGCTCCCAAAGCGACTCGTTGGTGAGGTAGGGTATTTTGTCCAAGCCGGGGATGGGCGGCACGAAAGGCGACGATCCTGTCGCGACAACGATCCGGCGTGCGGTGATCCTGTACGGCCCGGCCTCAACCTCGGTCGGAGACACGAACCGACCATATTCGCGGATCACCCGAACGCCCAGACCTTCAAACCGTTCCTGACTGTCCACGGGTTCGATCTGGCCGATCACATCCGCGACATGATCCTTGGCGGCCGCGTAATCCACCTGCGGCGTGACATTGGCTATACCGTACCGATCCGCGTGACGCATCGCATAGGCCGTCTTGGCCGAGGCAATCAGCGCTTTCGATGGAACGCACCCGTAGTTAAGGCAATCGCCCCCCATCTTGTGCGCTTCAAGCAGCACCACGCTGGCGCCCATCTGCACCGCACCCGCTGCCACCGACAAACCGCCAGAGCCTGCGCCGATCACCAATACATCTGTCTTGATCTTTTCCATGATCACAGCCCCTTCTTGCCGCGCACGGCCTTCAGCACAATCGGCAACGCAGCAAGCGCACAGAGACCAAGGATCGGCAGGAGGATATGCGGCTCGAAGATGATGCCCAGATCAGGAGTTTCACCACGGGCAAAGACTTCGCCCAGACCGGCCCCGACCGAGGTATAGACCACGCCCCCCGGAATGATCCCAAGGAAGGTCGATACAAAAAACCGGTAGAGCGGCACGCCAACCAGCGCGGGCACGAGGTTCGCGACAAAGAACGGCACGGCGGGCACCAGCCGTATAAGGAACAGCATCGACCACTGATTCTCGTCGATCCCATCCTTGATCTTGCGCACAACACCGTCACTGGCATCCATTTTGGCCGCCAACCGCTCGCCCAACCCGTAGCGCGCCGCCAGAAAGATGACTGTCGCACCGACAGTCGCGGCCAGGACGTTGAACAGGGCGCCGGGGAAGACCCCGAACAGAAAGCCACCGGTCAGCGTCGCGATGGTCGCGCCTGGCAGCGAAAACCCGACGATCACCACATAGGCCAACATGAAAACACCAGCCGTGAGCACATAATTGGCATCCCGGAACGTTTCCAATGCCTCACGATTGGCCGCAAGGGTCTCGAAACTCAGATAATCCCGCAGCGTCAAAGCACCCACCAGGGCAACTGCACCAATGGCGATCAAAGGTGCGTAACGTTTCCACGCCGGTGGGTCTTGAGTGTCTGTCATATTGGTCATGTCATATAGGCCGCGAAGGGCCGCCTCTCCAAAGGATGCGTGTTCACTGCTCAAAACATGCGCCTTGAAGCAGCACAGCAACACCCGGTTCACGCCCGCTTGATCACGCGCCCGGCTTTGCGTGAGAATCCGTCAGGAACGCGCCGAATTTGAAACATTCCGCCCGACCTTCCGGGACCAATATTGCAGTCTATGTCAAAGCCACACGCTGCCGTGTGCCAGTATTTCAAAACCTGTGTTTCAAAAAGCCCTGCCAAGACCTGCGACCCGCCTGCCGGTCTTCGTTTTGAAAATATCCCGGGGAAGTCGCCCGCGGGCGACGGGGGCAGAGCCCCCAACGGCGTTCCGCCACGGAACGCCCAAGATGCGTCATCGCATCTTGGGCCAAACCCAGAAAATCTCCCGAAATCCCGGACACAGCGTTTGACAAGCCAAAATCACCTGCCTATAGCACGGGCTTCGAACACACCCGGTCGCCGAATCCGCGCGGCCCGGCCCGATCAAACGGAGTTGGACGCGATGAAACGCACCTATCAGCCCTCGAACCTCGTTCGCAAACGCCGCCACGGTTTTCGTGCGCGCATGGCCACCAAGGCTGGCCGCAAGATCCTGAACGCGCGCCGCGCCCGTGGCCGCAAGTCGCTGAGCGCGTAAGCGTCCGCGACCCATCAGGCAAACTGACATGACACCGCCGGAGGCCTCCTTGGACACAAGGGGAAACGCGCCTTCGGCGGTATTGTCATGCCCACCCGTCACCGTTCTGCGCCAACGCGCTGATTTCCTGCGTGCCGCCCGCGCCTTGCGACGCGGCACCGACGGAATGCTGGTTCAAGCAAGGAATCGGGACGATGGCGACCCGACGATCCGCGTCGGCTACACCTGCTCGAAAAAGATCGGCAACGCCGTCGCACGCAACCGCGCCAAGCGCCGTTTGCGCGCCGTGGTGGCCGAGGCTCTGCTGCCCGGTGCAAAGCCCGGTTGGGATTACGTCTTGGTGGGGCGGCCCGGCGTGACCATCAACCGCGATTTTGCCGCGCTCAAGGGTGACCTCACATACGCGCTGCGCAAAATCCACGCATCGACATGACCCCGCTGGCTTGGACATTGTCCCTGCCGATCAAGGCCTACCGACTGATATTCAGCCCGTGGGTCGGTCATAATTGCCGCTACCACCCGACCTGCTCGGCTTATGCTCTTGAAGCGCTGCGCAAACACGGCGGACTCAAGGGAGGCTGGCTGACCGTGCGCCGAATTGCGCGATGCCAGCCTTGGGGGGGGACCGGCGTCGACAATGTGCCCGACTGAGCAAACAGCCCAACGGGCCAAATAGCAGCCGGACAGCTCTCGCGTCCCCTCTCACACCCGCAATTCCCAACCGATTTCGGAACCGCTTCGGATCGCACGCATTCCCCAAACACACTCATTTTGACATCGAGCGTTGCGAAATGCTCGAAGAAAGCGTTTTGCGGACATGCTCTCAGACCAATTTCTGGCGACCTGGCATCAGGCTGCGACCACGACACTTGGGCTTTTCTGGACCGCATTCTGGGCCTTCAGCTTTGGCTATATCATTTCCTCGATGTTTCAGGTGTTCATCAACCACGCGAAAATACAGCAAACGATGGACAAAGACGGATCAAAATCTGTCTTGTTTGGCGCGGTCTTCGGCCTTTTGAGTTCTTCATGTAGCTTTTCCGCCCTGTCAAAAGCCCGCGCCCTTTTTGCAAAAGGCGCCGGTTTCATACCTTCAATGGCATTTCTGCTAGCCTCGACAAATCTTGTGGTCGAACTTGGGATTGTCATTGCCCTGTTTCTTGGCTGGCAATTCGTCGTAGGCGAATACGTGGGCGGTGTCCTGCTGATTTTGCTGATGTGGCTTTTCGTGCGCCTGACACATCGCTTAGCCCCGATTGATGAAGCCCACGAGAACGCGCAAATCCGCGAAGACGGAGAAGACGGAGAAGACGATAAAGCTCAAAATCACAGCCTGTCCGAGAAATTGCGCTCAACCGAAAACTGGGAGCAGGTCGCCAACCGCTATTTCATGGAATGGCAATTGGTCTGGAAGGACGTCACCGTTGGCTTCACAGTCGCCGGAATCATCGCCGCCTTTGTGCCCACGCGATTCTTTGAGTGGCTGTTCATAGGCGGCAGCGATCCCGGCTTTCTGGGCCTCTTGGCTCAGGCGCTTGTTGGATCGATTGCCGCTTTCTTCACATTTATCGGATCAATGGGCAACATTCCCCTTGCCGCGGTGCTCTACGGCAATGGCGTTGCGTTTGCCGGAATCATGGCTTTCATTTTCTCAAATCTGATTGTTTTGCCTGTCCTGCGCGTCAATGCCAAATACTACGGCTGGAAAATGGCGCTCTACATCATGGGCGTGTTTTTTGTAGTCCTCGCGGTTACGGCGCTCTTGCTACATTACGGTTTCGCCATTCTCGGCCTTTTGCCATCTGCAGATCAGGTCAGCGCCGTCACCGATCGCACGTTTTTTGCCATTGACTATACCTTCTGGCTCAATCTGGCATTTGCCGCGCTGTCGGCGGTCTTTGTCACCTGGAAGATCAAGCGCAGCGGCTTTGATGCCTCGGTTGGCGCAGCCCCGCTCGAAAAAGCGCTCTTCATCCTCGCGATGCTGACTTATCTCTGGCTGGGAGTTGGGCTGGTGGTCGGATGACGGACGGTCAGACCTTAATCTGGCCGTCCCACAGCATCACACACCCAGACAATACCGCATGATTGCCTTTTGTGCATGCAGTCGGTTTTCCGCTTCGTCAAAGATCACCGATTGCGGACCATCCATCACCTCGGACGTCACTTCCTCGCCACGGTGCGCTGGAAGGCAGTGCATGAACAGAGCGTCGGGTTTCGCATGGCTCATCAATTCGACATTCACCTGGAACGGCCGCAGCATGTTGTGACGCCGCTCCTTTGCCGATTGCGCATCATGCATGCTGACCCACGTGTCAGCCACAACAAGGTCAGCTCCCTCGACCGCTTTGACCGGGTCCCGTTCAATGGTGACCGACACGCCAGCATTGCGCGCCAGTCCGACAAATTCCATCTCCGGATCGAGCTGCACAGGCCCTGTGAAGGTGAAGTCGAATCCGAATTGCGCCGCTGCATGCAGGAAGGACGCGCAAACATTGTTGCCGTCTCCACACCACACAACTTTCTTGCCCTTGATCGGCCCGCGATGTTCTTCATATGTCATCACATCCGCCATGATCTGGCATGGATGGGTGCGATCCGTCAGCCCGTTTATCACAGGCACGCTGGCATACTCCGCCATCTCTTCCAGAACAGCCTCGTCAAACGTCCGGATCATGATCAGGTCCACATAGCGGCTTAACACCCGCGCCGTGTCGGCAATGGTTTCACCGTGCCCGAGCTGCATGTCCGAGCCGGACAGCACCATTGTCTGACCGCCCATCTGACGCACCCCCACATCAAACGACACTCGCGTCCGCGTCGAGGGTTTCTCGAAGATCAACGCAACCATGCGACCCGCCAGCGGCAGCTCGTCATCCGGTGCGCCCTTGGGACGCCCGTTGCGACTGCCCTTCATCGCAATGGCCTGATCGATCACCGTCCGCAAATCACCCGCGTCGGTTTTGTGAATATCCAGAAAATGCTTCATATCCCTGCCCTCAGCCCATCGCCTCGCGGACCGCGTCCGCCGCAAAATCCAGCCTGTTCACCGCCTCTGAAATCTCGTCTTCGCTGATGTTCAGCGGCGGCAAGAGACGCACAACATTATCCGCCGCAGGCACGGTAATGACACCACACTCATAGCCCGCTTTGACAACATCAATGGGTGCGACCTTACATTTGATACCAAGCATCAGGCCGACACCGCGCACACTCTCGAACACATCGGGATGCGCCGCGACGAGCCCTTCCAGCTTTTGTCGCAAGAACCCGGCCCGCGCGTTCACAATGTCCAGAAATTCTGGCGTGCTGACGACATCCATCACCGCGCAGCCCACCGCGCAAGCCAAAGGGTTGCCGCCATAGGTTGAACCATGTGTGCCCGCGGTCATCCCCATCGCCGCCTCTTCGCTGGCCAAAACCGCGCCCAAGGGAAATCCTCCGCCAATGCCCTTGGCGACCATCATGATATCCGGCGTTACCCCAGCCCATTCATGTGCAAACAAACGCCCAGTCCGCGCCACACCACATTGCACCTCATCCAGAACAAGGAGAATGCCTTTTTCGTCACACAGCGCCCGCAGCCCTTTCAGACACTGATCGGGCAGCGGACGGATCCCACCCTCGCCCTGCACCGGTTCGATCAGGATCGCGCCCACGGTCTCATCAATCGCAGCGTGCAGCGCGTCATGATCGCCCCAGGGCACATGTTTGAAACCGGGCAGAATCGGCCCAAACCCCTTGACCATCTTCTCGGAACCGGCCGCAGCAATTCCCGCCGAGGACCGCCCGTGAAACGAACCTTCAAAAGCCAAAATGGTGGTCTTTTCGGGATGGCCCTTCTCGTACCAGTACTTGCGCGCCATCTTGACCGCCAACTCGCAGGATTCGGTCCCGGAATTGGTAAAGAACACCGTATCGGCAAAGCTGCTTGCGACCAGCTTGTCAGCAAGTGCCTGCTGCTGCGGGATCTCATAAAGGTTCGACACGTGCCAGAGCTTCTGCGCCTGCTCGGTCAACGCTGCTACCAGAGCAGGGTGCGCGTGACCCAGTGCATTCACCGCAATCCCGGCGCCAAGGTCCAGAAAACGTCGCCCATCCGCTTCAATCAGCCAGGTGCCTTCGCCCTTCACGAAATGAAGCGGCGCGCGGGAATAGGTCGGCAAGACAGAAGGGATCATAAGAAACCTCGTTTTAAGAAGCCCAAGCCGTGCCAAGCGGCGCGGGCCAAGTCAACGGAAAGGATGTGAATTCAGACAAAAGGTGACGGATCGCCCACAGTGCCGGGCGGCAAACAAGATCAGATGTCTCGTCGGATATCGGTCAGATGTGTCATGGCTCACCTCATCGGGCAAAACCACTGGCAAAACAAGTCCCATTCTTCTCTGTTTCAAAAATACCTCGGGGTCTGGGGCAGAGCCCCAGGCAGATTTTTGAAAAATCTGCCCGCCCTGCGATGCGCCCTGCACAGCGCTCAGCGCTGAAATGGATCGTCCGGATAGCCCACGCCCATAAGGTAGAGCCCCTGCGGCGGGCAGACCGGCCCACAGGCCGCTCTATCCCGCGCCTCCAACGCCGCCTTCACATCGTCCGGCGCCCACGCCCCGGCTCCGACCCGTTCAAGCGTGCCGACAAAGCTGCGCACCTGGTTGTGCAGGAAAGACCGCGCACGCAGACGGAACTGGAACTCCGTGCCCCAATCGCTCTCCACATCACGGATTTCCAGCGCGTCCAGCGTTTTCACCGGCGATGCCGCCTGGCACATCGTGGACCGGAACGTGGTAAAGTCATGCAACCCGACCAGATGTCGCGCCGCTTCTTGCATCAGCCCCAACTCCAAGTCGTGTTTCACCTGCCAGACCTGTCCGGCCTCCAGCGTCAGCGGCGCACGGCGCGACACCAGCCGAAACAAGTAGCGTCGCTCCATCGCCGAGAACCGCGCATGCCAATCATCCGCGACCGCGGCCGCATCGACAATCGCCACCGGCAGCGGCTTCAGGTGGTAATTCAGCGCCTCGGACAAGCGAAACGGCGACCAGTCCTTGTTCAGATCGCAATGGCAGACTTGCCCTCGCGCATGCACTCCGGCATCCGTGCGTCCCGCAGCCGCGATCGTGTGCTCACCGGGTTCCAGTTTCGCCAGCGCGGCTTCGACCGCACCCTGAACAGACGGCTGATCCGCCTGCCGCTGCCAACCGGCAAAGGGCGCGCCATTGTATTCGACTTTCAGGGCAAATCTGGGCATGCGTCCCGCTTATCCTGACGAATTGCGCCGAACAATCCCCCTTGCACAGCACTGGTATCCGGGGACCTGCGCCTTTATCTCTGGGGCCAACACAATGAAAAGAGGCCGCCCTTGGTCATTTCCACCATCGCCGACACGCTGACCCGCGGCTTCGAGAATGTCACCGACACTGTGTCTGGCACCTTTTTCGAACCGACGATCCGCCTTGGCGTGACAGGCCTTGCGCGCTCGGGAAAGACGGTATTCATCACGTCTCTGGTGGCAAACCTGATGGATCGCGGGCGCATGCCCGGCCTTCTGGCACAAAGCGAAGGGCGCATTCTGTCGGCATATCTGCAGCCGCAGCCCGACGACACGCTCCCGCGCTTTGACTACGAATCCCACCTTGGCGATCTGACCGCGCGGGACCCGCACTGGCCTGACAGCACGCGCACGATCAGCGAATTGCGCCTTTCGTTGAAGGTGCGCCCCTCTGGACTCTTGTCCGGCCTTCAGGGCCCTCGGACCATACATCTCGACATTGTGGATTATCCCGGTGAGTGGTTGCTGGATCTTGGCTTGCTCGACAAAAGCTACAGTCAATGGTCTGAAGAAATCCTTAAACGCATCGAAAACCGCGACCTTGCGCAGGATTATCTGGCTCTCGCCCGCGCCGAAAACACGACAGCGGAACTCGAAGAACCCCGCGCGCAAGCGCTCGCCGCCAGCTTCACCGCCTATCTGACGGCCGCGCGGCAGGTGGGCTTTTCCGATTGCACTCCCGGCCGCTTCCTCCTGCCCGGGGATCTTGCAGGGAGCCCGGTTCTCACCTTCGCCCCCTTGCCGCCCAAACCGAACCCGCCGCGCAAATCTCTCGCGCATGAGATGGAGCGCCGGTTCGAAGCGTACAAATCCCAGGTCGTCAAACCCTTCTTCCGCGATCACTTTGCCAAGATCGACCGCCAGATTGTGCTTGTCGACGCGCTTGGCGCGATCCATGCCGGTCCGCAGGCGGTCGAAGACATGCGGCAGGCAATGGCCGACATCCTCGGGGCGTTCCGCCCCGGCCAGAACCAGTTTCTCAAGCAGCTTCTTATCGGCAAACGGGTCGAGAAAATCCTCTTCGCCGCCACAAAGGCCGACCATCTGCACCACACCCAACACGCCCGGCTGACGGCGATCATGGAGGCGCTCACCCGCGAGGCCCGCGACCGCGCGCAATTCGCCGGGGCCAAAACCAGCGCCATGTCGATCGCCAGCCTCCGTGCCACGATCGAGGAGATGCGCACGCATAATGGCACCGAATTGCCCTGCGTGCGCGGCGCCTTGCTCGACAGCGGCAAGCAGGCGGCATTCTATCCCGGAGAGTTGCCTCAGGACCCATCCCGCCTACTTGGCGCCGCACGCCAGGGCGCGGAAACGTGGCTGGATCAGGATTATCAGGTCATGCGCTTCGCCCCCGCACTGCTGAACCTCAAACCCGGCGATGGCCCCCCGCATATCCGACTCGACCGTGCCGCCGAATTTCTGATCGGTGACCGGCTGTGACCCTGCTCCGCCCCGCAACCCCGCTCGATGCCGGTCGCGTCGGCGCGATCCTCTCCGCGTGGATCGACGAAACTCCGTGGATGCCCCGCCTTCACACACGCGCCGAAGATATCGGCTTTGCCGGAACGATGGTGGAGCGCGGCTGGGTCACTGTTTCCGAAACCGAAACAATCACCGGATTTCTGGCCCGCGACGGCGACGACATTCACGCGCTCTATATCGACCCTGACGCGCGGGGACTGGGCATCGGGTCAAAGCTGCTGACCGACGCCATGCGCCACGAGAACCAGCTGACGCTCTGGACCTTTCAGGCCAACACCCGTGCGCAGGTGTTTTATGAACGCCACGGCTTTAAACCCGTCGAACACACCGACGGCGCCACCAATGACGAAGGCCTGCCCGATATTCGGTATCACTGGCAAAGGACGGACGCATGAGTAACGCCAAAGGCCCTGTCCTTTTCGATCTTGACGACGACACGCCGGCCCAGACCCCAGCAGAGGCACCACCGGTCCCCGACCTGCTGGAGCCTGCCCCGCAAGGTCAGGCCATGACCACCGCCGCCGCCCTCGCCGCGCGGCCCGTGTCGCGGCTGGCGCGATGGTTCTGGTCGCTGCTGTTTGCACTGATCACCACAGTGGCCTCCGTCGCCGCATGGAACTTTGTGACCAATCTGGTCAACCAGAACCTCTATCTCGGCTATGCCGTAGCAGCGCTCTTCGGGCTCTTTCTGCTGGTTGTGCTGCTGATCGTCATCAAGGAACTTTCGGCCTTTGCCCGGCTTGGCCGCATCGACCGCATCCAGCACGCCGCCGACGCCGCTCTGGCCAGCGAAGACCTGACCGCCGCCCGCGCCGTTATCAAAGACCTGACCGGGCTCTACGCCTCCCGCGATGACACCAGATGGGGCCGCGACCGGCTCAAGGACCGCGAGGCCGACATGTTCGACGCCTCCGCGCTCATTGCGCTGGCCGATCACGAACTCCTTGGCCCCCTCGACGCTGCCGCAAGGCGCGAGGTCGAAGCCGCTGCCCGTCAGGTCGCCACTGTCACCGCGCTTGTGCCTTTGGCTCTGGCCGATGTTGTCGCGGCGCTCGGCTCGAACATTCGTATGATCCGCCGCATCGCCGAGATCTATGGCGGCCGCTCCGGTACCCTGGGCAGCTGGCGTCTGACGCGCGCTGTCCTCTCACACCTTGTTGCAACAGGGGCTGTTGCCGTGGGCGATGACATGCTCGAGCCGATCCTCGGCGGTTCCATCCTTGGCAAACTGTCCCGCCGCTTTGGCGAAGGCTTGGTCAATGGCGCGCTTACGGCCCGCGTTGGTGTTGCAGCGATCGAAGTCTGCCGCCCCCTGCCCTTTGCCCCTGGCAAACGCCCCTCCGTCCGGTCGATCATCAAGACCGCCCTTTCGGGACTGGTCAGCACCAAATCCCGCTAACCCGCCATTTGATCCAGCGCATGGCAGGCCGCACGCGCCTGCTTCAGTCTGGAGTCCATGACCCAATCCCCCGGAGACCACGGCCACAGCCAGGCCGAAATCGAAGCCCGCATCGACGCCCCCGCCGGGCGCGGTTACCTGCGGGACATCGTTTATGGCGGCATCGACGGATCGGTGACAACCTTTGCCATTGTTGCAGGTGTCGCGGGCGCGGGCCTGTCGACTTGGGTCATCATCGCGCTTGGGATCGCAAATGTTCTGGCCGACGGGTTCTCGATGGCCGCCGGAAACTATTCGGGCACCAAGGCCGAACTGGACGATATCCGCCGCCTGCGCGAGATCGAGGAACGCCATATCCGCAAATACCCCGAAGGCGAACGCAACGAACTGCGCGAGATCCTGCGCCGCAAGGGCCTGTCTGGCGGTGCGCTGGACGGTGCAGTCGAGCAAATCACGCAGAACCGCGAACAATGGGTGCAGATGATGCTCGAAGGCGAATACGGCCTCGCCTCGGTCGATCCGCACCCCTTCAAAGCGGCCTGGGCGACATTCGCAGCCTTCCTTGCCGCCGGCATGATCCCGCTTCTGCCGTTTCTCTTCGGCCTGCCCGACGCCTTCCGCCTCTCCACCATCGCCACGCTGATCACCTTTTTCGCGATCGGTGCCTACAAGTCCAAATGGTCACTGGCCCCATGGTGGCGGTCGGGGTTGGAAACCCTGCTGATCGGCGGCACGGCCGCTGCGATCGCGTATCTCGTCGGCACGCTGTTTGAAACCTAACCTTGTTCCTTTCTTCTTTTTCCAAATATGCCCGGGGGGCTTGGGGGGCTGGCCCCCCAATGGTCCCGGCCCACCGAGTCGGGAAACACCGTCTGGACGTCAGCCCCTGTCGCTCCTATAACGCGCCGCATGACGCAGCTGATCGCGATCATCATTCGAATTACATGCCCGGCGCTCTGACACCACGAGCCGCCGGGACAAGGCGTATGGACGACCGCGCCGATCCTCTCAAACATCATTGATCCGAACACCCGAGGACGCTCCACATGTGCGCCGACACACCTGAATACAAAGACACGCTGAACCTTCCCAAGACCGATTTCCCGATGCGCGCGGGCCTGCCGAACCGCGAACCCGCATGGCTCGAGAAATGGTCGAAAATGGGCATCTACGACCGCCTGCGCGAGAAGGCCGCCCTCGCCAGGGAGGGCGAAAATGGACAAGCTCGCAAGCCCTTTACCCTCCACGACGGCCCCCCTTACGCAAACGGCCACCTCCATATCGGCCACGCGCTGAACAAGATCCTCAAGGACATGGTTGTCCGCAGCCAGCAGATGATGGGCCGCGACGCGCGGTATATCCCCGGCTGGGACTGCCACGGCCTGCCTATCGAATGGAAGATCGAGGAAAAGTACCGCGCCAAGGGGCTCGACAAGGACAAGGTCGATGTCGTCGAGTTCCGGCAGGAGTGCCGCGAATTCGCCGAAGGCTGGATCGACATCCAGCGCGACGAGTTCAAGCGCCTCGGCGTGACCGGCACTTGGGACAAACCCTACCTGACGATGGATTACCGCGCCGAACGGATCATCGCGGAGGAGTTCCAGAAATTTCTGATGAACGGGACGCTTTATCAGGGGTCCAAACCCGTGATGTGGTCCCCTGTGGAAAAGACCGCGCTGGCCGAGGCCGAGATCGAGTATCACGACCACAAGAGCCACACGATCTGGGTGCCGTTCCGGGTCGTTTCTTTCGATCTGCCCGACGCGGAATGGGCCGAGGAAGAGGAAATGGACGGGGTCCGCGAAGCGGCCGCCGAGGCCAAGCTCAGCGCTGCGTCGCGCCTGGAAGGCGCCAAGGTGGTGATCTGGACAACCACGCCCTGGACCATCCCGTCGAACAAGGCCGTGGCCTACAACCCGGACATCTCCTACGGGCTGTACGAAGTGACCGGTCGCCCCGAGGAATGCTGGGCGCGCATCGGGGACCGCTACGTGCTGGCCGACGCGCTGGCTGAAGACGTGCTGAGCAAGGCGCGGCTGGACGAGACCATGTGGCGCCGTCTTGGCGACGTCACGCAGCATCAACTGGCCGCAATGACGCTCGCCCACCCGCTGCGCGGAGCCGAGGGCGCGGACGGGTTTTGGGATTACGATGTGCCGATGATCGACGGCGATCATGTGACCGACGACGCCGGGACCGGCTTTGTGCACACCGCGCCGAGCCACGGTCAGGAAGACTACGACGCCTTCGTCGCGCGCGGCTGGATGGACCGGATGACCCATAACGTGGGTGAGGAATCCGAATTCCTGCCGCATGTGCCGTTCTTCGCGGGTCTGCGCGTGCTTGATCACAAGGGCAAGGAAGGCAAGGCCAACACTGCCGTGATCGACAAGCTGGTCGAAGTGGGAGGCCTGCTGGCGCGGGGGCGGATGACCCACAGCTATCCGCACTCGTGGCGCTCCAAGGCCCCGGTGATCTACCGCAACACGCCGCAGTGGTTCGCCGCCATCGACCGCGAAGTTGGCGACGGTCAGGACGACTACGGCAAGACGATCCGCGAACGCGCCCTCACCAGTATTGACCAACTGGTAAAATGGACTCCACAGACCGGACGCAACCGGCTGTATTCGATGATCGAAGCACGCCCCGACTGGGTTCTGTCGCGCCAACGCGCATGGGGTGTGCCGCTCACCTGTTTCGTCAAGAAAGACGCGTTGCCGACCGACGCCGACTTCTTGTTGCGCGACAAAACCGTCAACGCCCGCATCCTTGAAGCGTTCGAGGCCGAAGGCGCGGATGCGTGGTACAAGCCCGGCGCGAAGGAGCGGTTCCTTGGCAATGACTATGATCCCAACGAATGGGAACAGGTCTTCGACATTCTGGATGTCTGGTTCGATTCCGGCTCCACCCACGCTTTCGTTCTGGGTGACCGCGAGGACGGGTCAGAGGATGGCCTCGCCGATCTCTATCTCGAAGGCACCGACCAGCATCGCGGGTGGTTCCATTCGTCGATGCTGCAATCCTGCGGCACACGGGGCCGCGCGCCCTATCGCGGCGTTCTGACCCACGGCTTCACGCTCGACGAGAAGGGCAACAAGATGTCCAAGTCGCTGGGCAACACCGTGGCCCCCGAGGACGTGACCAAGCAGTACGGCGCAGACATCCTGCGCCTCTGGGTGGCCCAAGCCGATTACACCGCCGATCTGCGCATCGGGCCGGAGATCCTCAAAGGAGTCGCCGACAGCTACCGCCGCCTGCGCAACACCATGCGGTACATGCTTGGCGCGCTGTCGCATTTCGAGGAGTCGGACCGGGTCGAGCCTGCGGATATGCCAGAGCTTGAGCGCTACGTTCTGCACCGCCTGGCGGAGCTGGATGAGGTCGTGCGCACAGGCTACGACGCCTATGACTTCCAGGGCGTGTTCCAGCAGTTGTTCAACTTCTGCACCGTTGAACTGTCCGCGTTCTACTTCGACATCCGCAAGGACGCGTTGTACTGCGACGGCGACACGCAACGCCGCCGGGCCGCGCGGACGGTGATGGACATTCTGTTCCACCGCCTGACCACATGGCTTGCCCCGGTGCTGGTGTTCACGATGGAAGACGTCTGGCTCGACCGCTTCCCCGGCGACGACTCGTCTGTGCATTTGCAGGACATCCCGGAAACGCCTGCCGCTTGGAAAGACGACGCGCTTGCTGCGAAATGGGCCAAGGTGCGCCGCGCCCGCCGTGCGGTGACTGCCGCCTTGGAGGTCCAGCGGACAGACAAGGTGATCGGCGCCTCGCTTGAAGCGGCACCGGTGGTGCATATCGAAGACGCCGAAATGCTCGAGGCGCTGAAATCCGTCAACTTTGATGACATCTGCATCACCTCTGCGATCAACCTGACCGGCGACCCGGCCCCGGCGGAGGCGTTCCGCCTACCCGAAGTGGCGGGGGTTGGCGTGGTCTTTGAGAAAGCCGAGGGCGAGAAGTGCCAGCGCTGCTGGAAGATCTTGCCGGATGTCGGCACGCACCAGCACCCGGGCACCTGCCAGCGGTGCAATGACGCCCTCGGATAACGCCATCGCGGACGTTCTGCTCGACCTCGCGCATCAGCGTGGGGTCGGGAAAACCTTTTGCCCTTCCGAGGCCGCGCGGCGGCTATCCGACGATTGGCGTCCCTTGATGCCAGAGGTCCGGCGCGTGGCGGCGCAGCTTGATCTAGTGGCAACGCAGAAGGGCGCGTCGGTCGATCCAGTCACAGCCAAGGGACCGATCCGGTTGGGGTTGCCGGGATGAGCCGGTTCGAACAGTCGGTTGCCTCGCCGCTGGGGCCACTGACGCTGATCGCGGATGCGGTTGGGATTATAGCGCTTGAATGGCGTGATGGACGGCGGGACGGGACGCCAGTTCTTGAACAGGCCGCAGATCAGCTTGCAGAGTATTTCGCAGAGAAACGACAGGATTTCACGGTGCCGATCCGGCTGACCTGTTCGGAGTTTCAGCGCGGTGTATGCGCGGCCATGTCGGCGATCCCCTTTGGCCAGACGCGGACCTATGGCGATCTGGCGGCGCAGCTGGGTGTTCCGGCGCAGGCGATTGGACAGGCGTGTGGGGGCAATCCGATCCCGATTCTCATTCCGTGCCAGCGGGTGCTGGGGGCCAAAGGTCTTGGTGGGTATTCCGGCGATGGTGGAATCGAAACGAAGGTTTGGCTGCTGCGCCACGAGGGCGCGGCAGGGTTGTTGATCTGAGGGTGGTACGTGCCAGCACGCCCCCACCCCGAAAATGTTTCGCGCGCGAAACATTGGGTCCGAAGCGGACCTAACTTTGCAAACTCGGTTAATGACGCGTTAGAGTTTGCAAAGAGTTAAGGAGTGGTAGACGGCAGGCCTGCACAGCGCCTGTTCGCGTGCAGCGCTTGTGTGTCCCCGCGTTTGTGCTAGTCGAGAGGGTATCCCGAAACCCGAATTGGCGCAGTGTGACATGCTTCGCATCGGTTCAAGTTGAAGCGCAGCATGACAGAACAGAACCGTGCCATCCTTCTGATGATCGCAGCAATCTTCTGCTTTTCGATCATGGACGCGACGGTCAAGGCCTTAGCCCCGAATGTGGGCGTGTTGCCAGCCTTGTGGGCGCGATATGCGGGGCAGATGCTTTTGGTGTTTGTGCTCGTTCTGCCGAGGTTGAGAACCGTCGTGCGCACGAAGTATCCTAAGTTGCAATTCCTGCGCTCGCTTCTACTGATGAGTGCGACAGCCTGTTTCTTTACCGGGCTGAGCTTGATTCCACTGTCCGATGCCGCAGCTTTGATGTCGACGAATCCGATGCTGATTACTCTGGGTGCCGCGCTATTTCTGGGTGAAAAGCTAGGCGTCCGCAGGATTGCCGGGATCGTCGCCGCGATGATCGGCGCTTTGATCATCATTCGGCCCGGCACCGATGTGTTCAGCGCCGCCGCTTTGTTCCCTTTAGGCGCGGCCGTCTGTTATTCGGCCTATGCCCTACTGACACGCCGTGTCGGTGCGGATGAGGATGTCTGGACATCGCTGTTCTACACCGGGTTCGTGGGCACGATTTTGCTGAGCATTCTTGTACCGTTTCAATGGCACAGCCCGAATGCGTCGGATGTCGGGCTGATGGTCATTGTCGCGATGGCCGGCACCACGGGCCAGTTGGCCCTGATACAAGCGTTCTCGAAAGGTGAAGCGGCGATGCTGGCACCCTACTCTTATACAGGGCTCGCCTTTGCGGCCTTTTGGGGTATCGTCTTTTTCGCAGAGTTTCCAGACTTCTGGACGGTTGTCGGCAGTTTGGTGATCGCTGGGGCGGGCCTTTACGTCTGGCACCGGGAAACCCGCGCCACGGCTGTGTGACACGGTCCCTGTCGCGTCACTCAATCCCTGCGCGGATCGCGGGGATAGGTGCCGAGGATGTTCAGCATGTCGGTGAAGTAGTCGAGCTCTTCCAGCGCGAGGGCCACATCGGGGTCGTCGGGATGGCCTTCGATATCAGCGTAGAACTGGGTGGCTGTGAATGAGCCATCCACCATGTAGCTTTCGAGCTTTGTCATGTTCACGCCATTGGTCGCAAAGCCACCCATCGCCTTGTAAAGCGCAGCGGGGATGTTGCGGACCTGAAAGACGAAAGTGGTCATCATTCCGTGATCGCCACGACGTGTGTCGTCGCCTTCGCGGGACATAAGCAGGAAGCGGGTCGTGTTGCTGTCGGTGTCTTCGATATGTCGGGCCAATACGTTCAGGCCGTAGATCTCTCCCGCCAGTTCGCTGGCCAGAGCAGCAGCATGTTTCTCACCGCGTTCCGAGATTTCCCGCGCAGCGCGGGCGTTATCGGCATTCACCCGGCCTCTGATTCCATGCTCCGCCAGAAAGGCCGCACATTGGGGCAACAGAACGACATGCGAGTGCGCCTCTTTCACGTCTTCGAGTTTCGCGCCCGGAACGCCAAGCAGGTTGATGTGAACGCGGACAAAGGCCTCATCGATAATCTTGAGCCCGCTTTTCGGCAACAGGCGGTGGATGTCGGCCACGCGGCCATAGATCGTGTTCTCGACCGGCAGCATAGCCAGATGCGCCTCACCGCTCTGAACTGCCGAGATCACGTCCTCAAACGTGCGGCAGGGCAAGGGTTGCATGTCCGGGCGTTTGTACTGGCAGGCCTCGTGCGAATAAGCTCCGAGTTCGCCCTGAAAGGCAATGGCGTTGGTCATGCGGACTCCGACAATTGGCCCTGCGGGCGTTTGGTCGCGGCTTCTACACCTTGCCTTGGTCAAGGGGAAGCAATAGATACCCGCGCGATACGCACGAAACACTAGCGGACGGGTACGCACACAATGTTCGATACAATGACCTTCACAAAGATCGTCGGCAGCTTTTGTGGCGCGCTTCTGATCTTCCTTCTGGGCAAATGGGCAGCCGAGACGCTTTATCACGTGGGCGGCGCTCACGGTGAGGAGGTTGCAGTCTACGTGATCGAGACCAATGAAGAGGAAGCGACCGAAGAAGAGGTCTCGGAAGTCAACTTCGACACCATGATCGAAACTGCTGATGCGGACAAAGGTGAGCGCGTGTTCGGCAAGTGCCGTGCCTGCCACAAGCTGGAAGCTGGTGAGAACGCCGCTGGTCCTTACCTCTACAACGTGGTTGGCCGTGAAGTTGGTTCTGTCGAAGATTTCAACTACTCTGGTGCTCTGAGTGAAGTTGCTGATGTTTGGACGCCAGAGAACCTGTACAACTTCCTCGAAAATCCGCGCGGCTGGGCACCGGGAACGTCGATGGGCTTTGCAGGATTGAACAAATCCGAAGACCGTCAGAACTTGATCGCGTATCTCGCGACCTTCTCTGAATAATCAGACGCTCACGTCGGACTGATGCAGCCGCTGCCCAACCGGGCGGCGGCTTTTTCTTTTTCACAATCGCGTTTTTCCCTCGGCATTTGCCCGCAACTCACGCATTCTCGCCTTGAATGTGGGCAAATTCGTTCTTTAGCTTACATAAAGGTGTAACCGCACGAGCAAGCTACGGAGACTTGAACATGCCCTTTAATCCCGGCCGTCCTTCCTTTGCAGACTTGAATCGTCGCCAAACGCTCCAGTTGCTGGGCGGAACTGCGTTCGCGGCGGGTGCAGGTGCCTCTGGGTCGATGGCCTTTGCCGCAAGCCACGGCGGCGAAGACGAGATCATCCGGGCGCATGGGTATTCCTATTTCGGCGATCTGATCTATCCGCCGGACTTCTCGCACTTCAATTACGTCAATCCGGATGCGCCCAAAGGTGGTGAGATTGTTTTGAGCGCCCGGGGGACTTTTGACGGGTTCAACCGCTGGGCCTGGCGGGGAAACCCGCAGACCAATTCGGATGTTGTCGGGGAATCCCTGCTGGCGGGTGCCACATTCGGCACGCCGGTTCCGGCAGATTCGCTGACCGATCAGTACTGTCTGATCGCGCGTGAGATCGAATATCCGAAGTCAAAAGAGTGGTGCGTTTTCCACTTGCGAGATGACGTGGTGTTCCGCAATGGAGCACCTCTGCGTGCACAGGACGCGGCCTTTACCTTCAACCTGTTCATCGAACAGGGCATCCGGTCGTTCTCGCGTTCGGTGAGTGAGCGGATCGAAGGCGTCGAGGTTATCGACGACTACACGCTGCGCTACAAGTTCGTCGACGGCATTTCGCGCCGGTCGCTGATCAGCCAGGTGGGCGGGATGATCGTTTTGTCCGAGGAGTGGTACAAGGAAACCGGGGAACGGCTGGACGAGCCTTCGGTTCTGTCGCCAATGGGATCGGGTCCGTACCAGGTGGGCGATTATGAGTTCAATCGCTATGTTGTCTACGAGCGAAACCCGAACTACTGGGGCTGGGATCATCCGGTGAACGTCGGTCGGCACAACTTTGACCGCATCCGGATCGAATATTTCGCCGATGCGACCGCCGAATTCGAAGCGTTCAAGGCGGGCGAGTACACGTTCCGCTCTGAAGGATCGAGCAAACGCTGGGCGACGGGTTACGAATTCCCGGCGCTGGAAGATGGGCATGTGGTGCGCAAATCCGTGCCGGACCAGACCGCGCCGGTGAATTCCGGAATTATTTTCAATACGCTGCGATCTCCGGTGGATAACCGCAACGTACGGCACGCGCTGTCGCTGGCGTTTAATTTTGAGTGGACCCGAGAGTCGCTGGAGTTTGACCTGACCACCCAGCGCAATTCCTTTGCGGAAGGCCAGGAATGGGAAGCCGAAGGTGTGCCGGAAGGGGCTGAATTGGCGTTTCTTGAAAGCCTGGGCGATGTGGTGCCGCCAGATATGCTGACCGAGCCTGTGGTGATGCCGCACACGTCCAACAAGGACACCCCCGTGGATCGCCGCAACAAGCGCAAGGCGCTGCGTATGCTGGCCGAGGAAGGCTGGACCGTTGACGATCGTGGCCGGATGGTGAACGAGGCAGGCGAACAGATGTCGCTGGATTTCCTTGTGCTGTCGACATGGGACGACACGCGGAAGGCGACCATCGAAACCTATGTGAACACTTTGCGCGACTGGGGCATTGAGGTGAATGCCAATGCCGTGGATTCGGCCCAGGGTCAGCAACGGTTCCTCGATAAGGACTATGATCTGATCCAGACGCGGATCCAAACCTTCGCGACCATCGGTACCGGGCTGAAGCAGCTCTTCGGGTCGGAAACGGCGGAGGTTTCGTCGTGGAACCCATCGGCGCTCCGCAGCCCGGTGGTTGACGCGATTATCGAAGCCGCTCTGAACGCAGAATCCCGCGAAGAAGAGGTCACGGCGATGACAGCACTGGACCGCGCCTTGCGCTACGAGCGAGTGATCGCCCATGCGGGTTATGTGCCTGAATACTGGATCGCCTATTATGACCTGTTCGAGCATCCCGACGAATTGCCACCGCTTGGATTGGGCGTGCTGGATTTCTGGTGGTTCAATGAAGAGAAATACGAGGCCCTCAAGGCCGCTGGCGCGCTGAGGTAAAAGACCCTTGGGAGCCTATATTCTAAGACGATTGTTGCTGATCATTCCGACTTTGTTCGGAATCATGATCATCAACTTTGCCCTGACGCAGTTCGTTCCAGGGGGACCGATCGAGCAAACGCTTGCGCGGTTCCAGGGCGAGGGCGACGTGTTCTCGAGCTTTTCGGGGGATGGCGGCGGCAATCAGAATGCCGAGGAAACCTTTGGATCCGACAGCGACTATATCGGTGCGCGTGGTCTGCCCAAGGAATTCATCGAAACGCTGGAGATCGAGTTCGGCTTTGCGCGGATCGTCTGCGACGACGGCTACACCGGCGAGCCTGATCTGGATGATCCGGCATGTCAGAAGGAAGATATCGGCGCCCTTGAACGCTTCGGCATCATGATGTGGAATTATCTCAGGCTCGATTTCGGCGAGAGCTATTTCCGGTCCATCGGAGTGATGGAGCTGGTGCTCGAAAAAATGCCAGTGTCGATCACGCTGGGTCTATGGTCCACGGTCATCGCCTATCTCGTCTCGATCCCGCTGGGCATCCGCAAGGCGGTCAAGGACGGGACCTCGTTCGACACTTATACTTCGGCGGCGATCATCGTGGCCTATGCGATTCCGGGGTTCCTGTTCGCAATCCTGCTGCTGGTGCTGTTTGCTGGTGGGTCATATTTCCAGATCTTTCCTCTCAGGGGGCTGACCTCGGAAAACTGGGATGAGTTGTCGCTCTTTGCCAAGATTGCAGATTATTTCTGGCACATCACGCTGCCAGTTCTGGCCTCGACGATTTCAGCCTTTGCGACGCTGACGCTGCTGACCAAGAACAGCTTTCTGGACGAGATCAAGAAGCAGTACGTGATGACAGCAAGGGCCAAAGGTCTGGCAGAGCGGAAGGTGCTTTACGGTCATGTGTTCCGCAATGCGATGCTCATCGTGATCGCTGGGTTCCCAGCTGTGTTCATCGGTGTGTTCTTTTCCGGCTCGCTGATCATCGAGACGATTTTCTCGCTCGACGGGTTGGGGCGGCTTGGGTTCGAGGCGGCTGTGGCGCGGGACTATCCGGTGATCTTTGGAACGCTCTTCGTGTTCGGGCTAATCGGTCTGCTGGTCGGAATCCTGTCGGATCTGATGTATGTGCTGGTTGACCCGCGCATCGACTTCGAGAAGCGGGAGGGCTGACACATGGCGGCCAATCCCGAACCGAACGACCGCGATATCGTGACCGAGCCCAGCCCCGCGGTTGCAGTTGCCCCGGCGCGCAGCCGGTTCACATTGTCGCCGCTCAATCAGCGGCGCTGGAACAACTTCAAGCGCAATCGCCGTGCGTTCTGGTCACTGATCATTTTCTGCGTGCTGTTCGGGCTTTCGTTATTTGCCGAGTTCATCGCGAACGACAAACCGATCCTCGTGCAGTATCGCGGCGAGTATTACACGCCCATCTTCAACTTCTATGCGGAAACTGAGTTTGGCGGAGACTTCCGGACGGAGGCCGCCTATCGCGACCCGGAGGTGCAATGCCTGATCCGCACTGGCGGGCTTGAAGCGTGCTTTGACGACCCTGAAGGTCTGATCGAACAGGTCGATCAGGGTGCAGTATTGGATGGCGATTTCTACAAGGGCTGGTCGATCTGGCCGGTCATTCCCTACGATTATCAGACGCCCGTCGACCGTCCTGGCGCGGCCCCCCTGCCCCCGAACGAGCAGAACTGGCTGGGCACGGACGACACCAAGCGCGATGTGATGGCGCGGGTGATCTATGGCTTCCGTCTGTCGATCTTCTTTACCTTGATCGTGACGGTTCTGGCGAGTGTCGTGGGTATCGTAGCCGGAGCTTTGCAGGGGTACTTCGGCGGGTGGTTGGACCTGATCTTCCAGCGGATCATCGAGATCTGGTCGTCTACGCCGTCTCTTTACATCATCATCATTCTGTTCGCGATATTGGGGCGAAGTTTCTGGCTCCTTGTCTTTTTGACAGTGCTGTTCGGTTGGACCGCCCTTGTGGGTGTGGTTCGGGCTGAATTCCTGCGCGCGCGGAATCTGGAATATGTACGCGCCGCCAAGGCATTGGGCGTGTCGAACGCGACGATCATGTTCCGGCACATGCTCCCCAACGCGATGGTGGCGACACTTACGATGCTTCCCTTCATCGTGACGGGCACAATCAGCACGCTGGCGGGTCTCGACTTTCTTGGCTTCGGGCTGCCCTCTTCGGCACCGTCACTGGGCGAGTTGACGCTTCAGGCCAAGCAGAACCTGCAAGCGCCTTGGCTGGGCTTCACGGCGTTCTTCGTATTCGCCCTGATGCTGTCGCTTCTGGTCTTCATCTTCGAAGGCGTGCGCGACGCGTTTGATCCGAGAAAGACGTTTACATGAGCAGCATCCTTGAGGTGAAAAACCTGACCGTTGGGTTCCGTCAGGACGGGCAGACCGAACCTGCCGTGAAGGGCGTATCGTTTCACATCGAGCGTGGGGAGACCGTTGCGCTGGTCGGTGAATCCGGGTCGGGAAAGTCGGTCACGGCTCTATCGACGGTTTCTCTCTTGGGCGAGTCGGCGCGGGTTGGCGGATCGGTGCTTTATAACGGCGAAGAGATGGTCGGGGCCGATGACGCGCAGTTGCGGCGCATCCGGGGCAATGACATCAGCTTCATCTTTCAGGAACCGATGACGTCGCTCAACCCGCTGCACACCTTGGAGAAGCAGTTGGCGGAGTCGCTGGCGCTGCACCAAGGGCTGGCAGGAGACCCGGCGAGAAAGCGGATCATCGAGTTGCTGACGAAGGTGGGCATTCGTGACCCCGAAAGCCGGTTGGGTGCTTATCCGCACCAGTTGTCCGGCGGGCAACGACAGCGCGTGATGATCGCGATGGCGTTGGCCAACGGGCCGGAGCTGCTTATTGCGGATGAGCCTACGACGGCACTCGACGTGACCATTCAGGCGCAGATCCTGCAACTCCTGGCCGATCTGAAACAGGCCGAGGACATGAGCCTGCTGTTCATCACCCATGACCTTGGAATCGTGCGGAAGATTGCCGACCGGGTCTGTGTGATGAAGGACGGGGAAATCGTCGAAACGGGAAAGACAGCAGAGATTTTCCGCGACCCGCAACATCCCTATACCAAGATGCTGCTGAGTGCGGAATCGACCGGATCGCCTGATCCGGTGAAAGAGGGAGCGGAAGAGATTGCGCGGACCGACAACCTCAAAATCTGGTTCCCGATCCAGCAGGGATTCCTGAAGCGTACCGTTGGCTATGTGAAGGCGGTAAACGACGCGACCATCGCGGTGCGGGCGGGGGAAACCGTGGGCATCGTGGGCGAGTCCGGGTCCGGCAAGACAACACTGGCGCTTGCGATCATGCGGCTGATCCAGTCGGAAGGTGGGATCACCTACCGCGGACAGAACGTGCGCGACTGGTCGACGCGCGAGTTGCGGCGGCTGCGCAGCGAGATGCAGATCGTATTCCAGGATCCCTTTGGGAGCCTCAGCCCGCGCATGACCTGCGAACAGATCATTGCCGAAGGTCTGGGAGTCCACGGGTCGCCGGATGGGCGATCGGATCGGGAGTTGGTGACTGAGGTTATGACCGAAGTCGGCCTTGATCCAGCGACCATGCATCGCTATCCGCACGAGTTTTCAGGCGGTCAGCGGCAGCGGATCGCGATTGCGAGGGCAATGGTGCTGCGGCCCAAGCTGGTGGTTCTGGACGAGCCGACCTCGGCTTTGGACATGACAGTGCAGGTGCAGATCGTGAACCTGCTGCGCGACCTGCAACGTAAATACGATCTGGCCTATCTGTTCATCAGCCACGACCTGAAGGTGGTACGCGCGATGTCGCACAAGGTCATCGTGATGAAGGCTGGAGACGTCGTAGAATACGGCACAGCGGAAGACGTGTTCACCGATCCGCAGACAGAGTACACCAAGACCTTGATGGCGGCGGCCTTCGATCTGGCCAGTTAGATTGCTGAACTGTGCCCAGCTGAAGACAGATCGTAGGCATCAAAGCTTCGGGCGATCATTCGTGTCAGCGGACGTGCTTCGGGCGGAACAAAGAGACCATTTGCGTCGACCGCCAACAGATCATCGAATTCTGAGTTGGCACGCTTCAGCATATCGGCGACTTCCGATTCGCTCGCGTTGTAATTCCTAACCAATTCGGCTGTATCGACACGAAAATCGCACATCAGCATCTCGATCATCCGCGCGCGCAGCTTGTCGTCCTCGCTAAGGCAATGGCCGCGCACGGTTGAAAATTCGTGCGCGCGGATCGCCTTGGTATAGGCGGAAGTCGCGGGTGCGTTCTGCGCGTAACCTTGCGGAAATTTCGAAATCGAGGACGCGCCCAGCCCGACCAAGACCTCAGACGTGTCGTCGGTATAGCCTTGGAAGTTGCGGCGCAGCGTACCGTTGCGAGCTGCAACTGAAAGGCCGTCTTCGCGGGTGGCAAAGTGGTCTATGCCAATCTCTTCGTAATTGTCCCAAACAAACAGCTTGCGCGCGGTATCGAAAAGATCAAGCCGCTCATCCGGGCGTGGCAGCGCATCAGACGGGATCATCTGCTGACGCTTGGCCATCCACGGCACATGCGCGTAGCCATAAAGCGCGACCCGATCCGGCGAGAGTGACAGAAGTTTCTGAACGGAATCAACAATCTTGCTGCGTGATTGATTTGGCAGACCATAGAGAATATCCGCATTCAGGCTGTGGATACCTCGTTCGCGGATCATGTCGGCAGCACGTTTTGTTATGTCAAAACTTTGCTCTCGGCCGATGGTTTTCTGAATGTCTGGATCGAAGTCCTGAACACCGATCGACGCTCGGTTCATACCCCCTTCGAACAACGCATCAAGCCGACCGGCATCGATCTCGTTCGGATCGATCTCGACCGAGAACTCATAGCCATCCGCGAAATCCGCCACTTCGCGCACTGCGGCTGTCAGATCGCGCATATGCTCGGGTGACATGAGAGTCGGAGTCCCCCCGCCCCAATGCAATCGAGACAAGCGAATCCCCGCTGGCAGATGACGTTTCAACAAAGACAATTCGTCTTTGAGCGTTTCCACATATGCCGTGACAGGCTCGCCGCTGGCTGTGCCTTGGGTCCGACATGCGCAGAACCAGCACAAACGGCGACAAAACGGCACATGCAAGTATAGCGAAATCTCGGAGTTTTCCGGGATCGCCTCGATCCAGCTGGAAAAATCCGCTGGTTTGACGTCATTCTTGAAATGCGGAGACGTAGGGTAACTCGTGTAACGAGGTACCTTCGCGTCGAATAGTCCCAGCCGGGAAAGTTGTGTTCTCGCTACCATATGCATAGCATTAGTGGTGAAAGTTCACTCAAGCTTTGATGCAGATCAAGACAGGGATCATGTTGAAAGAAGACAGCCTCTCCGTCACGCAAGAATGCGGCGATTGCCCGATCCGACACCGTGCTGTCTGTGCCCGGTGTGAGACGGATGAACTCGCCCGTCTTGAAGACATCAAATACTACCGGCGATTCGAGGCTGGTCAGACCGTGATCTGGTCCGGCGATCGCATGGATTTTGTCGGGTCGGTCGTCTCGGGCATCGCAACCTTGACGCAAACGATGGAAGACGGACGCACTCAAATGGTCGGTCTTTTGCTGCCAAGTGATTTCGTTGGCCGTCCCGGACGCGCGACCGCTGCCTATGATGTCGTTGCGACCACCGATGTGGTGATGTGCTGCTTCCGAAAGGCGCCGTTTGAAGATTTGATGGAAAAGACTCCGCATATCGCCCAGCGCCTTCTGCAAATGACGTTGGACGAATTGGATGCGGCGCGCGAGTGGATGCTGGTTCTGGGCCGCAAGACTGCGCGGGAAAAAATCGCGTCGCTTCTGTCGATCATCGCCCGCCGCGATGCGACGCTCAATCTGGGCGGGCTTGATGGGCCGGTGTCCTTTGATTTGCCACTCACGCGCGAAGCCATGGCGGACTATCTTGGACTGACGCTAGAAACCGTGTCGCGCCAGGTATCGGCGCTCAAGAAAGACGGCGTTATCTCATTGGAGGGCAAACGGCACATTACCGTCCCGGACATGAGCCTTTTGCTGGATGAAGCTGGCGACGACACCGACGGTGGCATGCTGGTCTGACACCTACTGGTTCATCGCGGCTACAAAACCCACCCCGGCTGCGATGATCAGACCGACAATCACCGCGAAGGCGATCTTCCAGGCTGACCACGGGCGTTCGCCCTGCACGCTGCCGGTCCGCCCGTTGACAACAAATCGGTAGCTTTTTCCGCGATATTTATACGCCGCCAGCCAAACTGGCAGCAGGATGTGTTTGAACGTGACATTCGCGATACGCGTATCAATGTCATGCACGCGCTGGCGATCGCCTCCGATGTCGAATTTGACGTCGCGCATGATGATGCGGTCCATATAGGACCGAGCCTCGGTATAGCCGTCGTCAAGCTCAACCGTGTATGCCTCGGCGCGAAAGCCCGCCAGATATTCAGGCTGATAGGGCTCCAGTTCCGACAAGTCCCACGGTTCAAGTGCATCCGTGTATTGCTTCGGCAAAGAGCGGGAGGCCAGAACGAGCACATCGTCAAAAAACCGTGCCACCCGTCCAGAGGCGGGCGACCAACGCACTTTGGCAACACGCACCGTTTCGGATTTCCCGTTCCGCACGACGCGCCGGGTTTCGTAGTAGACGGTGCCCCGCTCACCTCGATAGGACGACGCTGTGTCGGCATCAAAGGTCCAGTATGGGACGTAGATACCCGTCATTTTGCGCCCCTTTCGCGCATATTCCTGCAATCCGTTCGGCGCAAACCAGAGACGGCCAAGCCAGTCCGTCATGGCTTTGCGGGCGTCCTTTTCATCCAGCGCGAAAGGCAAGAGCCCTTTGGGTTTGATATGTCTGTTGCGACCCGTATCGGCGACCACCGGCGTGGCACAAAACGGGCATTCTGCAGCATGAACGCCCGGATCGAACTCGACCTGTGCCGCGCAATTTGGGCAGGTCGAAACGCGGGTTTCTTCCATCTCTTGCGAGGGCAACCGATCCGCAAGTGCTGACTTGAAATCAACTTCTCGGATACTTCCACCCGACCAAGGGCCGGAACCGCCCACCTGGCTTGTGTTCCCGCAATGATCGCACAGCAAGACTCCGCGATCCGGATCGAACCGGAAATCTGCGCCGCATTGATCACAAGGGAAGCGGTGCTCTTCCTTGGGTGAGATGAGCATGTCCTCGGACACGGTGGCTGCCCCTTGCTTCGTTATCGTTCAAAACACGCAATTATCCGGGTGCGCGGACTCAAGCTCCGGGTGGCGGTGGCGGAAGAACAGTAAAAAGTTGAGCGAGTTCCATGACATCTTCAGCCTTTTTCCAGCCGTCCTGTCCTGCTGTCCAGACATAGCTTTCACGGGTCAAAGCGCCTTCGCGCGCCATCCGGCCCATTGCCGCCTTGGAGAAGGGGCCCTTGGTCTCGCCATTCTCGGCAACGTGCCAAACGTGTTCAACCGGAGGCGGCGGTGGAGGGACCTGCCGCGATACCGGCGCAGCGCCCTGAACCTGCGGAGCAGCGCCCCACGGAGCCGTTGTTTGCGCTGCAGCCTGACCGATCTGCATGCCGAGACCTGCCCCAAGACCAGCCTGGATGGCTGCTGCCCCGGCGCCTTCCTTGCCCAGGGCTTCAGCCGCCTGAAACTGCATGTATTCGTTCAGGTTGCCGATCACCCCCATCGATGATCGCTTGTCCAGCACCTCTTCCACGGCAGGCGGCAGAGAGATATTCTCGATGTAGAGCTCAGGCAGTTCAAGCCCGTATTCTGCCAGTGTCGGGGCGATCTCCTTGGCCAGCAGCTTTCCCAGTTCGCGAGTATTGGCGGCCATGTCCAAGACCGGAATTGCGGCCCGCGCAATGGTGCGGGAAAACTCCTGCACAATGATGTTGCGGATCTGGTAGCTGATCTCGTCCATCGTGAATTCGCCATCCGTCCCTACGATTTCGATGAGAAAACGTGCAGGGTCCGTCACGCGTACCGAGTATGTACCAAAAGCGCGCAGACGCACCGGACCGAATTCAGGATCACGGCAGATCACCGGATTCTTGGTGCCCCATTTGAGGTTCTGAAACCGGGTGGTGTTGACGAAATAGACCTCTGACTTGAAGGGAGAGCGGAACCCGTGATCCCAATGCTGCAAAGAGGTCATGATCGGCATGTTGTTGGTTTCGAGCATGTAAAGCCCCGGCGTGAAAACGTCCGCCAGTTGGCCTTCATGCACAAACACCGCCGCCTGCCCTTCGCGCACGGTCAGCTTTGCTCCGTACTTGATCTCGTGGCCTTCGCGTTCGAAGCGCCAGACCATCGTATCACGGGTGTTGTCGGTCCAATGGATGACATCAATAAATTGGCCGCTCAGGAAATCAAAAATGGGCATTTGGGCTCTCCGTTCAGTCAGCTTGGTCCACCGCCCTTAAGCTTCTGGGCGAGAGTGCGGACAATCGGGCGCGCCTGATCAGCGCTCATGCCCGGTGTAAGGCGGGGATCGTATAGAATTTTCAACAGCAGTTCGTCATGCGTGGTAAGAAGCGCGAATTCTTCGTCATCGTTAAAGATCGACGGACGCGCGTTCTGATCGTCATTGGCCAACCCCAAGCCCTGTGCCAGTTCTTCGTGAAAACAGGCTCGGCGCGTCAGGTCGGGATGCTCGGTGCGCACAAGCGCCACCGCCTGCCGATACGCATTGCTGCTGCGTGTATCGGCAAAGGCCACTACGAGGCAATGAATGGACCTGGGCAGGTTCAGGAAAATGGCGCGGCTTGATGCCTCCATACCCGGCGCGATCTGATCAAGCATTTCGCGCAGCTGGTCCTTGTCGTCTTCGCCCATGACAAGCACGTGGAAATTGGGTTGTGACGCGACGAGTGAGATCGGGTGCCCGGTGACCCGCGAAAGCCTGCGGGTGTATCGCGACAACACCGCACGGTCCTGCTCCTGAGCCTCTGGCGAAAGGCTGCTGCCAAACGTCACTCCAACGCGGACAGGGATGTTCCACTTCTTGATCTCGCCCAACGCGCCGCTGGATGGCTGGAGACCGCCCCCACGGGCGTATTCCTCGGCAAGTGCAATCCGTTCGAAGTTTCGGGCCAGCATCTCGTCCGTAAACGGCGTATCCACCCCACCACCATCAAGACGAAGCAGCCCTTGCGCCAGCAAATCCTCCTGCACTCGGGCATAGTAGCGCCGAAGAGCAATGGCCATCTGCGATGGCTCTGTCTCAGCCGGAGCGGCAGCGACAGTGGGGCGTTCCGGCCTCGCCTGGGGTTTGGTGTCCGCAGGAATATTGCCTGTCAGAAACGGATCACATGCCGAAAGAGCCGCCAGCGCGGCGCAGGGCCATAGAATTTGAGACCAGCGCCGCAGCACGTTTTATTGGTCCGGCATGGAAGTGGCCGTTGTATCGCCAATTCCATCCTTGCGGGCCTTTGCCGCCGCCAACGTGTCGCGCAGTTCGGCCTCCATCTTTTTCAGTTCAGCCTCCGCTTCCGCTCGCTTCGCTTTGCCTTCATCTGCGATCTGAAGACTCTCCTGAATGGTGCCGATAAGATCGGCATTGGCCTGCTTGACCGCTTCGATATCGAAGACGCCACGTTCCATTTCTTCGCGAATTAGCTTGTTGCTGTCACGCAGGTTCTTGGCGTTCGACGTCAAAAGCTCGTTCGTCAGATCATTGGCGTCGCGTACCGCTGCCGCCGCTTCGGCCGAACGCTGAATCGTGACAGCCTGTGCCAGTTGGGTCTCCCAGAGCGGCACAGTGTTCACGAGCGTCGAGTTGATCTTGGTGACAAGTGACTTGTCATTCTCCTGTACCAGGCGGATCGACGGCAATGACTGCATCGTCACCTGACGCGTCAGTTTCAGGTCATGCACCCGGCGTTCGAGATCGTCGCGCGCCGCGCGCAGATCACGCAATTCTTGTGCCTTCATCACTTGGTCGTCTTCGGGCGCGGCCTGCACTTCGGCCTCTTTCGCCGGGATGTCCGTATTATCCAGTTCCTGAATTTTTTCTTCGCCTGCGGCGATGTAGAGCGCCAATTCATCGTAGAATTGCAGCGTCTTGTCGTACAGAAGATCGAGCGACTTGATGTCCTTCAGGAGCGTGTGCTCGTGCTTCAGCAGATCGTCTGTGATCCTGTCAATTTGACCCTGAACCTTTTCAAAACGAGCCGTGAACTTGGCAAATGGCGCGGCGCGGCCCAGCAGCTTTTCCCACCAGCTGCGCTCGCGGCGCACATCCAGTTCGGAGACTGAAAAACCCCGGATCGTGCTGACAATGCCGCGCAGACTGTCGCCGGCTGGGCCCACATCCTTGTTGCGGACATCTGCAAGCATGGCCTGGGAAATTTCCTGTAGTTCCGCTTGAGCATTCGAACCAAAGGACACGATGGATTGAGTGTCAGTTATATCGATCTCGTTCATGCGAGACCGGATTTCATCACCGATCACAGGATCGGCTTGCGCCAATGGAACAATAGCATCGACGGCCTTGGGTTCCGGGAGGACCACGGCATTCACTTCTTCGACCAGGGCCAATGTATCCTGGGCTTTGGCGCGGGTTGTTTCAGACATCAGACGTCCCTCTACAAAATATCTCTACTCTATTTCACGTCACGATCAATTCGGACGCCTTCGCGCTGCAGACGGTCGCGCAGCACATCAATCTCAACCGTCAGATCGGACCGGTCATCCAAAAGCATTTTGCGGGTACGCGCCGAGAAGTTCTGTTCCAGATCATCCAGCAGCGCTTCGTAGTCACTACGGGCTCGGGCATCATTCGTCCTGGCGTAGACATCAGCAAACTTGATCGTCGCATCACGCGCGCCCATCAGGTAGACGCTGAGATACTTGCGCGCGGCGGTCAGGTCTCTGGGGTCTTCTTCCACAGTGCGAAACAGGTCTTTGGCCGTGGTCTCAAACCGTTCGACGCGGGAGATCATCCGCCGGTCGCCAGACCGCTTTATTGCATCGCGCATCGCCGCGAGATGCGCTTCTGCCTCACCCACCGCGCGTGCGACGCGATCCTGTTGAAATGTGTCGATGCCGTCCATGCCCTTGTCGCGCATTGGATCGATTCCGAAAGCTCCAAGATGCAAAGCGGTTGCAGCCACTCCGTAGATCACTGGCGCAATCAGGCCCGGCTCATTTGCGAAAGCCGCAATGCCCACACCGACACCTGCCAACACAGCAGCCGCGATCTTGCGCGGGAACGCTGGCCGACGAGATACCTTGCGCGCTTGATATGCGGCCTCAGCGGTCAACCCGCCGCGCAGAAGCCACGCACCCAAGACAAGCGCCCCGGCTCCAACCAGACCAAGACCCATGCCGATCGCGCCCTCATTGATAGACGTGAAGGCCAGGACCACAGGTGGTACGAACAAAATATTCGACCGTGCGCCAACAGGATCGACACTTGCGCCTTTGAAGGGCCGTGCAGCGCCGCGTGCTTGCTGGTCGTTCGATGCCCCATCAGGACTGTATTTGCCGCCGTAGCGCTGGGCCATGGTCACAGGCCTCCAAGCCAGCCACTGGAGACGCCGAACAAGACGACAAGCAATAATACATAGCTGACTTTTTGCAGGCCAGAACCGGTCATGCGCCCCCCATTTCCAAGTGCCATTAGAAACTTAGGGGATGTGCTCAGGGCTTACTAGGGGGAAGTCGGCGCAGTTCCGCTCAGGCAGCGCGGTGGCGGTTCATCCGGTTGAACAGCAAATCGGTCTGGAGTTCGAAATTATCCCGACCTCGACCTATACCGTTCTTGCGTGCACGGCTTTCGAATGCATCGACAAGGGTTTGCACCTTGATCAGGAATTTCTTGCGTTGAAACTGTGTGACGCGACCGTCTGGTGCGCTTGAAAACGCGTCAACTTCCGCCTGCAGTTTATCCAAAAGCCTGTTCACAGAAGGCGCAATGCGCTGAATAGTGGGTGTTGTGAAATCAATCGTTCCCAACAGGCCCATGACAGTGTTCACAGCCACGCGGGTGCGTTCGAAAAGATCGTCGTCCTCCAACTGCGCAAGTGTGTGCAGCAGGTCTTCGCACCGATCGTCGATCGACTGATACAGGGCGATATTCACAATCCGGTTCTTCATGGTCGGGTTGTCCAGACCCTTGTGCCGCATCGGGTCAAGCCCGAAAGAGATCAGGCACAGAATGAATGTCGAGAGGGATATGACCATCGGGATCGCCGGATTGCCGATTTTCGTGGTCGCCAAAAGCCCGACAACAAGTGCAACGATGATGCTGCCAATCAGTTTGAATGGAATCTTTGGTCGTGCGGCAACTTCTGCGGAATCGTAGGCAAAATGCGCCTTTTGACCGACGGACAAGCATAGAAGCCCCAAACCAAACAGCGCAATGATAACAATCGCCGAGGCCAGACCGGCGACTGTCCCATCCAGCAACCATAGGATCAACGGACAGGTTGCAAGAACCATGAACCCAACCGGGACTTCTTCGGCTGGGGCGACCTTGCCCAGCGCTGCGCTATCCTGATCGGTGAGAAGGCTGTTGAAGCGCTGTTCCGTCATAGCAACCCCAGCGAAAAAATTGTGAGCCACAGGATCGCGAAAGCCACCGATGAGGCCATCGCACCATGTGTGCGAATGCGTTGCATCGCGCCCATCAGAGCCTTTGATGTATCGTCAGCCACCGTGCCCAGATTGGACAGGACCAACAGAACAGATGTGACAAGCACAGCGGATGTGATGAACGTAATCAGCATGCTGTGGTTTTCGCCAGCAATCCGGGCGGAAAATGGGCGTTAAAAGGGAAAGATCGGGGACTCCGTCAACTCCGCTTGGGTCGCGGCTTCCGACGCACGGAATTCCCTTTTGGTTTCTGCGGCTTGGATGCTTTGGCATCCTGTGCATCATCAAGACCCAATTGGTCCCGAACGACTTTGCGGCGAAGCTCTTCGACCTCACCGGGCTTCAACTGGCCCAATTGGAACGGTCCATACGAGATTCGGATCAAACGGTTCACGGTAAGCCCCAAATCCGCCATTGCCCGGCGAACCTCGCGGTTCTTACCTTCGCGCAGACCGACCGTCAGCCAGGCATTGGCACCCTGCTGTCGGTCCAGAGACACAGTCATCGGCTGGAATGTCTCTCCGTCGACCTTCAGCCCTTTGCGCAACGGGTCAAGCTGTTGGTCCGTGGGCTGGCCTTTGACGCGGACGCGGTATTTTCGAAGCCAGCCCGTTGAGGGCAGTTCGAGCCTGCGCTTGATGCCACCGTCATTCGTCAAGAGCAGCAGGCCCTCGGAATTAAGGTCCAGCCGCCCCACGCTCATCACGCGCGGCAATTCTTCGGGCAGCTTGTCAAAGATCGTCGGTCGGCCCTGTTCGTCCTTTGTCGTCGTCACAAGGCCCGGTGGCTTGTGATACAGCCAGAGACGCGGCTCGTCCGGGGTTCCGACCACTTTTCCGTTCACAACAATCTTGTCAGATGCCGTGACATTCAGAGCCGGGCTGTCGATTGTCTTACCGTTTACCGATACACGACCCTGCAGGATCAATTGTTCGGCCTCGCGACGACTGGCAAGGCCTGCGCGGGCAATCACTTTGGCGATCCGGTCGCCGGGGGGCGTGTTCTGTGTCATGCTGTGCGGCTTAGTCGAATTCGGCCCCTTGGGAAAGGTGGTTGCGCGGTCTATGACGGGCTTATGATATTCCGATCCAATATGTCGCTGGCACTCGACCAGGCGCGCGAAGCCGCTGACCGGGGAGAGGTCCCGGTGGGCGCCGTCGTCGTTGCTGCGGATGGGACAGTCGTCGCTGCAGCAGGCAACCGGACCCGTGAATTGCATGACCCTACTGCACATGCCGAGATGCTGGCGATCCGCGACGCGTGCGCCTTGCTTGGTGTCGAGCGCCTGACCGATCATGATCTCTATGTGACATTAGAGCCCTGCCCGATGTGCGCCGGGGCTATCTCCAATGCGCGAATCCGCCGACTTTACTATGGAGCCGGGGACGCAAAATCCGGTGGTGTCGCGCACGGAGCACGGGTGTTTTCGCATGCACAATGCCACCATAAGCCCGAGATTTACGATGGGGTCAGCGCAACAGAGGCGGAACAACTTTTGGTCGATTTCTTTGCCGCCAAACGGAGCTTGGGCGCATGACCCGGGTGATCCTGTTCAACAAGCCGTTCGATGTGCTGTCGCAGTTCACGGACAAGGGCACCGAGGGATCGGAACGGCGCACCTTGTCCGAATTCATTGATGTGCCGGGCGTGTATCCCGCCGGCCGCTTGGACCGCGACAGTGAAGGGCTTATGGTGTTGACCGATAACGGTAAGTTGCAAGCCAAGATCAGCAACCCGAAGTTCCGGTCGCCCAAGACATATCTCGCTCAGGTCGAAGGCGCACCGACCGAGGACCAATTGGACAATCTGCGCCGAGGCGTGACCCTCAAGGATGGCCCGACCCGTCCTGCGCTGGTCGAGGTGATCACGCCGCCGGACCTATGGGAGCGCGACCCGCCGGTTCGCTATCGCAAGACGGTGCCGGATGCGTGGTTGCGGCTGACCATCACCGAAGGACGCAACCGGCAGGTGCGCCGCATGACGGCGCATGTCGGTTTACCTTGCCTGCGTTTGGTACGCTGGTCCGTCGGAGAATGGTCTCTGGACGGCATCGCACCGGGGACTTGGCGGAACGCCTGACCTTCAGACCCATTTCGCCAATGGCGGGAGACTCATCAGTACGGCATTTGCGTCGTGCCCCGTCTCCAGACCGAACTTGGTGCCCCGGTCATAGACGAGATTGTATTCTGCATAGAGACCGCGATGGACCAATTGGGTGTCTTTGTCGGCGTCAGACCAATCCTGCACGCGGCGCTTTTCGACCAGCGGCACATAGGCCGGCAGGAACGCGCGGCCGATGTCCTGCGTCAGAGCAAAGTCGGTTTCCCAATCGCCAGTGTTATGGTCATCCATAAAGATGCCACCCACACCGCGCGCACGACCCCTGTGCGGGACGTAAAAGTACTCGTCCGCCCATTCCTTGAGCCGCGGGTAATGCGCCTCTCCATGTGGGTCGAGATGCTTTTTCTGGGCATCATGGAAATGCTGCGTGTCCTCGGCGTATTCGATGCAGGGATTGAGGTCGGACCCACCACCAAACCACCAGGCATGAGGCGTCCAGAACATACGCGTATTCATGTGTACGGCTGGGCAATGCGGGTTCTGCATATGAGCGACAAGGCTGATGCCTGACGCCCAGAAACGAGGGTCGTCTTTCATCCCTGGAATGCCCTTGCGGGCCGCCATCGCGTTTTGCGCACGCTCACCCAGCGTTCCATATACTGTAGAAACGTTGACACCGATCTTTTCAAAGACCCGACCACCGCGCATGACGCTCATCAGGCCACCGCCGGCGTCAGAACCGTCATCGGATGTCCGCTTTGTCTCGGTCACTTCAAACCGCCCCGGAGCCGCATCGCTCATCGGGCCGGTGTCGTGACTGTCCTCAAGCCCTTCGAATGCGGCGACGATCTGATCGCGCAGATCCCGGAACCAGGCTGAGGCGCGGGCTTTTTCGGTGTCAAATTCTTCCGTCATGTCACTGTCCTATATTTCTGACAGGACAGTACAATGCGTTACGAAAATCACAAGCCGCTACAAGGACTTGATTGTTCTGTGAAACCAGTCAGTGCGCCGGAGCGTTCGCCGGGTCAAGCAATGTACGACCACCGTCGATCGTCATGATCTGGCCCGTGATGAAGCCCGCACCCTCAGAGGACAGAAATTGGACGGCCTGAGCCAGTTCGGCAGGGCTGGCGATCCGGGACAGAGGCGTGTTCTCTTCAATCTCTTCGCGGTACCCATCATGGTCTTTCAACGCCTGCTTGAGGCTCGCCGACATGACCGACCCGAGGGCCACGGAATTCACACGAATCCTATGCTCTGCCAAAGACACAGCCAGAGACCGGGTCAACTGGTCCAGAGCTGCCATAGCAACTGAAAACCCCAGCAACTCGGGCTGCGTGCGCCGCGCAGCGATCGAGGAGAGGTTCACAATCGCCCCTGCCTGGCCTTTTTCCTTATCTGCCGATTGCTTGATCATGCGTTTTGCAACCATCTGCGACAGGCGGAATGTGTTTGTCACATTTTGCAAGACAAGCTCTTCCAGCGTGGTGTCGTCGAGATCCAAAGGATCGGACGGAAGCACCTGACGACTGCCGTTCACCAGAATATCAATACGGTCAAAGGCGTCGATGGTTGCAGAAAGCAGATTGGCAAGCGTCAGGCGTTCGCGAAGATCACCTGCGAAATAGCGAATATTGCCCTCCTCTTCGACGATCTCGCCGCATTCATGCGAGAGACGGGCTTCGTCCATATCAGCGAACATGACATTAGCGCCCTGATCGACAAAGTGCCGCGCTATGGCCAATCCAACACCGTTGGCGGCGCCGGTGACAATCGCGGTTTTGCCTTCGATCGAGAATGACATACGAGACCTCTCTCAGCGCCGTCTGGCGCGGGTGGGTTTGCCAGCGCTTATTGGCTGATCAGCTTGCAATATCTTGAAGCGATTGTCGCCATCCAATTCCTGGACCTGTGCAAAACAGGACGACAAGGTTGTTTCATACGGAAGATGCCGGTTCGCCACCATTACGAAGGTGCCTTTGGGTTTTAGCAGTCGCGCCGCAGAGCGGATGAAGTCCTGCCCCAAAGATGCATCGGGCACACGGCTGGTGTGGAATGGCGGATTTGAGACAACCCAATCAAGACTGCCGGGCGGTCCCCACGTCGTGGCATCCGCCCAGTGGAAAGCGACCCGATCATCCGTGACGTTAAGCTGCGCGCATGCAAGGGCCCGATGATCCGCTTCGACAAGATCGACATGCGAAACGCCCTTGAGGTACAGGAGATGCCGCGTGAGGAAACCCCACCCGCCGCCAAGGTCCGCTCCCCGCCCTTTCAAAGATTGCGGCAATACTCGAACGAGCGCCTCTGATCCGGCGTCGGGGCCATCAGCCGAGAACACGCCGGGCTGCGTGATCCAGCCCGACTCCAAGACGGCAGGCTCTGGCAGCGCGCAATCCTCGAAAGCATTTGCCGCTGAGAACCAGAAAATCTTTCCATGCGCCTTGGACATCTGACCATCAATCGCGACCCGACTTTTCGCAAATTTCAGAATTGCGTCGATCCCGTCGGTCTTTGCCCCGTCGATAATGACCAACCCGTCGCCAGCCAGCTTTTCGGCTTGTGCGAGCAAGCCTTTGGCCAACTCGCGGCTGCGCGGCAATGTCACATGAACAGCATCCGCAGGTCCAGCGGCCGCAGTTGTGACGTCGTACCCACCGACCTCGAAAAGATCGAACGCCGGTCTGAAATTCTGTTGGACGAT
>QCWH01000025.1:40847-60601 GCA_003149565.1 Marivita sp. XM-24bin2 | reverse complement strand
GGCCGCCATCAAGGCGGCAGCAAGTGGATCGGGACAGCGGGGACCTCGCCCTTTGGCGCTTATGGTTATAACCCGGAAGGTGTGCGCATCGGGCAGAATGAAAGCCGCCACCAGCGCGCGGTCAAGGTCTGGGATAAGCGCGAGTTCCGCAACCTGGATGACAGCGTTGAGTTGGGGACGCGCAATATCAAGGTGGCGCTGAAGCGTTTGCGTCGCTGGGCGCGGGACGGTGCGGCGGAGGAGCTCGATCTGGATGGCACCATCCGCGCGACGGCAGAGCATGGCTATCTGGATGTGCAGACGCGGCCCGAAAAGCGCAATGCGGTGAAGGTGATCCTGTTTCTGGATGTGGGTGGGTCGATGGACCCGCATGTGAAAGTTGTCGAGGAGCTGTTCTCGGCGGCACGGGCCGAGTTCAAACATCTTGAACACTACTACTTTCACAACTGTCTTTATGAAGGTGTGTGGAAGGACAACCGTCGTCGCTGGGACGCGCAGACCCCGACGATGGAGGTGCTCAACACCTACGGGCCGGACTACAAATGCATCTTTGTCGGCGATGCCAGCATGTCGCCCTATGAGATCGCCTATGCGGGTGGAGCCAATGAGCACTGGAACGCTGAGGCCGGTCAGGTCTGGCTCGAGCGCGCGCGTAAGCAATGGCCGCATCACCTCTGGATCAATCCCACGCCCGAGCGGCATTGGCAGTATACGCAGTCGATCCAGATGATCCGCGAGATTTTTGAGGATGCGATGGTGCCAATGACGCTTGAGGGCATCAGTCGGGGCATCAAGGAATTGGCAAAGTGAGGCCTGTTCTGCGGACGCTTTGGAACGATCACAAGGCGTTGCTGGCGGGGTTTGTTCTGGCTTTGGCAGTGATGCTGTTCTTTGGCGTGCGGTCGGTCATGTTCTGGCTTTACTGGTCAGACCCGGCGCATCACGAGGAACCAATCGCGATCTGGATGACACCGGGCTATGTCGCGCAGTCGTGGGACGTCCCGATCCCGGTGATCCGGGATGCACTGGACATGCCACCCGAGACGCGGCGGATGACCATCAGGGCTTTGGCTGAAGAACTGGGCCTTCCGCCGGAAGAGGTGATGCGTCAGATCGAGGACGCGATTGCGATGCATCGCGCGACTGAGCCGGCCCGTCGCCCGTGACCGACACGCTTTTTGGACTGGTCGCGGATTACGGCGTTTGGGTGATTGCCGCGTCCTGCTATCTTTCCTGTCTGCTGGTGCCGATCCCGACATCGCTCTTGATGTTGGCGGGCGGCGCGTTTGTTGCCTCCGGCGATCTTGACGGTGGCACGGTTCTGGCGGGGGCGTGGCTGGGCGCGGTTCTGGGGGATCAGACCGGCTACGCGGTGGGTCGTCGTTTTGGCCCGCTGCTCACCCGTCTGACCGACACCAACGCGGCGCGGAAAAAGCTATACGCCCGCGCCACAGAGACGGTGCGACACAAGGGCGAGATCGGCGTTTTCTTCAGCACCTGGCTTTTCGCACCGCTTGGACCGTGGGTGAATATGGCAGCCGGGGCATCCGGTTTGCATTGGGTGCGCTTCACGCTTTGGGATGCGGCCGGAGAGGCGATCTGGGTTTTCGGTTATATCGTGCTTGGCTACAGCTTTGCAGGACAGGTGACGCAGATTTCTGAGCTGACATCGAGTTTCTCGGGATTCCTCGTTGCAGCGCTCGCGACAGGCATGCTGGGATGGATGCTGATGCGCGCAGTGCGAAAGGCGCGCGCGCGCCACGGGCAAACCTGACGCCTTGGGCGGGAACCGGGACAGGCTGCGCCTCGTTGAGATGACGAACGCAACAGCGATGAAAGGTTTCCCCATGATCACCAAGACAGCAACAGCACATTGGTCCGGCGGTCTGAAAGACGGCAAAGGCACAATTTCGACCGAGTCAGGCGCGTTGAATACACAGCCCTACGGGTTCAACACTCGGTTCGAGGACAAGCCTGGCACCAATCCGGAAGAATTGATCGGAGCAGCGCATGCCGGGTGCTTTTCAATGGCGTTTTCAATGATCCTAGGCGAATACGATGTGGTCGCAGAGGATATCAACACGAAAGCCTCCGTCGGTCTTGAAGAGAAAGATGGCGGTTTTGCCATCACAACGATCCATCTGGATATGACAGCCAAGATCCCCGGCATCAGCGAAGAGGATTTCCAGAAAGCGGCACAGACGGCCAAGGAGAACTGCCCCCTGTCCAAAGTGCTCGCTGCCGCAGAGATCACAATGGATGCCAAGCTGACGCAGTAACCGAAACACTGCGACAAGCGCGCCAAAGCGCGCTTGTCGCCACGCTCTCCACGCCCCATATCAAGGGCATGTTGAAATTCACCCCGATCCTTCTCGCCATACTTTACGCCTTGGCGATGTATCATTTCTCGGTTTGGCGTACGAAACGCGAGCTTGATGCACAATCGACGGAACTGGCCGATCCTCGGCTCAAAGCGCTTACAGATCGGCTGGCGGCAGCGCTTGATCTGGATCGCATTCGGGTGCACATCTACGAGATCGACCCTGTAAACGGATTGGCTGCGCCGGATGGGCGCATTTTCATCACCCGTGGATTTTACCGGAAATACCAGAATGGTGAGGTCACTGGGGAAGAACTGGCCAGCGTCATTGCACACGAGCTGGGCCATGTCGCGCTCGGCCATACGCGCCGCCGCATGATCGACTTTTCCGGCCAGAACGCGCTGCGGACAGCCTTGGCGATGGTGTTGTCGCGCTTTCTTCCCGGTATTGGGGTCTGGATCGCAAACATGGTGGCCACGCTGCTGGCGGCCCGGTTGTCGCGCGGGGACGAGTATGAGGCAGATGCCTATGCGGCGGCCCTTCTGCACAAAGCCGGAATTGGGATCGCGCCACAAAAGTCGTTGTTCACAAAGCTCGATGCGTTGACACAGGCTCGCTCAGGTGTTGTGCCCGCCTGGCTCATGTCGCATCCAAAAACAACCGAGCGTATTCAGGCACTTGAAAAGCTCGAGTCCCGGTGGACGGATGCACCTTCCCAGAACTGACAGTTCAAAGGTCGACCTGCTGGCTAGGCGAAAGTCACAGACGCCTGCGCGCGATCCTGACCGTTAACCTGCACCGTTATCAAATGCGTGCCGGGATGCAGCGTGAATGTCGATGCTTCGGCCTTCAAACGATGTGACTTGCTCATCTTTAAAGGCGTGTCGGCCTTGAGATGTGCCGTCTTCAGCTTGAAGACCTTTTCACCGAGACGACCGTTCGGGCGATGGAACTGGATGCGATAGTCCACCATCACGGGAAGGTCTTCTGTGGCGCACAAGGTGACATCGATTTGAAGCGCGCTGCCTATCTTTACCGGATCAGGCGACAGGTCCAGCGACACGGCGATGTCGCGGTCCTGCGCATATCCCAATAGCGTCAGCGCATCAGCTTCACCGCGTTTGACAGCTGTGCGCAGCGCATGGCGGGTCATCCAATCAAGCTCTTTGGGCGTTTGGCGACCTGCAGCACGCCAGCCTCGCAACCGCTCTACCACAGTCTCAGGCGCGTGGCGGGTCAGGTCATTCATGTGATTGGCGACGGATCGTGTCACATAGCGCGTCGGGTCTGCGTGCAGCGCATCAAGAAATCTCATGGGCACCACGGGATCAAGCTGTATGTTGGCTGCCCACGGTAAACGCGGCCGCGTGCCTTCGCTTACAAGGCGTCGCACATGATAGTTGTCGTGTTCAGTCCAGCGATCCAACCGCGACAGCGTGTCATCCGGCCAGCGATTGAGGAACGGACGGATATAGAACTCCATCGAAAAGCGCTGTGTTGCCGCCTCCAACAGGTCCAGAGCGCGGTCGCGATGATTTTCAAGCCCGTGGCGGACGGCCAGAATGCCAGGCACTGCATGGATAAACCGACCAAAATCATCGTCCTTTTTAGAAGGATCAAGCGGTTCTGGCATGGCTGCTTCCAATGCCTCGGCCATGTCGGGGAAGTTTGACGGCAATTGGACCTCGATGCAGTCAGCCAGCCAATCGAGGCGTTCCAGCAGCCCTCGCGAAGATAACCCCGCGAGAGCCTCGGTGGTAAATCGGTCCGGATCAAAGCCCGGCAACACGGCATATTCGGCCGCCAAGTCACCCAGGGTGTCAGCATTGAAGAGCTGGTCTTTCAGAGAAAACCCCTGTGCCTGCCCCGCCCCGTCCGGTCCGCGCGCCATGTCTTAAATCGTGGCGTTGGTGCCGCCGCCGTCGATCAAGATATTCTGACCCACAATAAAGCCGGAATGTTGCGAGCAAAGGAATGCGCAGGTCGCTCCGAATTCCTGACGTGTGCCGTAGCGGCGTGCCGGAATTGTAGCCTCGCGGTTCTTGCGCGCCTGCTCAACCGAAATGCCCTGTGCCTTGGACACGCCGCCATCCAGCTGTTGCGCGCGATCGGTGTCGTGAATGCCCGGCAGCAGGTTGTTGACGATGACGCCGTGTTCAGCGACTTGACGCGCCGTGCCAGCCACATAGCCGGTCAGGCCAGTGCGTGCGGCATTGGACAGACCCAGCGCCGGAATCGGAGCCTTGACCGACTGCGAGGTGATGTTCACCACGCGGCCCCAGCCCCGATCAATCATGCCCGGCATCAGCGCCGTCATCAGGGCAATCGGCGTCAGCATATTGGCGTCGAGCGCCTTGATGAAATCCTCACGCCCCCAATCGGACCACAGTCCCGGCGGCGGGCCACCTGCGTTTGTCACAAGAATATCCACATCGCCCGCGGCTTCGAGCACCTTGGCCCGGCCGTCCTCGCTCACGATATCTGCGGCAATTGTTGTGACGTCGACACCATGTGCCGCGCGGATGTCTTCTGCTGTTGCCTCAAGCGCGTCGGCGCCGCGCGCATTCATCACAAGGTTCACGCCTGCTGCAGCCAAAGCTTCGGCGCATCCACGGCCCAAACCCTTGCTAGATGCACAAACAAGCGCTCGCCTTCCGCTGATCCCGAGATCCATTCGCTCACTCCCCATTTTGGTCAGAATTGTCCGTGAAATGCCACGGCCTGCTCATAGACGTGACACATTTCAAACCGATCTTAAAGCCATGCCGGAATGTGTGATTGAGTACCGGCCTGCGAAAGAGTGCAAGTTTATGTCTGCTGCCACTGAAAAATTAGCGTCCCGATTCAAAGCCTGCCCCGCCGACGGCGTGCGCGCCGAATTCGGAGTATGCCGTGGGGACCCGATCCGCCACATTCAGGACTTGATCCTTGGCGACACCTTCCTGCCGAAACGCGATGCCAACTGGCTTTCAGTCATGCGCACGGACAATCGAAACGCGTGCTTTGCGCTGGAAATGGCAGCTAACGCTCCACAGCAGAGCTTGGTCACACTTGCAGAACTCATCTTCATGAGCACGACAGGTCGCCGCATCGATGTCTTCGCAACGGTTTGTAACGGTGCCCTGTTCTTCGTCTCGGACACCGAGTTTCAGGCCAATGTCGAATACGTGCTGATTGACATTCAGCACCGCCCGGATGCCGTCGTGCCTGAACTTGTCCCCACAAACACGCCCGCGGCGAAAATTGCACGGCGTCCGGATCACGCAAGTGCGGGGGCCGCAAAGCTGAGACTGATCGGCTAAGCGCGCTGACGCACGCAAAAGCGTCGTATAGACAAGCCGAGCCGCGCCGCCTATATGCGCGGCCATGCTGGACACTGTTTCAAATCGCCCTGATCTGCCTGCCGAAATCGCCCGGCGGCGCACCTTTGCCATCATCTCGCACCCGGATGCTGGCAAAACCACGCTGACCGAAAAATTCCTGCTCTACGGTGGCGCGATCCAGATGGCAGGACAGGTCCGCGCCAAGGGTGAGGCACGGCGCACACGCTCGGACTTCATGAAGATGGAACAGGACCGGGGTATCTCGGTTTCGGCCTCGGCCATGTCGTTTGACTTCAAAGAATTCCGTTTCAATCTGGTTGATACGCCCGGTCACTCGGACTTTTCGGAAGACACGTATCGCACGCTGACGGCCGTCGATGCGGCGGTGATGGTGATTGATGGCGCCAAGGGCGTGGAAAGTCAGACGCAAAAGCTTTTTGAGGTGTGTCGTCTACGCGATTTGCCGATCCTGACCTTCTGCAACAAGATGGACCGCGAAAGCCGCGATACCTTCGATATTATTGATGAAATTCAGGAAAACCTCGCTATTGACGTCACTCCGGCCAGCTGGCCCATCGGCGTCGGCCGCGACTTCCTTGGGTGCTACGACTTAATCCGGGATCGGTTGGAACTGATGGACCGCGCGGACCGGAACAAGGTTGCCGAAAGCATCGAGATTAACGGCCTGGATGATCCCAAGCTGGCAGAACACGTGCCGCCCGCTTTGCTGGAACAGTTGCGCGAAGAGGTCGAAATGGCGCGCGAATTGTTGCCGGCCCTGAACCCACAGGCGGTCCTTGAAGGGCACATGACCCCGATCTGGTTCGGCTCTGCGATCAATTCGTTTGGTGTAAAAGAACTGATGGACGGCATCGGCACCTATGGACCGGAGCCGCAGCCTCAACGGGCGACACCGAGACAGATCTTGCCGGAAGAGAAAAAGGTATCGGGCTTCGTGTTCAAGGTGCAGGCCAATATGGATCCCAAACACCGCGACCGTGTGGCCTTTGTGCGTCTGGCGTCGGGGCACTTCAATCGAGGTATGAAGCTCACTCATGTGCGCTCGAAAAAACCGATGTCGATCACGAACCCGGTGCTCTTTCTTGCCTCGGATCGCGAGTTGGCGGAGGAAGCCTGGGCGGGCGACATCATCGGTATCCCGAACCACGGGCAGTTGCGCATCGGTGACACGCTGACCGAGGGTGAAGCGCTAAAGGTAACGGGCATACCATCCTTTGCGCCTGAGCTTTTGCAGAATGTACGGGCTGGCGACCCGATGAAGGCCAAACATCTTGAAAAGGCCTTGATGCAATTTGCTGAAGAAGGCGCTGCCAAAGTCTTCAAACCGATGATCGGCTCGGGCTTCATTGTTGGTGTCGTTGGGGCGTTGCAGTTCGAAGTTCTTGGGAGCCGGATAGAGTTGGAGTATGGACTGCCTGTTCGGTTTGAAGCGTCGCAATTCACGTCAGCCCGCTGGGTTCACGGCGACAAAACGGCAGTGGACAAACTGGTAAACGCCAACAAGCAGCATATGGCCGAGGACAATGACGGCGATGTGGTCTATCTGACCCGCTTGCAGTGGGATATCGACCGCGTTGCGCGTGACTATCCAGATGTCACTCTGTCTGCGACGAAAGAAATGATGGTCTGACCCAAAGCCATTCCATCGGGCTCGGACACGCAAATTGCAAATTGTGTTGGCAGGCGTCTTCCGAGGCGCTTCAAGTCGGGCATTTTGAGATGTCTTTTTCGTTGATCGGAGCACGGTGAAGCGGCACTCTGAGCCCATGAGCAGTCAGAAACCGTCGCCAAACCCGGCCTATCCAGCTGGGATGGCAGGCATCGTCAAACAGATGAACGCGCGGCGCGCGCCGCTGAGCTTTGCCAAAGGCGAAGCTTTGCCACCTTTGGACTGCGATCTGAACAAAATCGCTGCATTGCGCATCTCTGTGCCGCCTGACGCCAGCCGAAAACGCTCGGAAAACAGTCGCAAAAGCTGGGAGATTGCGCGGGAGCTAGAGGGACAAAACGCGCTCCTGCACCTGAACGGCTTGCTTATCGCCCATTTGCGCAAACGGAGCCAACCCGAACATACCGCTGACCTTTTTATTAGGCTCTGGACTGAGCAGTCGGATGTCCTCCTGCGTGAGATGGATTTGCGGTGGAAAGTTTCGAGCATCACGACATTCGGGGATCATGGCAAAACGCCGATCCAGCGCAGCACCGGTTTGGCCCTTTCGACGCTTTTCGGAGCGATGAAGCTCTATGAAAGCGAACGACTGTATTCCGGCAGAGAACCCGACCGCCCTTTTACCCTCGAAGGACGTGCGTCCGGGCCTTTGCCGCTGGACATGAACGCGTACGCGCTTGCGGACGGGGGACTGGACGTCAACATGATCGGACGCCTGTGGGAGGAAGCAGACAGCGATCCTGTCATCCGCCCCTTGGCGCATGATCTGCTGCAGCGCCTGATCGACGATCCGCGTACTGTCTTTCGCCGCATGCAAAGGCTGCGCGAGCGCAAGCTGCGGCGTATGGATCACAATAAAACCCCTTCCGAGGACGGGCACGGCGTCTCGGTGCGGGTGCCATCAGGCCCTTCGCGTGCGCCACGTTGGGGCGTGGTGTGCACCACAAACGCCCCTCTGCTCGATGTGGCCCGCTTTGTGGCCCATCACCTCGATATGGGCGCAACCCATGTCTACTTGTACCTTGATACGCCGAATGCGGATGTTGTCGGACTGCTGCAGCACCACCCACAGGTGACGCTCACGATATGTGACGAAAAATACTGGAAAATGATGGGCAAGAACCGGCCCGACGCCCATCAATTGCGCCAGACCTTTAACGCCACCCGAGCGCTGCGCGTGGCGGGCGAGCATGTGGATTGGCTGGGGCATATTGATACTGACGAATTCGTGCTGAGCGCGAAAAAACTGGCGACGGCTTTGAAAGCCGTCCCAGCGGACATGGCCGGTGCGCGGCTTTATCCAGCGGAGGCACTTGCCGTCAAAGTGCCGGGCGAAATGCCGCAGCATTTCAAACTGCGGAGCACCGGGGACGGCATCCCACCTTCGGCCGCTACCGACATATATCCGACATTCGGCAGTTATGTGCGCGGCGGATTTCTGAGCCATCTCGCTGGCAAGGTGTTCGCCCGCACCGGTCTGGGAGAGGTTCGGCTCGCCATCCACCGCCTTCGCGTGAAGGGAGAAGATGTCCGAAACGTCGCAACACTGAGCGATGCAGTGGTCGGCCATCTCCATGCACCGGATTGGGAACGGTTTCTTGCGAAACTCGATTTTCGGCAGGAAAAAGGCTCCTACCGTGTAAAATCCGACGATGCGCGAAAGAATATCGGGCATCTTTTGAAATACCTCCGTGACGAAGAAGGTGAGCCTGGGTTGCGTCACTTCTTTCGTGAAATGTGCGAGGATAGTCCGGAACTGCGGTCTCGCCTGGACAAGTATGGTCTTCTCCTAACGCCGAAATTCGATCCCGACGCGGCGATCGAACGTGTCTTCGGAGTTTCCATTCACCGTTGAGAACGTAGAGAAACGGCAGCTTTGTTGCCGCTACGCCACCAATAGGCTGCTCTTGAGACGACATCCGCGCATCGCAGAGCCACGTCATTGACCCGCCTTGATTGGAAGAGTACATACGCGTGCAGATCGTGACTGTGGACAACACAGGGCCATACGGGCCGGATCGAAACAGACGCACGGGCGCAGTCAGTCCGTGAATAACGGATACACATGACAAAATTCTCTGAGTTGAACCTCAACCCGAAAGTCCTGAAAGCTATTGAAGAGGCGGGATACGATACCCCCACCCCAATTCAGGCAGGCGCCATCCCGCCGGCGCTCGAAGGACGCGACGTCCTCGGCATCGCCCAGACCGGCACTGGCAAAACCGCAAGCTTCACGCTTCCCATGATCACGCTTCTGGCCCGTGGCCGCGCCCGCGCGCGGATGCCACGCAGCCTTGTGCTATGCCCGACACGCGAACTGGCGGCACAGGTGGCGGAGAACTTTGACATCTACGCCAAGAACGTGAAGCTTACGAAGGCGCTGCTCATCGGAGGTGTCAGCTTCAAGGAACAGGACGCACTGATCGACAAGGGTGTGGACGTTCTTATCGCAACGCCGGGTCGCCTGCTGGATCATTTCGAGCGCGGCAAGCTGCTGCTCACAGGTGTGCAGGTAATGGTGGTCGATGAGGCCGACCGCATGCTCGATATGGGGTTCATCCCCGATATCGAACGCATATTCAGCCTGACACCATTCACCCGCCAGACGCTTTTCTTCTCGGCCACGATGGCGCCCGAGATCGAGCGGATCACCAACACCTTCCTGTCGGGTCCCGCCCGGATCGAGGTGGCACGGCAGGCCTCCGCGTCTGAGACGATTGAGCAAGGTGTGGTGATGTTCAAAGCTTCGCGCCGCGACCGTGAGGGAACGGAGAAGCGGAAATTGCTTCGGAAACTCATCGAAGCTGAAGGCGACGCGTGTTCGAACGCTATCATCTTCTGCAACCGCAAGTCCGACGTCGATATCGTCGCAAAGTCGCTTAAGAAATACGGTTTCGACGCGGCCCCCATCCACGGTGATCTGGACCAATCCCAACGTATGAAGACGCTGGACGGGTTTCGCGATGGCGATTTGCGTTTTCTTGTGGCGTCGGATGTCGCGGCGCGCGGACTTGATGTGCCTGCCGTCAGCCATGTGTTCAACTTCGATGTACCCAGCCACGCCGAGGACTACGTGCACCGAATCGGCCGAACTGGCCGTGCCGGGCGCAAGGGCAAAACGTTGATGATCAGTGGCCCTAAGGACGAAAAGAACTTCGACGCGATTGAAAAGCTGATCCAGAAAGAAATCCCGCGCGTGGAGAACCCGCTTGGTCAGGTCGAACCTGAAGAAGCAACCAGTGAAGTTTCGGACGACAATAAAGAGAGCAAGCCGCGCAGGTCTCGCGGAGGTCGTGGTCGCTCCAAGTCCTCGGACAACGCACAAGAGATGAATGTCGAGGCGCAGGAGCAGGAACAGGTTCCGGCAGACGCGCCGAAAGACGCCACAAAGCGCGAGGATGACCAGAAACCGGATCAGGACCGTTCGCGCAACCGCCGTAATGACCGTGGCGGACGCAACGATCGCGGTGGCCGTGACAACAATGTGGTTGGCATGGGCGACCACATGCCGTCCTTCATCGCGCTCAGCTTTGACGAACGTCGCGCCGGGTGATCACCTGTCGGCGTTTCCGAAAACGGAAACGCCGCGATGCGTCGGCGCATCGCCCGCCTAGAGCGGGCGTAGGATATCCTCACAAATTGCGGGCAGGTCTTGAAACCGATCAAAGGCCCGGTCATGCGGGATATCTTCGATCGGTTTGGTGCGAATACCTTCGGTGAAGAACGCAAACGCCACCCCAGCCCTTTGTGCTGTCTCCGCATCCACGTCGCTGTCACCGACATAGACACCCCGAGTGGCGCCCATGCGTTCGAACGCCAGATGCAACGGGGCGGGATCAGGTTTGCGCACCGACAGAGTGTCTCCGGCTATGATCACATCAAACCATTTCGCCAGATCAATCGCATCCAATACCGCCGCCAAGGGGCCACCGGGTTTGTTGGTGCAGATACCCAGCTTATAGCCCTCGGCTTTCAAAGCCTGAACTGCCTCAAGCACTCCCGGAAATACGGTGGTAAGCCCAGTACTGGCTTTGTAATGGGTGATAAATTCCCCCATCAGCGCATCGTAGTCCCCGGCATTCAGCGCCGTAGCCGCGATCAGACGGTCGAGGAACACGCGTTCTCCCATGCCGACAAAGCTGCCGATCTGCTTTTGTGGCAACGGCTCAAGTCCGTGATCCGCCAATAGTGCGTTGGCCGCTGCAGCAATGTCGGGCAGGCTATCGATCAATGTCCCGTCAAGATCGAAGACAACCCCGCGCGTCATGCCAGCCTGCTGATCACAACGGTCACTTCAGGTTTCTTGCCGATCTCGTTCTGTGTCGTCTGACGGGCAATCCGCCGCAGCCCTTCTTCCAGCTTGTCATCGTCGGTGATGGTCTTGTCCCCGGCCCGTCCAATGAATTGCGACAGGTCTTCCTCCAGCGCGTCGACCAGCGGTGCATTGTTGCGACCCATCTCAGGCAAGCCCATGATCTCGCACCACGGCTCACCCAGCAATTCGTCGTCCTCATCCAGAATGACGGTGACAATCACATGCCCGTTCAACGCCATGCGGATACGGTCACGAACAATCCCGTCAAGTGCCCCGATCTTGACCGAGCCGTCCAGATAGGTGCGGCCCGTTTCGACATATTCAGCAACCGTCGGTTCATTGCCGCTGAGGTCCATCATCATGCCATTGACCGCCAGCACGCCCTTGCGGCCTGCGGCACCCGCCACCTTCACGTGTTCGCGCAGATGACGGTGTTCGCCGTGCATGGGCACCACCAGTTGCGGGTTGACCACAGCATGCATTGTCTCAAGATCAGGGCGGTTTGCGTGCCCAGAGACGTGATATTTGCCAGAGCTGTCATCGACAACGTCCACGCCCTGTTCGGAAAACGCATTCATGATGTGGATCACGCCACGTTCATTGCCAGGGATGGTCTTTGAGGAAAAGAGGAACAGATCACCCTCCTCCATCGTAATGCCCTGATATTTGCCACGCGCCAGTTGCGCCGACGCCGCTCTTCGCTCCCCCTGGGACCCGGTGACGATCAGCATCAGGTTTTCCCGCGGGATCTGTGTGGCCTCCTCCGGGCTGACCACGCTCGGGAAATCTGCCAGAACCCCTGTCTTGATCGACGCTTCGATCATGCGTCGCATCGCCCGGCCCAACAGGCATACCGACCGTCCTGCACGCACGGCTGCTTCGGCCAGCGTTTTCACCCGCGCCACATTGGACGCAAAGGTGGTCGCAACGACCATGCTTTTGGCATCGCGCAAGAGCTCTTCGATTTCCGGGCCAACGGTTGCCTCAGAGCGGCCTTCATGGGTCGAAAAGACGTTGGTGGAGTCGCAAATCAACGCCTTGACACCTGACTTTCCGATGTCTTCCCAAAGAGTGCGATCAAAAGCCTCGCCAACAACCGGAGTTTCATCGATTTTAAAATCCCCGGAATGCACGAGCCGCCCTTGAGGTGTGTCGATCACAAGTCCCGAGCTTTCGGGGATAGAGTGCGAGATCGGCACGAATCCGACTTTGAACGGTCCCACCTCCACGGTTTCCGGCCAGGCCGACACGGTTCGCACTGTTTCCGGCGACTGCCCGGCGTCCTCCATCTTGAGGCGTGCAATATGGGCCGTGAAGGCCCGGGCATAGATCGGCGCGCCAAGCTCTTCCCAGAAGTGGCCGATGGCGCCTACGTGGTCTTCATGCGCATGGGTGATGAAGATCGCCTCAAGCTGGTTGCGTCGTTCCTTCAGCCAGCTGATATCCGGCAGGATCAGATCCACCCCCGGCGTGCCGTCCATGTCTGGAAAGGTCACCCCAAGGTCTACAAGGATCAGGCGTTCCTCCCCGGGCTTGCCGTAGCCATAGATATAGGCATTCATGCCGATTTCGCCCGCCCCGCCCAGGGGAAGGTAGATGATCCGTTCACCGCTCATGTTTTATCCGTTTTCTTTGTTATACATGTGTATGACCGTCAGACCATGCATGGTCAGGTCATCTTCAATTGTGTCAAATAGCAGTTCACCCTGTGCGAACAAGGGCGCGAGACCGCCAGTGCCGATAACCTTCATCGGTTTACCATATTCCGCTTTGATCCGCTCGGTAATTCCCTGAATCAGACCAACATACCCCCAGAATACGCCAGATTGGATACAGGACACCGTATTGGTGCCGATCACTTTATCAGGCTGAGAGATATCAACATGTGGCAGTGCTGCCGCTCCTTGGTGCAGTGCCTCAAGGCTGAGGTTGACACCCGGTGCGATCACACCGCCGACATAGGCGCCATCTTCGGCCACCACGTCGAAATTCGTCGCCGTGCCGAAATCGACCACCACGCAATCGCCGCCATGACGGTCGAATGCGCCAGCGGCATTGGCTAGACGGTCTGGCCCGACGCCGGTGCCCACATCGACACGCTGCGGGTGCGGCAGCTTGCATTCCGGTTTGCCCACGACAACAGGACGAACGCCAAAGAATCGATCCGAGAACACCCGCAGGTTCCAAACCACGCGCGGCACCGTGGACGAGATGATCACGTCAGTGATGTTGGGTTCGATCTTGTAATGCGCGATCAGGGTTGAAAACCACGTGAAATAGGCATCCGCCGTGCGCCCGTGATGGGTAGAGGTGCGCAGGGTACACAGAAACCGTTCCCCATCCCAGATCGAGAAAACGGTATTTGTGTTGCCGCAGTCGATACACAGAAGCATGGCCCTGCCCCTCAAAAGAAAATATCAGCCGCTGCAATCGCCTGACGGCCTGATGCGGTGTTTAGGACGATCCGACCATCGGCGTCCACTGTCTCGAATGTCCCTGTGACCTCGTGCTCGCCCATCCGCGCCGTGACCACCTCGCCCAGACGCGCTGCGCGGGCCAACCACGCCTCGCGGATCGGGGCAAACCCGTAAGTGACGAACTGCGCCTCGTGACGGGCATAGGCGGCGGCAAGCATGTCAAGGAACACCTCAGGTGACACTTCGACACCAAGTGCAGACAGCACCGAGACCGGCGTCACGGCGCGCTCTTCCACTTCCGATGAGGCTGGCGCTCCGATCAGGTTCACACCGATCCCGATCGCCAGATGCGGACCAATGCTTTCCAGCAGGATGCCCGCCACCTTGCCACCGGTCAAAAGCACATCATTCGGCCATTTAAGCGTCAGCCCATCGACACGGCCCGACACCGCCACAAGCGCATCGAAGAGTGCCAGCGCCGCCACAAAACTACGCAACGCGCGCATCTCGGGCGCATCCGATGTGGGCAGCACGAGGGTCGCGGCAAAGTTGCCTTCTGGGTTCAACCAGGCTCGCCCGCGCCGCCCGCGGGCTGCGGTTTGGCGCAAAGCACAAATCCATGTTGGCCCGGCCAACCCGGTTGCCTGCCGCGCGGCCTCTGCCATGGTGCTGTCCACCTCGGCCAGGACTTGCCGTTCATATCCGAGAGGCCAGTCAGACAAGACCACAGGCTTCTTCATCTTGCCAAACAGCCTCCCGCCGGAGACATCGCGACCCGCGCTGCGGGGCGCAAAAAACAAAGCGACGCGCCGATGGCGCGTCACTATTTTTTACCAAAGAAGGTCGCTTAGTTGACAAGGGTCGCCGCAGCAGCCGCAGCCGCACCTTCGATTCCGAAGAGGTTGACCACGCCAGCCACCATGATCACTGCGCTGGCCATCAGCATGCCCCAAAGCATCGGCGACCGGCTGCTGTCCAACCCATCATCGCGCTCTTCACCGAAATACATGTAAAAGACGATCCGCAGGTAGTAGAACGCCCCGATCACAGACGCGACCACACCCGCAATCGCCAGCCATGCCAGACCCGCTTCGTAGGCCGCGCGCAGCACGTAGAGCTTGCCGAAGAAGCCTACCAATGGCGGCACACCTGCGAGCGAGAAAAGCAGCACCAGCATCGCCAGCGCCTTGCCCGGCTCACGCTTGGAATACATGTTCAGCGACGCGATGTTCGACACGGGCTGGCCATCTCGGTGCATCGACAAAATGAATGCAAAAGTGCCGACGTTCATCGTCACATAGATCGCCATGTAGATCAGCATCGCCTGCACCCCAAAAGCCGTGCCTGCCGCGAGGCCCATCAATGCATAGCCCATATGCGCGATGGACGAGAAGGCCATCAGACGTTTGATGTCGGTCTGGCCGATGGCGGCAATCGCGCCAAGGAACATCGACAGCACGGACAAAAGCGCAATCACCTGGCTCCAGTCGCTGACCGCGGCGCCAAAGGCGTCATGCATCACGCGAGCGAACAGCCCCATTGCCGCCACTTTGGGCGCTGTGGCGAAGAAGGCCGTGACCGGCGTGGGCGAACCTTCGTACACATCCGGCGTCCACATGTGGAACGGCACGGCCGAGACCTTGAACGCAAGGCCCGAGATCAGGAACACCAGACCGAAGAGCAGACCCAGCGACAGATCGCCATGCACCGCTGTCTGGATGATACCCGAGAACAGCGTGGTGCCCGAGTAGCCGTACACCAGCGACGCACCATAGAGCAGCAGGCCCGACGACAGCGCGCCAAGAACGAAGTACTTGAGGCCCGCTTCGGTCGACTTCAGGCTGTCACGACGCAGAGACGCGACCACGTAAAGCGCAAGCGACTGCAGTTCGAGGCCCATATAGAGCGCCATCAGATCGCCTGCAGAGACCATCATCATCATACCGACAACCGCCAGTGCGATCAGCAGCGGATATTCGAAGCGCAAAAGGCCTCGGCGCGTCATGTAGGCTTCGGACATCAGCAGAACTGCGGCTGCCGAAACAAGGATCACGATCTTGGCAAAGCGTGCGAACCCGTCATCCACGAACATGCCGTTGAACGCGACATTGGTACCTGTGCCGGTCAACCCGATCCACACCGCGATGGCAAGGAACAGACCGCTTGTCACCCAGACCAGCAGCGACGCAGCCCCGTCCTTGACGGTGTAGACCGCGCCCAAAAGCGCCAGCATCGCGTAGATCGCCAGAATGATTTCCGGCAGGATGATACCCAGATCAGCCGAGAGCATAGCCTCGCCCCCTTATTCGCTATGCGCGACCTGCGTGGCGAGATCCGCCTCCGCAATCGCGACTTGATAGTTGGAAACCAGCGCTTCGACCGACGGCCCGATCGTGTCGAGGATCGGGGCCGGGTACACGCCGAAGAGGATCGTTGCGATCACCAGCGGCGCAAATATCGCTCGCTCGCGCCGCGTCATGTCTGTGATGGTCTTGAGGCTTTCTTTGATCAGGTCGCCCATGACCACCCGACGATAGAGCCAGAGCGCATAGGCCGCCGACAGGATCACGCCGGATGTAGCCACTGCCGCAATCCATGTGTTGACCTGGAAAATGCCCATCAGGGTCAGAAATTCCCCGATAAAGCCCGACGTACCCGGCAAGCCGACGTTCGCCATGGTGAACAGCATGAAAATCAGCGCATAGGCCGGCATCCGATTCACCAGACCGCCATAGGCGTCGATGTCACGGGTGTGCATCCGGTCGTAGATCACACCGACGCAGAGAAAGAGCGCGCCGGAGATGAAGCCGTGGCTGATCATCTGGAAAATCGCGCCGTCGATCCCCTGCTGGTTGGCCGCGAAAATGCCCATGGTCACGTAACCCATGTGGGCAACCGACGAATAGGCGATCAGCTTTTTCATATCTTCCTGCACCAGCGCCACCAGCGAGGTGTAGACGATGGCAATGGCCGACATCCAAAGCACCAGCGGTGTCAGAACGTCTGCCCCCACCGGGAACATCGGCAGGCTGAACCGCAGAAAGCCATAGCCGCCCATCTTGAGCAAGATCGCCGCCAGAACAACGGACCCTGCCGTCGGTGCCTGAACGTGCGCGTCAGGCAGCCATGTGTGGACCGGCCACATCGGCATCTTCACCGCGAAGGAGGCAAAGAAAGCAAGGAACATCAGCGTCTGCAGGCCACCCACGATCTGGATGCCGAGAATGCTGAAAGACTCGGAGCCAAACTGGTGAACCATCAATTGTTCAATGTCGGTCGTGCCCGCATCTGCGAACATCGCCACCATCGCCACCAGCATCAGCACCGAGCCAAGGAAGGTGTAGAGGAAGAACTTGAACGACGCATAGATGCGGTTCTTGCCGCCCCAGATACCGATGATGAGGAACATCGGGATCAGGCCCGCCTCGAAGAAGAGGTAAAAGAGCACAAGATCAAGCGCCATGAACACGCCGAGCATGAGCGTTTCCAACAACAGGAACGCGATCATGTATTCCTTGACGCGGTGGTTCACATCCCAGCTGGCCGCGATCACCAACGGCATCATGAACGTGGTCAGCATCACGAAGAGAACAGAAATCCCGTCCACACCCATCTTGTACTGCAGGCCAAGCAGCCATTCACCCTGCTCCACCATCTGGAAACCGGTGTTCTGCGGGTCGAACTGGAACAGGATGAAGAGCGAGATCAGGAAGGTGGCCGAGGTCGCGATCAGCGACAGCCACTTGGCGTTCCGGTTTGCCGCCTCATCGTCCCCCCGCAGGAAGACCAAGAGGATCACCGCTGCCAGCGCGGGCAGGAACGTGACAATGGAAAGAACGTTATCCATCAGTGTGCTCCTCCGCTAAGCGTCATCCAGGTGACAAGGGCTGCGATGCCAATCACCATGAAGAAGGCATATGTGAAGATGTAACCGGACTGTGCCTTACCAGCGAGGCGCGTCAGCATCGGGATAAAACCCATGGCCACGCCGTTGATCGAACCGTCAATGACATTGCCATCGCCACGCTTCCAAAGGAGGCGTCCAAGACCCTTGGCCGGTTGCACGAAGAGGAAGTCGTAAATCTCATCGAAATACCACTTGTTCAGTAGGAAAAGGTACAGCGGACGCTGGCTCTCGGCCAACCGCTTGGGCAGTTTCGGGTTCACGATATAGAACCAGTAGGCTGTCCCAAGGCCAAGCAGCATCGCGATGAACGGGCTGAGCTTGACCCATGTCGGCACGTAGTGCGCTTCGTGCAAAATGGTGTTTTCAGGGGCGATGTAGATCGCCGCTTCGCCCGGTGCGCTTTCCATCACGTAGTGCAGTTCCGATGCTTTCGGGCTGCGCTGTGCCACCTGCTCAACCAGCTCGGCTGTAGGCTCACCATACTTGCCGCCGAAGAACTTGACGACTTCGTTCGTCTTGCCAAAGAAGCTGGAGTACCAGATCGCACCTGCGAAAATCGCACCTAGGGCCAGAACTCCAAGCGGGATCAGCATGACCGTCGGGCTTTCATGCGCGTGCTCATGCGTATGCTTGTCGCCGCGTGCCTTGCCGTAGAAGGTCAGGAACATCAGGCGCCAGCTGTAAAAGCTGGTGAACAGCGCCGCGATGACCAGCATCCAGAAGGCATAGCCCATCGGACCGGCGGCATAGGCGCTCTCGATCACGGCATCCTTAGACGCGAACCCGGCAAAGCCGATCCAACCAGTGAGCGGGATACCGACACCAGTGATGGCCAGCGTGCCGATCATCATCGCCCAGAACGTGTAGGGGATTTTCTTCCGCAAGCCGCCATAGTTCCGCATGTCTTGCTCGTGGTGCATCGCGTGGATGACCGAACCGGCGCCAAGGAACAGCATCGCCTTGAAGAACGCGTGTGTGAAGAGGTGGAACATCGCGACCGAGTAGACCCCGACACCCGCCGCAACAAACATGTAGCCCAACTGCGAACAGGTCGAATAGGCGATCACGCGCTTGATGTCGTTTTGCACAAGGCCGACCGTGGCTGCGAAGAACGCGGTGGTGGCACCAAGGAAGGTGACGAAGGCCATCGCTTCCGGTGCAAATTCCATCAGCGGCGACATGCGGCAGATCAGATAGACACCTGCGGTCACCATGGTCGCCGCATGGATCAGCGCCGACACCGGGGTCGGGCCTTCCATCGCGTCTGGCAGCCATGTGTGCAGGATGAGCTGCGCCGATTTCCCCATCGCGCCGATGAAGAGCAGGAAGGCGATCAGGTTGGCCGCGTTCCATTCGGTCCAGAGGAACGTGAGCTGCGTTTCTGCCAGCGTCGGTGCGGCTGCGAAGATATCGTCAAAGCGGATGCTGTCCACAAGGAAGAACAGCGCGAAGATACCCAGAGCAAAGCCGAAATCGCCCACACGGTTGACCACGAAGGCCTTGATGGCGGCGGCATTGGCGGACGGCTTACGGTAGTAGAACCCGATCAGCAGGTAGGACGCAACGCCCACGCCTTCCCAGCCAAAGAACATCTGAACAAGGTTGTCCGATGTCACCAGCATGAGCATGGCGAAGGTGAAGAACGACAGATAGGCAAAGAAGCGCGGCTTGTAGCTTTCGCCCTCTTTCCACTGCGGGTCGTGATCCATGTAGCCAAACGAATACAGGTGCACGAGCGCCGACACCGTGGTGACAACGATCAACATGGTCGCGGTCAGACG
>QCWH01000025.1:19045-39738 GCA_003149565.1 Marivita sp. XM-24bin2 | reverse complement strand
GATCGCCCATTCGGTGCTCAGCGTGCCGGATTCGATCCAGCGCAGAATATTGATGGTCTCGGTGACGCCGTCATGGCTCAGGAAGACAATCCAGGACAGCATGCACGCAAAGAATAGAAGGCCCGTGGCCACCCATTGCGCGGCGGTCTCACCGATGAACTTCCAGCCAAAGCCACAGATAATAGCACCGACCAGCGGGGAAAACAGGATAAGCGTTTCCATGATCGTCAGCCCTTCATCACATTGACGTCTTCAACCGCGATAGAGCCACGGTTGCGGAAGAAACAGACAAGGATAGCAAGCCCGATGGCCGCTTCGGCCGCAGCGACCGTCAGCACGAACAGGGTAAATACCTGCCCCACCAGATCGCCAAGGAAGCTCGAGAACGCGACAAGGTTGATGTTCACCGCGAGAAGCATCAATTCGATGCTCATCAGCAGGATGATCACGTTCTTGCGGTTCAGGAAAAGCCCGAAAATCCCGATCACGAACAGCACCGCTGCCACTGTCAGGTAATGCTCAAGTCCTATCATCACGTCCCTCCGGGGTGTGCCCCGTCGTTTTCTTTGTCAAAGCGCCCCAAGTCTATCGAGGCTGCGTATGTTCAGAGGCCCTGTCCGGGCTTCACGTCTTTCAGTTCCATCGCCTTGGCCGGATCGCGGTACATCTGCGCCAGCACGTTCTGGCGCTTGACGTCAGAACGGTGGCGCAGGGTCAGCACAATCGCGCCGATCATGGCAACCAGCAGGATCAGACCCGCCAGTTGGAACAGCAGGAAATACTGATCATAAAGGATCAAACCCAAGGCTTCGGTATTGTGCCGGTCGACCGGGGTCACCTGCGCGCGCAGCCCTTCTGCAGCCGCGTTGCTTTCCCATGCACCAAACGCGATGGCAAATTGCATGAGGATTACGACGCCAATCAAAAGCGCCAGAGGCAGATACTTTGCCATCTCCGCCTTCAGCTCAGCAAAGTCCACGTCAAGCATCATGACGACGAAAAGGAAGAGCACCGCAACCGCGCCGACGTAAACGATGATCAGAAGCATCGCTACGAATTCCGCGCCCAGCAGAACGAACAGGCCCGCAGACGACAGAAATGCCAGTATCAGCCAAAGGACCGAATGCACCGGGTTCCGGCTGATCACAGTGAACAGCCCACCTGCAATCGTCGACAGGGCAAAGAGGTAGAAGGCAAAGACGCTCATGTCTCGTCATCCTTTTTGTCGTCTTCCATAACTTCACGCGCAAGCTCCATCGCGCGGGTCATGGCAGGGATACCGGCGAACATCGACATCTGCGCGATGGTCTCGGCAATCTCGTCTCGGGTGGCGCCGGCTTCCAATGCGTGGCGCACAGTCATCCGAACCTGCGTATCGGCCTGCGCACCTTGCATCGTCAGGCCCGCCAGCGTCAGCAAAAGCCGCGTCTTGGCATCCAGCCCGTCTTTGCTGATGCCCTTGCCGAACCACATTTCCATGGCGTCTTTCGGCATGGTCGGCCACATTTTTTCAAACCCCTTGGGGTCGAACGACGACAGGGCGGGATTAAAGGCTTTCGCCATCTCCTGGGCCTGCTGCATCATCAGCTCAAAGGGGGTCTTGGCATCACTCATCGGTACGGCGCATCCAGTTCGAGGTTGCGCGCGATCTCGGCTTCCCAGCGGTCGCCGTTGTCCAAGAGCTTGGCCTTGTCGTAGTAGAGCTCTTCGCGGGTCTCGGTCGAGAACTCGAAGTTCGGACCTTCGACAATCGCATCAACCGGGCAGGCTTCTTGGCAGAACCCGCAATAGATGCATTTGGTCATGTCGATGTCGTAGCGCGTTGTGCGGCGGGAGCCGTCGTCGCGCGGTTCGGCGTCGATGGTAATTGCCTGCGCCGGGCAGATCGCCTCGCAGAGCTTGCACGCGATGCAGCGCTCTTCGCCATTAGGATAACGGCGCAGAGCATGTTCACCGCGGAACCGCGGCGACAAAGGCCCCTTTTCATGAGGGTAGTTGATCGTCGCCTTGGGGGCGAAGAAATACTTGAGGCCCAGCTTCATGCCGACCCAGAAATCCTGAAGAAGGAAATACTTGGCGGCGCGTCCGTAGTCGATCTGCGTCATCTCAGCTCTCCTTATACCCAGCGCGCAAATGCGCCCCAGAACCAGTCGAATTTCGCCGCGAAGGCCACAAACACAACCCACACAAGGCTGAACGGCAGGAACACTTTCCACCCCAGACGCATCAGTTGGTCATAGCGGTAGCGCGGCGTGATCGCCTTCACCATCGCGAAGATGAAGAAGAAGAATGCCATCTTCGCCACCATCCACAGCGCACCATCCGGGATGCCTGGGATCGGCGACAGCCAGCCGCCGAAGAACAGCAACGATGTCAGCGCGCACATCAGGAAGATCGCGATGTATTCACCCGCCATGAACAGCAGGAACGGCGTCGACGAGTATTCCACCTGATAACCCGCAACGAGTTCCGATTCCGCTTCGGGAAGGTCAAACGGCGGGCGGTTGGTTTCCGCAAGACAAGAGATGAAGAAAAGGAAAACCATCGGGAAATGCGGCAGCCAGTACCACGAGAAGAAGCCGTAGTTGCCATCCTGCGCACGCACGATATCGCCAAAGTTCATTGACCCGGTCGAAATGATGATACCGATGATGATCAGGCCCAGCGACACTTCGTAGGAGATCATCTGCGCAGCAGAACGCAGTGAACCGAGGAACGGGTATTTCGAGTTCGAGGCCCATCCGCCCATGATTACGCCATATACCTCAAGTGAGGACACGGCAAAGACATAGAGGATCGCCACGTTGATATCTGACAGAACCCAAGTGTCATTGAACGGAATCACCGCCCAAGCGATCATCGCGAGAACAAAGCTGGTCATCGGCGCCAGCATAAACACAGGCTTGTCCGCGCCTGCAGGCACGACCACCTCTTTCACAACGTATTTCAACGCGTCCGCCACTGTTTGCAGCAGGCCGTACGCCCCCACGACATTCGGACCGCGCCGCATCTGAACAGCCGCCCAGATTTTCCGGTCGCCATATACAAGGAACAGAAGGCTCACCATAACGAAGCCCAGTACCGCAAGACACTGTGCGACGATGATCACGCCGATCCCAAGGGGGGTGGTAAAGAAGTCAGCCATCACGTCCTCAAACCATCGGTATTCCGTTTTCAACGCAGGAGGCGGTCACGACTTCGGCGTCGATGGTCCGCACCCCACGGGGCAGCGCCGGCGAGATGGTGTAAACCGCATCTCCTCGCCAGAGGCCAGCCTCTTCGTATACATTTGTGCGCAAATGCCGCGCAAAGCCATAACCCCGGATCAGCGCATACTGAGCCGCGGCACATTCGGCGTAATTCTCAATGTCCTCGGGTCCGCGCGCACCACGCATGGCCACGTCGAACCTGACCAGATCGCCATCCAGCAAAGTGGTTTCCACGCCTTCATAATCAGGGGAAAACCTCCCTGTTTCGGGTGCTGCTGCGTCGCACCCCGATAAACCGCCAACCATCGCCAAGGCGACGGGGCTTATGATGGCCAACTGGCGCACCCTGCTCACTCCGCCGCGATCTTGGTATCCTTGCGGGCCTTCACACCCGCGGAAAGCTCGGCCATCAACGTGCTGGCTCGTGCAATCGGGTTGGTCAGGTAGAAATCCTGAATGGCATTGCGGAAATCCGCATCGCCCAACTCGCCCGCAGGTTCGGACTGCCATTCATTCTCGGGCACTTGGTCGATCATCGCCAGATGCGGCACAGCCTTGACCAGTGCCTGACGCAGCTGGGCCAGGCTGTCGAACGGCAATGTTGCACCTAGCTCCGCTGACAGCGCCCGCAGAATCGCCCAGTTTTCCTTGGCATCGCCCGGCGCAAAGCTTGCGCGCAGGGCAAGCTGCGGGCGGCCTTCCGTGTTAACGAAAAGGCCCTGCTCCTCGGTATAGGCCGCGGCGGGCAGAATGATGTCCGCGCGATGTGCACCCCGGTCGCCGTGGCTGCCCTGATAGATCACAAATGGCCCATCTGCAATTTCGACCTCATCAGCACCAAGGTTGTAGATCACCTCTGCACCGTCGATGGCTGCCTCCATGCCACCATCGGTGGAGCAGCCCGCATCCATCGCACCCACGCGACCTGCGGCAGTATGCAGAACTAGAAACTTCGACTGGCCTGCTTCTGCCGCCTGCATCGCTGTTCCGAGAACAGCCGCACCATCGGCTTCGCGCAACGCGCCCTGTCCGATGATTATGACGCCGGGCACGCTGTGCTTGTCTGAGTGGTCCATCTCGGCAAGCTTCGCCAGCGCGTCGCGGCCGGTACCAAGGTGGGTGTAGTCGTAGGTCAGATCGACCGGTTCCCCGATCAGCGCAACCTTGGCTCCGGCAGCCCAAGCCTTGCGAATGCGGGAATTCAAGACCGGAGCTTCCTCGCGCGGGTTGGTACCAATGAGCAGGATCATTTTGGCGCTGTCGATATCTTCGATCGCAGCATTTCCAACATAGCCCGAGCGGTTGCCTGCAGGCAGCTTCGCGCCATCGGTGCGGCATTCGACGCTTCCGCCCTGTCCCTCAATCAACTGCTTTAGCGCATAGGCTGCTTCGGTTGGAGCCAGGTCACCCACCAGACCGGCAACTTTCTTGCCCTTCATGGCCTCGGCGGCTTTGCTCAGGGCCTCGCCCCAGCTTGCCGGGCGCAGCTTGCCGTTTTCGCGGACGTACGGCTTGTCCAGACGCTGACGGCGCAGGCCGTCCCAAACAAAGCGTGTCTTGTCGGAAATCCATTCCTCGTTCACACCGTCATGGTTACGCGGCAGGAAGCGCATGACTTCACGACCCTTTGTGTCGACGCGGATGTTGCTGCCAAGAGCATCCATCACGTCGATGGATTCGGTCTTGGTCAGTTCCCACGGACGGGCGGTGAACGCGTACGGCTTCGACACCAGCGCACCCACCGGGCACAGATCGATGATGTTGCCCTGCATGTTGGAATTCAACGTCTCACCCAGATAGGACGTGATCTCGCTGTCTTCCCCCCGACCGGTCTGGCCCATCTGTGTGATGCCCGCGACCTCGGTTGTGAATCGCACGCAGCGAGTACAGGAAATACAGCGCGTCATGTGAGTTTCGACGAGCGGACCAAGGTCCAGATCCTCGACCGCGCGCTTGGGTTCGCGGAAGCGGCTGAAATCGACGCCATAGGCCATTGCCTGATCCTGAAGGTCGCATTCGCCACCCTGATCACAGATCGGGCAATCAAGTGGGTGATTGATGAGCAGGAACTCCATCACACTCTCACGCGCCTTCTTCACCATCGGCGAGTTGGTCTTGACGACCGGCGGCTGGCCTTCCGGTCCGGGGCGCAGGTCACGTACCTGCATTGCACAGCTCGCAGCAGGCTTGGGTGGACCACCCACCACTTCGACAAGACACATCCGGCAGTTGCCTGCGATGGACAGACGTTCATGATAGCAGAAGCGCGGCACCTCAATCCCGGCCTGTTCGCAGGCCTGGATCAGTGTCATCGCACCGTCCACTTCAATCTCGTTCCCATCAATGATGATCTTGCGCAAGTCAGACATGCCCGAGCCCTTTGTTCCCATTTGGCTGGCGCAGTCGATGCCGTGGCAAATCGGCGATCGGCTGACGTCGCCCGCCTTCTAACGCGGGTTATTCGATTAGGCCAGATCTTCAGGCAAAAAGATCACGGGAAATATCGACGCGGGGCGCAGAATGCTGCACCTGCACAAAATACCGAAGACTCTAACGCGTCAGTGGCTTATCTGAGCAACTGTCCGATCTTCGACTCCGCCTGTATCTGTTCCTGACCAAACCGGCACAACGCAGGAATATCGTCCGAACGAACCCCATTGGCTTGCAAAAACTGCTCGGCCTTGTCCTTCATCCGGGCCTTTTCGGCTTTGGAGGTGACATAAGCCTCAACTTCGTCTTCCGTGTACCCAAGCTGCCCGGCCAAGCCCTTGAGTCGATTCAATTCGGAATAGGCCCGGATCAGACGCGCGTTGATATTGTCACAGGATTTGCGAATGGCATCAGCGATCGCGACAGCCATCAAGCCGTTGTCGATTTCCGCAACATCACGCAACGGCGGTTTCGCCATCGCCGTGCTGCCAAAGGACATCGCAAAAATCAGAGCGGTTGTGAAAATGCGCATCGCGGTACCCTGGTTGGTCTCAATCAATATGGGGATAGGCGCGTGGGCTATTCAATATCATCCGTCAATACTTTGGCCGATTCAGCGATTTACGGCTCAATACACCGACCGGTTAGAACAACGCGGTCGTTTTCGATCAATAATTGATCATCAGGAACGTCGGGGCCATTGATCCAAGCAACGTCGGAACTGCCCAGATAGGAAATGCAGTGCTGCACAACCTGATACGAAGCGGCCTGTTTCGCGCCTTCAAGGCTAACCGAGGCCGGGCCGCCTTGCGCGACAAAACTCGCACGGTCTCTCCGTTCAGACCGCAGGTCACCGGTAAACCTTTCGCCTTCAAAGGTGACCGTATCCAATTCGCTTTGCCCGCACGCTGCCAGCAAACACAGGACCGAAGCACAAAACCAACCAGCTTTCATGGAGTCACCCTTTGGAATATCTTGACGCACCATGCGCTTGGACACAGTAGGCTTGCAACCCCCGAGCAGAGTTGACACCCTTTGAAACGAAAAAAGGCGCTTCGAAGCGCCTTAGTCGAAGGCCGTTCAAACGGCCTTGAAACGCGGTTTCGAAACCGCGTTGGAAAGCCGGTTCGAACCGGCTTCCCGATTACTCCGCCGCAACCGCGCTGATCCGACCCGACTTCTGCGCCTTGATGCGGTCTTCGATTTCGTCGCGGAAGTTCTTGATCAAGCCCTGGATCGGCCAGGCCGCCGCATCACCAAGCGCGCAGATCGTATGCCCCTCAACCTGTTTGGTCACATCGAACAGCATGTCGATTTCCTCGACTTCGGCCTCACCGCGCACCAGACGGTCCATAACGCGCATCATCCAGCCTGTACCTTCGCGGCAGGGCGTGCACTGGCCACAACTTTCGTGCTTGTAAAACTTCGACAATCGCCAGATCGCCTTGATGATGTCGGTGGACTGATCCATCACGATCACAGCCGCTGTGCCAAGGCCAGACCCCAGCTCACCGCGCAGATAGTCGAAATCCATGATCGCATCGCGCATGTTCTCGCCTCGCACGCAAGGAACAGACGACCCACCCGGGATCACCGCCTTGAGGTTGTCCCAGCCGCCGCGAATGCCGCCGCAATGCTTTTCGATCAGTTCCTCGAAGGAAATGCTCATCGCCTCTTCGACAACGCAAGGGTTATTTACATGGCCCGAAATCGCGAAAAGCTTGGTGCCCGCGTTGTTCTGCCGGCCAAAGCTCGAGAACCATTCACCACCCCGGCGCAGGATCGTTGGCACAACGGCGATGGATTCCACGTTGTTGACAGTGGTCGGGCACCCATAGAGACCCGCCCCAGCCGGGAACGGCGGCTTCATGCGCGGCATGCCTTTTTTGCCCTCAAGGCTTTCAAGCAGAGCGGTTTCCTCACCGCAGATATAGGCTCCCGCGCCGTGGTGCAGGTAGATGTCGAAATCCCAGCCCGACCCGGAGGCGTTCTTACCCACCAGACCGGCGTCATACGCCTCGTCGATGGCGCGCTGCAGCGCCTCTTTCTCACGGATGTATTCGCCACGGATGTAAATGTAGCAGGCATGCGCTTGCATCGCGAAGGACGCGATCAGGCAGCCTTCGATCAGCGTGTGCGGATCGTGGCGCATGATCTCACGGTCCTTGCAGGTGCCCGGTTCGGATTCGTCGGCATTTACAACCAGATAGCTGGGACGACCGTCGCTTTCCTTGGGCATGAAAGACCACTTGAGACCTGTGGGGAATCCCGCACCGCCCCGGCCGCGCAGGCCCGAGGCTTTCATCTCGTCGATAATCCAATCCCGGCCTTTTTCAATGAGCTTGGCCGTGCCATCCCAATGGCCGCGCGCCTGCGCCCCTTTGAGGGTCCGGTCGTGCATCCCGTAGATATTGGTAAAGATCCGGTCCTGATCGCTCAGCATTGCTCAATCCTTGTCAGCCTGGCGCGCACGCCAGAGTTGGTATGTCATCCAAAGTCCTGCCCCAAACCCCGCCAGTGCGACGAGGTCGAACAGCGCTCGGGTCCGCTGGCTCCAGCCATATTCGGCCCCGATGGCGGTTACCAGGATCCAGCCAAGACCGACACCTGCAATGAACAGCGCTATGCGCCGTCCTTTGCGTGCCTCGTCTGAATCCCGGTTCATAGCGTGGTCTCAGCCCCTGTCAGTACACGTCACCGTCATCGACGCGCTTGGAGAATTCGGTTTCCCCGCCAGCGGCGAGGATTTTGGCCTGTTCGACCCAATTGTCTCGCGAAACGCGCCCCTTGAAGCCTTCGAGGTTGGCATTGACCCAGGCCACCTCATCCGGCGTCCAGTTCGCAATCTGGTCAAAATGGTAAAAACCCATCGAGTTCAACAGCTTTTCAAGCTTTGGTCCAACGCCCTTGATTTCCTTAAGATTGTCTGGGCCGCCTTCGCGCGCTGCGGATAGGGTTTCGGGTTTGCTACCCTCTTCGCTGCCCTCTGCCGCGCCGTCACCGGCAGGCGTGGCAGCTGCAGATGATGCCGCCTTTTGTTCAGCCTCATATTTCCAAGTCCCTTTGCGGGACGCCAAATCCTCCTGCCCAGCGAGCCGCGTGGAGGGTTTGACCTGAGCACCTGCTTCGGCATCCGCCTTGGCGCTTGCCGTATGGACATCCGGCTGCGCATCAGATGCGGCAGGCGCTGCCGCAGCAGCAGGAGGCGCGGACGCAAGCGGTGCCGCTTTTGCCGGGCTGGTGCTTTCATCGGCGGTCGGTGCTGGGGGCACTGAAACCGGAGACGCGTTGGGAGACGCCGCTTTCGGTGCTGCGGCTTTCGGTGCCGCTGCGGTTGTCTCACGTGCGCCAGACGTGTCGATATTGCCCGGGCCGCGCGGTGCGGGAAGATCACGACAGAAGATAAAGCTGAACGCCGCCCCAAGAACCACAAAGGCCAATCCGGCCATGAAGATCGAGCCGATGCCCCCCCAGCCACCAATGACCAACAGCAGGATAAAGACAAGCAGTCCTACCCCTGCCGCCAGAGCCCAACACCCTAGCTGGCACCCAATGCCGGAATTCTGTTGTTGCATGCGTACTCTCCCTGTCCGTGTTCAGATGTCACCCGTCGTTGACATCGCCCTTATTTACACGTGCAGAAAACTCTGTCTCGCCGCCTGAGGCAAGTGTCTTGGCCTGTTCGACCCAATTATCGCGCGAAACCCGACCCTTAAAGCCTTCCAGATTTTCATCGACCCACGCGACTTCTTCATCCGTCCAGCTTGCAATCTGATCGAAGTGATAAAAGCCTAGGCGGTTGCAGAGCGCCGCCAGTTTCGGGCCGATGCCTTTGATCCGTTTCAGGTCATCGCCCTTACCATCCTTGGGAGCATCGAGCGTTGCCGGTTTGAGCCCAGGAGCCGCCTCGGACCCGGAAGACGATGCAGTGCCTTCCGTCGCTCCAGAGCTATCCACCGGTGGTTTGGCCTTGGCCGCGACATCGGGCGCTTCTCCAGGAGCCTCAGAACGCTTGTCGGACGCTTCTCCTACGTCACGCGGTGCCGGTGTTTCGCCTTTTGCACGCCCACCCTGCGCTCCGTCTGGGCCAGCGGGTGGCATCATTGCGTCAGGGCCGGGCTTCGGCGCAGAACTTTCGTTGGCCGCTTTGCCTTGCCACGGCGCGATCAGCGGCACTTCAGTGCCGTCAATCCGCTTGACCGTGTCACCGATATCCATCGCCAATTGCACCGACGCATTGTATTGATGACGACCGCTTTCGTACTCGTTGAGGCTCGTCAGGCCGGATTTCGGCTCAGCGGCATAACGGCCATTCTGTGGTCCTGGCGTCGGAACACCGCCAGCTGCCAACTCGTCCAGAATTTCGCCAAAGCGCTCGGCCGTCAGATCTTCGTAATAGTCCTTGCCAATCTGAGCCATCGGCGCGTTGGCACAAGCGCCAAGACATTCGACCTCTTCCCAGCTCAATTTGCCATCGGCGGACAGGGTGTGCGGCTTCGACGCGATTTTTTCCTTGCAGACCGCCACCAGGTCCTCGGCTCCGCAAATCATGCAGGAGGTGGTGCCGCAAATCTGAATATGGGCAACAGAACCAACGGGTTGCAGCTGGAACATGAAGTAGAAGGATGCCACTTCCAGCGCCCGCATATAAGCCATGCCCAGCATGTCCGCGACCGCTTCAATGGCCGGACGTGTCAACCAGCCTTCCTGTTCCTGCGCACGCCAGAGCAAAGGAATGATTGCACTGGCCTGACGACCCTCGGGGTACTTGGTGATCTGTGCTTCGGCCCATGCCTGATTGTCGGCTGTAAAGGCAAAGCTCTCGGGTTGTTCAGAATGAAGGCGTCGTAGCATATCGGGTCCTATTGCGTCATCACGCATACAACGGGAAAATTCGTGGTTGAACAGACACAGCCAGAGCGGCGCGTATTCGACCTGTCCGGATCATTCCGGTGCGCAGCTCCCTGTGATCAGGCGAACACCGCCGTTTTCAAGCTCTATGGCCTGTTCGGTCGCAACGCGGAAGGCTGCCGTCTGGACAACCTGCTCACGGCTCAATCCGGTCTGCAGTTCTACGGGCAGGTAATCGCTTTCGCCCACCAGATCGCATCCGATAGAGGCAACGGCCTCATCGAAAGCAACAAGGTCTTCCTGCGACACGCCGTCAGGCGGCATCGCACACGCTGTGAGCAGGCCCACGCCTGCCATCATGGCAAACGTGCGAAACGTCATCTGTCGATCTCTCCAAAAACAACGTCCATCGTACCGATGATCGCGGCCACATCTGCCAACTGGTGCCCACTGGCAACGTGATCCATCGCTTGGAGGTGAAGATAGCCCGGGGCGCGCAGTTTTGCGCGGTACGGTTTGTTGGTGCCATCGGCCACAAGATACACGCCAAACTCACCCTTCGGCGCTTCGACACAGGCGTAAACCTCACCCTCCGGCACGTGGAAACCTTCGGTGTAGAGCTTGAAGTGATGGATCAGTGCTTCCATCGACGTCTTCATTTCCGAGCGCTTTGGCGGTGTAACCTTGCCACGCGCCAGAATATCGCCCTGACCTTCAGGCGCACGCAGCTTTTCGATGGCCTGTTTGATGATCCGCAGGGATTGGCGCATCTCTTCCATGCGGACGAGGTAGCGGTCATAGCAATCGCCGTTCTTGCCGACGGGAATTTCGAAATCGAATTCGTTGTAGCACTCATAGGGCTGCGCGCGGCGCAAATCCCAAGCGAGGCCTGACCCGCGTACCATCACACCCGAGAAGCCCCAATCGAGGATTTCCTGTTCGGTAACGACACCGATATCAGCGTTACGCTGTTTGAAGATGCGGTTCTCGGTCAAAAGACCGTCAATATCCGCGATGACGCGCGGGAATTCGTCGGCCCATTGGTCAATGTCATCGATAAGATCCGACGGTAGGTCCTGATGCACGCCACCAGGCCGGAAGTAGGCCGCGTGCAAACGTGCGCCGCAAGCGCGCTCGTAGAACACCATCAGCTTTTCGCGCTCTTCAAAGCCCCAGAGCGGCGGCGTCAGCGCGCCCACGTCCATTGCCTGCGTGGTGACGTTCAGCAGGTGATTCAGGATGCGGCCAATCTCGGAATACAGGACCCGGATCAGCGAGGCCCGACGCGGCACTTCAACGCCGGTCAGCTTTTCGATCGCCAAACACCACGCATGTTCCTGGTTCATCGGCGCCACATAGTCGAGGCGGTCGAAATACGGCAGGTTTTGCAGGTAGGTCCGGCTTTCCATCAGCTTTTCTGTGCCACGGTGCAGCAGGCCGATATGCGGATCGCAACGCTCTACAATCTCACCGTCCAGCTCGAGCACCAGACGCAAAACGCCATGCGCAGCAGGGTGTTGCGGACCGAAGTTGATGTTGAAGTTGCGGATCTTCTGTTCACCAGAAACCGCGTCGATGCTTCCGTCGTCGAATTTGGAGCCGTCCATCATGCTCTCCTCATTCCGCAGCATCCAGACGGGCCGCCGTCCGGAACACTTTGGTCAACAGTTTCCATGATCCATCCGTAAGGACGAACCCAAGGTGATCTTCGTAGCGGGCTGGCGGAACATCCACCCAAAGATGCACACGCGCCATGCAGTCGCCGCTCACATCAATACCCAGTATTTCGTAGGACGCGTCGCCGCTGAACGGGGTCCGCCCGGACACACGCGCCAGATAGGCCGCCTTGTCCCAATGCCGGGTCGTGCCGTCGTCATTCACCAGCGTCATGCTGAACTGATCGTGGCACATGTCCGCAAAAACATCCTCACGCGCATAGTAGACCGCCTCGGAATAGGCCACGGCCTGCGCGGAAATTGCGTCGAACGTCCGCATCTCGGTGACTGCGCTGGCGTCCATCTCAGCCCCGCCCCGTCTCATCCGACTTGAATGCCATGATCCAAAGAAAGACCAAGGCGACCAGTGGGAATATTGTCAAAAGTGCTGCCCAGCTGGGCAAACCGTAGCGCGGCAAAAGTTTCCAGAACGGCACGACGATGAGGGCTCCAACCACAAGGAGCCACAAAAAGCCTCCACCGCCCATGCCATATCCGCCCATCATGCCTTTTCTTCCTGCTTCTCATCCCCGGGAAGCACATATTGCGCGCCTTCCCAAGGGGACATGAAATCAAACTGCCGGTATTCCTGAACAAGGCTCACCGGCTCATAGACCACGCGCTTCTTTTCTTCGTCGTAACGCACCTCGGTATACCCCGTGGTCGGGAAATCCTTGCGCAGCGGGTAACCGCGGAAACCATAGTCGGTAAGGATGCGGCGCAGGTCCGGGTGGCCAGAAAACAGGATTCCGAACATGTCGAACACTTCGCGCTCAAACCAATTGGCGCTCGGATGCACATCCGTGATCGACGGCACCATCTCGTCTTCCCGAATGCTCACGCGCAGACGGATGCGATGGTTCTGGTACATCGACAGGAAGTGATAAACCACGTCGAAGCGCTTGGGCCGATCCGGGTAATCCACAGCCGTGATATCGACCAGCGACGAGAATTTGCAGGTTTGGTCGGATTTGAGAAAATCGACAAAACCCGCAATATTCGACGGCGCCACATCAACGTTCAACTCATCGTGAGTCACATCCCACGCGATGACGCAGTCGGGGCGTTTCAGCTCGAGATGCTGTCCAAGTTCCTTGAGCGCTTCACTCATCGTACAATTGTCCCTGTCCGGCGGATCTTCCGTTGCAGCGCCATGATGCCGTAAAGCAGCGCTTCGGCTGTAGGCGGACAGCCAGGCACGTAGACGTCCACCGGAACGATCCTGTCACAGCCGCGCACGACACTGTAGCTGTAGTGATAGTACCCACCCCCATTGGCGCAGGACCCCATCGAGATCACATAGCGCGGCTCGGGCATCTGGTCGTACACTTTGCGCAGCGCGGGAGCCATCTTGTTGGTCAGCGTGCCCGCGACGATCATCAGGTCCGACTGACGCGGGCTGGCGCGCGGCGCTGTGCCGAACCGCTCAAGGTCGTAACGCGGCATGGATGTGTGCATCATCTCGACTGCGCAGCACGCGAGACCAAAGGTCATCCAGTGCAGCGACCCGGTGCGCGCCCAGTTAATGATGTCCTCGGTCGAGGTCAGCAGGAACCCCTTGTCCGCAAGCTCGGAATTCAGAGCCTGCGTGGCATATTCCTTGTCCGCACCCGCGGTATTGGCTCCGGTCATCACTCCCATTCGAGAGCTCCCTTCTTCCATTCATAGGCAAAGCCGATGGTCAGCACGGCAAGGAACACCATCATCGACCAGAAGCCCACCATACTCACATCCTGGAACGCCACGGCCCAAGGGAACAGGAAAGCGATTTCCAAATCGAAGATGATGAACAGGATCGACACGAGGTAGAACCGCACATCGAACTTCATCCGCGCATCGTCAAACGCGTTGAAACCGCATTCGTAGGCCGACACCTTTTCCGGGTCTGGATTGCGCACCGCGACGATGACGGCGGCAAGGATCAGAACAAGACCCAACCCGATTGCGATTGCCAAAAATACGAGGATCGGCAGGTATTCCCGCAGCATGTCTTCCAAGACGAGGCTCCTTTTCCCATCGCGCACCGAAACGCGTCGTCAAGTGGCGAGGTTGACTTGAGGCTGATCTACTCCCGACTCTTCCGAGGGTCAACCGCGCGGCGACATCTTAGACATCCCGGATACCTTTGCAAAAACAGGTGCATCCTTGGGATTTTCGCCTGTTATTAGGCACATGCGGCAATCGGTCGGGCCGCATGTGTATTTTGAACCGCGCCGTTGCGTCGCGGCATGTACTGTATCACACCGCAAGCGCCTTGTTATATCGCGGAATTGTGCATCCCGAGTCTATTCGCGATAGACCTCGTGACACGCTTTGCAGGCCGCACCGATCTGACCCAGTCCCGCGCGCAATTGATCTTCGGTCTCAAGAGAAGTCGAGAGTGCCAAAGCCACTGTTTCCAAGTTGTTGGATTTGGCGGTGAAATCAGCAAAATTCTCCCAGATCGTCGGCAGAGCTTCCGAGTTTGGGTCGGTTTCCTGCGCTTCGAAAAGGTCTGGGGTCCGGGCAGCCTCCGCGGCGATCTGGGCGGCTGCAGCCCGCGCTGCTTCGGCGTCAAAGGATCGCTCCCCTTTCACCATTGCCCCCGGTACCTTAACGCCATCCTGTGTCGCTTTCATCCCGTCCATCCGCGCCATGACAGCCGGATTTTTGACCCCGGTATGCGCCGCTGCGAATGTCGCCAGACTAAGAGCACCTACTGTCAATACAGCTGCAAAACGTGTCATTGTTTGCCCTCCCGCTGATTATGTTTGGTTCGACCGTGGCTCACGCGGCCGCCTCATAACGAGTGAAAATCTCAGTGCTGCCATTGCGCAGGATGAGATGCACATCATACGCCTCGCGCTGATGTTCCGGTCCCATACCTGGAGACCCCAACGGCATGCCAGGAACGGCCAACCCAATTGCATCCGGGCGCGCGGCCAGCAATTTGCGGACATCCCGCGCTGGGACGTGCCCCTCAATCACATAGCCATCAACATCTGCAGTATGGCAGGACGCCATCTCAGCCGGAATCCCACGTTTGACTTTTTCCTGCACCAAAGCTCCGCTGCTCCGGGCCTCGGTTGTCACGCGGAATCCGTCTCGCTCAAGGATTTCGATCCACGCGGAACAACAGCCACAATTGGGGTCCTTGAATACATGCATCTCAGGCATGGATTGCGCAGTGAGTGACTTTGGTGCCGCGGTCAACGCGGCTGCGCCAATCAAAAAGCTCCTGCGGGAGTGCAATTTCATGATGCGTTACGTCCTTCCTTTAATTTCGATTTTGCGGAAGTAGGCCCTCCAGTAGGGGAAAGGTCAACAGCACCGACCGATATGAAGCCACCTTCATCCGTCTGTTGACGTTCACGTGTTTGCGAGCCCGTTTACTCAAGGGACGCGGCAAACAGGTGCAACCGTTCCGAGCACCGCACACCGGCCATCGCAGTCGAGCCGGACGAAGTGGCCGACCTTTGATCCGATCTCTGCGAGACACGGCGGATCGCTGAAAAGAACTTCAAAAACTTCCCGGTCTGCCGCTGGGTCCAGCCGCCACTGCAAGGGTGCTGAACCTGCGTGATCAACACAAGCTGACATCACGAGATGTGCCACATATCAAGATTTCCACGTTTCACGAATCCTGCCGTCTGACCGTCACCGCTCGAAGCACCCCTGAAGACGGTCAATATTCGACGCCCTACCCCGACCGCAGTTGGCATGGTACGCGGCACTTGTGGCGCGGTAGACGTTCACGCGCAAAGCTTTGGCGATCCTGAGAGCCAGCGCCTAGCCCAATCAATGCTGATCCGTGAAAACGATCAGTACAATGCAGCCTTCCCCGCCCGACGGATCGCAGACGTCACCCTTGTCCTGACAGACGGGCGCGAGTTGCAATCGAGTCCAACCAAAGCGCTTGGCGATCCCGAGGACCCGGTCGCACTCGAAACCGTCGTCGCCAATTATCGCAGCTACGCAGGCCCGATCCTCGGGGAAGCGCGCAAGACGAGCATCGAACATCTGGTTCTCAATGACAGCGATCTACCCGCTCTTCTTCGGCTCCTGACACAAACGGTTTGACGCGTCACGCCGTCAGAACCACAAACGCCATCGCCGACAGGACCAGCATGATCGGCCCCCAGACCACGCGTTCCGGCTTGGACGGTGTGATCCAGTTGAGCACCGTGCTCACAACCGTCACAGCAAAAGCGACCCACCCCGTCCACGCAGGCCAGCCAAGGCCGGGAAATCCTGCGGCCGACAGGATCGCCAAGCCTTGAAACAGCACAATTGGAATCGACACCAGTGCGATGAAGCGGCCAGACAGGGGCAAAGCCCCCTCGTGCTGTCCGCCTTGCGTATAGCGCCCAAGAGGCGCACCAAAGATCAAAGCAACCTGGAAGAACGCAATCGCCAGCATGCCCGTCGCATAAAGATGCGCAATCTGAACCGTCATTGCCACTTGGGCGCGCGCTTGTCGAAAAACGCTCCGACCCCTTCCTGAGCCTCGGCTGTTTGCCAACGCGCAGCGAGCGCATCAATCGCCGTGTCAACCTGTTGAGGCGTGACCCGCCCAGTCAGATCGCGCATCAGGGATTTCGCGTCCGCCACTGCGCCCGGCGCGCAGGACAGATAAGGCTGTACCTCCGCCGCAATTGCGGCATCAAGGGCATCTGGCGCAACTGTACGGCTCAGAAGGTTCAACCGTACGGCCTCCTCCGCCTCGAAGACACGCGCCGACATGAACACTTCCGACGCGCGGGTCGCCCCCATCCGGGCCAGAACGTACGGCCCGATATTCGCCGGGATCAAACCCAGTCGCGTTTCGGTAAAGCCGAGCTTGGCCCGGCTGACACCAATCGCGACATCACATACCGAAACGAGCCCCACGCCGCCGCCCAGAGCATTGCCATGTATGCGCCCAATCAGCGGCTGCGGTAAATCGTAAAGCGCTTGCAGAACGGTTGCGATCCGGCGGCTTTCGATCCGGCGTGTCGCTGCGTCCATGTCAAATTGCGCCCGCATCCAGCCCAGATCACCGCCCGCACAAAAGCTCTTGCCCTCCGCTGCAAGCACCACCACGCGAACCGCATGATCCGCCGCAAGATCCCGTGCCGCCTGCTCCAGTTCGGTCATCATCTCCGCCGAGAGAGCATTGTGTTTCTCGGCCCGCGTGAGCGTCACCGTCGCGACCCCGCGCGTGTCCTTGTCCACCCGGATCAAACTCATCCCCGCATCTCCTGCGCCATCGCGGCCGCCCGGGCGACCACATCCATATCCAACCCATGCTCGTAGCCCAGCGATGCAACCCGCGCGGCCACAGCCTCTGTTGCAACATTCCCGGCAGCGCCGGGCGCATAGGGACAGCCTCCCAACCCGCCGACCGCTGCATCAAACACCCGCAGCCCCACGCCGAGCGAGACCTCGACATTGTCGCAGGCCATCCCACCGGTATCGTGGTAGTGTCCCGCCAATGTGTTGGCAGGCATCTCCTCAAGCACGGCCTCAAGCATGTCACTGATCCCCTCTGGCGTTGCACGACCGATGGTGTCGCCCAGCGAAACCTCGTAGCAGCCCATGTCCCGCAGCGCCGCCACCACACGCGCCACAGATGCAGGCGCAACCGGTCCATCATAGGGGCACTCCACCACACAGGACACATAGCCCCGCACCGGCAGACCCTGCGCACGCGCCGCGTCTGCCACAGGACGGAACCGTTCAAGGCTTTCGGCGATTGTCGCGTTGATATTGGCCTTGGAGAACGCCTCCGAGGCCGATCCGAAAATCGCCACTTCATCGGCCCGGGCGCGCACCGCATCTTCAAGCCCGCGAATATTGGGTGTCAAAGCCGTATAAGACACGCCAGGTGCCCGCGAGATACCCGCCAGAACGGCAGCCGAGTCGGCCATTTGCGGCACCCATTTCGGACTGACAAAACTGGCACATTCAATGCGTCGGAAACCGGCCTGCGACAGGCAATCCACCAGCGCGATCTTGTTCTCCAAAGGAATGTGCCGTGCCTCATTCTGCAATCCGTCGCGGGGCCCCACTTCAAAAATCTCGACACGCTCAGCCAAATCATCGCCCCTTTGCTTCTTCTTTTAACAAATATGCAGGGTCCAACATCAGACAGCCGTTTCCCAGGCCGGATAAAAGTCCTGCGTGTAAAGTTCCCCTCCCGCATCCGGCAGGGACTTCTGAAACTCCGGACGATCGGTGATGCGCGCGTACCAGTCTGCCACCGCCGGGTGGGCATCAAGCGTGGCAAAGTGCCGGGCCATATAGACCGCCTGCCCCACTGAAACATCCGCAGCCGAAAAGCCGCTGGTCAGGAGATAGTCCCGGTTCTCGACCGGTGTGGACAAACGCGCTTCCAATGCATCATAGCATTTCCCCAATCGCGCCGCTTCAAGCTTCATCACAACCGGTGACCGCATCGCGTCTTCGTAGAGCATAATATGCTGCTGCGTGAGCGCGGCCGCATGTTGGCTGATGGTCTCGGCAAAATGCACCCAGACCAACCAGGCCATGCGGTCCGGATCATCGGGCGCGCGTCCCATATTGGCCGCCGGGAAGCGTTCACAAAGATACTCTGTAATCGCTCCGGTTTCGAACATCCGTTCGCCGTCAATTTCCAGCGCAGGGACGCGACCCGCCGGAGACAATGACAGGTACTCAGGCTCTCTCAAAGACTTGTCAAAGGCGTGCAGAACCACCTCGAACTCAACCTCGAGCTCATACAGCAGCCAGAGCGTCCGCATCGACCGTGTCTGAGGGCAATGGTGCAATCGGATCATGTCAGTTCCCTTTCTGTTTCTGCAAAGGCGGGCAAATGCCGGACAGCATCGTACCACGTCGACAGAACTGTAAACTCCGCCAGAAGGTCGGCCGCCGGCGGATGCTGTACGAAGGCCGCGATCATCGGAGCAAGATGCCAGTCCGCACGACACCAGTCCTGCCCGTTCAAGACATGACCTTCTTTGGCAAATGCGTCCAGTTCTGCCAGAACTGTGGGCGCCTGTGCCATACCACCCTCAACTTCCTGAATGTCCGGCTCCAATCCTTCGCGCCGGCGATAAACCGCATGCGCGTAAACCTGCCTGATAAGCGGCCAATAACCATAGGAGTCCACAACAGAAGCAACTTGCTGAACGCGAGCGGCCCTTAAAGGGGTCACACAGGACACCCCTGATCTAGCATCCAGATAGGTCAGGATCGCGGATGTCTCGTAAATCGTGAGATCATCCTCCAGCCAAACCGGCACACGGGCAAAGGGATGCAAGCCCTTTTCCGGATCGGCAAACGGGTTCCAGGACTGCCAGGTGAAAGCGACACCATAGTGTATCGCTGCCATCCGAACCGCCCGTGTATAGACGCTGGGGCCAAAGCCAATCAGTATTGGCTGGGCAACGCTCACGCCTGCTCGCTCTGAAGACGGATCAGAACCGCACCGGCTTCGACCTGCGCGCCGTTTTCGGCCATCACCTCAGCCACCTCGCCATCGCGCGCGGCCAAAAGGCTGTGTTCCATTTTCATAGCTTCCAGAACGGCGAGCCGATCTCCTTTGGTGACTGTTTGTCCTGCCTCAACAAAGACCTGCCGCACCAGTCCCGGCATCGGCGCTTCGATCAGATCGCTGGAGCCACCAGCACCCGCTTCGACATCCAGCGGATCAACACGCCGCACGACACATGTCTGATCACCAAAGACCGTCGCGGAACCGTCCTCAACGAATATCGCAGATGCGGGTTGTCCGTCGTAACGCCATCCATTCGCCCCATACCGCGCTTGGACAACGGTATCGTTAACAGTCACATCAATTTTTCCGGGACCGCGTGCGACAAGGCGGCACGGTACGATATCCTGCTCAATCGAGACGCTCACAGCCTGTGCCAGTGGCTGCCACAGGGTGAAACCGTCCAACGCGCAAGGCATTTTATCCAATCCAAAAAGCGTCAGCACGCCTTGCGCTATCAGGATCGGACTCGTCTTCGAAACAGCAATCAGCGACTCCAGTTCCCGCCCGATCAACCCGGTGTCCACATCACCTGCAGAAAACCCCTCATGCCGCGCAAGGGCACCCAAGAAGGAAAGGTTTGTCACGGTCCCAGCGACGTGGGTCTCTGCCAGCGCCCGCCGCAGTTTGCGCAAAGCAACCGCGCGGCTGGGGCCGTGCACAATGACTTTGGCAATCATCGGGTCGTAATGCGGGCTGATCACATCGCCCGTACGAACCCCCGTGTCGGCCCGCGCGCTTTCGGGAAACGCCAGATGCGCCAGCCGGCCGGTTGCGGGCAAAAACCCGGCCGGCACATCCTCGGCGTAAAGCCGCGCCTCAAAACTGTGCCCCGAGATCGTGAGGCCCTCTTGCGCGCAGGGCAAGGACTCGCCCGCAGCAACCCGCAACTGCCATTCCACCAGATCGACACCGGTGATCGCTTCGGTGACGGGGTGTTCGACCTGCAGCCGTGTGTTCATTTCCATGAACCAGAACCCGTCAGGCCGCAGC
>QCWH01000025.1:5210-18827 GCA_003149565.1 Marivita sp. XM-24bin2 | reverse complement strand
CGCGCACCGCCGCCTGCCCCATCGCGTCGCGCATCTCGGCTGTCATACCCGGCGCCGGCGCTTCCTCGATCACCTTCTGGTGCCGCCGCTGCAGCGAACAATCGCGTTCAAAAAGATGGACCGCCGATACACCATCGCCAAAAACCTGCACCTCGATATGGCGCGGGCTGGTGATGAACTTCTCGATCAGCACCGCGTCATTGCCGAACGCGCCCCGCGCCTCGGCTTTGGCGCTTTCGAGACCACTGACAAAATCCTCGGCCCGTTCAACGAGGCGCATGCCCTTGCCGCCGCCACCCGCGACCGCCTTGATAAGAACCGGATAGCCAATCTCCGCCGCCTCGAGCTCGAGATGACCGGGGTCCTGATCCTCGCCGTGATAGCCGGGCACGACCGGCACACCGGCCTCGGCCATCAGCGCCTTGGCTGCATCCTTGAGCCCCATCGCGCGGATCGCCGTGGCCGAGGGTCCGATAAAAACCAGCCCCGCCGCCTCGACAGCCTCCACGAAATCCGGGTTCTCGGACAGAAACCCGTAGCCGGGATGGATCGCCTGGGCGCCCGTGGCTTGCGCCGCAGCGATGATCGCGTCGCCGCGGAGGTAGCTCTCGGCGGGCGAAGCGCCGCCAAGCGACACGGCGACATCCGCCATCTCGACATGGCGCGCATCGACGTCCACGTCCGAATGCACCGCCACAGTCCGCACGCCCAGACGCCGACAGGTGTCAATCACCCGGCAGGCGATCTCGCCCCGGTTGGCTATCAGGATCGTATCAAACATCTCGCACCACCGCTTCTCTTCATCTTGCCCGTAAACTCCGGGGGTTTGGGGGATGGCCCCCAATTTGACCTGTGTTTGAGGGCTGGCCTCCAATCACATCCGGAACACGCCATAACGCGTCTCCTCGATCGGCGCGTTCAGCGCGGCCTCCAGCGACAGAGACAGCACCGCGCGGGTCTTGCGCGGGTCGACGATCCCATCGTCCCAGAGCCGGGCCGAGGCGTAGAGCGGGTGCGCCTGTTCCTCGAACATCTCGATCGTCGGGCGCTTGAACGCGGTTTCGTCCTCGGCGGACCAGCTTTCGCCGCGCTTCTCCATCGCGTCGCGTTTCACGGTGGCGAGCACACCTGCCGCCTGTTCACCGCCCATCACCGAGATCCGGCTGTTAGGCCAGGTCCAGAGAAAGCGCGGCTGATAAGCCCGCCCGGCCATGCCGTAATTGCCCGCGCCGAAGGAGCCGCCGACCAGCATGGTGATCTTCGGCACCGAGGTGCAGGCCACCGCCGTCACCATCTTTGCCCCGTGCCGGGCGATGCCCTCGTTCTCGTATTTGCGGCCCACCATGAAGCCGGTGATGTTCTGCAGGAACACCAACGGGATCTTGCGCTGCGAACAGAGCTCGACGAAATGCGCGCCTTTCTGCGCGGCCTCGGAAAACAGCACACCGTTGTTGGCGATGATCCCCACCGGCCAGCCGTCGACATGGGCAAATCCGGTCACAAGGGTCTCGCCGAAGCGCGGCTTGAACTCGTCGAAATAGGAGCCGTCCACCACCCGCGCGATCACCTCGCGGATGTCATAGGGCGTGCGCAGATCACCCGGCACCACGCCGAAGATCTCCTCCGGATCATATGCCGGCGCTTCGGCGGTTTGCCGTAGGGTGTGTGCTTTGCACGCACCGCCCAAAGACCCAACCGCCCGCCGTGCCAGCGCCAACGCATGCCCGTCATCCTCGGCCAGATAATCCGCCACACCCGAGAGCCGCGTGTGCACATCGCCACCGCCCAGGTCTTCGGCCGTCACCACCTCGCCGGTTGCGGCTTTGACCAGCGGTGGGCCCGCGAGAAAGATCGTGCCCTGTTCCTTCACGATGATCGTCACATCCGACATCGCGGGCACATAGGCCCCGCCCGCCGTGCAGGAGCCCATCACAACAGCGATCTGAGCAATCCCCATGGCGCTCATCCGCGCCTGATTGTAGAAGATGCGCCCGAAATGGTCGCGGTCGGGGAAGACCTCGTCCTGATTGGGAAGGTTCGCGCCGCCTGAATCAACAAGATAGATACAGGGCAGATGGTTTTCCTCGGCAATCTCCTGCGCGCGGAGGTGCTTCTTGACGGTCATCGGGTAATACGTGCCGCCCTTCACCGTGGCGTCGTTGCAGACGACCATGACCTGACGGCCCATCACCCGGCCCACACCGGCGATCACCCCGGCACAGGGCGCGGCACCGTCGTAAAGCCCATGCGCCGCCGTCGCGCCGACCTCGAGAAAGGGTGAACCGGGGTCAAGCAGGTTCGCCACCCGGTCGCGGGGCAGCATCTTGCCGCGCGATACATGGCGTTCGCGGGCGCGTTCGCCACCTCCGGCCGCAGCCATCTCAGCCGCCTCACGAACAACCCGCAACGCCTCTTCATGGGCGACGACATTTGCCTTGAAATGTTCAGACGACGCAATCGCCTGTGACTTGAGTTTCATGTCATTGCCCCCGCATATCACGCAGTTCGATAGCACGCTGCGCCGTCATGGTCAGATGGCAGTTTGCGCCTACGATCGTGCGGATCGTGCCGTCCTGCCACATCGCATAGCGCGCCGTGCAATCGGCGTCGCGAAAGGCGATCCAGGCGCGTTGCGCGTCCCGCAACGCGTCCGAGCGGTCCATCACCTGAGACAGCCCCTTTTCGTCCGCCGTTTCATTCGCCATCTGTGTCCATTTGTATTCTTCGTTCAGGATCACATCCCACATCGCGGTTTCCGCCTGAATGCATTCCGCAATCCCGATGGTGGTCGATCCGCCGGGCAGTTCCTGACACTGGCCTGACGCTTCCCCAAGGCAAAAGGGATAAAGCGCGCCGATCTCGGTATTTTCAAAACAGTCGCGGACGATCTGCTGGTCGATCTCAAGGTTTTGTGCCGTGCCAAACTGCGGAGCGCAGATCAGCGCCACAATCATCAAATAACGTGTCATTCTGTGTCCTCCCGACTGGCGCGCGCCTTCAATTCCTTGCGGATCACCTTGCCAGTGACGGTCATCGGAAGGTCTTCAAGAAATTCGATTTCTCTTGGGTAAGAATAACTTGCGAGGCGATCCTTCACCCAATTCTGAAGATCGGTTGCCGAGGTGTTAACCCCTTCTTTAAGCACGACATAAGCCTTTACAATCTCGGTCCGCAAAGCGTCGGGTTTGCCCACCACACCACAGGTTGCCACCGCCGGATGGGTGAGCAGGCAATCCTCGATCTCCGCCGGGCCGATCCGATACCCTGCCGAGGTGATCACGTCATCCTCGCGGCCCAGAAAGGTGATCGTATCGCCCTCTTTGATCCCGCGATCTCCAGTAAGCATCCAATCGCCACGATACTTCTCGGCCGTTGCTTCAGGCTTGCGCCAGTACTCCAGCATCATCGACGCCGATCCGCGCCGCACGGCGATGTCGCCCTCACCATCGCACGGCAATCCGTCATCTCCGATCACCGACACCTGATGCCCCGGCACCGCACGTCCCATCGACCCGGGCACCGCGTCAAAGGATGCACCGCAGGACGACACGATCATGTTGCATTCGGTCTGGCCGTAAAATTCGTTGATCGTCACGCCGAACGCCGCGCGCCCCCAGGCGAGCATCTCGGCCCCAAGCGGCTCGCCCCCGCTGGCGACCGAGCGCAGGCCCTCAATCTTTGCGTCCGCCGCCTTGAGCATGCGCAGGGCGGTCGGCGGGAAAAATACATTGCGTACAGTACCTTCCCGGCAAATCCGCGCGCATTCCTCGACCGAGAATTTCGGCATCCGCGCCGCAACAACTGGAACCCCCAAGGCCAATCCCGGCATGAGCACGTCGAACAAGCCGCCGATCCACGCCCAATCGGCGGGCGTCCAGATCACATCGCCGTCCTGCCCCAGAAAATCGTGGCTCATCTCGACCCCCGGCAGGTGGCCAGTCAGAATACGATGTCCGTGCAGAGCGCCTTTGGGCGCTCCGGTCGTACCGCTGGTATAGATCAGAACCGCGGCGTCATCCGGCCCGGTTTCGACAATCGCGCGGGTGCCTGACGATGCGCCCAAATCACTGCGTGTGACGGTCGCAACTCCAAGACCGGTAAGTTGCACCACCCCCTCAAGATCGGTCACTACCACGCCAAGCCCCGCGTCTTCGATCCGGGATTTCAACGCGTCGGTGCGGAACAGTTTGAAAAGCGGCACCGAGATCGCCCCAAGCCGCCACGCTGCGATATGCGCCGCCGCGCAAAGCGGCGATTGCGACAGAAGCACACCGACCCGGTCGCCTTTCATCACGCCACGTTCGATCAACGCCACCTCTACCTGCCGCGACCGATACCAGAGATCGCCATAGCTGATCCGCCGCACGCGGTCCGGCGTGACTTCGATAATCGCAACGCGGTCGGGCTCTGTCGCGGCCCAACCGTCACAGACCTGATGCGCCATGTTCAGCGACGCGGGCAGGTCCCAGTCGAATCCCTTGCGCAAGTCTTCGTATGGAGCAGGCTTGAGCATCAGATTTCAGGCACTTGTCGACTTGGTGGTGTAGCACCCCATTGATACGGTCCGCCAGAAAAGCGAAGCTGTCCTAGCCGATCGACGTAGTATTCGTAGTGGCGAGAAGCATCATACGGAGTCGGCCCGCAGCTGATCACAAGCCAAGTTCCCTTCTCTTCCCCAGGATACGCAACGCAATCCGAAAGTGAAGCGCCGACTCTACTGCCGTCGCGGGCGCGGTCCCGCAGATACCTCTGAGCATAGGCGTCTATCACATCCGACTCCGTTATAGATGCGGCGATAATACCCCACCTGATCCCCAACCAAGCTGTCCAGAGCAGTAAGGCGCCTAAAGGAATAAACCAGACCAAGCGCCCCATCTTCCTAGCCCATCGCCGCCATCATCTCGCGTCCTACCAGCATGCGCCGGATCTCGGACGTGCCTGCCCCGATCTCCATCAGCTTGGCGTCGCGGAAAATCCGCGCGACCGGCGCATCGGACAGGAAGCCCGCACCGCCCATCGCCTGCACCGCCTGATGCGCCTGCACCATCGCCTGTTCGCTGGCGTACAGGCAGCAGGCGGCAGCGTCCTGCCGGGTGACATCCCCCCGGTCACAGGCCTTGGCGACCTCGTAGACATAGGCGCGGGCCGAATTCATGGCCGTGTACATGTCGGCCATCTTGCCCTGCATCAATTGGAAAGTGCCAATAGGCTGGCCGAACTGTTTGCGCTCGGCCATGTAGGGCATGATTTCGTCCAGACAGGCTGCCATGATGCCAAGCCCGATCCCTGCCAGCACAACGCGTTCGTAATCCAGACCGGACATCAGAACACGCACGCCCTTGCCCTCTTCGCCCAGTACATTCTCGAATGGCACTTTGACATCGTCAAAGATCAGTTCGGCAGTGTTCGACCCGCGCATCCCCAGCTTGTCGAAATGCGGGCTGGTGGAAAAACCCTTCATCGTCTTTTCGATCAGGAACGCCGTAATCCCCTTGGACCCGGCGTCGGGGTCGGTCTTGGCATAGACCACCAGCGTGTCCGCATCCGGGCCATTGGTGATCCAGTATTTGTTGCCGCTCAGCCGGTAGTGATCGTTCCGCTTTTCCGCACGCAACTTCATGGAAACCACGTCCGACCCGGCCCCCGGTTCGGACATGGCGAGAGCACCGACATGTTCACCGGAAATCAACTTCGGCAGATATTTTACCTTTTGGTCAGAATTTCCGTTCAGTTTGATCTGGTTCACACACAGATTGGAGTGCGCACCGTAGGAGAGCGACACCGAAGCCGACGCCCGCGCCACTTCTTCCACCGCGACCGTATGCGCAAGATAGCCCATTCCGGCCCCGCCATATTCCTCGTCCACGGTGATGCCCAAAAGACCAAGCTCGCCCATCTCGGTCCACAATTCGGGTGGAAACGCGTTCTTCTGATCAATCTCCGCCGCCATCGGCTTGACGCGTTCCTGCGCCCAGCGATGCACCATTTCGCGCAGGGAATTGACGTCTTCCCCCAGATCAAACTGCATGGTCGCGTTGAACATTCGCCTCTCCCCAAGCGGATTTATTGAACACTTGTTCAAATCTTAGTGGATGTTTCGGCGTCAGGTCAAGCGCAAGGAACTCGCGGCTCCATTCGGCGTTGTCCCTTCGAACCGCATTTCTGCGAAAGGAGACAACCATGACCGCGACTTTGAAAGAAACTTTTTGGAACAAGATGGACAAGACCCATGTCGTGCTCTTGGGCGCGAACGGGGGCAACCCGGTGCCAATGTCGCCGCTGCCACGCGAAGATGACAACGCCATTTGGTTCATCACCGCAGCGGATCACGACACTTTCGACGCCGCCAAATCCGGAGCATCGGCTGATATCTATCTCAGCGACTCGTCGGGTGGCATTTATGGCACGATCAAAGGTACCCTTTCGGCCTCACAGGACGAGGACAAACTGGATGAACTTTGGTCGCCCATGGCGGCCGCGTGGTTCGAGAACGGTCGCGAGGATGACTCCGTTCGCCTGATGAAATACACTCCAAGCGAGGCCGAAATCTGGTCAAGCGATGGCAACGCGAAGTATCTGTTTGAAACGATCAAAGCAAACGTCACCGACAGCACACCAGATACCGGCGAATACGGAACAATTCACTTCTAAGGACCTATCATGAACCGACTTGCAGCTGCCTGCCTCCTTGGCATTTTGCCCTTTACATCAGCCAAGGCCGAGCAGGTTGGCGAAATCGGTGTCGATTGGGTGGGAAACGATATCATCATCGAAGCCATCGCTGACCCTGACGTGGCAGGAGTGACCTGCCACGTCGCGTATTTTGAACGCGGACTCATTGATAGGTTAAGCAAAGGAAACTGGTTCGAGGATCCATCGAATGCTTCGATCTCTTGCCGCCAGACTGGGCCGATTGTTATCGGGGACATCGACCGCGACGACAATGGTGAGGACGTGTTTCGCGCCTCAAGATCGATCATCCTCAAATCGCTGCGAGTGAAGCGAATCTTTGACGAAAAGAACCAGACACTGATCTACATCGCGCACGCGGCGGAATTGACGGATGGGTCGGCCAAGGTTTCCATGTCCACCGTACCGCTATATGGATCAGAATAGAAGCTGGAAACCTCGGTACACACCCTAGGTTTTTTGCAGGAATCCCTTAGGCTACGCCCTACCGCCCAACAACCGCGCAGCAACGCCAGGCAATTCATCGAAATGTTGGATAATTGCATCCGGCTCCAGTGCGGCCATCTCTTCACCTGACGGACCGAAGCCAACCAAAACGCAGGCCACACCAACTGCACGCGCGGTATCGCGGTCGGTTACTGTATCCCCGATCAGACAGCTTTGCGCCACTGCGCCACCTGCCCGTTCAACCGCCGCAACATAAGGCGCGGCGTGCGGCTTGCGTGTCGGCAGGGTGTCTGCGCCGATCAATGAACCAAATGCGTCCCGCACACCCAGTCGTGTCATCAGCGTCTCTGCCAGCCCTTGGGGTTTGTTCGTACAAATCCCAACCTTCATCCCTTCGGACTTGAGCACCTCGATTGCCTCCATCGCACCGGGATATATCACTGTGTGCACGTCCAGCGCATCGCCATACGCGCTCAGCAATTCCGGATACCAGCGCTCGACAAGATCGGCGGAATACTGCCCAGCCCGTTCCAGCCCTAGTGTCAGCATCGCCTTTCCCCCGCGCAGGGCCGTGCCTGCGTCGGATGCCGGGTCCAGACGGCTTGAAATGTCCATCCGCTCAAAGCAATGATTGGCCGCCGCGATCAAATCGCCGCTTGTATCTGCCAAAGTTCCATCGAGATCGAAAATCACAGTCCGCACGGCATCTCTCCTGTCACAACTCGCAACCTTGTGTGAAATTAGCCGCCTTGCGGCAATGGGCCAGACCGATAAAAGGACAACAGGCAAAAGAAAAAGAGAAACCTGATGAGCACAGCCTTGGTCATTCTTGCTGCGGGCAAAGGCACCCGCATGGATTCGGACCTTCCGAAAGTCCTGCACAAGGTCGGTGGCGCACCTCTTTTGCACCACGCAATGCTCTCGGCTTCGGCACTGGAACCCGCGCGGGTTGTGGTTGTGACCGGTCACGGCGCAGACCAGGTCGAGGCGGCTGCACATGACTTTGACGCAGACGCAATCGCGGTCCGTCAGGCCGAGCAACTGGGCACGGCCCACGCGGTCCTGCAGGCGCGCGAGGCGTTGGCTGGGTTCTCCGGCGACGTCATTGTTCTTTATGGCGATACACCCTTCATCACCAGCGACACGCTGGAAAAGATGATTTCATCACGCAAGCAGAATGATGTTGTTGTGCTTGGTTTCGACGCGGCTGATCCCGGTCGATACGGACGTTTGGTGATGCAGGGCGATGCGCTGAAACGGATCGTCGAATACAAAGACGCCTCAGACGATGAGCGCGCAATAACATTCTGTAATTCTGGCGTTATTTGCGCGGAATCAGCAACACTAGTCGATCTTCTGGACGCGGTCGGAAACGACAATGCGTCGGGCGAATATTACCTCACGGATATCGTCACGATTGCCAACGCGCGCGGACTCTCGGCTACAGCCGTCTCCTGTGACGAAGCCGAGACGCTGGGGATCAACTCCCGCAGTGAACTGGCCGCTGCAGAAGCACTGTTTCAGCGGTCAAAACGTCAGAGCCTGATCGAAGACGGGGTTATTATGCAGGCCCCCGAAACTGTGTTCCTGTCCTTCGACACCATCATCGGTCGCGACGCCGAAATAGAGCCAAATGTTGTCTTTGCACCCGGCGTGACGGTTGAATCCGGTGCACGCATTCGGGCTTTCAGCCATCTTGAAGGCGCACATGTCAGCCGCGGTGCCACCGTGGGCCCCTTCGCACGGCTCCGCCCCGGGGCAGAGCTCGCCGAGGATGTTCACATCGGCAATTTCGTCGAAATCAAAAACGCCAGCATTGATGAAGGCGCTAAGGTCAATCACCTGACCTATGTCGGGGACGCAGAGATTGGCGCACGCTCTAACGTCGGCGCTGGCACCATCACGTGCAACTATGACGGGGTGATGAAGCACAAGACCACGATTGGTCGTGACAGCTTTATCGGCTCCAATACGCTGCTTGTTGCGCCTGTTACCGTGGGCCACGAAGCGATGACGGCCACAGGCACCGTTGTGACAAAAGACGTGCCAGATGGCGCGATGGCGATTTCCCGCACCGATCAGACCAACAAACAGGGATTTGCACGCAAGCTGTTCAGTATTTTGCGTGCCAAAAAAGCCAAACAGGCAAAGGGTTAAGTATATGTGTGGCATCGTCGGCGTTCTCGGACAACACGAAGCGGCCCCGCTGCTGGTCGAAGCTTTGAAACGATTGGAATATCGCGGCTACGACAGCGCCGGCATTGCCACCGTCAACGAAGGCGTTCTGGACCGCCGCCGCGCGGTTGGGAAGCTGGTGAACCTGTCGGACCTGTTGGTGCATGATCCGCTGCCCGGCAAATCCGGTATCGGCCACACGCGCTGGGCCACACATGGCGAACCGAACACCCAGAACGCCCACCCTCACAAATCGGGCCCGGTGGCCGTTGTACACAATGGCATCATCGAGAACTACAAAGACCTGCGCACAGAATTGGCGGCGCATCAAATCACACCCGAGACCGACACGGATACCGAAACTGTCGCCCTATTGACGCACCATTACATGCGCCAGGGCATGAGCCATGTTGACGCCGCCCGCGCCTGTCTTGCCCGGCTGGAGGGTGCCTTTGCTCTGGCGTTTCTGTTCGATGGGGCGGACGATCTGATCGTCGCCGCCCGCAAGGGCAGCCCGCTTGCCATCGGGCATGGCGATGGAGAGATGTTTGTCGGCTCGGACGCCATTGCGCTGGCGCCGATGACCGACACGGTCACCTATCTCGAAGAAGGCGACTGCGCCGTGCTGACACGCCAGACAGTGGATATCTTTGATGAAAGCGGCGCACGGGTCACCCGGGAAAGCCGCACAATCAACACCGATGCCGCACGGGTCGACAAGGCTGGCTACAAGCACTTCATGGCAAAGGAAATCGCCGAACAGCCGACCGTTCTTGCCGACGCTCTGCGCGCCTATCTCGATGGCAACAGCATCGTTCTGCCCAAGACACTGCCCGATTTCACCAAGGTCGAGCGTCTGACGATGGTCGCCTGCGGCACCGCGTTCTATGCCTGCCTGACCGCAAAGTACTGGTTCGAACAACTGGCGCAACTGCCGGTCGAGGTCGATATCGCCTCCGAGTTCCGGTATCGTGAACCGCCGATCCCCGGCGGCACCCTCGCTCTGTTCGTCTCGCAATCGGGCGAAACCGCCGACACGCTCGCCGCTCTCCGATACTGCAAAGGGCGCGCCGAAAGTATCATGTCGGTGGTGAATGTCTCGGAAAGCTCAATCGCTCGAGAAAGCGATGTCGCTCTGCCGATCCACGCTGGTGTCGAGGTGGGCGTTGCCTCCACAAAGGCCTTCACCTGTCAGCTGAACACCTTGTTCCTTCTCGCGCTGCATGCAGCCGTATCACGCGGCATGTTGAGTGCGGACGCACTGGACGAAAAGCTGACCCAATTGCGCGCCTTACCGGGCCTCTTCAACGCAGCGCTCGACCGCGACGGGACAATGGCGGACGCCGCACACAAGATCGCCGAGGCGCGGGATGTGCTTTTCCTTGGCCGTGGCCTGATGTATCCCCTCGCTTTGGAAGGTGCTCTTAAACTTAAAGAAATCAGCTATATACATGCCGAAGCTTACGCGTCAGGCGAGCTGAAACACGGTCCAATAGCGTTGATTGATAAAACCGTACCGGTGATCGTCATGGCACCCCGCGACGCTTTGTTCGAAAAGACCGTATCCAACATGCAAGAGGTGATGGCACGCGGCGGCAAAGTGTGCCTGATCACCGACGCGGCAGGTGCAGAGGCGGCTGGCGGAGATGTCTGGCGCACCATCATCATGCCCGCGGTCGACCCGACGCTCTCGCCACTGCTCTATGCGCTTCCGGCGCAATTGATCGCCTATCACGCAGCGATTGCCAAAGGGACAGACGTGGACCAACCGCGCAATCTTGCCAAATCCGTCACGGTCGAATGACGCTCGACGACGCTCTTGCCGAATTGCGCAAAGCGGCAGACCCGGGGCGCGCTGCCCAGATGGCAGCCTATCACAAAATCGACCGCCCCTATCTTGGTGTGGCCAATCCAAAAACCGATTCTCTGGCGCGAAAATGGCGACAGTCGCTCGACCTCAAAGCGCGATTGGACCTGGCGCGCCTGCTTTGGGAGACCAATATATTCGAGGCCCGCGTGGCCGCCGCCAAGCTTCTCACACAGGCACGGATAAAGCCCTCCGACGAAGCTGCATGGACGCTGATCCAATCCTGGGTGCCGGATTTTGACAGCTGGGCAATCGCGGATCACGTCTGCATGTCAGGACAACGCCGCCTGACCGCGGATCCATCGCGACTCGACATGGTTGAGACATGGATCACCAGCGATCGCATGTGGACGCGCCGTGCCGCGCTGGTCATCACTCTGCCCTGGACGAAGCAGAACCACCCCAGCGCCGATGAAGAACGGGCGCGCGACCGCGTGCTCGGTTGGGCCGAAACCTATCTGGACGATCCGGAATGGTTTATCCAGAAAGCCATCGCCTGGTGGCTGCGGGATCTCTCGAAACACGACCCGGAGCGTACGCGCGCCTTCCTCGCAGAGCACGGAAGTCGTCTCAAACCCTTCGCCCGCAAAGAGGCAGCGCGTCTTTTACCCGTTTGAGAACACCTCAACCTCAACCAGTTCGGTGAGCGGCACGCCAAGCAATCGCATCGCAGGCAAGGACAAGCGGCTGCCGCCATCTGCCAAGGGAAGCAAATCCACCTGGACCTGCTCTCCCGTCGCGGCATAGACCACGCGTCCTTCGCCGGGCGCACTGACCAGCGTGGTCTCCAACCAGAATCCCGGTTGCGCCGGATCGCCCAGAGAGACGATTGTGGTGCCCAGAGCCTGCCCTTGGGCGTCAGTAGCCGACGCAGAGGCCGCGACTCGCTCTTCTGCTGTCGTGGTGTCAAACTCGCCCACCGTTCGCGCCGTGCTCGGCGGTCGCCGTACAGTGGTGGCCAAGGAGTCCGGCCGCGCGCTTGGCCGTGTTTGCCCATCACTCTCCGCCGGAGATTGCAAAACCCCGCCGCCCAATGATCCACAGGCCCCGAGCAGCCCGCAAAGGCTCAAAACGCCTATACTTCTTTTCATTCGCCACTCCGACCTTGGTGCCGCATTTCCTGTCCCGCGCATACTTGCTCAGCCACAGCCAAAACGCTAGGCTCCCCGGCATGATACCGCTTGTTGATCCCTTCCAGCGCGCAATCTCTTACCTGCGCGTGTCCGTGACCGACCGATGTGATTTCCGATGTGTGTACTGCATGTCGGAAAACATGACCTTTTTGCCCAAGAAAGAGCTTCTGACGCTCGAGGAGCTTGACCGGATGTGCTCGACCTTCATCCGCCTTGGGGTCGAAAAGCTTCGCATCACAGGCGGCGAACCACTTGTGCGCCGGGACATCATGACCTTCTTCCGGTCAATGACGCGCCATCTGGAGGCGGGCACGCTCAAGGAATTGACGCTGACCACCAACGGCTCCCAGCTCGAACGTTTCGCGGGAGATCTGTACGAGGCTGGTGTGCGCCGCGTGAACATCTCGCTCGACACGCTGGACGAACAGAAATTCGCCGACATCACCCGCTGGGGTCGCTTGCCACAGGTGCTCAAAGGCATCGACGCTGCACAAAAAGCGGGCCTGCGGGTGAAGATCAACACCGTGGCGCTCAAAGGCTTCAACGAAGACGAGCTTTTCACCCTCACCGAATGGTGCCATGACCGCGACATGGACATCACCTTTATTGAGGTCATGCCGATGGGCGATATCGGCAACGAAGACCGTCTCGGACAGTACTGGAAGCTCAGCGATCTGCGCAACGACCTGCGCGAGCAATATACGCTGACTGACCTCCCCGAACGCACCGGCGGCCCCGCCCGCTATGTCCGGGTCGAGGAAACGGGACAGAAGATCGGCTTCATCACGCCACTTACGCATAATTTCTGCGAAAGCTGTAACCGCGTGCGCCTGACCTGCACCGGTGAGCTTTTCATGTGTCTCGGACAAGAGGACAACGCCGATCTGCGATCGGCGCTGCGCAACCATCCCAACAGCGACGCTCCGTTGGAACAGGCGATCCGTGACGCCATTGCCTTGAAACCCAAGGGGCACGACTTCGACTATTCCCGTCAAACTGTGGATGGCCGCGTGTCGCGCCACATGAGCCACACTGGCGGCTGAACTGTACCGCATGCGAGGGGCCAGCCCCTCGCGCTCCCCGGGATATTTTTGAAACAAAGAAGCAAGATTTTCTTAACCTGACCAGATTATCCAAATGTCGCGGTGCAGGCGGGGACGCAGATGACCGTAAGCGAAGAAGCCCCCTGCTGATCGGCAGAGGGTGAATTTCACGTTTCTTTGTTTCAAAAATATCCCGGGGTTTGGGGCAGAGCCCCAATCGCGTTCCCCTACACATACGCAAACTTCAAAGATTTTGCGGCAA
>QCWH01000025.1:0-4223 GCA_003149565.1 Marivita sp. XM-24bin2 | reverse complement strand
CATGACACGTACCGCAAGATAGGCAAAAGCCTGCGCCTCCAGCATGTCGCCATCCAGACCGACAGCCTCAACAGGGTGCACCGGGCAATCAAGCGCACTTTCGAGCATCGCCATCATCACCGGGTTTCTGCGCCCCCCGCCGGTCACCAGCACCCGGTCGGGAGGGCTCGGGCAATACTCCATCCCCTGCATTACAGCGGCCGCTGCCATTGCGGTCATTGTGGCTGCGGCATCAGCGTCGTCGAGTTCCCGCACCAAATCCAGCATGAGCGAAAAATCATTCCGGTCCAGTGACTTGGGCGGCATCTTGCGAAAGTATCCCTCCTCAAGAAAAAGCTCCAAAGCGCCCGCAACAACTTCACCCTGCGAGGCCAAGGCGCCGCCTGCATCAAACGCGAGACCGCGTCGTTCCATCATCAGATCATTGATCGGCGCATTGGCAGGCCCGGTGTCAAACGCCAATAACGCGCTGTCTTCCTCAGGCGCAGATGATCGCGGGTCAATCCAGGTCAGATTGCCCACGCCCCCGAGATTCAGAAAAGCCAGCGGCGCCTCTGCTTCGATCCATTTTGCGCAGGCCCAGTGGAAGAACGGCGCAAGCGGCGCGCCCTCGCCCCCGAGTTCCACATCGTTCGACCGAAAATCCCACACCACCGTCCGCCTCAGCGCCTGCGCCAACGCGGAACCATCGCCCAGCTGATGGGTGCCGCGCCCGCGCGGCTCGTGCGCCAGTGTCTGGCCGTGAAACCCAACGACATCGGCTTCGAACCCGCTCAGCGCCGCCACATGCGCTTGCAGAACCACCTCCGCCGCCGCGTCCAGATCATCCCCCGGCCATTTGCCCAACGCCGCCCGCAATACCGCCTGATCGTCCGTCGAATAGGCCCGATATCCGGACGCACCGAATTCTGAAATCGTCACCCCGTCCGTCAGAACCAGAGCGGCATCCACCCCGTCCAGAGACGTGCCCGACATCGCCCCCAAGGCCCAGATCGGATCTGCCAACTTGCCCTTCACCTTTGCCACCACCCTGCGTATAGCTGCCCGCACCATTCTATAACGAGGCAACCCAATGACCTACCATCCCAAATCGGACTTCATGCGCGTCATGATGGAGCGTGGCTTTCTCGCCGACTGCACCGATTATCAGGGCCTTGACGAGGCGCTGATCCAAGGGGTGGTGCCGGGCTATATCGGCTTTGATGCCACGGCAAAGTCGCTCCATGTGGGCAGTCTCATCCAGATCATGATGCTCCGCTGGCTACAGAAAACCGGGCATAAGCCGATAACACTCATGGGTGGCGGCACCACCAAGGTGGGGGATCCAAGCTTCCGCGCCGACGAACGCCCGCTGCTGACCCCGGACCAGATCGACGACAATATCGACGGGATCAAGCAGGTTTTCGCCAAGTACATCAGCTACGACGACAGCGACACCGGCGCGCTGATGCTGAACAATGCCGAATGGCTGGACAGCCTCAACTACCTCGATTTCCTGCGGGATATCGGGCGGCATTTCAGCGTGAACAGGATGCTGTCCTTTGAGAGCGTGAAATCGCGCCTCGACCGCGAGCAATCGCTGTCTTTCCTAGAATTCAACTACATGATTCTGCAGGCCTACGATTTCCTCGAACTGAACCGCCGCTACGGGTGTCTGGTGCAGTTCGGCGGCTCGGACCAGTGGGGCAATATCGTCAACGGCATCGACCTGACCCGCCGCGTGCTGGATCACGAGATCTACGGCATGACCTCGCCGCTCCTGACCACCAGCGACGGCAAGAAAATGGGCAAATCCGCCGATGGCGCTGTCTGGCTCAATGCCGACATGCGCAGCCCTTATGAGTTCTGGCAGTTCTGGCGCAACACAACAGATGCCGATGTGGGCCGCTTCCTCAAGCTCTATACCGAGCTGCCGATCGAGGAATGCGAGCGCCTTGGTGCGCTCGCCGGGTCCGAGATCAACGACGCCAAGATCATTCTCGCTAACGAGGTGACGACGCTCTGCCACGGGGCTGAGGCTGCGGCTGCGGCTGAAGCCACCGCGCGCGAAGTGTTCGAGAAAGGCGGCATCGGGGACGATCTGCCGACTGTTGCGCTCACCTCAGAAGACATCGGCGATGGTATCTCGATTGTGCAGTTGATCGTCAAAACCGGTCTGGCCAAATCCGGCAAAGAGGCCAAACGCCTGATTGCGGAAAACGGAGCCAAGATCGACGACGAACCTCTCACAGACGCGGGGCTGATGATAGACGCAACCGCATTGGCCAACCCGATCAAACTCAGCGCGGGCAAAAAGCGTCATGCGCTTGTGAAAATGGGCTGACGGATGACACAGCCACCCCTGCGGCCGCAGCCAGACATAAGGTATCTGCGGTCGCAGGAAAGCGACTGGGCAAACGACGTCATCAATACCGCCTTCGATCGCTATCTAGCCCTCATCGGACTGTCATCGGACACCACGCAGAATCCTTATGACTATCTGCCCGAGGCCATCGCCGAAAAACGTGCGTGGGCAGCTTTGGTGGATGGTCAGATTGTCGGTGTTGCCCTTGTCGATGCGGTCTCTGACTCAAGCTGGCAGATCGACCTGGTGGGCGTTCTGGAAGACCATGCCAAAGCCGGGATCGGGCGAGCCCTGATGCAGCGCATCGAAACCGAAGCGCGGAACCGGCAGGTTCTCGTTCTGTCGCTGAACACGTTGGACACCGCACATTGGCTCTGGACGTTCTATCAGAGCCTCGGCTTTCGGATCCTGCATCGGGCACCGCCCAAGCATGGGTTCGACGACAATTTGCGTGTCTTTATGGAAAAGCGCCTCGACTGACACGACAAAGCGTCAGTCCCCCAGCATCCACGTCCCGTCGGGCCAGAACGCGTGATAGGCAAAAGCGAACAGAACGTCGTGCGGCACGTCGCGGCCCTGCGCATCGCGCACTCGGATCGAACCCACATCACGGCCGGATCCGATCCGCGCGGTATCAAGCGCCGAAGCCTGTCCGGACTTCCAGGAAATCACCACACCCGCCTCGCGCAGTTCACCCTCGCGCGCCAGCCGTGCCATCGGCCAAGCCCGGTCGCCAACGCGCACGACCCGCTCCAGCGCATCGATCCCGTGCGGCGGGAGTTCACCGGAATAAAGGAACGGCCGGGTCGAACTGTCATAGCCTTGATACGGGTTACGTCCGTAGTCGCGGTTATATCCCGGCTCGGCCATCACCAATCCGTCTGGATGGCGGTCGATAAATTCGGCCCAGCTTTCCATCCAGCTTGGCAGAGTGTCCAGTTCCGCTCCGGTCAGCTCTCCGACAATCGCCTCGCCAATGGCCTGCTGCCACCAGCTTTCGGTTTCACGATCATACATGATCATGTCAGAGTTCCGCAGCTTGCCCGACACGCCAAAGCTCAGAACCCGGCCCTCCACCCGCCGGTCAAAGGTCAGCGCCGAATTGCATAGCGGGCAGAACGTCACCGCCACCGGCACGCCGCCAACAACATCGTTCACGATCTCATGCCAGGTCAGATAGCGGATCGGATAAGCCCGCGCGGTGCCACCCATCTCCAAAGTGATCACCGGCTCGGTCGGGTCGATCCCAGTCTTGACGGTCGCCCGCACAAAAGACGGATCATCCAGCGCCGGAATGCCGTCCTTCGGAGGTCCACCCGACAGGATCTCGACCCAGTTGGGTACAGATGTCTTTTCGAAATCGGTCTGTGGCCATTCATTCCGCCAGAATTCAGGACTTGCTGAAACCGAAACCGCAAGAACAAGCGACAATATCGCACTCAGGAAAGGAACACGCATGAGAAATCTCCTTCAGACGGTTCCAGCCTGCCGCAATAGCTGCCTCCTGCACAGCCCCACACACGCAGCTGTGACAGCGCGCGACCCCTGCTTCTTCTTTTTGCAAATATGCAATCCGCGTTTGCAAACCTGCAAGCCCGTGTAACAAAGGCTTGGCTTTGCAAATTCCGCCCGCCGCCGCTGCCGCCCAATGGCGGCAGCGGCAAAGCCTGCGCGTGGCCGGGAACCCGGCCACGCACTGCCTGATTATTCGATCACCGTCACCGTGCTCATCATATCTGGGCGGCCCATCACCTCACCATTGCGGCCTTCACCGCGTTTGATGGCGTCGACAACATCCATGCCCTCGGTGACTTCACCCACAACAGTATACTGACCGTTCAGGAAATAGCCCTCCTGAAACATGATGAAGAACTGCGAA
>QCWH01000024.1:52771-59714 GCA_003149565.1 Marivita sp. XM-24bin2 | reverse complement strand
CTTCACTTTCTCATTTCGTGCATGAATTCGAGACAGCCTTTGATGACCTTCGAAATGGCCGTGCGGTTGTCACCAATGACCTGATTGGTTTGTCCCTTCAGGCATGCGACCAGATCGGCAAGCTCATGATCTCTTCCGAAGGCACAGAGGGAGACAACCAACGCATTCTGACAGACTTGCGCCAGTTGATGCGTCCCGGCGAAGAGTCCAAACCAGCGCCTGAACCTGTTGACGGTGTCGACGAGGACCCTGCCGAAAGCGAAGACACCGCAAAAGGTGATGTTACAACGATTATCCGGTTCTGGCTTGCCGTGGATGCTTTGCGGCTTGGCAGCAATCCCGGCCTTTTGCTCGAGGAATTGCGCGGGTTTGGCGAAACGAAAGTACGCGCCCTCGTTGACCGCGTCCCGACACTGAAGGAACTCGACCCGACCGATTGCCATATCGGTTGGGAGGTCGAAATCGCAGCCAACGTCACGGACGACGATATCGACATGGTGTTTCTCTTCGTGCGGGACGAGATGGAATTGACCGTCGAACGGCGCGACGCAGAAGCTGCACCACAGGTTCCGCGGGCTGTGCCACAGCCTGAGGATCCACCTGTACCAGAAAAGCCTGCGGCAGACGCAACACCGGCGAAGCCGCAGTCGCCCCAGAAAACGGCCGCGGGCGAAACCATGCGGGTTGCGACAGAGCGGTTGGACGAGTTGATGGACCGTGTTGGTGAACTCGTCATCGCGGAAGCCCGCCTGCAAGCGCTGGCTGGCGACTCGCAGGATCCGGCGATGATGGCGGTTGCCGAAGACATTCAACGCCTGATCGCCGGGCTGCGTGACGCGACGATGTCGATGCGGATGGTTCCGATTGGCAGCATTCTCGGCCGCTTCAGGCGCTTGATGCGAGACCTCTCTTCATCGCTCAAAAAGCCACTGGAATTCGTGACGGTCGGCGAAGACACCGAACTCGACAAGACCCGTGATCGAACTGTTGGCCGATCCGCTGGTCCACATCCTGCGGAACTCTGTGGATCACGGCTTGGAGACCCCGGAGGAACGCGTGGCTGCGGGCAAGCCGGAAACCGGCACTATCGAGTTGAGCGCCCGCTACTCTGGTGCTGAGGTTTTGATCACGGTCCGCGATGACGGGCGTGGTTTGAACCCTCAGAAGATCCGCGACCGCGCGATCAGCCGGGGCTTGATGTCCGAAAATGACGATCTGAGCGAAAGCGAAATCTTCCGCATGATCTTCCAACCCGGCTTCTCCACCGTGGAGCAGGTCACCGAGCTATCGGGGCGTGGCGTGGGTATGGATGTTGTCATGCGGACGATCGGGTCTTTGCGGGGTGAGATCGACCTCGAGTCCGAGCCGGGTCATGGCACAACACTCACTCTGCGCCTGCCGCTGACCTTGGCCATCATCGACGGGATGCTCGTCGAGGTGGGTGGGGAAAAATACACCATCCCTCTGGCTGCGGTGGAAGAATGCGTCGAGCTTCCGGTACTGCACACCGTCGGCAATGGTGGATCGTCCTACCTGAACATTCGCGGCGATCTGGTGCCCTTCGTTCGGCTTCGGCACCTGTTCGAAACCGACGGACAGCCGCCACAGCACCAAAAGGTTGTGGTCGTCTCCGCGTCCGGTGGTCGAGTGGGATTGGTCGTGGACCGGATTATTGGGAATTATCAGACGGTTATCAAGCAGCTGTCGCAGTTCCACGCAGTGCTCAAATTTTTCTCCGGCGCAACAATCCTTGGGGACGGCACTGTAGCGCTGATCCTCGACGCAACTCAACTCGTAGCGCTCGGGCGCGATGTTGAAACACGTGCAAGACGGGAGACCGCGGCATGACTCACAACACGCTCACCAATATCCTGACATTCCGATTGGGCACCGAGAAATTGGCAATTCCCGCGGAATATCTGCGGGAAATCCTCGAAATGGTTCCAGTCACTCGGGTCCCACAGGCCAGCAGCTTTGCAACCGGCCTGATCAACGTGCGTGGGGTCGTTGTCCCGCTGACAGACCTGAGGGTTGCCCTGCAAATCCCACGAACTGCCCCAACAGAGGACACGCGGGTGCTGGTCCTCGAAATCATGTTGGGCGAGGAAAAATCAACGGTGGCCGTTCTGGCGGATCAAGTCGAAGAGGTCACGACGATCAGCCGTAAAGAGATCGGAGATGTCCCGCCTGTCGGCTCTCCCTGGCCGCCCGAATTCGTATTGGGTGTGGGCCAGCTTCGAGAGGAATTCGTAATGTTACCCGATCTCCAAACAATCTTCAAAACTTACAGTGCCGCCGACGCGGCAAAAGAAAAGGTAGCCGCGTAATGACACAAGAAAATACAGTACGAAAAGGCTTTTTGAGCCATCTATCGACCAAGATCGTAGCACTTCAAGCGGTAACATTCATTGCAATGATTATCGTCGGCGTCGCAGGTCTTTTCGGTATGGAGAAGATACTTGGCCGTGTTGAAACCGTATATGCGGACCGGGTTATTCCGCTGCAACAGCTAAAGACCATCAACGATGCCTACACAATCAGCACGCGAAAACTCGCATACGGCGTCATGAATGGTGAATTGTCATGGCAGGATGCTCGTTCAGAGCTCGCGAATGCGCGGGCCGACATCGAGGAGCAGTGGGGGGCGTATCTGCTGACCTACCTGCCTCCGGAAGAAGTCATGCTCAAAGACAAAGTCGTTGAAGCAAAGTTGGAAGCCGATCGTGCTATGACGAGATTGGATGACCTCTTGTCAGCGCAGACCCCAACTGTACTGCGAGACTTCATGAACAAAGCGTTCTTTGAGCCGATCAATGAGGTAAATCAGACACTTGATGACCTGACAGCATTTCAGTTGAGAGAGGCTGAGCGACAAGTTATCGCAAGCCATACCGTGGCTCGTCAGACAGAACTCGCAATCGGTGGCGCTAGTCTTCTCGTTATTCTGATTTCCCTTGGCCTTGTCTGGGTTTTCACATCGCGCATCAAGACTGCGCTCGAGGCAGCAGTAGAGCTTGCAGAAAACGTAGCGAGCGGTGACCTCCGCAAAACCACCGACGTTACGAGCAACGATGAGATCGGTGATTTGCTCGCTGTCTTGAACACAATGGTTATCAGACTTCGGGACGTTGTCGCCAATGTCTCGATTGCAGCTCGCGATGTGGCCTCAGGCGCCTCAGAGATGTCTGCAACCTCCGAAACGCTGAGCCAGGGTGCGACCGAGCAAGCCAGTGCCACCGAAGAGGCCTCTGCCTCGATGGAGCAAATGGCGTCGAACATCAAACAAAGCGCCAAGAACGCATCAGATACCGAAAAGATGGCGATCAAATCGGCGTCTGACGCCCGTGAAAGCGGTGAAGCTGTGTCTCGTGCCGTCACAGCAATGCAGACCATCGCGGAAAAAATCCTCGTGGTGCAGGAAATCGCACGTCAGACCGACTTGCTGGCTCTGAACGCCGCAGTAGAGGCCGCAAGGGCTGGCGAACATGGTCGCGGCTTCGCAGTTGTGGCGTCGGAAGTCCGCAAACTGGCCGAACGCAGCCAATCGGCCGCAGGTGAGATTTCCAACCTGTCCGGCAACACTGTGAAAGCGGCGCAGGAAGCGGGCGCAATGCTTGAAGACCTGGTGCCTGATATCGAACGCACATCGCAACTGGTGGCCGAAATATCCCGTGCCAGCCAAGAACAGGATGCCGGTGCAACTCAGGTCAACATCGCGATCCAGCAGCTGGACAAAGTGACTCAGGAAAACACTTCGGCGGCAGATGAGATGTCGATGACAGCAGAAGCGCTTGCCAGCCAGGCAGATCAACTTCAGGGTTCGATCAACTTCTTCCAGGTTTCTGACGACACTCAAGCCGAACAGCCGGTTTTCCGCCGGGCCACAGCCAAAAAAGGCATTCGTCTTGTCGCCAACAAGAAAACCAAACCCAAAGGCGGTTTCGACTTCGACCTGCAAGATGGCGAAGACGATCTGGACGTCAACTTCCGTCCGCGGAGCGTGGTCTGATGTCCAAGGTTGGTGCGGTTCTGACACTCGCTTGCGATGACGAATTGTTCGCACTGCCGGTGGAGCGGGTCCAGGAAATCCTGGACCTGCGTCCCATAACCCGGCTGCCGAATGCGCCTTCGCAGCTTTTGGGTATGATTGATGTCAGGGGCAATGGTGTTGCAGTGGCCGATCTGCGGGCCCTGCTGGGAATGGCGCCGGCAGAAGACACCGAGATGTCCCGTATTGTCGTGCTTTGGGTCCAGACCGATGGCCGTCGCACTGTGGTCGCCTTCCGCGCAGACCGGGTGATCGAAGTGACTGCCTTGGACAATGACGAGATAGAGCACCTGCCCGAGGGAGGCTTGTTCAATTGGCGCGATCGCATGATCTCTGGAATTGGCCGCCGGAGTGGGGAGCTTGTGACCGTGCTCGACATGGATCGTGTGTTTGACGGTCTGACACCAGAGCTCGACGCGGCATGACAATGACCATGACTGAAACCCCCTCCGGCGAGGCGCCGCTAGGCTTTCAGACCTTTGCGCGTATGGTTCACGACACCATTGGCGTATGTATCCCGGAAACCAAACGCGGCATGATCGAAGCCCGTCTCGGCGCTCGTGTGCGCGCGCTTGGCTTGCGAGATGCGCAAGACTACTTTCGACACCTTTTTGCAGAGGGCGGCCTACGCGGGGAAATGGCGCATATCGAAGAAACGGTCACCACGAACAAGACCGATTTTTTTCGGGAAGTTGATCATTTCAACTATGTAAAAGACGTCATTCTTGACGGCGGATATTGGCGGAACCGAAACGGCAAGTTCAAAGCGTGGAGTGCAGCTGCATCGACTGGTGCGGAACCCTTCAGTCTGGCCATGCTGTTAGCCGAACATTCAATTGCTCACCCTGACTTTGACTGGGCCGTGCTCGGAACGGACATCTCTGGCAGGGTCCTCGAACACGCGCGCCGGGCGATCTATTCCAGCAACTTGGTAGAGCCGGTGCCGGAGGCACTTCGCAACAGATATCTTCACGAGGGTCAGAACGAATGGGCGGGGAAGTCCCGCATCGTTCCTGCTTTGCGCAAACGTGTGCAGTTCAAGAAGCTCAACCTCATGAGCCAGGATTACGATGTGGATTTCGACCTCGACATCGTCTTTCTGCGAAACGTGCTGATTTACTTTGATCCAGACGATCAATTGACCGTGCTGCGCAAGGTTGGCAGGCATCTTGCTCCTGGAGGGCATCTGTTCGTCGGAAACTCCGAAAGCATGATCGTACGTATGCCGTATTTCCGCCAGGTCGCCCCGGCGATCTACCGTAAGGACATTTAAACATGACCCACCCCATCAGCGTTCTGATCGTCGATGACAGTGCGGCCGTCAGAACCGCCTTTTCGGCCATCATCAAAGCCGATCCGGGGCTGACACTTTTTGGCACCGCACAAGACCCGTTCGTTGCGGTAGAACGCATGCGTGACGACTTGCCGGACGCGATCCTGCTCGATATCGAGATGCCCCGCATGGACGGCCTGACCTTCTTGAAAAAGATCATGGCGCAGTGCCCTGTCCCGGTCATCGTCTGTTCCAGCCACTCTCAGAAAGGCTCGATGGCGGCGATCACGGCCCTCGATCTTGGTGCCGCTGAGGTTCTGGCCAAACCTGACCTGACGACCACCGAAGCGCGCAACCGGGCCGCCCTGCGTATCGGCCAGGCCGTTCGCGCCGCCGTCACCGAGCGGTCGGACATCTCGTCCAGCCCCGCAAATACGGATGAAGGCCGTAACGACGCTCGCGTTACGCCAGACAAGATACTCGCAAAGCGCCCGGCTGTCCGTCGCGGTACATCCACACCCTTGGTCGTGATTGGCTCCTCCACCGGAGGACCGGATGCACTGCGTCAGGTTCTGACGGAATTGCCATCAAATGCGCCTGCCATTGCCATCGTGCAGCACATGCCCGCCGAGTTCACCGGACCACTCGCACGAAGGCTGAATGAACGTTGCCAGATTGAAGTGGTCGAAGCGAAATCAGGTGACCCAGTAACAGCAGGATGTGCGTTGATTGCCCCCGGTGACCAGCATTTGGTCATACACCGCGAAGGCCGGAGCTATTTCGCTGAAGTTGTCGGTGGTCCATACGTGTCACGTCACCGCCCATCTGTGGATGTGCTGTTCCGTTCGGCTGCTCAGGCTGCGGGCGAAAACGCAATGGGCATGATTCTAACGGGCATGGGAGATGATGGCGCCACCTGTCTTGGCGAAATTCAGGAATGTGGCGGCTACACCGTCGCTCAGAACGAAGCCAGCTGCGTTGTATATGGCATGCCGCGCTCTGCAGTCGAGGCTGGCGTGGTCGATAAGGTAACTGCGCTCAAGGAAATGTCCGGCGAAATCATGAAATGGCATGCCGGCAAATTCCGAAAGGCTGTGTGAGACTATGAAGGACTTCGTAGCAGGCTCGCAATTCCACACCTCGCCGTCCGCGGCGCGAACGCCCAATGCCGCGTTTCGCAAAAAGGCGATCTCGGATTTATGTCGCCAGACGGAACAAGTGTTCTTGGCGACCGGTGACCATTTGTCAGCCACCTCCGAGGCTCTGGGCAAAACCCGTAGCGTCCTGGCTGTATTCGAAGAGATGAACGCCAATGGAAGGTTGGCGGAACTCAGGCAACATGGTCATTGGCACGATAGCGAAATGCGGGCTCTTTCTGATGAAGTTCTGAAAGCGCTGGACATTCTGTCTGCGCTCATGGACCGAGCGCGCGGTGTGGATGGCGAAGTGCGTGAACTGCGCGACATCCTCAAGATGATGAATATCGTGGTCCTCAATGCGCGGATTACAGTCGCGGCGATTCAGGTGACACCTAAGGATGAGGGAGGAAGCCTGACCGGTTTTACCGAAGACGCGACACGTTTGGTTGCGGAGCTGGGCAAAATTCTCTCCGGTCTCGATGA
>QCWH01000024.1:48439-52250 GCA_003149565.1 Marivita sp. XM-24bin2 | reverse complement strand
AGGCCATGCACCGCATAAAGGACGGAAGCGGGGACGCATTGGAGCGGGCCCGTTTTTTGGGCGATTTGCTGACTTCAAGCCTGAACGGTCCCGTTGCAGCGCTAAACAGCCAACTTGCCAGCTTCGAAGACCACATCAACACGTTGGGATCAGTGAGCGCCGAGATCGCTGATCGGTCACAGTCACTGATGGGGGCATCAGCACAGGCAGTAAGCGGTCTGCAAATCGGCGACACAACGCGGCAACGCCTTGAACACGTCCTGGTCATTCTGGAAGGTAGTGCCACTGCGTTTGACGAAAGTGACGCTCTCAATGCGCTGGCAGCACACCAAATGCAGGACATCGCACATTTGCATGTCGAGGGCGTCGAAAATGTCCGTGAGGGATCGACGGCTTTGCAGGATGGCATCCTCACCCTCGTTCGAGATCACCTCATGATCTTTGAGCAGCGCAACGGATCACGTAAACTGAAGTCGCAGCTTGATGATATTGAGGACCGGATCGCGCAGGCGGTTGAAACCCAAGGCCTGCTGATGAAGTTCGCGCAATCGCTGTCGCGGGAATTCGAAGCCCTGACCGAGGTCATCGCCGCCGGTGAGTCCTTCGAGGCAAGAATGCGTATGATCGGGATCAATGCTGTGATCGCCTGTGCCCGTCTCGGGCCACGCGGTCAGGCGCTGCGTGAAATCGCAGGTCAATTGCAACAACTCGCCCGCGATGCCTCGGCCCGTTTGCCGGTGGTCAAAACCGAACTGGCGGAAATGATGGATCTTGCGAGCGAAACGATCAGCTTGCTTGAAGCTGCCTGCGAGCGGGCAGACGCTTTGCCTGAAGGTGCCGTGCGTCAATTGTCCGACGGCGTTCGGGATATCGGCGAGGCCGCCTATCGCAGCAGCGAAATCGTGTCTGCAATCCGATCAACGCTTGACGCCTCGCGCGGGTGGTTGGCCCCGGTGACAGAGCATGCGCATCTGATTGAAAAAACGGCACGAATGTTCAACCAGCACCTTCACGATGATCCCTACCCGGGCAAAGTAGACGGCGTCGCAGCAGATGTCTTCGACATCTACACGATGGAACGCGAGCGCGACATTCACCGAAAGGTGATCCTGCCGCCGGAAGGCACACCAGCACCCGAGCCGGTTGTGGTCGAAACTCCCACTGCGCCTGCTTCAGTGGACGACGCGCTGGACGATATCTTTTTCTGAACCAGGCCACATGGGGCTCGCAGCCCCATGTGCCGTCTTCGTCAGGCGCCCTGCCCCGCTCTATCGCAGCAACAGCCGGGCATGCGCTTACGGTTGAACACCGCACCCGTTGTTCCGCATCACTTTGGCCCCAAAGGTCAATTTATTGATACCAGCGGTCATCCCGATGAATGACAGTCGGGCGTATGTCCATCGCATCAAATGAGACGCAAAAGGACATCCCCATGAAACGTCAATCCGTCGCTGCGCTGAGCCTGATCGCCCTGACCGCAGCCTGCGCCGACAGCGGTGCCAACTATACGCCGATCCTCGATGGCGTACCGTCCGCGACATACGAGACCGATCTTGCCGACTGCCAGGCGCTCGCACGCAACCAACGTCAACTCGATCAAGAGACTTTGGGCGCCACCGTCCTCGGGGCCGGAGCGGGTGCGCTTCTTGCAGAAATGGACGATGACGGTGATGCGGTTGGTGGCGCGGTAGCCGGAGCCTTGGCTGGCGGGGTCGCCAGTGCCGTCGACGTGTCTGAGCGCCGACAGTCGATTGTCATCGAATGCCTGCGCGGACGCGGGCATCGGGTCGTTGGTTAGCGACGCTTAGAGGAGCCACCACATGACCGATCTAATCGCACTCCGCCGTCACCGGTTTGATGCCTTGCACAAGCTTTTGACGGGAGATGGAACCAGCCGCCGTTCCGGCGATTGCCAAAAGGCGTCGTCTGAAACCGTGCTTTGCCTTGCCATTGCCCTAATCGCCGCTGTGGCGATGATGGGCCTGAGCGCTGCGTGACAGGAAGTGCGATGAAAACCGTATTTGTAGCAGGTGCGACTGGATATCTGGGCCGGTACCTCTGCGCCGAATACAGTCGGCGCGGTTGGTATGTCATTGCTTTGGTACGCAATGTTCAAACTGCCGGACCACTGACGGCGGACAGTATCGTCGAAGCGCAAGCCACCCTGCCTGACAGCCTGATCGGGCTGATGGATGGGGCCGATCTGGTCGTGTCTGCCTTGGGGATCACTCGGCAAACCGATGGTTTGAGCTACCGTGATGTGGATTTCCAAGCCAACATCAATCTCCTGCGCGCTGCCGAGCGCGCGGGGGTGCGCCAGTTCGCCTATATTCACGTACTCAATGCGGATGCGATGCGGCAGGTGCCGCTGGTTGCCGCGAAGACCGCGTTTGTTGATGCGCTCAAAGCCTCTTTGATCAATGAAACAATTGTCGCGCCTTCTGGGTATTTCTCGGACATGGGGGAGGTTCTGTCGATGGCGCAATCCGGTCGGATCTGGCTGTTTGGGACAGGTCACGCCCGGATCAATCCCATTCATGGCGCCGACCTTGCGACCGTCGTTGCCGATGCAACAGACGCCGAGCGAAAATGGGTTGACGCGGGAGGCCCCGAGACTTTTACCCAAACCCAACTTGCAGAATGCGCGTTCAAAGCAATCTCGCGCCCCTCCCGCATCGCTTATCTGCCAGACGCACTTCGCAAATTTCTGCTGAGCGTGCTGCCGTGGGTCACGCCGCGCCGCATACTCGGCCCTTTGCAATTCTTTCTGACGGCAACCACGATGGATATGGTGGGACCGGCTTACGGCGAAATCCGCCTGTCGCAGCACTTTCAAACCCAAGCCAATTCGACCCAAGACAAACCGCAAGGAGCGACCCCATGACCCTGATCAAAACCGGTGGTTTCGCCGCATTGGTCTGTGCCGCCACTTACCTTTTCGGCTTTGCACTGCTCGTGACCCTGCTTGCACCGCTTGGATTTGGTACGGCAGAAATAGACACTGCCGCAGTGGCCGACTTCATCCACGGATCGCCGGGGCTGATGCTGGTCTTGAACTCGACCATATACATCCTCAACGCTTTGGCTCTGGTTATCCTTGTCGTGGCACTATCCGCGCACTTGCGGCCGACGGCGCCGGCATGGGCTGACGTGACACGCGCAATTGGGCTGGTATGGGCCACGCTGGTTCTTGGTGCCGGCATGATCGCCAATGTCGCGGTGGAGCGCGTTCTTACCCTTTATCCGGACGATCCAGAAGGCGCAGCCGCGCTCTGGTCGATCCTGCACAGCGTGGAACTGGGACTGGGCGGCGGTAACGAAATTGCCGGGGCGGTCTGGATACTGTGTGCAAGCGTTGCGGGTCACCGATACCGTTTGATGCCGAAAGTGACGTCTTTTGTCGGCATGTGCACAGGTCTCGCGGGGCTCGCGACACTGATCCCGGTCATTGGCGACGCTGCCGGAGCAATTTTCGGCATCGGTGCAATTGGTTGGTTTATTCTGATCGGCCTTCAACTGGTCCGGGCTTGAGGCCCTGAACCTGCCCGGGGTCGATCCGACCACCAAGCCCAAATGGGCGGCCATCGGCCGCCCCATTGCGCACCGCTCATTTGATTGGCGCGTTCGGGAAGAACAGCTGCTGATCGGCGACTTTGTACCCGGCAATGGCGTTCTGCCCCTCAGCCGAAACCAGCCAGTCTGCAAAGGCCTGCGCCGCCTCGACATTTACACTGGGGCACATGTCAGGATTCACGGGGATCACACCGTATTGATTAAACAGATCCTCGTCGCCTTCCACGCGGATTTGGTA
>QCWH01000024.1:0-47919 GCA_003149565.1 Marivita sp. XM-24bin2 | reverse complement strand
CCCGGTCTGTCATCACATACGCGCCCATGCCAATCCCGGCATTGAGCGTAGCCCCCATGCCCGAACCGGTTTCGCGATACCACGTCCCGCTGGCGGCTGTCGGATCGACCCCTGAGCGGGCCCAAAGCGACAGCTCTTTTTTATGTGTCCCACTATCGTCGCCGCGCGACGCGAAAAGCGCTTCGCTTTCAGCGATTTTCGCCAGTGCCGCTTGCACGTTGGTCATGCCCGCCACGCCCGCTGGATCGGCCTCGGGTCCGACGATGACAAAGTCATTGTACATCAGATCGGTGCGAATCGTCCCATAGCCCTTTGCCACGAACATTTCCTCGGACGGCTTGGCATGCACCAAGAGCACATCCCCGTCACAGTTCTGGGCATTGCGGATCGCCTGTCCGGTGCCAACCGCAACGACATTGACCTGAATACCGCTCGCGTCCTGAAAGATTGGAAGCAGATGGTCATACAGACCAGAATTAGCCGTCGAGGTTGTCGATTGCACAATGATGGACGTGTCCTGAGCTGTGGCGCCAGTAGCCACTGTCAGCGCCAAAATGCATGCGGTAATATGCTTTAAACGCATGAAGCTTCTCTTTTGTTGACGGTACATCAAACGACAATTCTGCCGTCCAGGTAATCCTGCGCCGCCTGTGACCGGGGGCCGGAAAAAAATGTGGTGGCACCGCTGTGTTCGGCGACCTGTCCAGCCTGCAAAAAGACGACATCATCTGCCATGCGGCGCGCTTGGCCAATATCGTGTGTTACCAGGACAATCCGCACGCCCCGCAGGCGGGCATCCGCAACGATGCGTTCGATCGCCAAAACCGACGCGGGATCAAGACTGGCCGTGGGTTCATCGAGAAACAGCACCTCGGGATCTGTTGCCAGCGCCCGCGCCAGTGACAATCGTTGCGCTTCACCGCCCGAGAGCAACCGCGCGGGCTGCGTCGCTTTGTGAAGCAAGCCGACATGCTCCAGAAGCCCGTCGCGCAAGCTTATGTCTTTGCCACGCGTCTTCAGGACGAAATCAATATTGGCAGCCACAGAGCGCCGCAGCAACACAGGTTTCTGAAACACAAGCGCTTGCCGGGACATCACCTCGGAGGGTGGCACTGCTCCCCAACTGATCTGGCCCGATGTTGGCGGCATCAGTCCGTGCATCAGTTTCAGCAAAAGGCTTTTGCCTGCCCCATTCGGCCCCATGATGACTGTGCACCCATCGGTGTCCAATTCCATCGTCACGCCTTTCAGCACGGCGTCGGAGTCAAAGCGCAACACGACGTCCCGCATGCTCATCGGCAAAAGATCCGTCATACGGGTCTTGCCCCGGTTCGAAGCCTCTGACCGGATGTGAGCCGCATCAAACATAGGCCTGCCGTGTTGCCGTCATTCGAACGGAATGCACCGCCGCATTCACACCTAAGGCAATGACCAAGAGAATGATCCCAAGAGCCAGCGCCAGTGCGAGGTCCCCTTTGGAGGTCTCCAGTGCAATCGCTGTGGTCATCACACGTGTCAGGTGGTCGATATTGCCACCCACAATGATCACAGCACCGACCTCTGCCACAGCGCGTCCAAATCCGGCAAGACCGACCGTCAGCAAGGAATACCGCGCATCCCATAAAAGAGCCTGTACAGTTTGCAGACGGGTCAGACAAAGTGACCTGAACTGTTCTGCGTATTCTGAATGCAAGTCTTCCAGCACTTGCCGTGACAGGGCCGCGACGATGGGCGCGATCAGGATGATCTGCGCAATGATCATCGCGGTGGGTGTGTAGAGCAGACCCAGAAACCCCAAAGGGCCTGAGCGCGACAGATGCAGATAGACCAGCAACCCGACCACGACCGGAGGCAACCCCATAAGCGCGTTCATGAAAACCAGAACCGCATTCCGGCCGGGAAAACGGCCAATCGCCACCAGCGCACCGATGGGGAAACCGATCAGACACGCCAATGCCGTGGCAGTGAGGCTCACCCTTAACGAAAGCAGCACGATCTCCAACAGGTCAGGATCACCGGAGAGAACCAGAGCGAAAGCAAGTCCGAGGGCGTCACCGATGCTTTGCAAGATTTCCCTATCGCTGCATAATTTTCGGTTTCAGATATGCTTTGCAGAAGCTTCAGAAAATATCAAGAGATCGAAATCGAAAAGATATATGACGAAACCACGTTTCACGCAGGCTTGCGGGGGCTCCTCTTCATGACATGCGTTTCCCAAGTTTGAAATGGCTCTGCGCAGGTCCGGTGGGTTGGACCCGGCGGGGAAATCGCCTAGCTTTACGGACAGAAACGCGACCAACTGCAAAGCCGCACGCCTGCACGTAAAGACCCAACGACCCAAGGACCCACGCCCCATGTATCTTGCCATGAACCGCTTTACCGTCCCGCTCGAAAACGCTGACGCATTTGAAGAGCTGTGGCTGGCGCGGGAAAGTCACTTGCAGACTATGGCCGGCTTCGTTTCCTTCCACATGCTGAAAGGCCCGCAACAAGACGGATGCATCCTCTACGCGTCCCATACTGTGTGGGAAACCGAAGAGCATTTCCGCAGCTGGACCACGAGCGAGGAATTCCGCGCATCGCATGCCCGCGCGGGCGAGACGCGCCCGCTCTACGAGGGCACACCGCGGTTTGAGGGCTTCACGTCGATCCAGGAAATCAAAGCGTCTTAAAGCTGAACCAGCGATGTCGCACAGCCTCTTTGAGCAAAGGGGTTTGGCTGCGCTTCTGAGAGTGGCAGCCGCAGTAACGCGTTTAAAGCGAAGCATTTAGCGCAAAGCTTGCTGCGACCGCTTGCGTGGGAAAGATCATCTCACTAACGCTTGGGAATCGACGATCACGATCCGTCCGGCATCGTTGATGCAATGAGACCCGTCATGCTGCGGAGGACCCTTGGACGTCTTTGATTTTGTGATCGTCGGAGCAGGCTCCGCTGGCTCTGTTTTAGCCAACCGCCTGACCGCGTCAGGCAAGTACACGGTGCTTCTTCTCGAAGCTGGCGGGTCAGATATGACCCCCTGGATTCAAGTTCCCATCGGCTATGGCAAAATCTTCTATGACGCCAAGGTGAACTGGAAATACGTCACAGAACCCGACCCGAACCTCGACAACAGACCTATCTACTGGCCGCGCGGCAAGGTGCTTGGAGGGTCAAGTTCGATCAACGCGATGGTCTATGTGCGAGGTCACAGAAATGACTACGCCGAATGGAACAGCGTCGCGCCAGGATGGGGTTGGAGCGACGTTGAACCGATATTTCGGCGCATGGAAAACTGGGATGGCCCGCAAAGCGATGCGCGCGGCACAGGTGGACCGCTGTGCGTGCACGATGTCTACCCCGAGGTCCACCCGCTCACCCAAGTCTATCTCGACGCTGCGGCACAAGCCGGGTTTCCAACCAACCCGGATTACAACGGCCCCGACATGGAAGGCGCCGCAACCTACCAGATCACAACGAAAAACGGATACCGGGCATCGGCGGCCCGATGCTACCTTGCCCCGGCGCGAAAACGTCCAAACCTCGACGTCCGGACACGTGCGCATGTTACCCGGGTTCTGTTTGACGGCAAACGTGCCGTCGGCGTCGAATACCGGCAGAAAGGCCAGACCAAGACTGCTCACGCCCGGGCCGAGGTGATCCTTTCTGGTGGCGCGATCAATTCGCCGCAATTGATGCAACTCTCGGGCATCGGGCCGGGACAGGTGTTGCAGGACCACGGCATCGACGTGCTGCTTGAGGCACCACAGGTGGGCCGGAATCTCCAGGACCATCTGGGCAGCGACAACCTCTATGTGTCGAAGGTCGCGAGCCTCAATCAGCAGCTGGGTCCGCTGCTTGGCAAAATGAAAGTCGCGCTGCATTACGCAATGAAACGCAAAGGACCGCTGTCGTTGAGCCTCAATCAGGGCGGCGGGTTCATCCGGGTGCTGGAAGACTCGCCCGGCCCTGATCTGCAGCTTTATTTCTCACCGGTCAGCTACACCCGCGCGCCTGTTGGTGTGCGCCCCCTGATGAGTCCCGACCCTTTTCCCGGCCTGCTCATTGGGTTTAACCCGTGCAAGCCGACCAGTGTGGGACATCTGCAAATTCGATCGCCCGACCCTTTCGTGGCTCCGGAGATGCATCCGAACTACATGTCCACCGACTATGACCGCGAGCTGATGGTGACCGGCACGAAGCTGATGCGCAGGATCGCGGGAACGTCGGCGATGCGCGCCGTAATTGACAGCGAGTTGCTGCCCGGGCCTCAGGTCGACGATGACACGGCAATCGAGGCCTATATCCGCAAGACAGCATGGACGGTATTTCACCAATGCTCGACCTGCCGGATGGGCAGCGATCCGGCGACTTCGGTTGTGGACCCACGGCTGCGGGTGCGCGGGGTTGACGGGTTGCGGGTGGCGGATGCGTCAATCTTTCCGACCATTCCGACAGGCAATACAAACGCCCCTGCGATCATGGTGGGCGAAAAAGCATCGGACCTTATCCTCGAAGACGCGCTAGGCTGAAAGGGCACGCTATGAAGCTGAAATCCATCGAGACCTTTACCACCCCGGATGTCGGCTTTGTGCGTGTCACCGCCGAGGATGGCACGCAGGGCTGGGGTCAGGTGTCGACCTATCATTCGGACATCACCTGTCAGGTGCTGCACCGGCAGGTTGCTCCCTGGACGCTTGGAAAAGACACCACCGATCTCGATGATCTGCTCGATATCGTGACCGAGCGGGAACACAAATTTCCCGGATCTTACCTGCGTCGCGCGATGGCAGGCCTGGACACCGCGATCTGGGATTGGCGGGGCAAGCGGCTGGACAAACCGGTTGTCGAACTTCTGGGGGGCACACCCGGTAAAATCCGCGCCTATGCGTCGTCGATGAAGCGCGACATCACCCCGACGGACGAGGCCGCGCGTCTCAAGCATCTGCGCGACACGCAAGGGTTTGACGCCTTCAAGGTCCGCGCCGGAGCAGAGGTCGGGCGCAATCAGGACGAATGGCCCGGCCGCACCGAGGACATCATACCGACCATGCGCCGCGAACTGGGGCCGGATGTGGCGCTGCTGATCGACGCCAACAGTTGTTATTCCCCCGACCGCGCCATCGAAGTGGGGCATTTGCTGCAGGACCACGGGTTCAGCCATTTCGAGGAACCCTGTCCCTATTGGGAATTGGAGCAGACCAAGCAGGTCACTGATGCGTTGAGCATTGACGTGACGGGCGGAGAACAGGATTGCGACCTGTCGACATGGAAACGCATGATCGAGATCCGAGCGGTCGACATTGTGCAACCCGACATCCTCTATCTTGGCGGCATCTGCCGCACGCTGCGCGTGGCGCGCATGGCCGAAGCCGCCGGCTTGCGCGTGACGCCACATTGCGCGAACTGGTCGATGGTGACCCTCTTTACCATGCATCTGCTGCGGGCGATTCCGAATGCGGGCAAATATCTCGAGTTCTCCATCGAAGGACCGGATTACTACCCGTGGCAATACGGATTGTTCGTTGAGTCGCCCTACACGATCGAAGACGGCCACGCCTGCGTCACCGATGCCCCCGGTTGGGGGGTCGAGATCAGCCCCGACTGGCTGGCGCGGTCCAGCTATCAGATCAGCGAAGTGTAACAGAGCCAAAGCCCCTTGCTTTGTCCCGTGCAGACTGCCGATACTCGCGGCATTCCGCACTGACCCAAGGAGCCTCGCAATGACCGCATGGATCGACATGATCTCGGACGAAGATGCCTCGCCGCGTCTGAAGGAACTGCTGGATCAGGCCCGCACCCCCCACGGAACCGTCGACACCGTGATGCGCGTGCATTCGCTGCGCCCCGAAACCATGCACGGGCATGTGGCACTTTATCGGTCGGTGCTGCATTCAGACGACAACAAGCTGCCGTTCTGGTTTCTCGAAGTGGTGGCCAGCTACACCTCGATCCTGAACGATTGCACCTATTCGCTCACGCATCACTTCATGAACGTGCGCAATCTGCTCAAGGATCAGCCCCGCTCAGACCGCATTTTCACCGCGCTCAAAGCGCACCGGCCCGAAGACGAATTCGAAGGTAAAGAGTTGGCCCTGCTGCGCTATGCAGGCAAACTGACCGTGTCGGTGGGCAAGATGGTGAAATCCGACTTCGAAGCGCTGAAGATTGCGGGATGTGATGACGGAGAGATTCTCGAGGTCAATCAAGTTTGCGCTTACTTCAACTATTCCAACCGCTTGCTGAACGGACTTGGCGCAACGACTGAAGGCGATATCGTCGGCTATTACAAAGCCTGATCCACGTCCTGAGCCACCAGAAGCAGCATCTCGCCGCGCGTGACGAGACCGCGATTGCTGTGCGCCAAGACCATCCCGTCCTGCGGTATGGTCAACCTCATTGAGGGCCGCTCGGGTTCTGTGACGTGATGGAACCACCCGGCAAAATCGCCCGTCTTGACGTTCTGCCCAGCGCTGAGTGCGCGGTCGAAGAGTCCTTCGGACGTGGCATAAAGCGACGCGCCGGGGTCGCGGATTTCGACCACGCGCGGTTTGGGTGGGTGATCCACCTCACCGGCGACCATCCCCAGATGGCGCAGGATATTCCAGATCCCGGCCTCTGCCTGATTGGTGATACCCGGATCGACCCCACCACCGCCGCCAAGCTCGGTTGCGATCATTGGCACGCCTGCGCGTTCAGCTGCGGCATTCACCGACCGGTTGTCGTTATGCTCACCCAGACGCCAGACCAAGGGCAAACCGAAGAGATGGGCAAGCTCCATGTTCTTCGCTGCAAGCGCGGGGTCGCCCGTGCGTGTTGGCAAAGCGCAGGGTTGAAAGAACGACGCCTTGCCGCCGGAATGCAGGTCAAGCACCGCATCACAGCGCGGCAGAATCTCGGTTTCCAGAAAATGTGCGATCATCGCGGTCGGCCCACCGTCACGGTCGCCGGGGAAAGCCCGGTTGAGGTTGGCCCCATCCAGTGGCGACACCCGAGAGGATGCGGCAAATGCCGGCATATTGAGCGCCGGAAAGGCGATAATCTGCCCCCGCAGGCTGGACGGATCAACCGCATGAAGCATCCGCATGATGGCCGCCGGTCCTTCGAATTCATCGCCATGCGTGCCCCCGACCAACAGCAGCACAGGTCCGGCACCCCCCTTGAGCGACATAACCGGGATCGGATGATAACCCAGCGGATTGCTGTTGTCGGACCAGCGCAGCATCGCATCCCCGGCCTGTCGGCCAACTCGCTCCAAGTCAATCGTCAGGTAAAGTCTGGTTGAAGATGTCATTGTGGCCTCGTGCGGGGTCCCTTAATCGCCCAACAGACGCCGATCTGGCCCGAACATCAACTCATGATCCCGGTGGGCAAGCGATCAGTTTTCCGGCATCCCACCTTTGTCTCCCCTTTCGCGACACCTTGAAGCACAAGTTTACCTTGCACCTGCAAGGACTTCCTTGATTTGATGGCACCAGCCAAATGGGGAAGTTTCGTAGATGTCTGCTTTGCATGTCGGATAGCGCGCCGATCATCACGTTTGATCATGTCGACAAGTTCTACGGCGACTTCCACGCCCTCAAGGACATCTCGATCAGCGTCCGTGAAGGGGAGCGCATGGTTGTGTGCGGCCCGTCGGGGTCGGGCAAGTCCACACTCATTCGCTGTATCAACGGGCTGGAGTTCCACAATTCCGGGGTTCTGACCGTCGACGGGGTCGAGGTCTACGAGGACTCCAAATACATCTACCGTCTGCGGCAAGAAGTCGGTATGGTGTTCCAGCAGTTCAACCTGTTTCCGCACCTGACCGTTTTGGAAAACCTGACGATCGGCCCGATCAAGGTGCGCAAGGTGTCCCCGTCCGAGGCCGAACGCACCGCGCGCAAATACCTTGAGCGGGTGCGTATTCCTGAACAGGCCGACAAATACCCTTCCGCCCTGTCCGGTGGTCAGCAGCAGCGCGTGGCGATTGCTCGGTCGCTCTGCATGGAAAGCCGGATCATGCTGTTTGACGAACCTACCTCGGCGCTTGATCCCGAGATGATCAACGAGGTTCTCGACGTGATGGTCGAACTGGCCGACACCGGCATGACGATGGTGGTCGTCACCCACGAGATGGGGTTTGCCCGCAAGGTTGCGGACACGATGGTGTTCATGGATGCAGGCGAAATTGTCGAAACCGCGCCGCCAGAGGTGTTTTTCACCAACCCCGCCAGCGCCCGTTGCCGTGCGTTCCTCGATCAGATTCTGGATCACGGATGAGCATCTCAGAGCCGTCATACACCCCAAAGGGGCGCGCGCTGCCACAGCGGCAACCGATTGCCCGGGCGGTGGATTCGGTCACGTTTTCGATCATCGCCTATGCTGTCATTATCGGCGGCATCGTCTGGCTGGCCTATAGCGGGGCGCAGGCTATGGGGTATAACTGGCAGTGGTATCGTATCCCCCAGTATTTCTATTCCTTTACCGAAGACGGATTCCAATGGGGCGAGATCAGTGTTGGGCTGGTCAAAACGCTTACCCTGTCTGGCATCGCCTTCGCATTGGCGGTTGTGATGGGTCTGATCGTGGCATTGCTGCGCTTGTCGGGTCTGGTGGTCTGCACGGCGGTCTCGGTTGCGTTCCTTGAACTGATCCGCAACATCCCTCTCTTGGTGCTGTTGTACCTTTTTTACTATGTCTTAGGTCCGATCTTCGGATTTGACCGCTACTGGGCCAGCATCCTCTGCCTTGCCGTGTTCCACTCGGTCCTGATTTCCGAAATCTTCCGTGCGGGCATCAATGCTGTGGCCAAAGGCCAGTGGGAGGCGGCCACCTCGATCGGCATGTCCAAGGGACAGGCTTATCGCTACATCATCCTGCCGCAATCCGTGCGCTTCATGCTTCCGCCGATGACCGGCGAGGTCGTTCACATGGTCAAGTCATCGGCCATCGTCAGCGTGATCGCCGTAGCCGAACTGACCACAATCGGGCGGAACATCATTTCGCAAACATACATGAGTTTCGAAGTCTGGTTCACCATTGCCGCTGTCTACATGGCGGTGACGCTGATCCTGTCCGTTGGCGTGTCGTTCGTCGAAAAACGCTACGCCGTTGATACATAACCCGCGCTTTCAAGGCGCATTTTCTGAACAGGGAGTTCATCCATGAATATCACCAGAAGATTTCTAGGCGCTGCCCTTGGCGCAACACTGGCGGCTACGGCTGCCCTGCCCGCCCTCGCGCAAAGCACCGCGCAAGAGGTGGCGGCAGCCAGCGTGATCGAAACCATCAAGGAACGCGGTGTCATCAAGATTGGCCTGTCGCTGTTCAAGCCGTGGTCGATGCGTGACCTGAATGGCGAACTGATCGGGTTCGAGCTGGATGTGGGCCGTCAGCTTGCCGAAGACATGGGGGTTGAGGTTGAGTTCGTACCGACCTCGTGGGACGGGATCATTCCTGCACTTGTGTCGGGCAATTTCGACACCATCATCAGCGGAATGACGATCACACCGCAGCGCAACCTGACGGTCAACTTTACGGTCCCCTATGCCTATTCGGGCATGACCATCCTTGCCAACACGGCGATGACCGAAGGCTTCACGCTGGAGGATTACAACAGCCCCGACGTGACCTTTGCCGCCCGTCGAGGCGCAACACCGGCCACCGTGATCGCGGATATGTTTCCCGAAGCGCAGTTGCTGCTGTTTGACGAAGACGGTGCCGCGACACAGGAAGTGCTGAACGGAAACGCACACGCCACAATGGCGTCCGAACCCACCCCGTCCAGCGAGGCGCGCCGCTATCCCGACGTGCTGAGCGTGCCGTTCAACCAGGCCTTCCAGGCCGGAGGTGAAGGCTTTGCCGTACGCAAGGGCGACCCCGACGCGCTGGCCTTTTTCAACAGCTGGATCACCGCCAAGACCAACACCGGCTGGCTGAAGGAACGCCATGACTACTGGTTCCGTGGCAACGACTGGGCCGATCAGGTTCCTGAATAATCAACGCTTTGCCCCCCGGCCCCGCGCTGGGGGGCAGCTTTGCAAAGGCCCATGATGTGTTAAATAGACTGAAGAAACTGCACTGGCTCGACTGGCTTGTCTTGGCCGTCGTGCTGTCGTTCTTCGGCTACATCTGGTGGAAGATCGAAGGCACGCTGAACTATAATTGGCGCTGGCATCTCATCCCCAACTACATCCTGCGCTTCCACACCGAACGCGAGGAATGGTTCGCCAATGTCCTGCTGCAAGGGCTGATCGCGACCATCCGAATTTCGATCTACGCCAGTATCCTTGCGGTCATTCTGGGCACGATCCTTGGCATCGCGCGCTGCGCCAAGAACCTCACGATCCGGATGCTGGCGCGCACCTACCTGGAGTTTTTGCGCAATATTCCACCCGTCGTGGTGATCTTCATCTTCTTCTTCTTCCTGTCGCAACAACTTATCACTGCGCTCAATATCGAAAGCTGGGCGCGCGAGATTGCCCGCTCCGAGAACCGCGCGGTGTGGGAATTTTTCTTCGGCGACATGCGCCGCTTTCCCTCGCTCATTTCGGGTGTGATCGTTCTGGCACTTTTCGAAAGTGCGTTTGTCGGCGAGATCGTCCGCGCGGGCATTCAATCAATCCCGAAGGGGCAGCGCGAAGCCGCCAGGTCCATCGGCATGAGCCGATTTCAGGAAATGCGCTATATCGTGCTGCCTCAAGCGATGCACAAGGTGATGCCGCCAATGGCCAACCAGTTCATCACCTTGATCAAGGACAGCGCAATTATCTCACTTATATCGGTGCAGGAACTGACGTTCAAAACAGTCGAACTGGTGGCGTCGACGCGTCTGATCTTTGAGGCGTGGATCACCACAGCCGCGTTCTATTTCGTGATCTGTTTCGGGCTGTCCATGCTGTTCCGAAGGTTGGAAAACCGCAAATCCTAAGAGACCGCCTCAAGCTGGGTGTGCCGCTCTGTCATCGCGCCGAACTGCGTGAGGCCGACATGCGCATCGGGATGGGCAAAGATTGCCGCAGCATCGGGATAGCGGTCGAGCACAGCCTGCCCCTCGGCAAGCCGTACCGGATGAAACACGCCGTTCTCCCAGACCGGAACGCCATCAATCCAGATGGTTGGGTCTAACACATTCCAGGAAATTTCACCCGGAGCATACGAGCCGCAGGTGTGGAAATGCAGGATACGCGGGTTGCCAAAGGCGGCACCGCTCCACCTCTCGTAATTCTCACGAGCTTCCTGCAGATATCCGCAGCCCGGATGAATGCCAGCATGCCAAGAATGTACGCAGTTGCGGTCAATGCCGAGCGTCTCGGATATGCGGTCATAGTGGGCATTTGCAGCCGACACGTCTTGCGGCATCCCAGTAAAACCGACCAACCTCCCCTGCTGGAGATGCGCCATGACCGGGCCGTCAAATTCAACCGTGTAGCCCTCGTAATACTGGGAGCCGGTCCCTGTCAGAAACCCGCACAAGGCAACACGCCCTGAAAAGCTTTGCGCTGGCACAGGTTTGAATACCGACATGGGAAACCGCAGGATGCTGGTGTCACCAACACTGCTGGGAGGCATCTCTGCAACACCCTTCACATCCGTACCGTTGGGACAGGTCAATCGTATGTTTGCCGATTGGGACAGTGCGTCGGTAATTAACTCTTTCAATGCGACGAAAGCCCCGTAGGACGTTGTCCCAAACCCGGAACCCAGCAATCCTTCGTCGAGGGCAAAACAAACGACGATCCGTTTGTCTTTCGGCACGTCAGAAAAACGCAGCTGGTCGCCCAATCGGGCAAGAAAGACGACGATATCGACTTTGTCGATTTCTGCGCGCAGGGCGTCCGAGAACTGCCTTGCACATGGGGTAAAGCCGACATTCACAGCCTTGACCAACAGACCCAGGTCACAGGCACACCGAACGACCGCATTCAGTACATGCGCATCAAAATATCCGTATTCGGCAGGCTCATACGCGATCAGAACACGCTCTCCGGCTTGCGCCTTTGCGCAGTTCACCAACATGTTCCGGGCTCCTGCCAACGCGGTCATTTCATCGTCTCCTTTTCACAAAAACGTTAAACTCTGCGAGCGCGTTCCAACCAATTGAAAGCTCGCATGAATAGCATTAGTCTGGCTAATATGATCTTGAATTTGCCATTCGCGGCGCTAAGAGCGTTCGAGGCCGTGGCCCGCCACGGCAGTTTTTCCGACGCCGCGGATGAGCTGGGTGTCGGTCAAAGCGCGGTCAGCCAGCACGTCAAATCGCTGGAGGAATGGCTTGGGCATGATCTGATCAACCGGGGCGCCCGCAGGTCTTTCCCGACGCGCGACGGAGCTCGCCTCGCGTTGAGCATTGCCGAGGGTCTGGGGCAGATATCCGAGGTCTGCGAAGATATCCGGGACAAACGCCGTGACGACACCACCATTGTGATCAGTTGCCACCCCGGCTTTGCGTTTATCTGGCTCTTTCCAAGGCTTTTGAGCTTTGATCAGGCGCATCCCGAATTTGCCATCTCGATCACCACGGACACAGGTTTGCGCGGTGTCGCGCGGGCCGAAGCGGATATTGCCATACGTTACGGAACCGGGGATTTTCCCGGCTTCACCGCCATGCCGCTAATGCGAGAGACCTTGTCTCCGGTCTGCTCACCCAAGCTTTTGAACGGGGCGCACCCTTTGAGGACAATCTCGGATCTCGCATTTCACACCCAGATCCGGGACGAATTTGCGCCCATGACAACAGAGTTGCCGACCTGGGAATATTGGGCGCGGGAGACCGGACAAAGCCTGCCGACCCCCGCGCGTATCCGTAGTTTTGGGCAGTCCAACATGGTGGTGCAGGCAACGCTTCAGGGCGATGGCGTTGCAATGGGGCGCAGCCCGTTGGTAATGGACGCGTTGCGCGACGGGCGGCTGGTCCAGCCTTTTCCCCAGACCGTTCCGTCACCCTTGCACTATTGGCTGGTCTATCCCGACGATCAGCGGCGTGCGCGCAAGATCGCCCTGTTTGTGGACTGGATCACAACCGAAGCCCGAAACCAGGTGCGCGACCATGGGCGGACACGGACGATCCCTCAGAGCGATTAGCCAGATTAATCCGATCAATCAGTTGTTCTTACTGGCACCGCCCCACGAACCGGTGCACTCTCATAGCAGGCGGCTTTTGCAAGAACGAAAGGCAACGCATGTTCATCAAGAATTCGTGGTACGTCGCGGGGTGGTCCAAGGATTATGGCCGGGCTCTTAAGGCAGAGACATATCTTGGCGAGAACGTTGTCATTTACCGCACAGAAGCCGGCGAACCAGTGGCGCTCGAAGACGCGTGCCCACATCGCAAACTACCGCTTTCAGAAGGTAATCTGAAGGGTGACACGGTGGAGTGTGGCTATCATGGCCTGACTTTTGACTGCTCGGGCGCGTGTGTTGACGCTCCCACGCAACGCGGACAAATCCCACGACGCGCGGTGGTGAAATCCTACCCGGTGGTCGACCGGTATCGCCTGCTTTGGATCTGGATGGGCGACCCCGAGAAGGCTGACCCGGACCTGATCTTCCCGATCGAGAACTTCGACAATCCCGAATGGGGGTACACCGATGGCGGCGCGATGGACATCGACTGCCATTACCTGTGGGTATGCGACAATCTTCTGGATCCAAGCCATGTGGCCTGGGTGCATGTGACCTCGTTTGCAGGCGCTGGCACAGATGACGGTCCGCTTGATGTGAGCAAAACAGATCGCGGTGTGATTGTAGCGCGCTGGATTTACGGCCAACCGCCATCCCCCTATTACGCCAAACTTGTTAAGTTTGATGGTGTCTGCGACCGCCTACAGCACTATGAGATGTGCCTGCCCGGGATCGGGCTGAACAAATCGATCTATACTCCGCCGGGCACCGGCGGTCCGGACAGCACTCCGGTGGACAAGACACTGATCAACATATCATACAACTTCATGACGCCGATCACCGAGGACAAGACACGGTATTTCTGGTTCCAACATCGCAATACCGACCCGCATGACAAGGACGTGTCAGACCGCATGAATGCGGGCGCTCGTATGGCGTTCGAAGAAGACCGCGCAATTCTGGAAAAGGTGCATGCCGGGATGAAAAACCCCGCCACGCCCTATATCGACCTCGGGCTGGATGCCGGTGCCAAGCTCTTCCGGCAGATGGTCAATCGCACAATTGAGGCCGAACAGAAGATGCCCGAGGAGGCGTAAGCCTAGATCAGGATCTGCACCATCCCATCACACACACGCGTTTCAAACAGACGTAAGGGAACGCGCGCCGGGGCCGCTTTTGGTGCGCCTGTTCGTACGTCGAACAGGCCCTGGTGTAATGGGCATTCGATATACGTTCCATCGAAATGGCCGTCACACAGATTGGCTGCGCCATGCGTGCAGCGCGCGAGGGTCACGAATATCCCCTCTTTGGCATCGAACACCGCCAATTCACGTGCGCCGAGAGTCACCGGCGTTGCATCTCTCGGCTCAAGTTCACTGACCGCGATCACATCCGTCCAGGTCTTTTCCCGCCCCGTCACGCGTTGCGAACCCCAGTGTCGCTGCGCGGTTTGCGGCCCAGCAACTGGCTGAGGATGTCAACATGCGCGCCCAGGTATCCTCGCTCTTCAACATACACATAGCCGCGCAATTTCTCGTGCAGCTTGGGCAGCGCATGGAACGGCACGGAGGCAGCATAATGGTGTTCGGCATGGTAATTCATGTTCCAGCACAGAAACCGCATCGGTCCAGAGACCAGCGATGTCCGCGTGTTCTCTTTCATGTCATCCACATTCGGACGACCCACATGCTCGGTCAGCCGGATGGCACGCATGACCGGCTCGCCAAGAAACAGCGGGATGATCCAGTACCAAAGCGGCCAACTCCACCCCATCACAACAGACAGAACAGCCACAGCCGCATAGAAAGCCAGCATGAGCCGTGCCTCACGGATGATGATCGGCGCTTCGTGTTTGGTGAGAAAGGTTCTGTCTTCTTCGTTCAACCGCCCTGCCGCGTTGCGCAGGATCTGACTGAATTTGTTGCGCCAATAGGGCACCGATGAAATGTACCACAGGTATTTCCAAACCGAGATCGGCAGCTCGATCAGCTCCGGGTCCTGCCCTTTCAGCTGCGTATACGTGTGATGATTGCAGTGCTCGTAACGAAACTGCTGGAACGGAAGTATAATGGCGTATCCGCAAATATTGCCGAAAACGTCATTCAGTTTGCGCGTCCTGAAGACGGTGTAGTGCACGCATTCATGCTGTAGCGAAAACAAATGCACAATCACCACGCCGTGCACAAACATCGCTGGCCATATCAACCAACTGTCCCAAGCAAGGTAAATCAGCCCGGACGTCAGAGCCAAAAGCAAGGCGAAACCGAGAACCCGCATCAACGCGGGGCCATCAGATCGGGCCATCAACGCCTTCAGCTCCCGGCGCGTCAACGCCCCTTCCTGCAGCGCTTGAGTGATCGGTGTTCGGACTTCGGATGACATGGCGGCTCCTGCAATACGCGTCACAATTTAAGACGCAGGCCACCCCATCGCAATTCCTGAAGGTGTGACACAGACGCCAGATCGCCCGATAGGACGAGCAACGCAATTTTTAGCGGCATGAGTCAAAAAAACGCGGCCGTAGAAACAGCCGCGCTTTGTTCATTTAGGTCCAGATTTGATCAGAGATTATTTAAAATCCGATCCACAGTCTGGCGCACCTCGTCTTTCGACCGGCCCAGCTTTTGCTGGAGCACGCCTTCCATCTGCTCGCGATCACCTTTGGCTTCTTCAACGTCGTCATCCGTCAACTCACCATAAGCTTCACGCAAACGTCCTTTGATTTCGGTCCAGTGTCCTTCGATCACATCGCGATCCATGAGAGCCTCCTTAAGGGATTTAAGTAAATTTAATTCGACGCAACGTTCTCTTCTTCAGGCGATTCAAGATCGACATCGGGAACAGTCACAGTGACATCACGTTCACCAACTTCGACATCGCCAACTTCTGCGTCGAATTCCGGCATGTTGCCACCATCTATAGAGACAGTCGGCAAAGTGCCTTCTTCGGTTTGATCAATGTCCACCATGTAGACACCAAAAGCGACGGCCGCGACAAGCACGACACCAGCGACAATAGCTCCAACCTTCATGATATTTTTCTCCTTTTATCAGTGTGTTAACAACCACAACCGAAAAAGGTTCCGAAGTATTTTCAGCTATTTTCCATTTCCCGGCTGACCAGAGTTTCGATTTCGTCAATGGGGTGGTTGGTGAGCACTTTCGCCACATCAAGGCGCAAAGTTTTCGCCACTTCCGGATGCATTTCCTTGCGGATTTCGCTCAACGCCGGTCGGCTACCCACAATGATCAAATCGCTGAAGCGCCCTCTGTGAACATCCTTGTAAAGTTGTTCGGCCACGTCCTTAGCGAACCGCTCCTTCTCGAGCTGATGCCAGTCTGTGTCATCAACTGCAGAGCGTTGAGGCGAAGGACCGTCGTTGAACCGCCCGGGACGGTTCGCCGCCCAGTCTTGCGCCTGTGGATTGTCCTGTTCTTCCTTGTCGCGAACGACAAGATGCATATCGATGTCATCACCTTTGTTGACAAGATAGAGGACCTTTTCGCCGTCGACGATTATGACCCATGCATTGTGTGGTACGCCCGACTTACGCGTCATTGTCGCTCTCCTCATCTTCCAGACTTTTCGTGACACGGGTCTTGCCGGCTGGCCGCTCCGTGCTGCGCTTTTCCTCGTCCTCAGTCCCGATAGTCCGTGCGAGACGACCGCCGGTTCGACCCTGATGAGAAATATCGGCCGCTTCGCCAAACAGTTCCTCGGTTTCGCGACGTCCATCTTTTGATTTGTGACGTTCAGCCATGTGCCATCTCCTCGCTTCTTGCGTGAATGATCCTGCGCTGCATGTCGTCCTGAAGCAGCGCAAGGTTGCGTTTGTGTGATTTGAAGGCGACGTCGAATACGTCGCCGACAACCGGGATACCGCCGACGAACAGGTCGATGGCTGCATTGACACCCATCCGCGCCAAAGTCCGCTTGCGGGCCCCCATCTGATAGCCCTGCCACATCATCCATCCCGCTGGCACCGTAGTGACAGCGTCACCAAGACCGGGAATAAGACCGAGTATCGAATCCCAACCGACACGAATGCCGATGCCGGGAATACGAAACCGTGTGTCGAGCAGCCCCGCAACGCGCTCGATCTGCGCCATGCGGTCTGCCGCGTCAGCGGCGGGCAATGATGTAGACGGCATGAACAATCCCCGGAATGTAACCAAGAAGGGTCAGCAGGATATTTAGCCAGAAATGCTTGCTCAGTCCGACCTCGAGGAATGTCCCCAAAGGCGGCAAGATGACGGCTGCGATGATGCGTAAAAGGTCCAATGACCCCTCCTATGATGTCTGGAGGGTCAACGTTTGACTACTGCGAGGGTTCCGTCATTTTCTCACCGAGTGCCGCGCCGACGGTATCTGCCTTGACCGCGCCACGCTGACCGATTGGTCGGTCTTCACCCACCGTGCTGTCACGTTTGGTCTGGGCTTCTAATTCGGCATCAAGCAAAGCGCCAAGCAGGACGATGAACGCCGACAGCCAGAGCCATGTCAGCAGGATGATCACCCCGCCCAGCGCCCCAAAGGTCTCATTGTAGGATCCAAAAGATTGCACGTAGAGGCTGAATCCGTAACTGCCCGCAACCCAAAGCGCACAGGCCACAAACGCCCCCGGCGTCAGCCACCGCCATTTTGCCGACCGCCGGTCAGGTCCCAGACGATACAAAACGGCAATTCCTGCAGCGCCCATCAGAAAGAGGAAGGGCCAGCGCAAGAACATTACGACATCGTCGATGATGCCGTAATCGCCGAAAATTGACGCAACCACCGGGATCGCAGCCACGACGATGATTGCGATCAAAAGAGCGATGATCATCACCACGGTCAGAAAAATTGTCAGAGCTTTTACAACAAAGAAATTCCGAGCCTCGTCTTCTTCGTAGATGAAGTTGAGCCCTGTGATAAAGTTAGCCACCGCCTTGGAGGCCGAATAAAGTGCAACGGCAAAACCCAGAAGCGCTGCAAAGCTCAGCGCCGAGCTGTCAGCATTTGCCACATCCGAAAGCTGCCCCATCACGATCCCCTTCGCGGCATCGGGAAGCATGCGTGTGATCTCGTCGCTGTTTTCGATCAGCATACCCGGCTCAAGAAACACACCGGCCAAGGCAGCGGCTGCGGTAATTCCAGGAAACAGGGACAACAGGCCGTAGAATGCGATGCCAGCTGCAATCAGCCCGAGGTTCAGAGACGATTGTCGCTTCCACATTCGAAAGCCCACATCCAGAAGTCCGTAGGCTGAAATGTGTGTCGGCCTCTCGGCCAAGCGTCCGCGCGTCATACTGTGTTTCCTCTTCGCTCAAGCGGAAAACCGCGCAAGCGGCCTTTGGGTTCCCTCAAACGATGTTTTCCGTGATCCCCGGCAAGGAGCGCGCCAGATCGGCTTGGTTGTCTGCATCATATGGCACCAGGAATCCGCTGCGACTTTCGGGCAAACAAACACCATTTGCCTCAATCTCCCTATCCCACCAGGGTTGCAGGGTTGCCGGATCGGACGCTTCGGCCGGCAAGTCTTCAAACCACCAGTGAGACATCAATCTTGATCGCAGTGCAGAGACGTGCGCCTTATCCGTAATCGCCACTGCAGCCTCGGTATCCCACCGCATCGACCGTCCGTTCAGATTTGCCGAGCCAATAAGGGCATAATCATCGTCCTTCACCAAAACCTTGTTGTGGACGTAGATCAATGGCGATCCCGCGAGACATGCCATCCGGTCGCGCGATGCAAGAACCGGACGCACTGGCGACGCCAGTGTTGCCCGCTCTTGAAACGCCTCACGCACGACAGAGACAGCATCTTTCTGCAGAGCCATGCCAAACCGTGTGTCGAGTCCATCGTCGTCGTAAAACGCCAATGCCTCGGGCAAGGCAGGTAAAATCGCAATGAGATGTAGATCAGGGTTTCTCACAGCCGCTTCGGCCAGAGCCCCTGCGATAACGCTTGATCGCAGAAATTGGGTCTCGACATGGATGAGATGACGAGCAGATCTAAAGCTTGCGATATGAGCTTCTTCAATTTCATTCACCACAGTGCGTGGAGACAGATAAGGAAACTGCATACGGCGCGGCGCCGACATTGTTCGCTTGATCACGCTTAACGGCGGCGGATCGCACCTGCCGGACGTCACGTCCAAAAAACTGTCGAGATGCGCCTTGGCCTCGGCAACTTCGGGCCCGTTGCGCATGATCAAGTGAACATCAGACCAAGTCTCGCGCGCCGGCCGTTCGTGGTCCAGCGTATCGAACCTACGCTCATTGAGATCAAGCCCACCAATAAAAAGCGTGTCATCATCTATCACGGCAAGCTTCTGATGATGCGAAACTGTCCGCAACTCCGGCAACGCTTTGCTGTTGAGCAGCACCGCCTGACGGGTCAACCGATCTTCGTTCAAGCCGGAAAGCTGTTCCCATTTACGCTTCAGCACAGATGGCAAAAGCATCCCGCGCGGCAGCATGCCGGCTCGTGCAGGATGTAAGCAGGCTTTGATCTTTAACTGACCGGGCTTTGCATCCGAGACCTCTGCCAAGGCAACGCCTTGGCGCACTGTTTTCCACGTCAATTCATGCAGCGGCGTGGCCATGACCGCATCGAAGTCACTCACCACAATTGTCACCTGAACACCGCGTTTGACTGAATGCGCCAAAAGATCAAACCAATCGTCGCCTACCGCCCGGGCCTCCTTGCTTCGCAGTTTCGTGCAAAGGTCAAAAACGCGAAAAGACCCATGGACATACGTGCGCGCAGAGAGAACGGCCCGCTCGAATGCGGGCCATGCCTCTTCTGCCGTGATCAGAACCTCAAAGTCCGAGCCTGGATCGGTCACGGCAATATCTCCCAGAAGCGTCATGCAGACGAGCGTAGATCAGGCAACGTTCTTTTGGTTGGTAACGATGCCCGTGGTGACGATATCTGTCGCTTCCATCACCTCGTCATCGCTCATCTGAAGCAGTTCCACCAATTGCTTCCGGGCACGGTTCACACGACTTTTGATCGTTCCCACAGCCACGCCGCACGTCTCCGCCGCTTCCTCATAGGAGAACCCACCAGCGCCGACGAGAACCAAAGCTTCGCGTTGCTCGTCGTTCAGCATTTCGAAGGCTCGATTGAAATCACGCATCTGAAGGCGTCCATCATGATCAGGCTTCTGTGCCAGAGATGCGGCCATTTCACCGTCAGTGTCGGCCACTTCGCGACGTGCTTTGCGGTGGTGCGAATAGTAGGTGTTGCGCAGAATCGTGAACAGCCAAGCACGCATATTGGTGCCTTCCTGATACGAATCGATCTTTGTCCAGGCCTTTACAAGCGCATCTTGCACCATATCGTCCGCCAACGCTGAATTGCGCGTTAGACTTACCGCAAAGGCGCGCATCGCGCTCAAATGCTCAACTATTTCGTCTCTGGGATCAGCCATTTTTGCACTCCGTCGACGCTTTCTCTGCGTCACGGAGTTGGTTGAGCAACTGCGTGAAGCGATCCGGGACTTCCTGAGTAGCGATGTCGTTATAGACGCGCTTTAGGTTGGCCTCGATCTCTTGCTCCAAGCTTGATATTTTTCGATCCTGTTTCATGTAGCCCTTCGGATGTTTTTTTCAGATATTCGCACGCTCGCGGGAACTTAACACCATTTTGGGCGTTTGGTTCCAACAACATGCAAAAAAAGTGGGAGCTTTTCTCTATGCCGACCGAACAATCTCAGGACCTAACCTCCAAAATCGGGGCGAACCTTCCGTTTCTGCGCCGGTATGCGAGGGCTCTCACCGGGTCGCAGACCGAAGGCGACAGATACGCCGTCGTCGCTCTGGAGGCTATTTTGAGTGATAGGAGCCTCTTCGACCATGAGGTTTCAGACAAGGTCGCCTTGTTCAAAGTGTTCCATTCCATCTGGTCTACGTCCGGTGCAACGCTCAGCGAGTCCGAAACTGGTGCTGCCGCCAAGGCTCAACAGCATCTGTCGCGCCTCACCTCCGGCACCCGCGAAGCGCTTTTGCTGCATACAATCGAAGAAATGACCTTTGACGAAGTGGCAAATGTTCTGAGCATCAGCAAAGATGAAGCCCAAAATCTCGTCGACATCGCTTACAGCGAAATGGCGAAATCCTTGGCAGGTCGTGTCATGATCATTGAGGATGAAGCCATCATCGCGATGGACCTCGAAGCGATTGTCGCCGACATGGGCCACGTCGTCACCGGCATTGCCCGCACAGCTGATGCAGCTGTTGAACTTTATAACAAGGAAAAGCCGCACCTCATCCTGTCGGATATCCAACTGGCCGATGGTTCCAGCGGTATTGATGCCGTCAACAGAATTGTTTCGGACGATCCGGACATTCCGGTGATCTTCATCACCGCATTCCCCGAGCGCTTGTTGACTGGTGAAGGACCGGAACCCGCATTCCTGATTTCGAAACCGTACACCGAGGAACAGGTGCGCTCTGCAGTGAGCCAGGCCATGTTCTTCTCGTCGACAGAGACGCTGAAGGCCTGACTTAGACGGTCATCAACTAAAAAAGCCGGAGCAATCGCTCCGGCTTTTTTAAGTCTACGCTCTCAGCGCTCGCACGATCAGTGTCGCGACAAAAAGTACTAGGAAAATCACAAATAGAATTTGTGCGATCCCGGCCGATGCCGAAGCAATGGCTCCAAAGCCGAAAAGTGCAGCGATCAGAGCGATAACAAGGAAAATAGCCGCCCAATAAAGCATAAGTAAGTCCCTTCGTTTCTGTTTGCATGGTGCGATCACAACCCCAGAGGCGACAACAAGGTTCCAGGGAACTTTGCGCCGAGCGACACGTTGAGCCGGTGAAAAGAAGGAGAGGTATCATGACAGCGACTGACACAAACACTCACGCGCAACCCACTGATCACAAAAGCACAAAGGCAAGCGCTTCGGACAAGTTGCGCGAGACCGTTTCGGACGCGCAAGACAGTATGAACCAAGCAGCCCAATCGGTTCGCGACGGCGCGTCGAATGCGGTGCAGACGGGCTCTGACTATGTGCAGACCTACCAAGGCGAATTTGACAGCGCCGTTCGGCGCAATCCCACGCTGGCCGTGCTGGGCGCCATGGGGGTAGGTTTGGTCTTAGGCCTTGCGCTGACCAAGCGCTATTAAGACGTCAAACCCATCCGCAATAAAACTGCCATCATGTCGGCGGTCGAGAAGGGACGCAGTAAAACGCCACATCCCTCTTGACCGTCTTGTGCGTCAGGCGGGTCAATCAGCAGCAGAGACCACGTACTTTTCATTTGTTCCTGAACGAATGAGCACGCGTCGGTTTCGTGCATCGACAGACCACAGATCACCAGTCGTAGGTTGGCGCTTCGCTGCTCCAAAACGGCTTGAGCACCCTCGACATCGCGGACGTGGACAACAGGATCAAGACCTTGTTCCGTCAACATCTCAGTCAAATCATCGGCCTCAATCACATTGTTCGACACAATCAAGGCTTTTGGATCGGACTCAAACAACTCGGTCATCGTGCATTTTCCCTAGGCATCCGGCCACAAATGACATCAAACGACAAGCTTTGCATTAAACTATGACATAGCGAGGAGTTATGAAAACGAATTGCGAGAATTGCCCTCTCAGAAGTCTCGACATGTTCGAAAATATGTCGCGTGGCGAAGTGCAATTCATGTCCAAGTTCAAAATGGGTGAGTTTGTCGCCCAGCCAGGCACCGAAATTCTGGCCCAAGGCGCGTCGTCGTCTCAACTTTATACTGCGCTTGATGGGATGGGGCTGCGTTTCAAGATGCTGGAGGATGGAAGCCGCCAAGTCGTTGGCTTCATCTTGCCCGGCGATTTCATTGGCTTGCAAAGCGGTGTGATGGGGACGATGCGCCATTCCGTCGAGGCCACCACAATCATGACAATGTGTGTCTTCAACCGATCCGAGTTGTGGAACCTGTTCAGCCAACAGCCGCAACGGGCGTTCGATCTGACTCACATTGCCGCGACCGAGGAGCATTTGTTGGGCGAAATGCTTGCCGCTGTCGGCCAAATGGATGGGATGGCCAAGATAGCGTGGGTCCTGAACCGCTTTTACACACGGCTGTCCGCCTTGGGTCTCAACCAAAATGACCAAGTGCCCTTGCCCTATAAACAGCAGGATATCGCCGACGCGATGGGCCTCTCATTGGTCCATACAAACAAAACTCTAGCCAAGTTGCGCAGTCAGGGGATCGCGACGTGGGCAGAAGACACGCTGACGGTCCACCAACCAAAGGAACTGGCCGATTTGGGTTTCTCAAACAATATCATGACGCAAGCTCGTCCCCTGATCTGATCAGCGGGCCCGCCTCGGACCATGGCCCGTGTACCTGCGTGATTTGACATAGGTTTTCTATGCTCAACGTCCTGCCGACATTGCGTTGTGCGCGTATAGGAACGTCACGCTGCTCTGCGCAGATGACATAGCCATTCGGCTGACCCGTTTTCCGGGCCGCTTGCACAAATGATTTTCGATTTGCTCGCATGCCGAGGGAACTCTGCTCACCCTGCCGCGTTCTCAAACATGCTAAGGAGGCCAACATGTCCGAGACAGCACGACACGATCTTCACAACTGTGTGCAATCTTTGTTCGACACTCTGATAGACATCCGCGAAGGATATGATGAGTTTGTTGAACGGGCCGAGCCTTCGATCCGCGGCTGCATTCAGGACCTACGCAGCCAGCACGACGAAGACATCGCCGCGATTGAACGTGTCGCGTCCAAACAAGGTCTGGAACTAGACCGCGCGGGCACACTGATGGCCAACGTGCATAAAGCGGTTGTCCGTATTCGCGACACGTTCACCGATCTTGACGGCGACGCGCTGAATACCGTTGCCGATGGGGAAGAGACGGTCGTGAAGCGCTACGACGACGCGATCAAATGCCTGTCACCTCAAGACCCCTTGCACGACACGCTGAAGGGTCAGCGCGACACGCTGCAGAGCAAAATCAATAACATCCTTCAGACCGTTTAATTCGGCTTTTTTCAGGAGGCCAAAATGCCCAACACACAGTCAACCATCCACACTGCCAAAGAGCGTGCCACGAAACTTGCCAATGATGCGACCGACCACGTTTCCGCCGCAGCGCAACAGCAGGCAGAGCAAGCACGCAGCGAAGCAATCGATACAGCCGAATCCACTGCCAGCGCGGCCGATGCCGCAGGAGATGAATTTGATTCCGACAGTCTGCAGGCAGCCGCGCTGAACCAGATCTCTGCTCAGATAAGCTCAGTCGCGGCACAGCTGCGTGACAAACCGGTGGATGAGATGGCCGACGACGTCGCTGTATTTGCTCGCAAAAATCCGCTCCTCTTTTTGGGCGGGGCTGCACTTCTTGGCTTTGCCGCGGCGCGGTTCATCAAATCCGGAGAGGGCACGCATTCAACAGCCGAGGACGAAACTGATCCTTGGTCTGGGCATCTGCAAAGCGCAGAGGTGGAACAGTGACACAACGCACCAAAGAACCGACTGATTTTCGGACCATGATCGCTGGCATCATTACCGAAGGCCGTGCGCTTTTGCGAACGGAGCTGCAGCTGGCGCGGCAGGAACTATCCGACAATGCAGCGCGCGCCGGCGGCGGTCTGGCCCTGTTTGCCCTTGCCCTGCTCGTCGCTCTGGTCGGCCTCGTCGCGCTTTCCGTAGCAGCCATTCTCGGGATCGCAGCTCTTGGCGTCGCGTATCATTGGGCAGCTTTGATCGTGGCTATTGCCTGTCTCGCGATTGCTCTGGTCTTCGCACTGATCGGGAAATCCCGCCTTTCAGCGAGCGCGTTGGCGCCCACCCGCACCATGAAACAAGTCAAATCCGACATCGAAATTATCAAGGAGATGTCCCGTGCCTAATGCAGATCAACTCGAACGCAATGCCGAAAGCCATCGCGCACAGCTGACAGACCACATCAGCAACCTCGCCTCATCCGTCAACCCCGAAGCCCGTGCAAAACGCGCTGTTGGTCAGACCGCCGATCTCGGTCAGACCGTTGTCGCGGCGGCCTTGGACAAGGCCAAAAATGCGCCATCTGGCCTTGCTTTGATCGGGATCGGAGCAGCGCTCATCGCACTGAACAGCGGTCAAAAGCGGGAACCAGGCCTGACTTCTTACGATCAAATGGAGGGCCACGATGACCGAATTGCCCGGGCAGATCGTCAGATGAAAACACGCCAGCGGGTGCAGACCGGACGGTTCGCAAATACGCAATCCGCCTCGACCCTTCGCAAGTCTGTCGACAAGGGCCTGGACAAACTCTCCCCCGAGGCGCGCGCCCGCGTGACGGAAGCGCGGCTCAAGGTGATCGACGCGCAGGAAAAGCTGGAACGCCAAGCTCGTCGCTCATCGCAAAAAGCGCGCGATGCACATCAAAGCCAGCCCTTCCTGACCGGGGCCATTGTGGCCGGGATTGGCGCATTGATCGGAGCTTTGCTGCCATCCACCAAGGCAGAAACCGAACTGATGGGCGCAACGCGCGACAAGATGATGCGTGATGCCGAGGCCGTCCTGCGCGACGAAGTCGCCAAGCTTGAGCGTCAAGGCAAAGCCGCCGTTGACAGCGGTATCCGCGAAGCGCGCGCCGAGTTTTCTGACGGAAAACAGACCGCCTGATGAGCACGCGCATTCCGACGAGCGGCACCATTCAAACCGTCGCCATCGCCCTTGTGGCGATGGTGGCGGTTGTTACCGCCATGAAGTTGGCGCAGGGGCTGCTAGCGCCTGTCACGCTTGGGTTGGTGCTTGCCATCGTCGCCGCACCGGGCATGCGCTTGCTTGCACGCCTCGGCGTACCACGGGCGGTCAGCGCCAGCATCAGCCTCATCTGCGTGGGTGCGTTCACTGTCTTGTTGATCGCCGGTCTTGGTCCGATTGCGATGGATTTGATCGGTCAGGTTCCCAGGATCGAAGATGAAATCCGCTACTGGGTGATCGACGCCAGCCGCGCCATTCGTGGATTGGAATCCGTACAGTTCGAACTCGAACAATCACTTGCGGAGGATGGGCAGGCTGTCGAAGAGGCGATGCCCAGCCTGCTCGACGCGCTATGGGTTGCACCCAACTTTGCCGCGCAGCTTCTGACGCTTGCAGGAACGTTCTTCTTTTTCACCCTGACCCAGAACGAGATATACGCCGCATTCAAACATCATGCCGTCTCGCTTCGGCAGGCGGACCGCGCCGTGTCGCATTATTTCATCACTGTCACGACAATCAATGCCGGTCTGGGCCTGGCCGTCTTTGCGGTGATGACAGCCATCGGCGTGCCAAACCCGATCCTGTGGGGCGCCGCCGCCTTTTTCCTGAATTTCGTGCTCTATCTCGGACCGGTGTTGCTTTTGGTCTCACTGGGCGTCGTGGGTTTCACCGAATTCACAGGACTCTACGCTGTTTTGCCTGCCCTCGCCTATTTAACCTTGAACATGACCGAAGCACAGTTTGTGACGCCAACGCTGGTTGGCCAGCGCTTGCAACTCAATCCGCTTGTGGTGTTTCTTGCCATCTTGTTCGGCCTATGGCTCTGGGGTCCAATCGGCGGTATCGTGTCCTTGCCGGTTCTGGTTTGGGTCACCGCCTTTATGGCAAATACGCCGGAACAACGACCGGATACGGATAAGACACTGGCTCCGACACAGGCGTAGAATGACTGAAATCAGCCCAACCCTTCCTCCTTTGCCCGTGGAGCAAACCGCAGACGGCAATGATCGTCTCTGCGGAATCGAGATCGAATTTGCGGGCCCGACCGAACACGAAACCGGCGATTTGATCGCCCGGGAATTCGGAGGAACAGTCAAGGACGGTGGCGATCACAGTGTTACCGTCTGCGACACGGAGTTTGGCGATATCGGTGTCGAGCTGGACATCACGTTGCGCAAACGCGAAGACCTCCCCTTTCTCAAGGAAAGTCTCGACGCGTTTCGCGGGCTGATCCCGGTTGAGGTCGTCACCCCTCCGCTGAGCCGTGCGCAGTTGGAACGCTTCAACTCGGTGTGTACGGCGCTACGTCAAGCAGGAGCCATGGGATCACGCAGCGGCGTGCTGCTGGGCTTCGGCGTGCACCTCAACCCCGAAGTGGTGGCGCCCGATCACCGGCACACGCTTGACACCATAACCGCCTATGCGCTGCTTGAACCTTGGCTGCGCGACAAGGAAAAGGTGGACACGACCCGTCGAATGATGCCTTTCGTCGAAGCATGGCCGCGCGCTTTGATTTCTGAATTGGTCAACACCACATTCGAAAGCCTTGCCGATGTCATGCAGGTCTTCGCCAGACATGTGACAAGCCGCAATCAAAGCCTCGATCTCTTTCCGCTCTTCAAACATGCTGAACCGGAGCTGTTTGATAAGGTGTTTAACGTCGAGGACAAAACGTCGGCGCGACCAACCTTTCATTTCCGTTTGCCAGACAGCCGCATAGACGAAGCCGATTGGAGCCTTCTCCAACCTTGGCAGCTCTGGCGTCAGGTTGAGTTGGTGGCGGCCAACGAAGCGCTTCTGAGCGCGCTGCGCAGCGCGTGGAAGACCCATGACGCAGCTTGGTTCGAACGTAAATCGGTCTGGGTTCAAACCATCGACGCCCTTTTGGCGTCAAACGGCGCAAGGGCAGACTTATGAGCCGACCGCTGATCGCCGTAACGACATCATCCCGAACCGGATGGCGGGTGTATCCACTGATCAACCTGAATCTCTGGATCACTGGCGGACGTGGTGTGCGCTGGGGCGTTGGCCGCGTCGCAGATCTTGCCGGCGTGGATGGCTTGATCATCGGCGGCGGTGACGACATTGGCCCGGAACTCTACGGTGGCAAGCTGGGCGTATCCGCACGGCTTGATCCCAAGCGCGACGAATTGGAACGATGCCTGGCCGAAGCTGCACTAGAGCAGAACATTCCGGTGCTCGGCATCTGTCGCGGGTCGCAGATGCTGAACGTCGCTCTCGGCGGCACGCTTGATCAGGACGCATGGACGACATTTGGGCCTGATCGAAAAATCACAACGATCCTTCCCAAACGCGAGATTTGCGTCGAGGCAGCGACCCACCTTTCGCTCATCAGCGGTGAGCAGCCGATGAAGGTGAATGCGTTGCATTCACAGGCCGTGGATCGGCTCGGTCAGGGCCTCCGGGTCTCGGCGCGCGATACCGGCGGCATGGTGCAGGCCATCGAACGCGTGCGTGATCCGTTCGCGCTTGGCGTCCAATGGCATCCAGAACATCTCTTCTACGCCCACAGACAGCGCGCAATTTTCCGCGCGCTTGTGACCGCCGCCGATGCCTACAGGACCGATCGCAATCAGACCCGCGCCATGCGCACCGAGATGGCCTGAGCCCCTAGCCCTGCGCCTCCGGCAGAACCCTGGGCACGTCATGTCCTTGAACATCATCGATCAATCCGGTCGCTCGCGCGCAGAACAAGCCGCCAGCGATACCAAATCCGTTTGCCAGAACAGCGGCAATCAGAATTCCGGTATAGTCAAACAGCCACATGCCCAGCCAAGCCAACGGCACGTAGACCACAAAAATCCGGGTAAAGCTCAGGCCCAGCGAATAGGCCGCTTTCGAGCGCGCGTTCATCGCAGCATTCGTGATGACAAGGATGCCGTAGCCCATGATGCTCCAACTCACGATACGCAGGTATTGGGCGGCATAGTCCTTTGCCTCGGAGCCATCCGCGAATAGTTCGGCAATCGAGTCCGCAAACATCGTGACACCCGCTGCAAGGACAAGCCCGTAGACCACGCTGAACGCCCAAGCTTGCTTGAGCGCGGTGCGCGCCCGCTCCTGCTTGTCAGCTCCGAAATTCTGTCCCACCACGGGACCGATCCCCGCTGACAGCGCGAAGAGCACAACCAAAGCCACCGACTGCACACGCGTCGCCGCGCCGAACCCGGCCACAGCCGCTTCGCCCAAGGTCGCTACTGCTGCGGTGACCAGAGCCATTCCGGCCGGATTGATAGCGTTCGACCCCGCTGCCGGCAGTCCAACCGCAATCACGTCTTTCCAACTTGACGCCAGCCCCTTCAGCGGCTCGCCACACACGGTCAAAATCCCCGAATACCACGCATACCACAGCGCCACGCCTGCACCGACGGCGCGACCAATCAGGGTCGCAAGCGCGGCCCCTTCTGTGCCCAGAGCTGGCACAGGGCCCCAGCCGAAGATCAACAGCGGATTGATGGCGATATTGACAGCAGCCGCCAGAACCATGAGCAACGCCGATGTTGCTCCGTCGCCATGCGCCCGAAAGACGGCATTGCAGACCATCATCAGAACCAGAAGCGGAAACGACATCGACCAGAACGGCACGTAGGCCCGAGTCTCCGCAAGCGCCGCCTCTCCCGCACCCATCCATGCAAAGAGCGTAGGAGCGGCCACGGAGAAAAGAACCGCAACGACGAGCGCAAAAGCAAAACCCAACCCGACGGAATGCAGCGCCAGGCGCACTGGCGCATCATCGTCTGCGTGGTCCCGACCGATGGCCTGGGATACAACCGCATTGGCCCCCGCAGACAAACCAATCGACATCGAGATCAGCGCGGTTGTCACCGGGTAGATGAACCCAACCGCCGCCAGCGGCGCCTGTCCCAATTGCCCCAGAAAATACGCATCCGCCAATCCGACGCTCAAGACCGCAAGAATGCCAAAGCTCATAGGGGCTGAGACCCACGCCAGACCTTTCCAAACGGGTCCTTGGGTCAAATCGGCCTGCGCCATAAACGGGTATCCTTTTCGTCTTTCGGAAGCGCGACATGCCAGAACAGACCTCGCCTTCGGCTCTTAACGCGAAAGTCGTGAAGGTGTTCCAAGCCAAATGTTGGGAACCTTCCGACAATGCCCCGCGTTCCTTCTCCGAGTTAGAAAATAAACGAGAGGTACAGCATGTCCGCTCCATCCACGAATGTTGAGAAGCAAACCAAACGCCACCGTCCCGCCATTTGGGGCATCGTCGCGGCTATCGTCTTTGCCGCCATCTTGTTCTTTGCATACCTCGCCAACCTTGCCGCTCAGGGCAATGAACCGGGCGAGGACGCAACCGCACCTGCCGCTGCCACAGCGACAGACGGATAAGGCAAATGGCCGACTCGCACGGATCCTCCATCAAGGACGACGAGACATACGAAGCGTTGCGCGACGATGGCTACAGCAAAGAAGCCGCCGCGAGCATCGCCAATGCGCAGGCAGATGAAAGTCAAAATCCATCCAACAAAGGCGGCAAGGCGTCTTCCTATGAAGAGTGGAGCAAGGACGAACTTTACACCCGCGCGCAGGAGCTTGATGTCGACGGTCGGTCGGACATGAGTAAAGATGAGTTGATCGAGGCGTTGCGCAACCGCTGAGGCGCGACCGCATCAAATACAATTGACGTCAGAATAAGCCCCGCCCCCGCGCGGGGCTTATTTTTTGCCTGCAAGGCGGTCAGCGTGTTTGCTGAACACTCTCGATATATTCCAACACGGCAACCAGCTTGCGCGGCGTCGGTGTCATCACCCCATCGCCGGTATCGAGTGGCACCAAATCGCCCTCCAGCAAGGCGCCGAATTCGGGCATGTTCGGTAACTTCTCATCGCTCTTGGTATAACCATCAATCGTCGACAGAACATCGACCCGTGGAAAGGTTCCACCATTGCGCACTGCGATCAGTGTCAGGTCCGCTGGCGCCTTTGCCATCGCACGCGCCATCGGGCCGTCGCCTTTTGCATTGGCACCGTGACAGACCGCACAATTCTCAACGAAAAGCGCACGACCATCGCCGGCCTCGGGCATGTCTTCCGGCGTACAGGCCGCAATCAGTCCTGCGGCCAGACCTCCAAGTGTCAGGCTGAATAGAGTTGGGCGCATTTCGGCCTCCTTGCTCGATAGGACCAGACTGCCTGTCTTTGAGCGCCCGCGCAACCATCCGACGCAGCGGCGATGCGCAATCGGTGGTGACAATCAGCGACCCTCGGCGCAGTCTGCGGAAAAACCACGCCTCACGGAGATCCACGATGCCGATATACGCCCTGACCATGCTGGCTGCCGGGATCGGCATTCCGCTATTGGCCGCACTGAACGCCGCGCTTGGCGTCCGCATTGGCTCTCCGGCCGCCGCCGCAATGGTGCTGTTCTGCGTGGCTCTCATAGCCACGACAGCGGCAACCCTGATCACCGGACCCAAGGCGCTGGCGAACATCCCGCTCGCACCACGCCACCTGCTGTTGGGCGGGCTGCTTGTGGCGTTTTACGTGCTGTCGGTGACCTATATCGCCCCGCATCTTGGTGTCGGGAATGCGGTGTTCTTCGTGTTGCTGGGCCAATTGATCTCGGCCGCCCTGATCGACCATTTCGGCCTCTTCGGCGCGCGCATCAGCCCGCTCAGCCTCACCCGGACCACCGGGATCGCGGTCATGGCGCTTGGAGTCTGGATCACCCAACGAGCGTAGCGCGTCAGTTCACGCTCAATCCGCTGATTGATGCACGGATACGAGTGTCGGTATCGTCGCTGTCCCCGGACAGCGCCAACCCAACCAGAGCAGCATCGCCGCCACCAAAGGCATTGGCATAATCACGCGCCAGATCGACGCTCTCATTGGCACTGCCTGTCCCAGACCCGCGAAGGACAATCGTCTTGCCACGGCTGCCCAGATACGGGCTGCTTAGAACAGCGCCTCGGTCATGCGCGCCACCCCAGACATAGACCAGCACACGTGCCGCATCATTCGTCAGCAGCTTGCGCACGCTGGCCCCCTTCAGCGCTGCGGCTTCCGCCTCGGGCAGGAACACGAAATAAAGCGCAAGGTTGCGATCATCGCCTCCCTTTTTGCGCAGGTCCGTTGCCGGCACACCTTCCTGAACCGACCAGGACCACTTTGCCGATGTGGCATCCCAATAGGTTTCGGGCAGCGGGCGATAGGCCAGCGAGACAGAGCCGTTTGAAGACACGCTCACCGAACTGCCATTGAACCCGTACTTGTTGGACGAAAAGAGCGAGAATCTCTGCGTTTTCCACGACCCGTCGAACGACACCGGTGCGGCCAGCGCTGGCAATGCGGCAAAAGACAGAACTGCGGCAGCGGCAGCGAGAAAGCGGAACATAGAAGACACCCTTTTTCTGGTTTGTGCCGTTCTAACAGCCTGTCCCGCTCACCCGCATCAAACGTTCGTGTGAGACAAATGTCACCGCGCTGCCAAAGCGCAGGTTGCCTCCCAAAGGGCGTCGGGTACATCGACCTTGGTTAACAAAACCTTACCACGGCCGGGCAGCCGCGCGCCTTCGTCCTGCGCCACCGCCTCGGCGAGACCAGCAACCATCGCGTGAAACTCGGGCCGCACACCGGGATCGATCAACAGAAAGCAATGCGCAAGGTCATGCGGCGCGCCCTCGGGGGCTTTCAGCGGTTTGACATCGCGGCTGGGTGTGCCGCCTGCCAGCCCCGCGGCCATTATCTCGACCATCAGGCCAAGCCCCCATCCCTTATAGCCTCCAGTGCTACACAGCGACCCGGCCAAGCCCGCCTCTGGATCGGTGGTCGGATGGCCCTCAGCATCCACCGCCCAGCCTTCGGGAATCGCCTCGCCCGCCGCCTTGGCCATCGTGATCCGGCCCAGCGCAACACTTGTTGTCGATTGATCGAACATCATGGCCACACCGCCCGAGCCGTCGGGAACGGCAAAAGACATCGGATTTGTCCCAATCACCCGCGTCTTGCCACCCGGCGGCGCCACGATGGGCGAGGCGTTTGTATAGCCCATCCCAATCATCCCCGCCGTCGCAATGGCCTCGGTGAACCACCCCAGCGCGGTGCAGGTGTGGGCATGCCGAACGTAGAGGCTTGCAATCCCGTTCGCACGCGCCGCATCCGTTGCCGCCTCGAGTGCAGCAGCAAAGGCTGGTTGCGCGAAACCGTACGCTGCGTCCACCTCAACCGTACTGTTGCGGGGGGTGCTGACAACCGGCGTCACGTCGCCTTTGACCCGCCCAGAGACAAGCTGCTGACAATAGCTTTCAAGATAGTAAAGCCCGCAAATCCGGTTGCTGCGCGCCTCGGCCCAGGACACCGCATCGGCCATGATGCGCGCGACCGAGTCAGACGCGCCGTGGGCACGCAAAGCCTGCTCGGTCACTTCGTTGATCTGCGAAACGTCAATCTCGGCCATGCTGTCCTCCTCTGCCCGTTGCAGCACAGTGGCAGCACCTGTCGAGAGGTCAAGCCGGAGACACCATCCCCTGATCAAGCCGCACCTGCCGATCCATTTTCGCGGCAAGCTCCATATTGTGCGTGGCAATCAACGCAGACAGCCCGGTCTCGCGCACCAGCGTCATCAACGCATCAAAAACCGTGTCCGAAGTCGCAGGATCGAGGTTGCCCGTTGGCTCGTCGGCCAACAGCACCGAAGGCCGGTTCGCCAGTGCCCGACAGAACGCCACTCGCTGTTGCTCTCCGCCCGACAGCGCCGCGGGACGGTGCTGCGCACGGTGCGCGATGCCGACGATCTGCAAAAGCTCCATCGCGCGCGCATCGGCATCCCGACGGGCGACACCCGCTGCGAGTTGTGGCAGCACGATGTTTTCCTGAGCCGTGAATTCGGGCAGCAAGTGATGGAACTGGTATACAAAGCCCACCTCGTCGCGCCGCACCAGAGTCCGCCGCTTGTCCGGTGCCCCGGTGACGTCCAAACCGCCAATCTCGACAGTTCCGCCATCCGGCGTGTCGAGCAGCCCGGCGATATGCAGCAGCGTTGATTTACCCGCGCCCGACGGCGCCACCAAAGCCACGACTTCCCCTTTGTTCAGGGAAAGCTCTACGCCTCGCAGCACCTCGACCGCCGCCGTTGTGCCTGAATTGTAGGTCTTCGTGACCCCGCGCAATCGCAGCGAAACATCACTCATAGCGCAGCGCCTCAACCGGGTTCATGCGCGCGGCGCGACGGGCCGGAAAGATTGTGACAATAAAGCTTAACCCCAAGGACAGGGCCACGGCGCTCAGCACATCGGGCAGTCGCAACTGTGCTGGCAGTTCGTAGATCCCGCGCACTGCCGGATCCCACACGCCGCCACCGGCAACGTAATTCACGAAGGAAAAGATCGGATCAATGTAAAGCGCAAAGAGGCACCCCAGGACCACGCCAGCCACGGTGCCCAGGATGCCGGTGAAGGCACCGCAGATGAAGAACACCCGCAGCACAGCGCCTTCGGTCAGACCCATCGTCCGCAGAATGCCTATGTCGCGGCCCTTGTTTTTCACCAGCATGATCAACCCCGATACGATGTTCATCGCAGCGATCAGTACGAGGATCGACAGGATGATGAACATCACATTGTCCTCGATCTCAAGCGCGCGCAGGAACCCGCCACTTGCATCCTGCCAAGTCCAAAGCAACGCGCGTTGTCCGGCGGCCTGGACGATTGGCAAGGTCATCTCTTCCACGCGGTCGGGATCGGCGACCATGATTTCGATCTCATCCGCAACCCCTTCGCGATTGAAGTAGAGTTGCGCCTCACCAAAGGGCATGTACACCCGGGTCCGGTCGATGTCGTAGCGCCCGGCGGTGAAGACATAGACCACCTCGTAGGACTTGACCCGCGGGCTGGTGCCAAAGGCTGTTTTCACTCCGTCTGGCGAGATCAACTTCACCTTGTCGCCCAGCCCGACCCCCAGTTCCCGCGCCACTCCGGAGCCGATGGCGATACCGTCTGGAAAACGATCAAGCTCACCCCGCGCGGTTTCGGGATCCGCGATGCGCGGGATGGTGGCAAGATCCTCAGGTGCGATGCCGAAGACTTCGACACCCGCATTTCGGCTGTTGGCCGTGGCCATCACCTGCCCTTTGACCAGCGGTGCGGCGCGGGTCACGCCGGGCACGGACGCCACGGATTGTGCGAGGGCTTCGAAGTCGGAGATGGTCCGGCTGGAGCGGCCAAACTCGTCAACCTGCTGCGTGTAATAGACCGTCACGTGGGCGTTTGAGCCCAAGATCGTATCAACAAATTCGGCGCGAAACCCCGAGCGGACTGCAAGAGTGGCGATCAGTGCGAACACCGCCAGAGTGATGCCAATCAGGCTGATCCAGGTCATCACACTCACCCCGCCCTCGGCGCGGCGTGCGCGCAGGTAGCGCCACGCGATCATCCATTCGAAAGGGGCGAAGGGTGGAGGGGTATGGGCCATCTTGGTCTCTTGCTGCTCTGGGAGATAAGTGGCCGCTTGGCACCGGCGGGTCAAGGCGCGGGGAACGGGTCCGTTTCGGACCTAATGTTTCGCGCGCGAAACAATGGGTCAGAAAGATTGACCTGCTCGGCTCGCGCGCTCCAAAAAATTGCTCAAATGCAACCAATTTTTCTGACCTATCGAACGGTTTGTTTACCTTTAAGCAATACCTTCGGGGCGGTGCTAAGATTTTTCGTACGAAAAATCTCAGTGACCGGAAATCTTCACGCGGCAGGTCTTCCCGCTTGTTCAAAGGAAAAACGCTTGGCATAGACGGGGCATGACCGGACCCAGATACCCAGACCTGATTGCCAAGTTGCCCTCCAGCGTGCCGTTCGTCGGCCCTGAAGTGCAGGAGCGCCAACGCGGAGCGCCCTTTCTGGCGCGGCTGGGTGCAAATGAAAGCGTTTTTGGTCCCTCACCCTTTGCCGTGGCCGCCATGCAGGATGCGGCCGGGCAGAGCTGGCAATATGCCGACGCCACGAATTATGATCTCATTCAGGCGATTTCGTCTCATATGGGCGTCCGGCCCGACAACGTGATCATCGGAGAAGGAATCGACTCGCTTTTGGGATATCTCGTCCGCCTGCTTGTGACACTTGGGGACGCGGTGGTTACATCAGACGGGGCGTATCCCACGTTCAATTACCATGTGACCGGATATGGCGGAACGCTGCACAAGGTCCCGTTCCGGGATGACCATGAAGATATCGACGCGCTGATGGACAAGGCGGCCGAGGTAGACGCAAAGCTTATCTACCTGTCCAACCCCGACAATCCGATGGGCAGCTGGCACAGCGGTTCCAGGATTGAACGCGCGCTCGAGAGCCTGCCCGACGGCACGGTTCTGCTGCTGGACGAGGCCTACATCGAATTCGCACCCGAGGGCACGGCGCCTGTGATCGACGCCGACGATCCCAGGGTGATCCGGATGCGCACCTTTTCCAAGGCGTTTGGCATGGCCGGCGCACGGGTTGGCTATGGCATCGGCGCACCCGACCTGATCAAAAGCTTCGATAAAGTGCGCAATCACTTTGGCATGTCGCGCATTTCGCAAGCCGGTGCGCTTGCCGCCTATGAAGACATTGCCTGGCTTGAAGAAGTCGTCGGGCTGGTGGCAGAGGCGCGCGACAGGATCACCGCGATTGCCAAGGCCAACGGCCTGACGCCGCTACCCTCGGCCACCAATTTCGTTACCGTCGATTGCGGGCAGGACGGCGTTTTTGCGCGGGCGGTTCTGGCCGCGTTGATTGAAGAGGGCGTCTTCGTCCGGATGCCTTTCGTTTCGCCGGGCGACCGCTGTATCCGCATAAGCGCCGGTCGTCCTGCTGATCTGGATATCTTCGAGGCCGCCCTGCCCCGGGCGCTTGAAAAGGCGCGCGGATAGGCAAAACCACATCTCTTCACGAAAAATTTGCCCGTTTCCGTCAGTTTGCCGCTGACGGCTGATCTATCTGCGCTATTCTGTCGCAGACAGAAAGTGCAAAAACCGAGTGTGGAGCTGCAGATGGAGCATCGCCAGCCAAAGCGGGTCGAAGATTATACGACCGCCAACCTGATCCTGATCTTCGTCAACCTGCTGTGGATTTTCGGCGTGATCTGGGCCCATTTCGGTCTTCTTGCTGTGATCCTGACAGGATGGGCGCTGAATCACGGGATCACCCGACTGGCCCAGTACAAAGCCAGCCGCGAAATCCAGTGGCCTTCAGACGCCTGAGATCACCTTGACAGCCTCGCTCACACCGCCGGGCCTGTGCGGGATTTTGAGCGTGCCGAGACCTGCTTCGACCACACCCAACAGTCCAAGGACCATGTGCGCGTTGACGTGGCCCATGTGGCCAAAGCGGAAATAGCCGTCACTGTTTGGATCTTCTTCATTTTCCATCCCAAGACCGATGCCCAGCGTGACACCCGCCTCTTCGGCACACCACCGGCGCAGCTCCGCGCCAAACGGTTTGCCGATTGACATCGCCGTCACCGCATGGCTGCGCAGGGCAGGATCAGCGATGTTCAGCCGCAACGGGCCATCCTGCCCCCAGTGTTCAACCGCCGCCCAGATAGCGCGGGCCAGCGTTGCGTGGCGGGCCCAGATCGCCTCCATGCCTTCTTCCTGGATCATGTCGAGCGCGGTGCGCAGACCGTAGATGTGATGCGTGGGCGCGGTGCCGCTGAAATACTGGTAGAAGGCTTCGGGCGCGGCCCGCTGGGTCCAGTCCCAATAGGTGCTGACCCGTTTCAGCTCTTTGCGCCGCTGCGCCGCCTTCTCGTTGAAGAACACAAAACCCAGCCCCGGTGGGCACATCAGGCCTTTTTGAGAGCCGGTGACGGTAACATCAACGCCCCATGCGTCCATCTCGAACCGATCGCAGGCCATCGATGCAATGCAATCGGCCATCAAAAGCGCCGGGTGATCCAGATCGTCGAGAATTTGGCGAAGGGGCAGAAACTCATTCCGGTTGGAGCTTGATGTGTCGACATGCACGGCGAGCACCGCCTTGTAGGCATGGCCGCTGTCGGCCTTCAGGGCCGCTTTGACCCGGGCCAGATCGAAGGTGCCGCCATTGCCGAAATCAAGCAGATCGACGTCGATCCCGCGAGCTTCGGCAATCCAGCTCCACGCCTTGGCAAAAAAGCCGGTTGCGAGGACAAGAACCTTTTCGCCGGCAGCGACGGTGTTTGCGAGCGCGGCTTCCCAGGCACCGTGGCCGTTGCTGATATAGATCGCCGCATGCCCCTTAGTGCGCGCCACGCGCTTCAGGTCGCGCACAAGACCAGGCATCATGTCCGGCAGCTCGCCAGCGTAGATGTTGGGCGATGCACGATGCATTGCCCGCAGGACCGCGTCCGGCACCACCGAGGGACCGGGAATGGCAAGGTAGGTGCGACCATTGGCAAGCGACATAAACGACCTCATTTGCGCGGGGATTCCCGGCCATGAGGCCGGTTTGCGCGCAAACTACCCCGATCAGCCGTACCGTCAATAAGGCGCGGTCCTTGCCAGCGCGTGCCGCAGTCTCTACATCCGCGCCTGACGCGAAAGGGACCGAATGCTGGGACGACTCTGGACAAAGATCGAAGACGCAGAGCGCAAGCTGCGTCGGTCCTTTGGCAAGGACATCACCGACCCGCAGTCGCGGCGCTGGTCGACCTTTCATTACCATGTGTTCGATCACGCGTTCCTGCGCACCTTCTGGACCAACTTCTTTGAGGTCGCCCCGGGCGTGTATCGGTCGAACCAGCCGACCCATGCGCGATTTCTCAAATACAAGTCGATGGGCATCAAAACCGTGGTGAACCTTCGCGGCGAAGACAAATACGCGCATTACCTCTTTGAGAAAGAGACCTGCGACGCGCTGGGACTGACATTGCTGAACGCCAAGCTGCAGGCGCGCAACGCGGTCAGCCGCAAGAAGATCGTGCATGTGATCGACACGCTGCGGATGGCAGAGAAGCCTTTTGTCTTCCACTGCAAATCCGGTGCGGACCGTGCGGGGTTTGTTTCGGCGCTCTATCTGATGGTGTTCGAGAACCAGCCGGTCGAGGTGGCCCGCAAACAACTGTCACTGAAGTACATCCACCTGGATTTCACGGCCACCGGCGTACAGGATTATATCCTCGCTGTGTATGCCGCGCGCAATGCCCGCAGCCCTATCGGCTTTGAAAGCTGGATCCGCACCGAGTATGACGGCAAGGCGATTCAGGCCGCGTTTGATGACAAGGTGCCGGCGGACAAGTTGAACCTGCCGGCCGCGCTGGCGACGTGACGGACGCTGCTGTCAATCCGCGCGGTCTGCTGCTTTGGGTCTGGCGCGGCTATCTGGCCAAACACTGGCGGCTTCTGATCGTCGCTATGGTGTTCATGGCGCTGGAAGGCGGCATGTTCGGTGCGTTGTCCTACATGATGAAACCGATGTTTGACCGGGTCTTCGTGGGTGGTGACGCAGACGCGATCTTCTGGGTCGGCCTGCTTTTTCTGGGAATTTTCATCGTCCGGGCTGTCGCCAGCATCGTGCAAAAAGTTTTGCTGACGCGCATTTCACAGCTCTCGGTGGCGGATATCCGGCAGGATTTGCTGGCGCATCTGATGGTGCTGGACACCGCTTATCACCAAACCCATTCGCCGGGATACCTGATGCAGCGCGTCGAAGGGGATGTGGATGCGATCAGCAAGGTCTGGCGCACCATCATAACCGGGGCGGGTCGCGATGTGATTGCGCTTGTCTCGCTCTTTGCCGTGGCAATTTCCGTGGACTGGCGCTGGACACTGGTGGCCCTGCTGGGCGTGCCTATCCTGATTGCGCCGTCGATGATCCTGCAGCGCTACGTCCGCAAAAAAGCGCGGCGGGCGCGCGATGTTGCGGCGAAACTGTCCGTTCGTCTGAATGAGGCGTTTCATGGTATCATTCCGGTCAAGCTGAACGCTTTGGAGCGGTATCAGTCAGACCGCTACCGCAGCCTGACCGAAGAGCGGGTGAAGGTGGAAACCCGCAGCGCGCTGGGACAAGCCACGATCCCCGGCCTGATCGACATCATGGCCGGACTTGGGTTCATGGGAGTTCTATTTTATGGCGGCACCGAGATCCTGTCAGGAGAGAAGACCGTCGGTGATTTCATGGCGTTCTTCACCGCAATTGGTCTTGCATTCGAGCCGCTGCGTCGGTTGGGCAATGTTGCCGGAGTTTGGCAGGTGGCGGCTGCAGGCATCGAACGTATTCGGCAGATCCTTGATACGGAGCCGTCATTGCGCAGTCCGGCACAGCCAAAGCCCGCGCCCGCCGATGTTCCTCAGATCAACTTCGAAGATGTGTCCTTAAGCTACGGTGATACAAGAGTTTTATCCAACTGCAGCTTTACCGCCGAGGCGGGCGAGACCACCGCTTTAGTCGGCCCCTCAGGCGCCGGAAAATCTACTGTTTTCAATGTTCTGACACGCCTTGTTGATCCATCACATGGAAAGGTGACCATAGGTAGCCTTGCTGTCTCGGAAATGGCGCTTGACGATTTGCGCGGGCTTTTTTCGGTGGTGTCGCAGGAGGCTCTGCTGTTTGACGATACGGTCCTGGAAAACATCCTGCTTGGTCAGACCGACGTATCGGAGGCCGATCTGCGCCGCGCGCTTGACGCAGCTCATGTCTCTGATTTCTTGCCGCAATTGTCAGACGGGCTGAACACGCCTGTGGGCCCGCGCGGGTCGGCCTTGTCGGGGGGGCAGCGCCAGCGCGTGGCGATTGCCCGCGCGTTGCTGCGCAACCGTCCCATTCTTTTGCTGGACGAGGCGACATCGGCTCTCGACACAGGCTCGGAGGCGAAGGTTCAGGAAGCCCTGGACGAGTTGTCCAAGGGCCGCACGACATTGGTGATTGCGCACCGCCTGTCGACCGTTCGCGACGCGCATAAGATTGTGGTGATGGATCAGGGTCGTGTGGTGGAACAGGGTACCCATGATGCGTTGCTGGCACAGGACGGCGCGTTTGCCGCCCTGCACCGGTTGCAAATGCGGGATTAATCCAAAAGCGCCGCCTGAGTATCTTTGTCCCACCCGAGATAAAGCGCGTCCCCTTCCACGATCAGCGGCCGTTTCATCAGTTTTGGATGGGCCACCAATAGTGTTTTTGGGTCTTTCTCACGCTCGGCTGCATCCAATCCGCGCCATGTCGTGGAACGTGTGTTGAGAATTTTTTCACCGAACTGCGACAAGGCCCGATCCAGTATACTTTCGGGGACCGGAGTGACGGAAACGTCAGTCAATTCAGCGTTTGGTAACGCCTTCAATGCTTTACGACATGTGTCGCAGTTTTTCAGCCCGTATAGGATCATACCTCGCTCCTTGCTGTGATGTCCCGCGCCCCTGCCTTTCACGCGAAAAATGCTCGGGGACCTTGTTTTTGGGACTTTTCGGTCAATTTCTTATCCTGTGGCGGGGTGTCGCAGATTGCAGGCCCGGTCGCAACAGAAGCGGCCCATTGCGGTCAGACAGGACGACAGAAGGAGACACGGGATCATGCCGAACGGTACCGTGAAATGGTTTAACGCCACCAAAGGCTACGGCTTTATTTCCCCGGAAGACGGCGGCAAGGATGTGTTTGTGCACATTTCTGCAGTGCAGCAATCCGGAATGGAGGGTCTGAGCGACAACCAGAAGGTCAGCTTTGAGATGACCGAGGGTCGCGATGGCAGGATGATGGCTTCAAACCTGACAGCCCTCTGACACTCTAAGCGGATTGAAGACGCTGCGCCTCTTGCCGGGCAAGGCCGATCAATTCAGCAACAAACGGTTTGTGCGTGTCCACCGTTCTGGTGGCAGCGTAGAGCCGTCTTGTGATGCCATTCTCCGTCAACGGCCGGGTGACATAGTCCGAGCTGTACTTGACCTCTCGCACCACCCAATCCGGCAAGACCGATACGCCGCGATTTGACGCGACCAATAGCAAGATGACTGCTGTCAGTTCCACCTGACGAACTGCTCCTGGCTCGACCTTGGATGGGATCAGAAGCTGACTGAACACATCGAGACGCGAGCGTTCCACCGGGTACGTGATCAACGTTTGACCGCGAAAGTCCTCGGCATCGATATACGGTTTATTGGCCAAGGGATGTGCTGCAGAGGCTACAAAAACTGCATTATAATCAAAGAGCTCTGTGAATGTGACACCAGGAATCTCTTCGGGGTCGGATGAGACGACAAGGTCAACATCCTCGCGCTGAAGCGCGGGCAGAGCGTCAAACGCGAGGCCCGGGCGGATGTCGACATCCACATCCGGCCAGCTTTTGCGAAACGCTTCCAGAACCGGGAAGAGCCATTCGAAACAGGCGTGGCATTCGATAGCGATGTGCATGCGTCCGGATGATCCGTCGCGCAGCCCTTCGAACTCCGCTGCAAGCGCCTCGACCTGCGGCAAGACCTGATTGGCCAAACGTAAAAGCCGCATTCCAGCAGCAGAGAGCCGCATCGGTTTCGAGCGGCGCACGAACAGTTCCACCCCGGCCTGATCCTCAAGCGCCTTGATCTGATGGCTGAGCGCAGACTGCGTGATGTTGAGCTGATCCGCAGCCTTCGCCACCCCTCCGTATTCGTGGATGGCCTTGATGGTGCGCAGGTGCCGGAACTCGATGTGCATTATCAACTGATCTCATGTTGAAGATTAGATTTATGAGTTTGTCTCACAATGCTGCGCGTGCGACAAGAGTTTCAACGCCATCAAGGATGACTTCTATGCCCGCTCCGTCTGTTTCTTTCGAATTCTTCCCGCCGCAGTCGCTGGAGGCGTCGTTCCGCCTGTGGGACACGGTTCAGGTGCTTGCCCCGCTTCAGCCGCGCTTTGTCTCTGTGACCTACGGCGCAGGTGGCACGACCCGCGATCTGACCCGCGAGGCGGTGGCGACCTTGCACAAGTCCTCCGGTCTGCCGGTGGCGGCGCATCTGACCTGCGTGAATGCCACACGCGCCGAAACGCTTGCCATTGCGCAGGATTTCTCAGCGGCCGGTGTGACCGATATCGTGGCCCTGAGGGGGGATCCGCCAAAGGGCGAAGAGGGGTTTGTGCCGCATCCGGACGGGTTTGCGTCGAGTGTCGACCTGATCGAAGGGCTGCGCGATGCGGGCGATTTTACCATCCGTGTGGGCGCATATCCTGACATACATCCCGAAGCCGCGGATGCGCAGGCGGATGTGCGTTATCTCAAGCGCAAGTTCGACGCAGGGGCGTCTGAGGCGCTGACACAGTTTTTCTTCGAGGCAGAAACCTTCTTCCGTTTCCGCGATGCCTGCGAAAAGGCGGGGATCGACAAGCCGGTGACCCCTGGCATTCTGCCGATCGAAAACTGGAAAGGCGCGGTCCGCTTTGCCCAGCGCTGCGGCACGTATATCCCGGCCTGGGTTGTGGACGCGTTCGAAAAGGCGGAACGCGACGGGCGCGAAGACCTGTTGGCCACGGCGATCTGTACCGAACTGTGCTCTGACCTGATTGATGGCGGTGTTGATACGCTGCACTTCTACACGCTCAACCGCCCGGAATTGACGCGCGACGTGTGCCACGCGCTTGGCGTGACGCCGAAGCTGGACCTCAAGAACGTCGCTTAATCGGACGCGCCCCCCAGAGCGGCGGTCAGCTTGGCCGCCGTTTCCTTGACGCAAGCGCCCAGACTGTCGATGCGTTCATCCGGAAGGCGGGCAGACGGCCCCGAAATCGACACGCCGGCTATCGGTTCACCATGCATGTCGAACACCGGGGCCGCGATACAGCGCATCCCGTCGTTTTTCTCTTCCGCATCAAACGCAAAACCGCGCGCCCGCGTTTTCGCCAAGTCCTCTGCAAGCGCCTCGGGTGTCACCAATGTATGCTCGGTGAACGCCGTCAGTTTGTGACGGCGGATGATCGACGCCACTTCTTTATCGTCCATCTGCGCCAAAAGCGCTTTGCCGATCCCAGAGGAATGCATCGGCGACATGGTGCCCGGCGGGAAAAACGCGCGGATATTGTGGTGTGTCTCAACCTGGCTCAGGAACAGGACCAACCCATCCCGTGTGACTCCGAGATTGGCGGTCTCCTCGGTCTTCTGCATCAATTCGCGCAGGAACGGCCGCGCGCGTTCCACCAGAGATGTCCGGCGCAGAAAGCGGGAACCGATATGAAATGCCCCTGCTCCGATGTGCCACGTCTGCGCCAACGGATCGAAATCGACCATGTTGCGACCTTCGAACGTGGACAGGACACGGTAGACCGTGGCAGGCGATTGATCTAAGTCTTCAGAAAGATCGGTCAGCGTCGCCCCGCCGCGTTCGCTGAGACGCTCCAGGATGACAAGCGCGCGATCAAGCGATTTGATCTTGTTCTGCTCGGTTGTATCGCTCCATGCGCGAGGTCGTCCCCGCGCACGACGTTCTGGACCTGTTTCCGCGTTCATGCCCGCCTCCCCAAAGCGCATTGTCTCGATACAAAAAATATTTTTACAATGTGAAAAAATAAAGATTGAAATGCAACCCGTAACACTCAGGTTCTGCGGTAAGTGGCAGAGGACAGACATATGCGCATCGTAATTCACGGGTTTGGGCGGATTGGCAGGGTGATCCTGCGGCAAATCCTGACAACGCCGGATCATGCCGATATCGAGGTGGTTGCGGTCAATGACTTGGCCGCCCCGGAAACCTGTGCCTATCTGTTCAAATATGACAGCGTCTTCGGTCCACTGCCCGGCGGTGCAAGTTATGCTGACGGCGATTTGCTGGCCGGAGGCAGAGCCATACCGATTTTGACTGGCGTGAAGATGTCCGATCTGCCTTTGGACGGTGTCGATTTGCTTTTGGATTGCACCGGCGCCACCAAAGATCGCGCAAGCGTTGACAGCGCGCTTGCTGCTGGCGCACGGGCCGTTTTGATTTCCGGACCTTCTGACATCGCGGACATCACGATTGTCAAAGGTGCGAACGAAAATGAGGTCGGAGATTGCTCCGTCGTGTCGAACGCATCCTGCACCACCAACGCTGTTGCTCCCCTCCTTCGCGACCTCGACACCCGCTTCGGCCTGATCCAGGGCCACATGACGACCATCCATTGCTACACCGGCAGCCAGCCAATGGTGGACGCGCCGCGCGGGCCGGACCTCGCACGCAATCGCGCCGGTGCTGTCAGCATGGTGCCCACGACCACAAGCGCCGCCAAGCTTGTTGACCGGGTTCTGCCCGATCTTGCAGGTCGCGTTACAGGGGCCGCCGTGCGCGTGCCGGCCATCAGCGTATCAGCGGTTGACCTCGTGGTGCGCCTCAGCACGCCACCGACATCGCCTGCCGATGCTCTGCGAGAATTGGCAGACGCCAATCCGGTGGTTGGCTTGGTTGAGGATGCCTGTGTTTCTGTTGATCTGCGAGGACGTACGGAGTCGCTGGTCATTGCCCCGAACGAGACCCTCGAAACCGGGGATCAACTCCGCATCTTCGGCTGGTACGACAACGAGTGGGGCTTTTCTGCGCGCATGCTGGATGTCGCGCGAATGATGCACAAGCGCGGCAAATAACGCAGAATTCTTGCCACACCGCTCTGTTTGGCCTCTAAAACCCGTCAAAGAACAGGCAAATATGCCGGGACGAGGCCATCGGAGCAGAAGATGGGCGCAGCAACGGAGATAACCGTCACAGACGGGATCGCTCAGATCGTGATGACGGCAGGCCCTTCTGGCCGGCTGATGCGGTCCACATTGATCTCTTTGCAAAGTGATTTGGATCACTGCTCGTCCGATGACAGCATCCGCATCATTGTCCTGCGTGGAAAAGGCGATGTTTTTCCATCCGGCATCACGACGCCGCAGGGGGGCGGTGACGACTCCGACAACCTCTTGTCAGCGCTGTGTCGCAGGATCGAGTTAAGTCCCACGCCTGTGGTTGCCGTGCTGTCAGGTGCCGTCGTGGGTTCTGGGGCTGAGTTGGCCTTGGCCGCGCATTATCGGCTGGTCCACCAAAACACGCGGATTGGATTTCCAAATGCCCGCCTCGGCCTCGTGCCCAGCGCCGGAGCGACGCAGCGGTTGCCAAGATTGGTCGGGTCTGCCTCGGCGCTGGAGGTGCTGATCTTCGGCGCGTTGCTTCCCGTCGCCTCGGGCACACTCAAGGGCATCTCGGATCAGTTTTTCGAAACTGATACAGACACGGCCATTGCCGAATTTGCGGACGCTCTTGCTGCCAAAGGCGCAAGCCCCCGACCCACTGCAGATATCCGCACTGGTTTTGCAGACGCGGTCGCTTACCAACAAGCGGTGAGCCGGTTTCGGAAACGCGTCGAAGCCTCTCCGGAAATTGCGCCGAAAAAGATACTGGGCGCTGTCGAAGCGGCAATTCTCCTGCCAATCGATGCCGGTTTGGCTTTCGAGGAGGCTGCGGCAGAGGACTGCTCGGATACGGCGCAATCAAAGGCCATGTCCCATCTGTTTCATGCCGAACAGGTGGTCGCAATGCAGGTCCGGCGCAGCGATCTGCCCGATATTTCGACCATTGGCGTCTTGGGGGGAAGTGCAACAGCGCTTCAGATCGTTCTCGCGGGCCTCGAAGCAGGGTTGCAGGTGAAATGGCTGATCCGGGATCCCAACCAACAACGCGATAGCGTGGCGCATGTCAGAACTGTTCTCGACGCCGCCGTCTCGTCCGGGCGGTTGTCACGTGATCGGGCCGAGCGCAGGAAGTCGGCCCTTCATACCGGGGCCGACGCGCAGATACTTGAGGGCACGCACCTCGTCTTGCGAGCGACACGCGGTCAGCGAGGCATCCCGATCCCGGCCGGGGTGCCCGTGGCGCACTGTCTGCCCGGAGCAGACCCTCGATTGGCGTTGCATTTTGCCTCTGCCGCATCTGCATCACGGCTTGTTGAGATCATGCTGGGGCCTGAGGCCACTGAGGACGACCGTCGCATAGGATTGGCGTTGTCCCGTCGCCTTGGCAAGTTGGCGATTGTCGAAACCGCTCCGACGCTTTCACTACATGACAGATTTCAGCAAACGCTTTGGCGCGCCGCCGACGCGTTGGTCGATTTGGGGCAGTCCCCCTATGCGGTGGATGACGCATTGCGCAGCTGGGGAATGGCGCACCCGCCCTATGAAGCGGCGGACGCATTCGGACTACAAGATGTGGCCGCTTTTGAGCGTACAGACGGCGCTCGCAATTGGTCGTCCTTCATGGTCCAGCTTGGCCGTGACGGGCGATCTGGCGGACGAGGTATCTACATATACGATGGGCAGGGCGTCGCGCAGTCTGATCCTGATGCGCTTTACAAGATCAACACAGAGCGCGCACCGCAAACCTCGATACCCGCGCCGCAGATAGCCAGGTTGATCGTTGGCGCGATGGCGAACACCGGGGCAAAAATCCTCCGCGAGGGTGTCGTGCCACGGGCTGCCGAGCTTGATGTGCTCTCGGTTTTTACTCAGCTTGTTCCGAACTGGCGCGGCGGTGTGATGCATGCCGTTGGCGCCGAAGGCTTGTTGCGGACGACCCGAGAGATGCAGGCGCTGGATCATCCCGACCGGGATCTCTGGACCCCTGACCCGGTCTTTGCAGAACTGATCAAATATGGGCGCAGCTTTGACGACCTATAGCAGGCCCGCTTCTTGGAAGGCCTGCGCAGAATTTTATTGAGTTTTGAGCTACAGGCCCGTCTCCTGTTCAAAACCTCAGCGACGCGAGATCACATATGACGCAGCGCAAACTCTACCTTGGGCCGCTCACCGACAGCAGACGCTGGGACATGGTGACGATCCGATCCGACGATGTGATCGTTGTGACGCCGCCGAAATCCGGGACCACGTGGATGCAGACGATTGTTGCGCTGTTGTTGTCGGGCGATCCGGATATTGAACCCGAACTGTCGGTCAAGATGCCCTGGGTCGACATCCGCATCCGTGAGATGGCAGAGGTGGCCGCGCGATTGGAGGCGATGCCGCACCGCCGCAGTATGAAGAGCCACACACCTCTTGACGGTTTGCCGCTGCATGACAAGGCGCAATATATATGCGTGTTCCGCCACCCTCTTGATGCGCATTTCTCATTTCGCTCGCATGTGCGCAACATTCCGATGTCTTGGTTCGACCATTGGTATCCGGAGGACGATCCGGACGGCGTGACGTTCAGGCGGTTTTTGGACGGGGGACCTGAGGGGTTTGATACAGACGCGATGCCGCTGGTGAAG
>QCWH01000023.1 GCA_003149565.1 Marivita sp. XM-24bin2 | reverse complement strand
GTCCTTCACTTGGCGATCAGGCGATCAGGAATTTCCAAGCCGACTTCCTGATAATAGCGCAATGCGCCGGGGTGCAGTGGCAAAGGCAGACCTGCAATTGCGCTTTCAATACTCATCACCTTTGTGGCCGGGTGGATGGCCTGAAGGAACGGCAGATTTTCATAGATTGCCTTTGTGAGCTGATAGACGTGCTCTTCCGGAAGATCCGCGTTTGTCGCCAGGAAATTCGGCTGTGCTATGGTTTGAACATCCGTCTCCAGACCCGGATATGACCCGCCCGGAATGACGTACGGAGTCCAAAGACCTCGGTCAGAGTCCGCCTGCGCCATCTGCTCTTCGGTCATGCTCAACAGGGTCACGCTGTCACCAGCGGATGCCATGAGTTGGCTGATTGCACCCACCGGAACACCGCCCGGCGCACCAATCCCTTTAACCTGACCGTTTTGCAGAGCTTCTGCAGATGGGCCGTAGCCAGCGTAGACAAGTTCGTAATCAGTATCGATATCAACACCAAACCCTGACAAAATCGTCCGGTTCGAACCGATGGTGCCAGAGTTTTGTGCACCCATCGCCATTGCCTCACCTTTCAGCGCGACCATATCCTCAATCGTACCTGTTTTGGCGACATCGGACGACACGATGAAATGCTCAACGTTCTGCCATAGCATCGTGACGGACCGTAGGTTCTCCTGCGGACCAACTTCGGCGATTGGACCAGTGCCAGTCGCGGCATAGTAACCAAACAGGCCCTGCAGGATACCGAACTGAGCTTCGTCCTCACGCAAAAGGCGAACGTTTTCACCAGAGCCAGCAGAGCTGATGGCGGACATTCCGATCTTCTGCTTAGGTTCAAGCTTGACCTTCACAAGTGTCGCCAGAGCCACACCCACGGGGTAGTAGGTGCCACCCGTCGACGCCGTTGTCAGAACATAGCTTCCACCCTCGTCCTGTGCCTGAGCAGCACCACCAGATAGAGCAATTGTCGCCGCGAGAGCGACGCTTTTTAGGTATTTCATGTAGACCTCCCGTAAATGCACCTTGTCAGCGCTGCATCAAGCTTACGTGAAGCTTCCGCGATGGCATAGGAAACAATCCGCAGGTTAGCGAAAACACAGCTTGCGGAAATCCGCAGACCTCATTCCAGCAACTTGGATTTCTCCAGTCCAAGTTTGACGATCTTGTCATTTAACGTGCGTCTTCCGATCCCAAGTGCTTCGGCTACGGCGTCCATACGGCCGCCATGATTGGAAATCGCCTGCGAGATTAGAGTCTTCTCAAATCTCGCAACCGCCTCGCGCAACGTGGCAGGAACATCATCAATGAGCTCATCGGTCCGCAACGCTTCGGCAACCGACCCACCACCGCGACGCGCCGCTAGCACGCGACGTTCAGCCACATGACGCAATTCCCGTACATTGCCGGGCCATTGGTGCGCCAAAAGTGCAGCCACATCCTCTGGCGTCATTTCAATCGGGCTGATTTCGTAGGTCTCGCAAAACTGATCCACGAAATGCTCATAAAGCATGACAATGTCATCACCACGATCAATCAACCGCGGAAGCCGAAGCTCGAATGTATTAAGCCGAAACAGGAAATCCGCGCGAAAGGCGCCGGCTTCGACCAGGGGACTGAGATCCTCGTTGGTTGCCGCGACAACACGAACGTCCGTTTGCACGTCTCCATCGGTGCCAACTGGATGGATCACCCCGGTTTCAATCGCACGCAGCAACTTTGTCTGAACTTCAACTGGGCAGGAGGCGACCTCGTCCAGAAACAACGTCCCGCCATCAGCCTTACGGAAACTACCAAGCAGAGAGTCGGCTGTTCCGAACATCTGCTCTTCCACGCGATCCGGCGCCAAGGATGCGCAATTCAAAGCTACAAACTCTTTGTCTCGTCGCGGACCCAAACGATGTAGAGCGCGTGCGACGAGCTCTTTGCCCGTACCGGTCTCCCCGGTGATGAGAACGGGCGCATCTGAAAGGGCTAGGTCGACGGCTTCGGTCTTGAGTTCCGTGACGCGCAAGTCACTGCCAAGCAAAACTCGATCCAAACCCGAGAGCGAAACGAGTTGCTCACGCATGCGCTTTGTCATGTCGGACAGACGATGCTGTTCGGCCGCATGTCGGAGCACCGTCAGCAGCCTGCGTGGCTCAAATGGCTTTTCAAGAAAAGAATAGGCTCCATTCTGAATTGCATCCACCGCCATTGGAATATCACCATGCGCAGAGATCAGGACCAATGGCGGTGACGGACGTTTCGACATCTCCTCCAAAAGCTCAAGCCCCGACATTCCAGGCATGCGAACATCCGACAAGACAACGTCCGGCGACGCCACCTCCAGCCTAGAAAGTGCAATCTGCCCGGTTCCAACAGCATCAACCTCCCAGCCAGAGCGCTCAAGGAGCACTGCCAGAGACTGGCGCATCTCGGTGTCGTCGTCGACAATGAGTGCTCGAAACTGATCAGGCATCGGCGATTTCAGCTTTTGGAAGACTAATCACAAACTCGGCTCCTGCGTCCTCGTTGTCTCGGGCGTGAAGGGTTCCGCCCATTTCGTTGATGATTTGCCCTGAGATGGCAAGCCCGAGTCCCATTCCTTTGCCTGACGGCTTGGTGCTGAAGAAAGGTTTGCTTAGGTCCTCAATATCCAAGTCGCCAAGACCATGGCCATTGTCAGAAACAATTAAAGTGACCGTATCGTCCTGATGGTACATGGAAAGAGTGACGATTGGGTCTTCGACATCGTTTGTGGCATCTATGGCATTGCGAAGCAGGTTGACGATCACCTGTTCAAATCTTTCCGGCCGCCCCCGAACGACGCATGCCGTTTCGGGCAGGTTCACATTCAGCGTTGTTCCGGCATCCCGGGCTGTATGCTGAACCAAATGCACCGCTGCGTGAACTGTTTCTTCGACTGGAAACCTCGTTTCTCCGGATGCCGACGTGCGCCCGAAAAGTCGGAGTTGATCCACAATCCTTTGCATCCGATCAACCAGACCCGACAGCTGCGGCCAGAGTGCATTGGGCTGAGCGTTGGCAGCGATCTCTTCTGCTACGAGGTAGTTGCGCATGGCAGAGATTGGTTGCCCCAGTTCGTGTGTGATCGAGGCCGATAGCTGGCCCAGCGCAGCCAGTTGCTCTTTCTGCGCCAGTTCGCTGCGGGCGGTTTCAAGCTTCTTTTCAGCACTTCGGCGTTCTTCGATCTCTCGCGTGAGCCTTTGGCGATCCGCGTTCGAAATGGCGAGAGCGTTGCGCAGCTGGGCCGCGCGATACACCGAAGCGGCCACTGTCAGGATCAACAGCGTCATCAGTCCCCCAGCCACGTAAAGAAGCGCCTGACGCCGCGAATTTCGTACCTCCGAAAGCAGATGCAACGACCAGTCTTCTTCTTCCAAATAGGCCTTTGTCCAAACATACGCGGTTCCATCCAGCCTCGCACGCCGTTCACTTTCCGGGGTCCAGTCCAGAGGAAACAGAATCTTATCACCAAATTGTTGCTGTTCTTCGAGCGTGCGTCTGTCGATGTCCGAAAGCGGCGACAGATACCCATAAATCAAATCCGGATCCGAACTCGCCAGGATAACTCCCTGCTCATCAGCAACCATCACCAGTTCGCCATTGCCCGACAAAGCTCGGCTCAGATCATTGAAGCCGATCTTGACGGTTACAACTCCGTGGATTGTGCCAACCGCGTCGCGAACAGGTTCGGCAATGAAATAGCCTGGCCGCCCAGTGGTGACACCCACTGCGTAAAAGCGACCAGCGCCTCCTGCAACAGCGTCCCTGAAATACGGCCGGAACGTGTAGTAGTTTCCGACAAGGCTATCAGCATCCCGATAATTCGAGGATGCAACGGTCTTCCCTTTGAGATCGAGCACATAGACAAACTCTGCACCCGCGCGTCGTGCAATGTCGGCTAAAATAGGATTCAGCGCGTCGGGGTCCCCAGTGATAAGCGCATCTAGCGTGCTTTCATCAATCGACAGAACATAGGGAAGATGCTCAAGCCGGGTGAGCGCATCATCAATGGAAGAAGCAAAAAACTGGGCACGCTCCGGCGTCTGCGCCGCCTCCGTCCGAAGAAAGTAGGCCGCCAACACGAGGTAGCTGCCGATGGCGAGCACAGAAAGACCTAACACCGCAGCCAACAGATAAAAGCCACGCCGCATTGGCTCGTCGCCAGAATAGGAGTGTTGTTTTACCAGAGTGTCGGACATTCTTTGATCTATATCCAAGGATGCCCGACAAAGTCAGCGAGAAATGACCGTCTACTCGGCAGCAACCGGTTCAGGTCCGGCATCCTCCTCGACAGGACGCGCAGCAAGAACAAGCCGCAAAAGCGGCGGCACAGTCAGGAGGGTCAGGAAAGCCGACATCGCCAAGCCACCAACCACCACGGCACCTAGACCGCGATACAGTTCCGATCCTGCGCCGGGAAACAACACAAGCGGCAGCATTCCGCAAACCGATGTCACTGTGGACATAAAGATTGGCCGGATCCGGTTTCGCGTCGCTTCTTCAATCGCTTCAACAGGTGACATCCCTTCGTCGCGCAAATGATAGAGCGATTGGTGAACGATAAGGATCGCATTGTTCACCACAATCCCCACCAAAATCACGAAACCCAGCAGGGTCAGCATGTCGAGAGGCTGCGTGCCAACCATGTTGAGAACTGCCAAGCCACCAACACCCCCTGCAGCAGCAACCGGGACGGAAATCATCACGACCAGAGGCAAGACGAAAGATTCAAAGAGAACAGCCATGACAAGAAACACAATCACCATCGCCACGGCGAGATTGATCTGAATGGCGTTCCAAGTCTGCGAGAGCTGGTCCGCAGTACCGGAAACGGAAACGCGCACCCCGGGCGGCAGGCCTTGCTCTTCCAGAGAAGCGATGACCTCAGTTTCAAGCAAGTCAACCGCCGCCTCAAGCGGCAGGGCGTCTGACGGACGAACCTCAAGAGTGATAGTCCGCAGACGTTCGAGATGCCGGATCTCGGTTGGCCCTGCTGTTACACGAACTTCGGCAAGTTCGGATACCGGGACAATGCGACCTGTCGGCGTGACCACCGGAAAACTACCGACGTCCTGCGTACGCAAGCCACTGAGAACGTCAGCATCTCCCTTCAAGGTGAGATCAAGCCTTCTGTTGCCAACATTGATCTCAGCCACCCGCAGCCCGTCGTTAAAAGCATCAACCGTGGCCGCGAGATCCTGCATGGTAAGACCCGCATCCGCCAGTCGAACACGGTCTGGAATCAATCGGACCTCCGGCGCTCCAAGCTCCAGCCCGGGGATTGGTCGGAACTGGTGACCTTCGGAACGCGGCAGAAGCTGCCCAATCGAACCAGCTGCCTGTCCCGCAACGCGAAGAATGTCTTCCAACTCGTCTCCGGAAATATTGACCTCGATGGTCCGACCACCCCCAACGCCGCGGCCGAAAAGAGATGGCTGCGTCATAAAGCCAAAGGTCCCCGGCTCGGCGAAGATCGGACGCGACAGAATTGGGATCACGTCTGCTACCCGTTTGCCATCGACAGCCGCAGCCCCAACAAAGCTGTTCCCTGGGGTTGCAACAAAGAAGAACGACTCCAAGGCAGGTTGCCCGTCTTCTGTCTCCGTGTCAGGCGCCGCGTCCCACATCGGCTCAGCCACTGCCTCAATCCGCTGGGCGATGGTTTCAGTTGTTTCAAGGTTGTATCCGGGAGGAGGAATGATCAGGCCGAATACGAGATTGCGATTGCCTTCCGGAAGATATTCCAACTTCGGCAGAAAGGTCCAGGCAGCGACAGCGGCACCCGTGCCGATGGTCGCAACCATGATCAAACCAACCGTACGAAAGCGGACAGTGAATCGTACGTATCGCATGATCAGCCACGTAAAGCCGCGCGCAAAGTGATCGATGCCCGGCAATGGTAGTTTTTTGGTTTCGCCCCCCTTTAGCAGACGGCTTGAGAGAGCTGGGATAACGGTCACGGCGACGACAAGAGACAAAAGCACGGAGACGGAAATCGCAACTGCGATATCACGGAAGAGTTGCCCTGCTTCCAATTGCATCACCAGGATAGGAATAAAGACCATCACCGTTGTCAGGGCCGAAACGAGGATAGCACCCCAGACCTGCTTGGCCCCGATATACGCAGCTTCACGCCGCGACTTGCCGCCTTCTCGCAATCGAAAAATATTCTCCAGAACGACGATTGCGGCATCAACAATCATACCAACCGCAAAAGCGATACCTGCAAGAGAGATCACGTTCAAAGTCCGTCCAGTCACCGCCATCGCAACAAAGGTCGCCACGATTGAGACTGGGATTGCCATGCTGATCACCAGCGTTGCTCGCGGGCTGCGCAAAAAGACCAAAAGAACCGAGGCTGCCAACAGACCACCGATCCAGATGTTCTGCGTCACCAGATCAATGGCCCCTTCGATATACACGGTCTCATCATAGACCTGTTCAAGCGTCAGACCGTTGGCCGAGACCGGGCCGGCTTCAAGCTCCGCAATGACGGCTTTCACCTCTTCCATCGTCGAGATGACGTTGGCACCCTGCTCGCGGACAATGTTGAACGCCAGTGCAGGTTCTCCGCGGAAACGCAAACGCGCAGTGTTCTCCTTGTATGCAAAACGCACATCGGCCACATCGCCTACGCGAACCCGGCCTAAAGCGCCCCTTGTTCCAAGGCTCTGGCTTCGCAGGACAACGTCCTTGATCGCATCTATGGTGTTCAGATTGCCATCTGCTCTGACCGTGTAACGGCGCTTGCCTTCCTCGACATCACCTGCCGAGATGCTGATATTTTCGGCCCGCAGTCGCTGCACAACAGCCGGTATGGTCAACCCAAGGCGCGCAAGTTCTTCCGGGCGAATTGTTATCTGCAATTCCCGCGACACACCGCCGAACACGTTTACTGTTGAGACACCGTTCACCCGCTCAAGACGTTCTTTGACCACATCCTCGACGAAATCCCCGAATTCCGGCAAGGGTCGGGTGTTGCCCTCGGCAGCACGCACCATAACCCAGGCAATCGGGCTGTCGTCGGAACCTGATGTATTGAGCGTCGGTTCGCCAGCTTCGCTTGGATATCCGCCAACGCGGTCAAGTCGGTTTGAAACCAGGAGAAGAATATCTCCCATGTCCGAGCCAATGGCGAATTCCAGCGTGACAGACGCCTGTCCGGTACGCGCGCGGCTGGTCATGATTTCCAAGCCTTCCAACCCACGGAACGCATCTTCCTGAGGGTTGATGATCTCACGCTCGATTTCTGCCGGAGCAGCGCCGGGCCAACTGGTCTCGACAACCACGACAGGCTTACGGACATCCGGCGCCAATTGAACAGGAATGCGACTCAGCGCCAACGCACCGAAAAGAACAGCCATAATCACGACCGCGATCACGGCGATTGGACGTTCAATAGAAGCGCGGATCAGGTCCATGATTTAGCCCTTACTCTCGCCTGCTTCGGGGCTTTCGGCTCTTTTAGGCGCACTGTTGCTTTCAGCGCCCTTTGGAGCTCCCGTCGGCGCAATGTCCTGCCCCGGCCTCAGGCGTTCGTTGCCTCGAATAACAACTTCGTCGCCTTCCGACAGGCCGGTCAGCACTTCAAATGCATTGTTCAGAGCGGCCCCGATCTCTACCGGTCGGGGCATCGCCTTGCCATCTTGATTTACGAAAACGCTCCATCCACCCTGGGACTGCACCAACGCATCTTTCGGCACCACCAAGACCTCGCGCGCCTCACTAACAGGCACATCAAGCGAGACTGTTTGTCCAACGGCGATGGCAGCATCTTCATCCTCGACACGAAACCTTACCGGCCGTGTACGGGTCGCGGCAAATTCTGTTGGCAGAACCGCCCGCAGCATCAAAGACAGCGTGTCGCCAATGTCCGTCGTCGCCTCGACTGGCTCGTCGTTTCGTAAAGCCGAGACAAATCGCGCCGGTACGTTGGCCTCGATCTCCAAGGCACTTGTGTCGATAAGGGTCGCAACCTGACTTCCGACTGTAATGAACTGTCCAACCTCCGTTGCGACGTTCAGCACAACCGCATCGAATGGTGCGCGCACAACCGCGTTTTTAAGACGGTACCGGGCTTGCTCCAGCGCATTTTCTGCAGACTTTATCCGCGCGAGCGCTTCTTGTAGGGTGCCTGTCGCTTCCGCATAATCACTGGCACGTTCCTCCAACTGAGCTTCCGCAATCGTTGAGTTCTCGCGCAAGGTTTCAGCGCGTCGAAACGACTTTTCCGAACGATCAAGCCGTGCTTCGGCAACCGAAACCCCTGCTTGAGCAATTGCAATCTGGGCTTCTGCCTGCGCCAATTCGATCTGCAAGAGTTCGGTGTCCAACCGCGCGAGAATGTCGCCTTGCGCGACAAGGTCCCCAACGCGGATCGGCACCTTTTGGGCAACACCACTCACGCGTGCGGCAACCGCGCTTTCGCGTCCGGCAACGACTTCCCCAAAAACCGAAACGGTCTCAGCCATCGTGCTTGTGGTCACAAGAGCCGTAGATACACCCGCGGGGCGCCCTTGCGCCGCAACAAGTGCCGGAAGCATAGAAAATATGATGAGCGTGGCACATCGAAAAAACATGCGCATCGCAATTCTCCTTATGGTTCGGACTTATGCCGCATTGCAGAAGTTAGCGCATCTTTCAGGAAAGACATGCTTTGACGAGCCCCTCCCGCGATTTCCGACGGTTTTTGATGCGCTTTGCACAAATTCGGAGGTTTCTCACGCAGTGAGAAAGTCCAACACAGCAGAAAGCAATGCTTTTGGTGCCTCCTCGGGTATTGCATGGCCACAGGGCAGCGCCAGACCTGTCACAGATTTAGCCTTCTCCCGCCAGGTTTTCTCGACGTCATAAAGATCGCCGACCACGCCGTATTCGCCCCAAGTGGCCAGAAGCGGGGCCTCAATCAGGCGATCTGCGTCAGCGAGATCATGGTCCAAGTCAATTGTCGCCGAGGCGCGATAGTCCTCACAGATCGCATGGATCGTCTCCGGGTTCTGATAGCAGCGCAGATATTCCATCATCGCCACCTCATCGACTGCGTGCGGCGTTTTCACCTGCCCCCCAATGTGTCGACGCAGAAAGTATTCCGGGTCAGACCCGATCATCCGCTCAGGCAGATCTTCTGGCTGAATAAGGAAAAACCACCAAAAATATCGCGTCGCAAATTCTTGATCCGTGCGGGCATACATCGTCAGCGTCGGCGCAATGTCGAGAAGGATCAAGCGCTCAACGGCGTCTGGATGATCCAGTGCCATGCGGTGCGCCACCCGCCCCCCGCGATCATGCCCCAAAACTGCGAAGCTATCATGTCCGAGCGCCCGCATCAGCGCGACCTGGTCTTTCGCCATCTCGCGCTTGGAATATGCTTCATGAGGCGCCTGGCTGGATACTTTTTCGCTATCCCCATAGCCCCGAAGGTCAGCGGCAACCACCGTGTATCCAGCGGCGACCAAGTCCGGTGCTATCTTCCGCCAGACTATGTGCGTTTGCGGATGGCCGTGTAGCAACAGGACTGGGGGACCGTCTCCAGAGATTGCAAAATTGATGTTTATCCCGTTCACGACCTCACGCCGCAACAGGAAGCCGTCCAAAAAGGGCGAATTGACCAATGTCACACCCCGTCTAGCACGGCATCCGCGATGGCCGAACCGCAGGCAACTGTATCAGCCGAACCGCCCAAATCGGCCGTCCGCATCGCCTGTTCAGACAGAACCTTTTCAATCGCACGCACGATTGCGGCGGCAGCCTCCGGTTGTCCCAGATGATCAAGCATCATGGACGCCGCCCAGATCTGGCCTACCGGATTGGCGATGCCCTGTCCCGCGATATCGGGCGCTGAACCGTGGACCGGTTCAAATAGCGATGGGAAGAGCCCTTCCGGATTAATGTTGCCTGAAGGTGCAATCCCGATGGTGCCGGTACATGCAGGTCCCAGATCAGAAAGGATGTCGCCGAAAAGATTAGACGCTACAACCACATCGAACCAATCCGGATGCAAAACGAATTGCGCTGTCAGGATGTCGATATGGTATTTGTCGACCTTGACGTCCGGATAGCGCTCAGACATCGCTTCCACCCGTTCATCCCAATACGGCATGGTGATCGAGATCCCATTGGATTTGGTTGCAGACGTGAGGTGGCCGCTTCGTTTCTTGGCAAGCTCAAAGGCGTACATGAGAATACGGTCAACGCCCACGCGGCTCATCACCGTTTCCTGCATGACAATTTCACGGTCGGTACCGGGGAACATGCGGCCGCCGATAGACGAATATTCGCCTTCGGTATTTTCGCGGACGATCATCATGTCGATGTCACCCGGTTTGCGCCCAGCCAAGGGCAAGGAGACTCCAGGCATTGCGCGGGCGGGACGCAGGCTGACATACTGGTCAAACTCGCGGCGGAACTGGATCAACGACCCCCACAGAGACACGTGGTCAGGAACGATCTCTGGCCAGCCCACTGCTCCAAAGAAGATCGCATCGGTGTCGGACAGCTGCTCTTTCCAGTTCGGCGGGAGCATCTCCCCATGTTTCACGTAGTAATCCGCGCTTGAGAAACCATGCTCTTCGAAATCGAACCCAAGATCGAAGCGGCGCTCGACCGCCTGCAAGACGCGCACGCCCTCTGGTGTCGTTTCTTTTCCAATGCCGTCACCTGGAATAACGGCAATCTTATAGCTATTCTGCGTCATGGTTCCCGGTCCTTTCGACAATGCGGACCCAGAGTGACCCGCGTGCAGTTTCTCTTTTTGCGACGGCCTAGCGCGATGATCACGTATTGTCGCCACGGATCGCTTTGCATACCGCGTCGGTGACCTCACGGGTCGTGGCTGTACCGCCTACATCTGGCGTGAGGATACCGTCTGCACACACCTTTTCCACTGCCTGCATCAGCCGGGTCGATGCGTCTGGCTCACCGAGATGGTCGAGCATCTGGCTCGCTGTCCAGAATGCCGCCACGGGGTTTGCGATGCCCTGTCCGGCGATATCAAACGCCGAGCCGTGAATTGGCTCGAACATGGAAGGAAAGCGGCGCTCTGGGTCGATATTTGCGGTAGGTGCTACACCAAGTGAACCAGCCAACGCACCGGCCAAATCGGAAAGGATGTCGGCATGCAGATTGGTTGCCACGATTGTGTCCAAAGACCTCGGGTTCTTGACCATTCGCACTGTCATCGCATCGACAAGCATCTTGTCCCACGTGACATCAGGAAAGTCCTGCGCAACCTCAGCAGCAATTTCATCCCACATAACCATGCCAAACCGTTGCGCATTTGATTTAGTCACAACCGTCAGGAACTTACGAGGCCGGGATTGCGCCAGTTGAAACGCGTAGCGCATTATCCGGGTCACTCCGACGCGTGTGAATATCGAGACTTCGGTGCCGACTTCTTCCGGCATGCCCTTGTGAGCGCGGCCCCCGTGGCCGGAATATTCGCCTTCGGAATTTTCACGCACGATGACCCAGTCGAGATCGCCCTCCTCAACTCCGCGTAAGGGCGAGGTCACCCCCGGAATGATCTTGGTTGGCCGCACATTTGCGTATTGATCGAACCCTTGGCAGATCGGCAAACGCAGCCCCCAAAGCGTGATATGATCAGGAACATCGGGGGCGCCAACCGCGCCAAAATATATCGCGTCAAAGGGTTTCAGCTGCTCAAGCCCGTTCTCTGGCATCATCACGCCGCTGGTCTTGTAGAAGTCGGACCCCCAATCAAAGTTGGTTACGTCAAAGTGCAAATCGCCTACACGCTGAGCAAGAACGCTCAGCACTTCGCTGCCCGCCTCAATGACCTCGCGGCCAATGCCGTCAGCAGGAATCGCTGCAATCTTGTATGTTCTCATATGACCTTTCTGAAGCGTGATTTGATCAAGCCATAATCAGCGCTCTGTTTTAGTTGCCGGGTCGTGATCGGCTCTCGGCAAAGGATGCTGCGGGCGGCACGCCCCTACTTGATACTAGCAATAGCCCTCCGGGCCATTCCACTGGGCTTTTGAATACCGATCTCCATGCGCCCATCCCGACGGCAGGATCTTTTCGATTTCGTCCAACATCGCCTGCGAGAGATCAAGCTCTGACGCCGCTGCACATTCCGCAAGATGCTCGGCCGACCGTGTGCCCGGGATTGGAATGACATGATCGCCCTGAGCCAAACACCACGCCAAGGCCATTGCGGTCGGCGACGTCCCATTATCACGCGCAAAGGTTTGGAAAGCTTTGGCGTACGGGAGGTTGAAACCAAAATTGGGCTCAACAAATCTCGGATTGTTCTTGCGGAAATCCTTGTCGAGAAAGGTTTTCGGATCGGGAGTGGTGCTGGACAGCATGCCCCGCGCCAACGGTGAAAACGCAACCAAGGCGACACCCAGCTCCTTGCAGGTTTGGCGGAGACCAAGATCGGGCAGACGTGACCAAAGGGAATATTCGCTTTGGACCGCATCTACTGGCCCGATTGCCATCGCACGTCTGAGCGACGCGGGCGAAATCTCGGAAAAGCCGATGCCACCGATTTTCCCCTCGTTCTTCAACGCCAGAAGCGTCTCCATCACGTCTTCAATCTGTATCGTAGGATCACGCCGGTGAACGTAGAAAAGGTCTACATGATCTAGTCCCAGACGTCGCAAGGAGCCTTCAAGTTCGGCGCGCAGATAATCTGGTTGATTGTTAAAGCCACGGTTGCCGCTGCTGGCATCACGTTGAATGCCAGCTTTTGTCGCAACCGAGAATTTTGACGCATCACTCTGTATGAACGATCCGATGAAGCTCTCGGAGACGCCCAGACCGTATACGTTCGAGGTGTCCAAGTGATCAATGCCTAGGTCCAGCGCTGCGCTCAGTGTCCGGTGCGCTTCAGCCTCGCTCGTCGCTCCGTAAAAGCCGCCAAAACTCATGCAGCCGAAGCTAACCTCCGACACCATCTTTCCCGATTGCAGCAACCGTCTTTTCTTCACTGGCCATTCCCGATTGTGAACACTGAATATCCCTGTCACCGAATATCAACATGGTTCATCGCAAAGGGGAAGCCCACCTGAAGAAGTCAGGTCTGGCGCCCCGCTTTTCAGGCCGCGATAGGACCTGCAGGAAACGAAAGACCACGTTGCTCAAGCACCGTTCTGCACTCGGGGTCGGCAGCTGCCAATTCCAACGTCGCTTCAAGCATTCCAGCTTTCGAACCACAGTCAAAACGCGTTCCCGAAAACTGGAAACCGCCAAGCCCAAGCGATGCTGCGCCACGCGCAATGGCATCAGTGAGTTGAATCTCGCCACCTGCACCTGGTTTCTGAGTGGCCAGCGCATCAAAAATCGACTGATCAAGAATGTAGCGTCCAACCACAGCCTGCCTTGACGGCGCGTCCTTTGCATCCGGCTTTTCGACCATACCGTCGGCTGTCACGATCATCCCGTTTTTTCCCGTAACCGACAAAACGCCATACTTGTGGACGCGGTCCTCGGGCACCTCCATCGTAGCAACGAGGTGCCCGACTGTTCCGCTGCGGTAGGCCTCAACCATTTCGGACAAGCATCCAACGTCGCCGAGGATCAAATCATCCGGCAAGATCACAGCCACTGGCCCTTCTAGAATATGATCTTTGGCGCACAGCACCGCGTGTCCTAAGCCTTTTGGCTGTTTCTGCATGACGAAGCGTACGTCGTCGTCTTCTTCTTGAAACGCGGCTTCGCTCAGAGCGTCAGCGATGGATTCCTTTCCACGCGCACGCAATTCCCGCGTCAGACGCGCATCCTCCATTACATGCCGTTCGATTGCGGTTTTCGAGGGGTGACTGACAAAAACCATTCTCTCGATACCGGCATCTCGCGCTTCGTCGACAGCGTATTGGATCAGCGGCGTGTCAAGAACTGGCAGGAGCTCTTTTGGAGTGGCCTTGGTAGCAGGTAGAAAGCGGGTTCCTAAACCTGCTACAGGGAAAATCGCAGTTCGAACTTGGCGGGTCATCGACATCATCCTCGGTTGTGAACGTACGCTGGAAAACGCATCAAGCGCTAAAAGGTTTCGCACTTGCAGCATTTTTTCTGCACTTGCTCGGAACTTTTTTGGTCCGTCAGTTATTTCTTCTTCGTAAGACTGTTCCGATGAAAGATTTCTGATGAAAATTGATCGACTGCCAAATGGGTCACTCACACGTTCAGCAAAGCCCTTTAAACGGTTGGCGGTGATTGGCAGCGGCGCATTTGGAACCGCCCTAGCCCAAATAGCGGCGCAAGCCGACACACAGGTGTCTCTTTGGAGCCGCCGCGCCGAAGTCGCCACAGAGATAAATAAGACGTTGCGCAATTCCGCGTATTTGCCCAACGTTCAGCTTTCGCCCTCGATCACCGCCGCTGACGACTTGAAAACCGTCTTGCGTGATGCAGATGCCGCGTTGCTGGTCGTACCGTCGAAGGCAATCCGTGAGACAGCTCGAGCTCTTCGCGCGGACATACCGGCAGGGATACCCATCGCAGTGTGCGCTAAGGGAATCGAAGCAGAGACCGGGATGCTGATGTCTCAAATTGTCGAAGACGAATTGCCCGGCCATACTGTCGGGGCTCTCTCTGGCCCCACTTTTGCGTCTGAGTTGGCGGCAGGGCATCCGTCTGCAGCGACGCTTGCCTTTACATTCGATCAGGCAGATCGGCTTGACCCCGAAAACAGCGCTGCAGCGCGGATGGCTGTCACGCTCGCCACTTCTGCCTTTCGCACATATCTGTCTGATGACTTGGTCGGTGTTGAGATTGGTGGTGCGGTAAAGAACGTTATCGCCATCGCATGTGGGATGATGCGCGGCGCTGGGTTTGCGGAAAACACCCGCGCTGCTTTGATCACGCGCGGTCTTGATGAAATGAAAGCGCTCGCCGAAGCATTGGGTGGGCGTCGAGAAACGGTAACCGGCTTGTCAGGGATCGGGGATTTGACGTTGACGTGCTCAAGCACAACGTCACGCAACATGTCTCTGGGTTTACAGCTGGGACAAGGCTTGGACCGCAAGGCCTGTTTTGACGGCAAACCGATTGTCGTCGAGGGCGAGGCAAACGCGAAATCGGTAGCCGATTTGGCCCGAAAACTCGCGGTGCCCATGCCAATCTGTGAAACCGTGCGCGCTATCCTGCATGACGGTCACCCTATTGCAGAAACATTTGCGCGCCTCTGGTCTGAGCCGATCGAGTCCGAGCCGCGCGCTATGTCTTTAACGTTCGAACACCCTGCTCCATTCGCAACATCCTCAATTTTTAAGGAGATTGCTACATGACAATTCACGTCCCGATCAGACCGAATATCTACGAGAAAGACTTCGTTCTTGCGACTGATCTTGATGGCACCTTCCTTGGCGGAACCGCTGCGGACCGAGAAGAGCTTTACAACTGGATTGAGGACAACCGTGCGACCGTCGGCCTGATTTTCGTAACGGGCCGGCATCCCGAGTTCATCCACGAACATTGTGACACATACGGAATCCCGATTCCAGAATACGTCATTGCAGATGTCGGCACGACAATCGCTCAGGTATTCTCACCCGGTGTGATTTTACCGAATGCCGAATTTGAATCTCCGATTGCAAAAGCTTGGCAAGACAAGGCCGACCCGGTCCAGAAGCTGATGCAAGATATCGACGGTTTGACCCTTCAGGATACACCCTTCCGCCACCGCCTCAGCTACAACATTTCACCCGAGGGTTTTAATGTGCGTGACCTTGAGTCCGTGCGGGCTCTGGGTGTCGATGTGCTCGTATCCGACAACCGTTTTGTCGACGTCTTGCCCGAGGGCGTGTCGAAAGGGCCAACTCTACGCCGATTGATCGATTCTCTTGGCATAGCGCCACACCGTGTACTTGCGGCAGGAGACACTCTGAACGACATGTCGATGTTGACTGCGGACGATCTATTCGCCGTTGCCGTCGGAGGCTCAGAGCAAGCGCTGTACGACGCTCTCCCCGAATCCCCCCGAATTCATCGCGCGCGCGGCGAAGGTGCTGCGGGCATACTAGAGGCTATTGCGGCCTTTAACCTTCATCCAACTCCAGGGAGTTATTGATGTCCTCCGATCTTGTGATCGTCTACCATCGCCAACCTTATGAAGAGGTCGAGGAGAATGGCAAAACCGTTCTTCGCGAAAATAAAAGCCCTAACGGCATCGTCCCAACTTTGAAGAGTTTTTTTGGAAAAGTCGACCATGGCGCGTGGGTCGCGTGGAAGCTTGCTGAGGATGCCAATGATCCCGGTTGGGAGCCCCAGATCGAAGTCGAAGACAGCTTTGGTTCATATTCCGTGTCGCGGCTGCCTCTGACACAAAAACAGGTTCACGAGTTTTATCACGTCACGTCCAAGGAAGCTTTTTGGCCGATCCTTCACAGCTTCAAGGAGCGCTATAACTATGACCCGGTCGATTGGCCGAACTTTCGTGAAGTAAATTGGCGCTTTGCCGAAGCCGCCGCAGCCGAAGCTGCACAGGGCGCTTTGGTCTGGGTGCATGATTACAATCTGTGGCTGGTTCTCGGCTATTTGCGTCAGATGCGTCCTGACGTGAAGATCGCCTTTTTCCACCACACGCCCTTTCCGGCGCCGGATATGTTCAACGTACTACCGTGGCGGAAAGAGATCGTCGAAAGCCTAATGGCCTGCGACAGCGTTGGGTTTCATATTCCCCGCTACGCCACCAATTTTGCGGCCGTTGTACAAAGTCTCATGGACGTAGAGATCGCCAAGCGGGCGAAGGTACCGGACGACCTGATCGCAGAGGGCACCGCCCTTACCGAGCGACAGGTGCCATCCATCCTGCGTGGGCCTAACGGGAGCGTGCAACTGAGCGTCGCGCCGGTTGGTGTCGATGTGGACTATATCCAATCCCGCGCTCGCGAGAACGCAACGCAAGCGCGGGCCGCTGAACTGCTTCAAGACCTCGGGGATCGTAAACTCATTCTGTCCGTCGGTCGTACGGACTATACCAAAGGTGGGATCGAACAGCTTCGGTCGTTTGAACGTATTTTGCAGGAACGGCCCGAACTGCGTGGCAAGATTCAGTTGATGCATGTGTCGGTCAGCGCGAACCGGGGTATGGCGGCTTATGGAGAGATCCAATCCGCCATCGAAGAGGCAGCCGGGCGCATCAACGGACGCTTCGGATCGCTAGATTGGCAACCCATTACGCTTGTGTCTCGCGCTATCCCGTTCAAGGACTTGGTCGCTTATTACCGCGCTGCATCGGTTGCATGGATCACGCCTTTGGCTGATGGGATGAACCTAGTGGCCAAAGAGTTCATCGCCTCGCGTGTCGACGGCGACGGGGTTTTGGTCCTGTCCGAATTCGCTGGAGCCGCTGTCGAGCTTGAAGCAGCTGTTGCGACCAATCCCTTCTCGGACCGATCCATGGACGTGGCGATTTGCCAAGCGCTGGATATGTCAGAACCGGAACGTCGTGACCGTATGCTTGCGATGCAACGCGCGGTTCGGCTGTACGATCTATCAAGCTGGGGGCAGTCGATCGAAGACCTGTTGCCACGCCATCAGAAATCCGCTGCCTGAACGGGCAAACGGGGCCACATCGGCCCCGTTGTTCATTCAGCCAGATGGCAGGCCACACGAGTGCCGTTCAGAACCCGCATTTCGGGGCGCTGGCCTTTGCAGATGTCCTGCGCAATCGGGCAGCGCGGATGGAAGGCGCAGCCAGACGGAGGATTGATCGGGTCCGGAATCTCACCTTCGGGTGGCTGGACCTCGCGCCCGAACCCATCCATCTGAGGCGCAGCTTCCAAGAGCATCTGTGTATATGGATGTTTTGGCGTTTCGAAGAGATCATTCGGCGACGCTTCTTCCACGAGACGTCCAAGATAGAGCACTCCGATCTTGTCTGCCATGTGACGCACCACGGTCAGGTCATGGCTGATCAACACATAGGTCAGACCGAAATCATCTTTCAGATCGCTCATCAGGTTCAGAACCTGCGCCTGCACCGATACGTCAAGCGCCGAGGTCGGCTCGTCACAAACGATCAGGTTCGGCTCTGACGCCAATGCACGAGCTATGCAAATACGCTGCCGCTGACCGCCAGAGAATTCATGCGGAAATTTTCCGGCGTCCTGAACCGACAAACCCACCTGTTCCAAGAGCTTTTCCGCCAGACCCTCGGTCGTGCCCCCGCGGGAGGCCACCGGCTCCACGATGATGTCACGCACCCGCCAGCGTGGATTGAGCGAGGCATAGGGATCTTGGAAGATCATCTGGATATCCGACCGGATGACATCAATTTTGGCCGCGTCGGTTTCGTTTGCCAGATCAATGCCTTCAATCTCGACCGTGCCGGAAGACGGCTTCAGCAGACCGACCAGCATCTTGCCAATAGTCGATTTCCCCGACCCGCTTTCGCCGACCAGCGCATAGGTGCTACGCGGTTCCACTTCGAAATCCACCTCGGAGACTGCCGTCAAAAAGGCTTTCGACCGGCGTTCAATCACCCGGTTCAACCAGGGTTTCGAAACGTCGAACACACGGCTGAGGTTTTTGACCCTAACAAGCGTCATCAGATGACCTTTTCATCGACCAGAGGATACCAGCAGGCGGCCTGACCATTGCGCAGGCGCGGCACCGGGGCCTGCCGGCATTTGTCAGTTGCATGGGGACAACGGGAATTGAATGCACATCCATCCGGCACCGCATCCAAACGTGGCATCGCACCCGGGATCTGGTGCAGACGGCTTTTGCCCTGCGATGCCAGTGGGGTCGAAGCCATCAGCCCGTGCGTATAGGGGTGCTGCGGGTGGGTTAGCACATCGCGTACTGGTCCCAGTTCCGCCAGGCGTCCGGCATACATCACTGCAACTCGGTCTGTCGCTTCCGCGATCACACCCATGTCGTGGGTGATCAGCATCACCGCCGTTCCGCGATCCCGGCACAGGCGGCGCAGCAAAGCGATGATCTGCGCCTGCACCGACACGTCGAGTGCTGTCGTCGGTTCGTCCGCAATTACAAGCGACGGTTCTGCACAAAGCGCCAAGGCGATGACCACGCGTTGCCGCATTCCGCCGCTGAATTCGTGCGGATAGCTGTTGACACGTTCCGCCGCGCCGGGGATGCCGACTTCTTCCAAAGCGGCCACCGCACGCTTTTCCGCTTCGGCCCGGCTGATCGGCAGGTGTGTGAGCATGGTTTCGGTGAGCTGATCCCCAATCCGCAGAAGAGGATTGAGTGACGTCAGCGGATCCTGAAAGACCATGCCGATTTCCTTGCCCCGAAGCCGCCGCATCGCGTCGCCCTTGAGGTGGTCAATCCGCTGACCTTTTAACCAGATCTCTCCCTTCGAGATATGCGCAGGCGGATTGAGCAGCCCGATCACGGCGTTGCCCGCCATCGACTTGCCCGCGCCGCTTTCGCCGACAATGCCCAGGATTTCACCCGCCTGAATGTCATAGCTTACACCGTCCACCGGGCGAACGATGCCATGCCGAGTGGGGATTTCGACTGAAAGATCGCGGATCGACAGAACTGGATCAGCCATCAGCGGAGCCTCGGGTTCAGTGCATCGCGCAACCAGTCGCCCAAAAGATTGACCGACAGCGCCAGAGCAAGAAGCGTGATCGCCGGAAAGAGGAGGATCCACCACTCACCCGAGAAAAGGAACCCTTGGCCGATGCGGATCAGAGTGCCCAGCGAAGGCTGGGTGGGTGGCGCACCGACGCCTAGGAAGCTCAGCGTCGCCTCGGCAATGATCGCAAGCGCCAATGAAATAGTCGCAATCACCAGCACCGGCGAAAGCACGTTGGGCAGGATGTGCCGGAGCATGATGGCGGTCGGTGTGCGTCCGATCAGGCGGGCGGCCTGAACGTATTCCTTGTTCTTCTCAACCAGCGTGGCACCGCGCACAACGCGGGCAAATTGCACCCAGTCGGACAGGCCAATGGCAAGGATCAGCACCCAGATCGCCATCTGATCTCGGTATTCAACAGGCGTCACACCCTTGGCAATACCGAAGATCAGCATGGCGACCAGGATCGACGGGAAGGTCAGTTGCACATCGGCAGTTCGCATGATGATGGTTTCGGTCCAGCCGCCGACATAGCCTGAGATCAGGCCAAGCGTGATCCCCAGCACCATTGCAAAGAACACCGCTGCTACACCGACAAACAGCGAAATCCGCATGCCGTAGAGGATGGTGGAGAACACGTCGCGCCCTTGGTCGTCGGTTCCCATGAAAAAGCTTTCGCCGGTGAACGCATTTGGTGTCATCGGCGGCGTAAAGCCGTTCATCAGGTTAAGCGATGCCGGGTTGAACGGATTGGTCGGTGCGATCAACGGGGCAAAGACCGCCGAGAGGACAAGCACCAACACCACCGCTGCCGACACCATGGCGACGGGGGACCGTTTGAATGTGTAGAAGAGGTCGCTGTCCAGCGCGATCCGCAAACGCGACTTCGGCTTAACCGGAATGGGAAAATCCGACATCAGTGACCTCCTGACCGATCTGCCCGCAAGCGCGGGTCAATGAAGAAGTAGAGGATATCGACGAGAAGGTTGATCCCGACGAACATGACCGAGATCAGCATCAGGTATGCCGCCATCACCGGAATATCGACGAACTGGATCGCATTGATGAAAAGCAAGCCAACACCCGGCCATTGAAACACCGTCTCGGTGATGATGGCGAACGCGATGATCGCGCCAAGCTGGAGACCGATCACCGTTATGACCGGCACCATCGTGTTCTTGAGCGCATGGCGGAAATTGACGGCTCTGTCACGCAGACCCCGCGCGCGGGCAAAGCGGATGTAATCTTGGCGCAGCACCTCGAGCATCTCGGATCGGACCAGCCGCATGATCAGGGTCATCTGGTAAAGACCCAGCGTAATCGAAGGCAGGATCAGCGCTTTCAGCCCACTTTCCGTGAGGAAGCCAGTGGACCACCCCCCAAGGTCCACGGTTTCGCCGCGTCCGAAACTGGGCAGCCAGCCCAGTTCAACAGAGAAGAGGTAGATCAGCAGGATACCGATGAGGAAGGTCGGCAAGGACACTCCAATCAGAGACGCGGACATGATCACATTGGCAAGCCATCCGTCCCGCCGGATGGCCGTAAAAACGCCCAGCGCAATACCGAACAGGATTGCCAGCACACCCGACACCATCGCAAGTTCCAACGTGGCCGGGGCGCGTTCCAACAAGATTTCGGCCACTGGGCGACCCTGCCGGTAACTGACGCCGAAATTGCCCTGCACCGCCCCTTCGAGAAACTTGTAGTATTGCACGACAAACGGCTGATCGAGACCAAGCTGCGCACGCAGACGCTCAATATCTTCCGCCGTGCGTTCCTGTCCCAACATATTGTCGATGGGATCTCCGACAAATCGGAACATCGCAAAGGCGACAAGCCCGACAATCAGCAGAACCAGTGCAGATTGCCCAGCCCGTCGAATAATATATGCGAGCATCTCGCCCCCGGTCTGTTATTTTCGGGAGCCATAAATGCTCCCGAAATTTTTTAGTTAACCGTCACCCAACGCAGGATGAAAAAGTTGTCTGGCCGCTGTGTAAGCTCGATGTTGCTACGGGTGCCCCACACAAGCGGCTGAACGTACATCGGCACATAGGCCATCTCGTCTTGAAGGATTTTAGTGGTTTCGTCGATCATTGCCTGACGTGACGCCGCGTCGATTTCCGACTGGATCATCGGCAAAAGCTCATCGACACGGGCGTTTGAATAACCGCCAAAGTTCCAGCTGCCAACGCGCTTTTCCTCGTTGGGCGTAGCTGCAAGGAAGCGGATCGGATGCTCGGCATCAAATGTACCCGGCGACCAGCCCAAGAGATACATATCATAATTGTCAGCACGCAGTTCCGGCCAATAGTTCTGGACGGGCATCGCGTCTAAAGTGGCCGTTACTCCCACTTGAGCCAGCATTCCGGTAATTGCCTGACACACGGCTTCATCATTCAGATACCGATTGTTCGGGCACTTTAGGCCGAATGAGAACCCGTCTGAATACCCGGCCTCAGCCAAAAGTTCCCGGGCGCGGTCAGGATTGTACTCCGGACGTGCCTCTAGCTCGGAGACGTAGCCTTGCATTGCCGGACTGACCAACTGGCTGACGGGTTCTGCATTGCCGCGCATGATCGTTTGGAGGATCGCCGGCACATTGATCGCGTGCGCCACGGCTTGCCGCACACGTACATCCGCAAACGGATTGGCGTCATTGGTCTCAGACGAATATTTCAGCGTATCGGCTTCATGTGGAAAACCCAGCATGATCACCCGTGCTTCGATACCCTGGATTACATCTATGTCTGAATTTTCGTTCAGGCGCGCCACGTCCTGTATCGGAACCGGATTGATGAAATCGACATCCCCCGACAGCAGGGCCGCGAGCGCGGTGGCTGGGTTCTGGATTGGGGTCAGCTCAGCGCGCGTGATGTTGTGCTCGGCTTCGCCCCACCAATTCTCAAAAGGCTCAAGCACCGTGCGAAGACCAGGCTCACGCGAGGTAACGCGGAAGGCACCCGTCCCGTTTGTATTCAGACTAGCGTAGTTTCCGTTCTCCTTGTCGGGAAGAGTTGTGTTGTTTGCTTCAGCCCAACCGCTGTCCATGATCATCCAATTCGCGATCGAACCAGGAAAAATCGGATTTGGCGCAGTCGTCATGAAATCGACAGTATAATCGTCTACCATCACGACATCAGACACAGGCGCGAACCAACTGCGCGTGTCCGACACCTCGTCCGACGCACGCTGATAGGAAAACAGGACGTCCTCCGCTGTAAACTCAGATCCATCATGGAAGGTCACGCCCTCGCGCAGGTTAAAGCGCCACCCCTCTCCGTTGCCGATAGGCTCCCAAGACGTCGCCAACGCGGGTTCAACCGACATGTCCTTACCGCGTCGAACGAGTCCTTCATAAACATTGTTGAGAAAACCCAAAACAGGGGCCGAGTTGACGGCGTGCGGATCCATTGTCTGCGGGTCTGTTGTGACCGCCCATTTGAATTCTTCAGCCTGAGCAAATGGAGCAAGCGCGGCAAGAAAAGCCGCCAAATGAATAGAACGTTTCATTCGATCTTCCTTTGGTTCAATAAACCGATGTCGCGCCCCGGAATTGGGCCGCGACATTTTGGCACGAACCAACTGACCACAAAGCCAAGGCGCGCGGCAAGCGCGCGCCGGCTCGATCAGTTCATTGTGAAGTACTTGACCTTTGGTTGATCTTCGGGATCGACCTCGATGCCAACCTTGTCGGACATGCCCCAGTTCAGAACCTGATGGTGGATCGGAATGTAGAGCTGTTCGTCCTGAACGACTCGCCAGATATCAGCGATATCCGCATTGCGAGCCTCAAGATCAGTGTTCGAGGCCAGCGACTCGATCTTCGCATCAAGCTCGTCGTTGTCAAACCCGGTGCCGTTCCAAGTGCCGATGTCGGACTCGCGACCATGTACAAGGAAGTTGAAGATGTACTCGGAGTCATAGGTCGGCACGCCCCAACCCAGCATGTAGAAATCGGTCTGGCCGTCGGTGATCAGCGGGAAGTGCTGTGCCTTGGGCTTTGCATCAAGATTAACCGTCACGCCAATCTGGCCCAGCATGCCAACAGCGGCCTGACAAATCGCCTCGTCGTTGACATAGCGATCATTCGGGCAGTCCAAACGGATCGAGAAGCCGTCACCATAGCCCGCTTCTTCCATCAGCGCCTTCGCACCCTCGATATCAGTGGTGGACTCAGAGTCCATTGCTTCGGTCCAGCCGTTCACAAATGGCGGCGCGATCATGCCCGCAGGCTGGCTCTGCCCCCGCATCACGACCTGACGGATTGCATCGCGGTTGATGGCCATCGACATTGCCTTGCGCACGCGAACATCCGCGAGCGGGTTGGCACCGTCGATATCGTCCGCTTCGATGTCATCCGCGCCCTGATTCATACCGAAGAAAATCACGCGGTTCTGCGGTGCCTGTTTCACAACCAGACCATCGGCGTTGTTCACACGATCAAGGTCCTGAACCGGCATATCCTGCAGAAAGTCGACTTCACCTGACAAAAGCGCCGCTACTCGGGTCGCCGCATTCTGGATCGGAGTATAAACAATCTCGGTCACTTCCATCGGGAACTGATCGATCCCCCAGTAATTGTCGTTGCGCGTCATGACTGTGCGCACATCGGGTTCGCGGCTTTGCAGCACATAAGGGCCGGTACCGTTGGCGTTGGTCGTGGCATAGGTGATCTCGCCGCCTTCGAAATCCTGAACGTTGACCGTGTCATTCGCCTCGGTCCACCCCTTGTCCATAATGAAGAGGTTTGTGAGATTCGAAGGCAAGATCGGGTTCGGACCGTCGGTGACCATTTCGATGGTGTAATCATCAACCGCACGTACTTCGGTGATCGAGCCGATAAGCTCTTTCATGTCAGAATTTGGCTGCTTGGCTCGCTCGAAGCTGAAGACAACGTCTTCGGCTGTGAAATCCGCACCATCGTGGAATTTGACGCCTTGCCGCAGATTGAAGACCCACACGTTGGGGTCATCAGCACTCGGCGCCCAGTCGGTGGCCAGTGCCGGTTCGAATGCACCAGTCACGTCACGGATGATGAGCGGTTCATACATCTGGTGGCGGATCGTGTGAGTCGGACCTTCGTTCTGCGCGTGCGGATCCAGCGTCAGCGCATCGCCGGACCGCGCCCAGCGCAGTGTTTCCGCACTGACCGAGGCCGTTGTGGCCAGCAGCGCAGCCGCCATAGAAATAGCTACTATTGTCTTCATGAGACTTCCCTGTCGTTTGTTATCGTTGGTCTTTTGGTGTGGCCGTAGTGTTCGCTAAGCGCAAAAGATTGGCAAGCCCCCGGACAAACACGGCGGCGCGACGTCAACTGCACCTCAGCAACGAGTAGCGAAGGATTATTTGTGTGAAACGCAATTTCTCGCGACAGTTAATTCAGGACTATGCGGGAAAAGTGGTGCCCAGGAGAGGCATTGAAATACTGTATCTAGGTGTGTCGCGGGATACCGCGCAGAACACATTTTCCATGTTTTTAGGACTTTCGTTGCATCACGGTGTTCCACGACGCCCCAGCACATACTATATGTTGCGGGTGGACTAGAAGGTGGACCAGTTGAAAAGAGCATTGAACAAGCTTTCAGCTCAAAGCTTGAAATCGGCAGAACCGGGCAAGCTGTCGGATGGGGGCGGGCTTTGGTTCGCTAAATCGAAGGACGGAAACGCCAAGTGGTTTTTGCGCGTCGTGGTACATGGGCGGCGGCGTGAAATGGGCTTGGGGGCTTATCCTGCGGTATCGCTGAAAGAGGCCCGACTGGAAGCTGAAAAATGGCGGGCTGTTGTGCGAGAGGGCAAAGACCCGATCAAGCTGCGCGACAAGCTAGCCCGTGATGCAGAGCGAAATATGCATCTTCTGCAAGACATCGCGTTGGATGCCTTCGAGAGCCGAAAAGCAGAGTTGAAAGGCGATGGAACCGCAGGACGTTGGTTCTCACCTCTTGAGATACATGTCCTGCCCAAGCTTGGGAAAGTGCCAGTCTCCGAGATTGACCAGCGCGACATCCGCGACACTCTGGCCCCGATCTGGCATGAAAAAGCAGAGACCGCCCGCAAGGCGATGAACCGGCTGGCGATCTGCATGCGTCACGCCGCTGCGCTGGGCTTGGAGGTGGATTTGCAAGCCACCGAGAAGGCCAAGGCGCTTTTGGGAAAGCAACGCCACCAGACACAGAACACCCCGGCGCTGCACTGGCAGGACGTGCCAGCCTTCTACCAATCATTGAAGGAAGGCACCGTTACAGAACTCGCCTTGCGTTTGCTTATCCTGACCGCCGTGCGGTCTGCGCCGTTGCGCTTCCTGCATCTGGACCAGATCGAAGGGGACATCTGGACCATACCGGCAGAGGCCATGAAAGGCCGCAGGGACGCCACCAGCGATTTTCGGGTGCCGCTGTCCACCGAGGCGCTGGCTGTGATCGAACAAGCCAAACCTTTCGCGCGGGACGGATTTCTTTTCCCCGGCGTGAAGCGCGGCGTTATCTCCGACGCCACGATGTCCAAATACATGGACCGTCGCGGTATGACAGAGCGGCCCCACGGGTTTCGGTCGTCATTCCGCGACTGGACCGCAGAGGCTACCCAAACGCCGCATGAGGTTGCGGAGACCTGTCTTGGTCATGTCGCGGGCAACAAGGTTGAGCGGGCATATCGCAGAACGGATTTTTTGCAGCAAAGGCGGTCGTTAATGGAGAGGTGGGGGCAAGTATTAATGTCTACCCATGCACAGAAGGTGGTATGCCTATGACCAGAGGTTGGATTGACCAGTCATATTTGGAAGACCTCTCTGATTATCTTGTTTCGGTAAGCGTCAAGCGCCCTCACTTTCATCGTGAGATGCAGTCTAAGGTGCTTGATTGTGAGTTTCGATATATTGAAGGCGATCAATTGGCAGTTCACGATGCACTACTTCATTGCGAACGAGGTAGCTTACCCTTGCCTCTCTGGCTTAGCCATGCCGTGCGGGAGTGTGTCGTAAGTAGCTTGACCGGAGGTTTTTCTGGTACCCGAGGCAGATCAAACTCGCTTCTGGGTCATGCACAGAAAGAACTTCGGCAACAGGTACATTATCGAACTGTCCATAGGATTAGAGAGATATCTATCGGGCTATCAGGCGAACGTTTGGTGGCTTCAATCTTTAGGCAAAACTCGAAGCCTATGGATCGAAAATTGGCCGAAGAGATATCCAAGTTTCGAGATTATGCACGACTTCCAAGTCATCAATTTCCAAGAAATTGGTGGGCAAAGATATACGATAAGGATTGCTCGGTCGAGCTTAGAGATTTTGAGGCGTCAGCAGGTAAGTCAGTGCTATCACTATCTCAAGCTTATGAGACTGCATCAAAAATATTAAGAGGCACATTTGCTCAAGCCGAACCAAGGACCATCCGAAAGTCGTTCAAGGACATCACGAAAATGGTCGAGCAAGACGAAGACGGGCGCAAGAGGATGCTAAGGTGGTTCAGCGAGGCTGACCCATCAACTTTAGACGCACTCGGTCTGAATATTGAAATGGATGATATCGAAATGTCTGCTTGGGAGATGGGACAAGATATCCTTGACCCTGAGGTCGGTGAATATTTCGGGGTAGAGGGTGACTCTTTGTTTATCGAGATACCCGATCCATACAAAGTGGCAAAATAATATCTGTTTTCTGGCAATCCAAACGATAGCTCGTTCGCGATAACGGTGTTCCACGAAACTCAGTGGAGCAACAAATATGCGTTACCTTTCATTCCGCGAACTTCAGGAGAAGCTTGGCGGTCGTGGCCGCACCACAATCTACCGTGACGTCGAGCAATGCCGCTTGCCCAAACCCACTAAAATCGGGTCTCGCTTGTATTGGAATGAGGCCGATGTAGATGCAGCGATTGCATCTCTTGCGGGCTAAGACCCGTCCCACCCGGCGCATCTGCGCTGGGCTGTCGGGACGGGAATATATCTTGCTGGATACTCCCCATACCTACGCCCAGCGCTGCGCTTTTTCAATCGAAAGGATTGAACATGCCGCAGGCACACTTCTACTCGAAACCCACCAGTGTCTACTGGACGTGCAAGGCGCTCTTGGACGGGCGCACGATATCGCACCAGACCGAAATAAGAGAGGTCCACGGCTGGCGGTTGGGCGCGATTGTCCACCGGCTGAAAGCCGAGTTTGGCTGGCCGATCTGCACCGAATACACCAGCCCCGGTCGCATCGCCCTTTACAGACTGTCACCGGATGCAGACCGCACAAAGCTGCGCTTCCCCAAATCTGCAAAATCGCTTTGCAAAGAGGAGGGCGCGGCTTGACCCGGTTGCGTGTCCTTCGCCTTCAACGGCGCTACGGCATGACCGCACAACAGGCGCGGATGGTGGCTGACCTCTTTTTCGGAGGTGCCAGCCGTGGCTGACCGTTTTAAAATCGCAGCAAAGGGCAAGACTTGGCATGTCTTCGTTCGCAAGAGTGCAGGAACGGCCCTAGATGCCGCTTGGGTGTCGTTGGGTGGCTGTCCCAGCCAAATCGTCGCTATGCGCGTCTACATGGCTCTCAAAACGCGAGAAGGGCGGTAATGGCCCGCAAGCCCTACAAACATCAAAAGAAGGGGGCTGGACGTTTCGTCCAGCTTCCTGAGTGGCTTCAAAAGACCGAGGCATGGGCGACCCTGCCCCCCGGACCGAGAGCGCTCTACATCGAATTGAAGCGCCGCTACACCGGATCGAACAATGGGCGCATCATCCTTAGCCACCGGGACGCAGCAAAAGCGCTAAACGTGCACCGCAACACGGTTGGCCCATGGTTCAAGGAACTCGAGGCGAGGGGTTTCATTGTCATGGTGCAAGGCCACTGCCTTGGCCCGTCCGGTATTGGCAAAACATCCCATTGGCTCCTTACCGAACTACCCAGCGACGACATGAAAGCACCCTCCAAAGCGTTCGCATCTTGGCGGCAAATTCAGAAGCCCCGCACAAATCCTGTGCCACCCCGTCACAATGACTGTGACACCAAGGGCAATCTCAGGGTGGTGAAGTGAAGAACCGTCACAAATACTGTGACGCCGAAGGCCGATTTCGCGGGATAGGCGTCACACAAAACAGGACATTTATACATCTAGCCATAGGCAGGTCGAAATACATCAGCGCACAAGAGGGGGTAGGTCATTCATTATAGCGTTCATGCGGCAACCTGTTCGACCCCTGCGTTTGCAATATCTCATCCGAAAAAAGGGGGTATCCCCATTTCTGGGCGAAACAGCACTCCAACCCGACCAATCGCAACTCGCACACATCCTCAATTCACATAAAGGCGCTGCGAGAAGGCACTTAGATTATTCAATGAATTGCCCGATAAAGGTTAAAGTACGCTAATGATTTCGTAAAATATTGAAGCGACAGAAAGGACATGAAGCTATGCTCATGAAGAGATTTTTGGCGTCGTGGTTAGCTACGATACTCATTCCTAGTGCAGTCGCCGCCCAAGATGGCGTGATTGCGCGTTGCGGCGCTTCTGAAGGCCAAGGTTACTTCTTTCACGACCCAATCATGAACCCAAGCGGACCAGAGTGGGCCGATGACGGGATTTCGAATGGTAAGATACTATTGGTCTGACTGGGTGAGGAGTGGGACGTTCAATTCGGGGACACAGTTGGTGAATACGGATATCGACAGGATGGAGCAACGGTGTTCCCAGTGGGGCAAACCAAGGACATGCTGACCATCGGTGCTTTTCGGGGCACGTATGTTGACATTTACACGTTCAATTTCAGCAATAATGAAGTGGTTTGGACATCGCACAAAATCGGCACCGCAATTCCCAAGGTGGGAATATACCGTGCGGCGTGTAGCCTTATGTCCCCAATTTTGGACTAGGTCGACCAAGCCACAGGTCTGGCCATCGGAAAAATCACATCGGAAGGAGCGGAAAAATGGGCGGATACGGCTCAGGACGATACGGTTACAAACAGAAGGCCGAGGATTGCCGCTCACTGGACGTGAACCGGCTTCACCGCGAAGGGTGTCTAGAACCCGGCAGAATGGGCAACTGGGTATGGTCCCGCGATGGCGAGGAAATCGCACGCATTGGCTACCGCGCTGAGGAAGGGCGCTTTGTCCTGAAATACCGCGTCCGTCTCTATGGCGGCGAATGGGAAGACATCGAACAACCGACCCGGCTCACCTACACGCCCTGCCACTACGGGAATAAAAGGCCATATTTTATTTGCCCCGGTGTCGTGAACGGTCGCGCCTGTGGACGCCGCGTTGGCAAACTGTTCTCGGGCGGGCGCTACTTCCTCTGCCGTCATTGCTATAATGTCGCCTACACAAGCCAGTCAGAACCCCGCTATAACCGCATGTTGCGTCGTGCAAACAAACTGCGCATAGCGTTGGGCGGCGAACCGGGAAGCGCATACTGGATAGCACCGAAACCCAAGGGCATGTGGCAACGGACGTATCAGCGCAAACGCTGGGAAATTCAGTGGTGCGAGGACCAAGCAAACCGTCTTTTCATCGAGAGATATCGCCACCTTCTCAGCGAAGACGAGCTCCGGACGTATTTCGAGTTTTGATGTAGTCGCAAGGGAAGGCTTCTAGTAAAGCCAGCCAAGTGAGCATTCTTGCTGGGTTGTGCCGTTGAGCTGGGTTTGCATCCAGATATTTAATCACAACGTCAATCATCTGTCCGCGCTCGACCCCTAAAGGCAAACAGACATGCAAACGCTGATTACACTTGCATTAGTGAATCGAAAGATTGAATAGCAAGATTACGGATGCGCGCAGAAATATGGGTTGGTGAGTAGCAATACCTTTTAGCCTGTGACTTGGTCCGAGATTTTTTGCAAGATTGATAGGTCGCTATCCCGTGCAGCGCGTGAGGTGGTTGGTCGAACATTCCCAATGTACTTTCGTCGTGGTCCAGCCCCCTGATATGCTTCACCATGTGCAGTTTCAAAAAAACGAGCTTGGATTAATCTACTGCCAGTAATTAGCTGAACTGGAACATTCGAATGATTAAAAATTTCTAGAGAGATACAGCCGCGAAAACCGGGTTGGAACATAGAAGTCATGCTAATCCCTAATCTATGATAGCTGCTACGGCTAATAATGTCGGCATAGATGTTGAGGGGGAGTCCAACGTATTCCAAAGTGGTCGCAAGTACTGTTTGGGATGGATGAATTAAGAAGGGCTTACCTATGTCGCGCCGAGCACTTTCAAAGAACATTTCAGGTCCTGAGAAGTCATCTTCCCCCAGCAAGTTGATGCTAGGCATCCTTGTTTGAACCGAAACCAAGAAATCACAACCCAACCTCAGGTCTACGCTTACTGAACCAACTTGTTCATCTGATAGCAATGGCTCGATAAATATTTGATCTGCATCACCTGAGTTTATTCTTTCAATAAGCTTAGCTTTTGTTAGCAATGACATCGCTCCACCTTTCGGAAATCTCAAAGTTCCTAAGTGATTTTTCAGTCAAGTCATTCACAGTCTTTTCTATAGTATAAGTAGTAGCATCATCAGTTATCCATGGAGCTGTTCTTTTTTGAAGCTGGACTTCCAAATAGTTCCATGAAGATAGGAATAATCCATACAGTTCAGATTCGTCCCTAAGCCTGCATGTTAAGACATCATCAAAGCACGTCACATCAGGCTCGGAAAACCGGACCGCAAGGTTTGGTAGACCAAGGTTGGCCAGAGCATCTTGAAAAAGATCAACTACCGGATTTTGGGTTCCCGATAGAAAATCGTTCACCACTTGTATTCGGGAAGCAGTCGATGGATGGGTAAAGCTTGTCACTGCAGTCGGAGCAATTGAATAAAGCGACTTGTTAGTTGCCACTCCGCAATAGCATGCGCCAAATAGGTCTGCGAAATGCTCCATCCGGTGATTTGTGCACATTTGTTGCCAGTCCGCGTCGGACATTGGCAAGCTCGTCGGTTTTGGCGTTAGATTCTGAAGAATCGTAACTTCAGTGATTTTTCTATGATAATCAATGAAATGTCCTAATTCATGAAAAAGTGGAATACAAAAAACAGGTCGGTGCTGGTAAACTGAAGGCGAGCCGATTTGAACAATCAATGGGCCATATCCACCAGTATCAAATCGGTCTAGGGTCTTTTCGATAAAGCTCCACAGATCAGCAAGACTGACATAAAAATTGAGGTCATCAAGACTTGCACTCGATACTAGGGCGTCTGATTGCACCCACTCTGAAAGAGCTTTTCTTAGGGCGTATTGTGTTTCATGAGGCGCATCATTTGATCTGCTGCCACTGATGAAGCGTAGGACATTCCAAAGCAGGCCAGAAAACTCTCTTACAGTTTCCTCAGCGTAGTAACCTAGCTCATCTAAGACATGTTGCGCCGCGTCAGCTGTGCGTTGTGAAAATTCTATGAAGGCTGGATCAAAGAAGCCTGCCTTAGATAGCTGCGTAAATCGCCGGACTAAAATGTGCAGATTCACGTCTGGGGTCAAAAGAACTCTCCAAAATACTAAGGGCGCTTCCTGCTATCTCTGCTTTGTTAGCCTCATCTTCCAATAATTCTTCCAATTTCTGTCTCAGTTCTTGATTTGCCTTAATGCGAACCGCGAGGCTAAGTACCTCCGCTGACACATCTGCGCTTAGGTCAGCAGGGCTGTTTACCAGTGCAAGAGACCGTGAAACGAGGGTGGAGAAGTATTCAGACATCAATGGTGATAATTCTTGTTGAGAAGCACGCAGCGACAAAACGAGCTTTAGCGCTCTCAGGACTCCGTCACGGTCGGGCGAAACTGCCGCAATCATATTCGCTACCTTGTCTGCTAGTTTGTGCCAAGAATGACTCACTCTAAGCGGCCACGTCAATCCTTTAATGGATTGATTCCTATTGTACTTTTTTCGATTCAAAACAATGGACTACGAGTAAAAGCTTGTCGGCGTACCAACCAAAGCGATCGTTTGGCCTGTCTTCGCATACCCGCAGATGCGTCACACTGTAGGTCTAACGTTGCTCTCTCGATCGATGTACGAAGCGTTCCGCCTGCCGATTTATTGAGCTCGTAGCGCAACAAGAAAGGTGGACTGGGGGGTGGTCTTCACAGCCCTTTCACTGCTTATATCTTTGTTTTATATAAATTATTTTGAATTTTATGGTGCCCAGGAGAGGACTCGAACCTCCACGGCCTTGCGGCCACTGGCACCTGAAGCCAGCGCGTCTACCATTCCGCCACCTGGGCAGGTGTCGTGAGGCAGGCGTTTAATCCGGTGCCGATAGGGTGTCAACGGACTTTTTACCCTGCTTCAGATGAACATTTGCGGCAATCCTTCACCTTGCTCGGAAGGCGCGACAAGGATAGAGGTCTCTCAAGCTATGAGCAGGAGCATGCACATGTCCAAACTCGTCACGATTTATGGCGGCTCGGGGTTTGTCGGGCGCTACATTGTCCGACGCATGGCCAAGCAAGGATGGCGTGTGCGCGTCGCCGTTCGACGGCCGAACGAGGCAATTTTCGTCAAGCCATATGGTGTGGTTGGTCAGGTGGAGCCGATTCTGTGCAATATCCGCGACGACGCAAGCGTGCGCGCCGCGATGCAAGGCGCTGATGCCGTGGTCAATTGTGTGGGTATTCTGGCAAAGAACGGGAAAAATACGTTTGATGCCGTGCAAGCCGAGGGCGCCGGTCGCGTTGCACGTTTGGCAGCCGAATCTGGTATTTCAACGATGGTGCACATCTCGGCAATCGGCGCGGACCAGGCAAGCGACAGTGACTACCAACGCACGAAGGCGGAGGGCGAGGCTGCTGTACTTGAACATATGCCCAACGCAGTGATTCTACGACCGTCCATTGTTTTTGGACCTGAAGATGAATTCTTCAATCGCTTTGCCAGCATGACCCGATTTGGCCCTATCCTGCCGGTCGTTGGTGCCGACACAAAATTTCAGCCCGTTTATGTCGATGACGTCGCCAAAGCCGCCTGCCGTGCAGTCACAGGGAACGCAGCGTCTGGCATTTACGAATTGGGTGGTCCGGATGTGAACACCTTCCGTGAGCTGATGCACCACATGCTTAATGTCATTCGCCGTCGCCGCCTCATCGTGAATATTCCGTTTTTTATGGCGTCAATCATGGGCGGCCTTTCTGACTTTGCGAACACGGTCAGCGGTGGCTTGATCCCAGCAATGATCACACGTGATCAGGTCAAGAATCTGCGCAAGGACAACGTTGTATCGGAAGACCATAAGACTTTTGCCGACTTGGATATCACGCCAGTCGCGCTGGAAGCTGTTTTGCCGGACTATCTTTGGCGGTTTCGCCCGTCGGGCCAGTATGCTGGCATCAAAGAAAGCGCAAAAAACCTGCGCGCCTGACGCCTACTCCACGTCCAATACTTAGTGTGCAAACGCCAAAGCCTGTAGGGCCTTGGCGTTTGAACACCCGTCTGGTGTTGCCCGTGTCAGGCTCTTTTGCCTGCCAAGCCAGATTTGGCAGAGTTCAACATGGGAGCATTGTCGGCATGCGGTCACCATCGAGGCGTAGTCCTGCGGCGATATCCGCCCTTGAGCCATAGCTTCAGAGAGATTGATGCCCATGACTTTAGCGACGCTGCGCGTCAGCCAGAAGTGAAGCTCAGGATCCCCGAGGCTATTAGTCCGCATGGTCCTGTCTCTCCGTCAGATTTCTCAAAAGGCCGGCATTCAAGCAACGCTCAGGAGGGGCGGCTTTGCTTGCTTTATCATGTCGATCCAGCCACCGTTCACATCCATCAACCCATTGGCACGACCGGCATCGCTGAACTGCCGCCGCCCAATCCCTTGAATTTAAATCTCCGTTAGCTGAAGCCAGCGCCGTATCTACACCACAGGATTTAGCCATACGCTGTACACGCCAATAATGCACGCCAGTCTGGCCAAGTGGCCGCCAAGGAATATGCTTTTGCGCGTAGGTCATTTGGAGGATAACTCGTTAAAAAGTCCCTCATTGCGACAATATTCCGGCAAATTTAGCTGACCCATGGAGTTTTCCAGAAGGCACTTGCAAGCCGCTGGCTGAGTGCATCCAAGGCACTGATCAATCGCATGCTCAAAATCGGTTTCCGATAACTCGGCCCGAAGGACCATCTCTTGTAGGTCTAAGCCCTGTCGATCTGCCATCGACAAAACCAGCTGCGTGTGTGTTTCGCGTTTTGAAGTGTTGGACATCACAATGCTCCCCATTGTTCCATCCCAAGGGTAACGCTCGGTACACTCTCTATCTTTGATACATGTCAATGAGGCTTTTACTGCAGCCCTGCAGCCGTGCGACGAACGATTTCCATGCGGGCTGCATTTGGGGGATGGGTGCCGAGAAAGCGGTTTCCAGGATCAGGAATACGATCGAAAAACAGCGCGCCGCGGACAGGATTATACCCGGCGCGCGCGGTGATGACAGTTCCGAGCCTATCTGCCTCCAGCTCAAATTCCTTGGAATATGTGCGGGCGCCGAGAGATGCGCCGATCTGTTCAGCCGATTGCACGGTGGCTGCATCCGCACCGCCGAGCGCGACCAAACCGGACAGGATCACAGCGCCAACAGCTGCGTTTTGCTGTGTTCGCCCAAGGTGACCCAAGACATGATGGGCCGCCTCATGGCCCATGACAAACGCGAGCTCATCTGCGTTTTGCACGGAGGCGATCAAGGCAAGGTTAAACGCCAGAATGGGGCGTCCATTTCGATCAATGGTCTGAAAAGCGTTGGGGGGCTGGCCCGGCCTATCGTCAACCACGATTCGGAAATCACAGTTCGCGCCCGGGGCCAAACGACGGCACTCTCTTTCAGCGACCGGCTCGACGGTTTCGACAACCGTCACAAATTGGCGGGCAGCAATGCCCGCACGCGTCCGCGCATCCTGTTCGGAAATCTGCGTCACATCGGCTTGTGGCCGTGGCTGAACTTGTGACGACGGCGGTGCGACGTCACAGGCTGAAAGCGCGAACAGCGCCATGATTTTAAGCCACCGCATCATGTCACTCCGTGTATCGGGGCATTCAGAGATAGAAGTTTCATATGTTTCCCGCCAGCCCAGAATTCCGATAGGTGGATTTCCGCAAAAGCGGCATAGCCTTCCTTGCAACCCCGCGCTACGCTCTTGTCATGTTTAGCATCGAACACGAATTTGACTCGACCGTTGTCACTCTTGTGGACGAAGGCGAACCGCCTTTGCAGGAAGACGTTATCGTAAATGGCTTCGAAGAATGCATCACTGTCGAACAGTATGATCCACGTACGGACCGCGTGAACAAAATCACCCTCTCAATGTCTCAGATGCGTGACTTGGCGGCCTCGCTCTCGCTGCCGGAAGGGGTTTATTCTCGCGAAGACGCAAGTCGTTAATCGACTTGAATGACCTTGTCCCGTGATTTGTGACCCTTGATAAGGGTCAACCTCGATTTTGGAACGCCCAGCGCTTTCGACAAAAGCTTGATCACGGCCGCATTCGCGGCTCCGTCGGCTGGCGGAACAGTCACGCCAATCCTGATCGTTCCGTTCTCCACGATCACTTTGTTTGAGCGCGCATTTGGCGTCACGCGGACAGTGAGAAAACGACCGGACACGGCAAGGTCAGCAAGGCTGTTCTTAGTCAAGCTTTCGTCCTATCACATCATCGAATGCGAGTGTTGATTTGCCGCAGACCCTACCTCGGCTCAAGATCAAGGAGACACCATGCCCGATCCAAACAAGGCTGTCTTGGAGTTTTTGCAGACCCGAAGATCCCGACCGGCAAAATTATTGCAGCCTCCAGTGCCGGACCGCGACGCGTTGCTACCGATTCTAAAGGCGGCGGCGCGGAGCCCGGATCACGGCAAACTTGAGCCTTGGCGCTTTATCGTTTTGGAAAAAGCTGCTCTTTCCCGGCTCGCGCAATCAGTCGACGACTTTGGCAGCGCATCTGGACGCGCAGAGGAAGACATTGCGAAGGCCCGCAAACAATTTGAGGACAGTTCTCTTTGCGTTGCCGTGATCGAGGTGCAGAAGAGTTCCGAAAAAATCCCAGCAATCGAACAAACCTATTCGGCAGGTGCCGTCTGCCTCGCCTTGTTGAATGCTGCTCTGGCCTCTGGTTGGGGGGCAAATTGGCTCAGTGGTTGGCCGTCACATGATGCCGAGTTCTGCCAAAGCACGCTTGGTTTGGCCAGCAATGAACGCGTCGCAGGCTTTATCCACATCGGAACGGCAACGACCACGCCGCCGGAACGACCACGCCCAGACATTGACGCTATCACCACTTGGGTCGACGCATGATCCTGAAAAGTTTTTTTCTTACCCTCCGCCAGCTGGGCGATTCTCGTTTCCGGAAAGTGCTCTTTTTGGGAATTGGTCTGGGCTTCGCGCTCTTGGTCGCCTTTTTTGCGGGCTTGATGTGGTTGCTGAACTCAACATTAGGGCCGGAAGCCACGTTACCGTTTATCGGTGAAGTGACATGGCTGGATGATCTCCTGAGCTGGACGGCGTTCATATCCATGATCGTCCTGTCCGTCTTTCTGATGATCCCAGTAGCGTCAGCAATAACTTCGATGTTTCTGGATGACGTCGCAGATGCCGTAGAGGACCGATACTATCCTCAATTGACCAAAGCAGAGCGCGTCCCGCTGGGCGACGCTTTTCGAGATACCGTCAACTTTCTTGGTGTTCTGATCGCGGCAAATATCTTTGCATTCATCCTGTACGTGATGTTCCCACCTTTCGCGCTCTTCATTTTCTGGGGAGTGAACGGGTTTTTGCTTGGCCGGGAATACTTTACCTTAGCCGCAATCCGCCGAGAAGGCCGCGCCGGAGCGAAAGCCTTGCGCAAAAGGCATATGGGTAAGATCTGGATTGCAGGCACGCTTATGGCGATGCCTTTGTCCTTGCCCCTGATAAATTTGGTAATCCCGATTTTAGGCGCGGCGACCTTTACCCACTTGTATCACCAAATTCAGGAGCGGGCCCCATCCGGTTGAAGAAATCAAGATCGCGTACCGTAATCCAACCGGAGAGAATAACCCCCGCGATAATAATCCAAAGGCCAATACTGACAAATGTCGTGATCCAAGCCTTTTTCCTGAGGTTATGCACCTCTGGTGAGCCGGCATGAGTGCCCGGCACGATCTCACCCACATCTCCCTGCGTTTGAAGCCGGATTGGAATCACAATCAAAAACACCATGAACCAAATCACGGCGAACAGGACGATGGCTGAGGTGATCGACATGGGAGCGCTCCTTTACAGCCCTATGCGGGATGATCTCAGACTTGTTCTAGTTCGACCAGGCACCCGTTAAAGTCTTTGGGATGCAAGAAAAGAACCGGCTTTCCGTGGGCACCAATTTTCGGTGTGCCATCCCCCAAAACGCGGGCACCCGTCTCTTTAAGACGATCTCGAGCCGCTAGGATATCATCAACTTCATAGCAGACATGATGGATGCCACCCGATGGGTTCTTTTCGAGAAATCCAGTGATCGGGCTGTTTTCACCCAACGGGTATAGCAGCTCGATCTTGGTATTCGGCAGCTCAATAAACACAACGGTTACACCATGATCGGGTTCGTCCTGCGGCTCACCAACCTTGGCGCCCAGTGCATTCCGATACTGGTTCGATGCCGCCTCAAGATCAGGAACGGCAATCGCCACATGGTTCAAACGTCCAATCATCGTGTGTCTCCGTTTTAACTGCCCCGGCTTATCCCTCGAGCGGCAGAGTCAGACAAGGGCCACTGAAGCATTAACCGCCTGTTAGCCACGCCCGCGCCAAAATGAAGCGACTCACGGAGGGCTTCACGATGAACGAATACGGTTTGGACCACCTGCGCAGACCGACAACAACGCGACCTTTGCTTGGACTGACCATCCTCGCAGTTGAGGACAGTCTCTATGCCTGCGATGCATTGCGTCTGTTGTGTTTGCACAGCGGCGCGCGCCTCAGGCGGGCAGATTGTCTACAATCTGCCCGCCGACATCTGCGGGTCTACCGGCCCTCTGTCGCAATTGTCGATATGAACCTGCCAGACGGCAGCGGGGCAGACCTGATTGCGGAGTTGGCAACAACCGTGCCACGAGTTCCAGTGATTCTCGGCTGCAGCGGTGATAGTTTTGCCGAAGACGTCGCCTATGCCGCTGGCGCTGAAGGATTTCTGGAAAAACCATTTGCAAACATTGGAACGTTCCAACAGGAAATACTCAAGCATCTACCGCCAGATTTTCAGCCTGCCGGCATTCGACCTATCAGAACCGATCTGGTCGAACCTGATCCCGTAGCGTTTCGCGAGGACATGGCACATATCGCCGACATTTTGGGCGGACCGCTGGATGCAAAGACAATCCGCTATGTGACCGCATTCCTGCACGGTGTCGCTGTATTTGCTGAGGATGGCGTTCTTAGTCGCGCCGCCTCAGAGCTTGCCTTAGCGCAAGAAGACGGCACGCCCCTAATCGGCCCAATGTCGCGGCTTGCAGGTTTGGTGCAGGACCGCGTCCGTGACGCGGTCGCTATTTGATGAGTGGCCCGAGGCGTCCGATTTTCGGAACAACCCCGCGCTCAATATCCGGCCTCACTCTTCTTTGGGCAAAACCCGCAAACCGAGTTCCATGAGCTGCTCGCTGCTGGGATCAGATGGTGCATTCATCATCAAGTCCTCTGCCCGCTGGTTCATCGGGAACATAATGACTTCACGGATATTGGCTGTGTCTGCAAGCAGCATCACCATCCGATCAATCCCTGCTGCACAGCCACCGTGGGGAGGAGCGCCAAAGCGGAACGCGTTAACCATACCGCCAAACCGCTTGCGCACTTCGTCTTCGCCATATCCTGCGAGTTCAAACGCCTTGAACATGATCTCGGGCTTGTGGTTTCGGATCGCACCAGAGACGAGTTCATATCCGTTGCACGCGAGGTCATACTGATAGCCGAGAACATCAAGAGGATCGCCGTTCAACGCCTCCATGCCGCCTTGCGGCATAGAAAACGGGTTGTGGCTGAAATCAACTTTGCCTGTTTCTTCATCGGCCTCGTACATTGGGAAGTCGACAATCCAAGCGAATGCAAAGCGATCCTGCTCGGTCAGACCAAGCTCGTTACCAATGACAACACGCGCCTTACCTGCAACTGTCTCAAAGCTCGAAGGCTTCCCTCCCAGGAAAAAGGCCGCATCGCCGACACCCAGACCCAGTTGCTGACGAATGGCTTCTGTCCGGTCGGGACCAATGTTTTTGGCCAACGGGCCCGCTGCTTCCATGCCGTTCTCACCGTCGCGCCAGAAGATATAGCCCATGCCTGGCAGGCCTTCTTTCTGGGCAAAGGCATTCATCCGATCACAGAACTTGCGGCTGCCACCTTTGGGCGCCGGAATGGCCCGGATCTCAGTGCCGTCTTGTTCAAGCAACTTCGCAAAGATGGCAAAACCGGAATCGCGGAAATGCTCAGATACAACCTGCATTTTGATCGGATTGCGGAGGTCCGGTTTATCGGTTCCATACCACAAAGCTGCATCGCGATAGGAAATTTGCGGCCAGTTTGTATCGACTTTTCGTCCACCACCAAACTCTTCAAAGACGCCCTGCATGACGGGCTGGATCGTGTCAAAAACGTCCTGCTGGCTGACGAAGGACATCTCCAGGTCCAACTGATAAAAGTCCGTTGGTGAACGATCAGCGCGCGGATCTTCATCACGGAAACATGGTGCGATCTGGAAATACTTGTCGAACCCGCTGACCATGATCAGCTGCTTGAATTGCTGAGGTGCCTGCGGAAGTGCGTAAAACTTGCCGGGATGCAGACGCGACGGAACGAGGAAGTCCCGTGCACCTTCCGGGCTTGAGGCGGTGATGATCGGTGTCTGGTACTCGCGGAATCCACTCTCCCACATGCGCTTGCGGATTGAGGAGACCACATCCGATCGCAAAGTCATGTTGCGCTGCATCGCCTCTCGGCGCAGGTCGAGATAGCGATACCGTAGGCGTGTCTCCTCGGGGTATTCTTGGTCTCCAAACACGATCAAGGGCAGTTCTTCGGCGGCTCCAAGAACTTCAATGTCGCGGACAAAGACCTCAATTTCGCCAGTTGGCAACTTCGGGTTCACAAGGCTCGCATCTCGCGCTTTGACCTCGCCGTCGATGCGGATGCACCACTCCGACCGAACTTTTTCAACGGCTTCAAAGACAGGGCTGTCAGGATCGCAAAGTACTTGGGTAATCCCATAGTGATCGCGCAGGTCGATAAACAAAACACCGCCGTGATCGCGAATGCGGTGCACCCAGCCGGACAAGCGGACAGTTTCGCCGACGTTGGCAGACGTCAGATCGGCGCAGGTGTGGCTGCGATAGGCATGCATTTCGAATTCCCAATTCTCAGAACGTTTCAGATCGCCCGGGTCAATGATGCAGGTTCATCGAAAAGTCCAGCCATACCTTAGAAAACAGGCTTTCTGCACAACAGTTTCAACCAAATGTCAGCGCAGATCGCTACGCCATCGCCAGTTCAAAGCTACAGGCGTCCGCCATCGCGGCGCAGCATTTAGTCTCCACAAGACGCAACCGCGTGTCGTTAGAGTGACTGAAAACCGTTTCGAGCACTGTTTGCTGGAACAAGCAGACTGGCTGCTGGCTGGTTTCTGCCTGTGTCACTGGATGGTTGCGGATCTCAAGGGCCGAGGTCTTCAAAACGCGAAAATAGCCTTCTAACGGCCCCAACCACGTTTATGAGGGGATAATAAGACGAATCACGGTCCTCAATCTCATCTAGACACTGAAATTGTCCAACAGATTTGACACATTGATCCCTGCGAGTTTTCTCGGCTGCAAACCGCTTCGGTACAGGCAGTTGACAAAGCAGCCTTGCGGCACACGATAAATCTTATCACGTCGGCAAAAGACAGCCTCAATAGGCTTGAACGTCACCCGCGCATGTCTATAACCCGCTGGAATTTGCCCGCCGGAGAGATCTACCGGCACGGACCCGCGCAAACGAGGTGACATCATGCCCAAACGTACCGATATCAAATCCATTATGATCATCGGAGCTGGGCCGATCGTTATCGGGCAGGCCTGCGAGTTCGACTATTCCGGTGCTCAGGCCTGCAAAGCGCTGCGTGAAGAAGGGTACAGGGTCATTCTGGTCAACTCCAACCCGGCGACCATCATGACAGACCCAGAATTGGCCGACGCAACCTATATCGAGCCGATCACGCCAGAGATCGTAGCCAAGATCATCGAAAAGGAACGCCCAGACGCTTTGCTGCCGACGATGGGGGGGCAAACTGGCTTAAACACCTCACTCGCGTTGGAAGAGATGGGTGTTCTGGAAAAGTTTGGCGTTGAAATGATCGGTGCCAAGAGAGAAGCCATTGAAATGGCCGAAGACCGCAAGCTTTTCCGCGAAGCAATGGATCGCATCGGACTGGAGAATCCGAAAGCGACGATCGTCACCGCCCCGAAAAAAGACAACGGAAATGCAGATCTTGAGGCCGGCGTTGCGCTTGCCCTTGCTGAACTTGAGCACATCGGACTTCCAGCGATCATTCGCCCCGCCTTTACCTTGGGCGGCACTGGTGGTGGCGTAGCCTATAACCGTGAGGACTTCGTCCACTATTGCCGTTCCGGCATGGACGCATCTCCAGTCAATCAAATCCTGATCGACGAATCTTTGCTGGGCTGGAAAGAATTTGAGATGGAGGTCGTGCGCGACCGGGCCGACAACGCAATTATTGTTTGCGCCATTGAAAACGTCGATCCTATGGGCGTGCATACCGGGGACTCAATCACCGTCGCACCGGCGCTGACCCTGACCGACAAGGAATACCAGATCATGCGCAACGGTTCGATTGCCGTTCTGCGCGAGATTGGAGTCGAAACCGGAGGCTCGAACGTCCAATGGGCAATCAACCCCGAAGACGGGCGCATGGTTGTCATCGAAATGAACCCGCGTGTCAGCCGGTCTTCTGCGCTTGCGTCAAAAGCAACTGGATTCCCAATCGCCAAGATCGCAGCAAAGCTGGCAGTCGGATACACGCTTGACGAGTTGGACAACGACATCACCAAGGTCACACCCGCCTCGTTCGAACCGACGATTGACTACGTGGTCACCAAAATTCCGAAATTCGCATTTGAGAAATTCCCAGGTTCGGAACCACACCTCACCACAGCGATGAAGTCCGTTGGCGAGGCGATGGCCATTGGCCGTACAATCCACGAATCCCTGCAAAAGGCTTTGGCCTCCATGGAGTCCGGCCTGACGGGCTTTGACGAAGTATATATCGAGGGCGCTCCGGAAAAATCTGCAGTCATCAAAGCGATCAGTCAGCAGACGCCTGACCGGATGCGGACAATTGCCCAAGCCATGCGTCACGGTCTTACAGATGATGAGATCCACGCGACAACGATGTTTGATCCTTGGTTCCTTGCCAGAATTCGCGAGATTGTGGAAACCGAGGAAGTTGTCCGCTCAAATGGACTTCCAACAAACGAGTCGGGGATGCGCGAGCTCAAGATGCTTGGCTTCACGGATGCACGTCTGGCCAAGCTCTCTGGCATAACAGAAAAAGACGTACGTGCGCGGCGCCTCGCCCTGAACGTGAAGGCCAGTTTCAAACGCATCGACACATGCGCCGCAGAGTTCGAAGCGCAAACGCCTTACATGTATTCAACCTACGAGGCGCCCATGATGGGTGACGCGGAATGCGAAGCACGGCCCAGTGATCGGAAAAAGGTTGTGATTTTAGGCGGCGGTCCAAACCGTATCGGCCAAGGGATCGAATTTGACTACTGCTGCTGTCACGCCTGTTTTGCACTGACGGACGCAGGCTATGAAACGATCATGGTCAACTGTAATCCCGAGACCGTTTCGACCGACTACGACACGTCAGACCGACTGTATTTCGAGCCTCTCACATTTGAACATGTGTTGGAAATTTTGCGCGTTGAACGAGAGAATGGCACACTTCACGGCGTTATTGTTCAATTTGGGGGCCAGACCCCGTTGAAGCTTGCCAATGCCTTGGAAGCAGAAGGAATACCAATTCTCGGCACCACACCGGATGCAATTGACCTTGCTGAAGATCGCGAACGCTTTCAAGCTCTTGTAAACAAGCTCGGTCTGAAACAACCTCGCAACGGTATCGCGTCCACGGGCGAACAGGCTCTGGCGATCGCAGAAGATATCGGCTTCCCGCTCGTGATCCGCCCGTCATACGTTCTCGGCGGTCGTGCAATGGAGATCGTACGGGATATGGCGCATCTGGAACGCTATATCGCCGAAGCTGTTGTTGTGTCCGGCGACAGCCCTGTGTTGCTCGACAGCTATCTTTCAGGAGCCATCGAACTTGACGTTGATGCGCTCTGCGACGGCACCCGTGTCCATGTGGCTGGGATCATGCAACATATTGAAGAGGCAGGTGTGCATTCAGGGGACAGCGCCTGTTCCTTGCCTCCCTACTCTCTTTCGGACGATATCCTCGCAGAAATCAAGCGTCAGACAGAGGCATTAGCCCTGGCCTTGAACGTTGTCGGGCTCATGAACGTTCAGTTCGCAATCAAAAATGGCGACGTGTATTTGATCGAGGTCAACCCACGTGCGTCTCGCACAGTTCCATTCGTCGCCAAAGCAACAGACTCGGCAATTGCTTCGATAGCAGCCCGGGTCATGGCGGGCGAAGCTTTGACCAATTTCCCGATGCGTGATCCTTATCCGGAAAATGCGGACTACGATACTGTCTTGCCGTTGGCCGATCCAATGACTTTGGCCGATCCAATGATGCCTTGGTTCTCGGTGAAGGAAGCCGTTTTGCCGTTCGCTCGTTTTCCCGGCGTCGACACGATCCTCGGACCAGAGATGCGCTCAACTGGGGAAGTCATGGGATGGGATCGTTCTTTCCCACGCGCATTCCTCAAAGCTCAGCTCGGCGCAGGCAACCATCTGCCTAGGTCTGGAAGCGTGTTCTTCTCGATCAAGAATGAAGACAAGACCGATCAATTGGTCGAGACTGCGCAAATACTCGTGGATCTCGGTTTTAAGATTATTGCAACTTCCGGGACCGCAGCTTTCCTATCTGAACATGACATCCAATGCGAAATCACGAAGAAAGTTTACGAAGGTCGACCCAATATCGTCGATTTGATGAAAGACGGCGGCATCGACTTGGTGATGAATACGACAGAAGGTGCCGCGTCTGTTCAGGACAGTCGAGAAATCCGTTCTGTCGCCTTGTTCGACAAGATCCCTTACTTTACCACGGCGGCAGGCGCTCATGCGGCGGCACTTGCAATGAAAGCTCACGAAGAAGGTGAACTGGTCGTCAAGTCGCTCCAAGCGTAAGCTCATCTCGCAGCGGGTTGCGTGTCGCAGAGCGAAGAATGCGCAAAAACATCAGTCGTGAACTGCCAATCAGATACGGACAAACTATCATGCGACCCGAATTAATTAATCAAGCAGACGCACACCCGCTATATTGTTTTCGGTGACTATAGTGCCGTTCGCCAGTATAAATTCGGCCCCCCCTGAACCAAAGCGCACCTCTTCGACAAGACCAGCAGTGACAACCTTTGCGTTGACCGGAGTGTCATCCGAAACTCGACGTATTTCTGCAGAGTAGAAACCAGGTTCAACAAGCAGCCCGTCTTTATCCGTCCCGTTCCAGTGCATCTGCGATTGCCCCTCAGAAAAAGACTTTTCAGAGACAACCCGACCGTCGCGCGAAACAATCGACAATTTCAAGCCACTCTCGTCAACTGAAACACCATCGATCTCCAACAGAACAGCCGAACCGGAAAAATTGAAAGGCCCTTCATGCAATATATGGCGTCCCATAAACGACGCGAAGGAAGACCGCCCGTCTGATCCCAGTCCCAAAACCAACTGCTCCAACCGCTGATTGGTCAAGGTCTGCTGCTCAACCATTGAGAAAGATGCAAGCTGACTTGCGAATTGGTCGGCTGCCATCGGGCTAAGTGGATCCTGATTTTGAATCTGTGTTGTCAGCATCTTCAAGAATGTCTCAAAGTCCTGGGTAATGGTGTTTGCCCGCCCTTGAATTGGGCTTGAAACATTTTTCTCGACTTGGATCACGATCCCTCCTTTTCAAATTCGCCGGTCCAGACCGCTTGGATTGTAGGTAATTTCAACACCTTCTGACAGTTCAATCCCTTCGATGGAAATATCCTTCTCGAGCGAACAATGTTTTGTTTGTGACCGCCGTTGGTCTGGGAATTCTTCAGTGAATGTCAGGTCAATATTTTCAATGCCAAGATTCTTGAACGCAGCTCTTAGCTCCAATTGGTGCCGCGACAGTGCCTCTGACAATTCCTTGCTGCCCGAAACAAACCGTAAGTCCATACTATCCTCATGGGAGTGAATTGAAACTTTCGGCAGCAAATCCATTACTTTTTCCTGCAGAAAACCTCCGGAGATTCTTTGATTTTCTGAATTAGTCTGATCGAAAATCATTGAACTCCTTGAAAATACTCCTTGTGCAGAGCGATTTTTGAAATGTACTTCCTCAGAGGTTGATATTTTATTTACATATTCAATCAAACTTGTGTAAATTTTTTCTCGATTCACATCCGATATTAGAAATCCACGCTCATCAATCACTTCACGATCTAGATGCTTCAAATTTGTGACGTATACGCTTTTACTGCCTGACCCCCTGTATTCGAATAAGCCCTTCCAAGAATCTAATTCCGACTCGGTCCGGATTTTATTTCGTAAAGGATCAAGCGGCGATAGGCGATCAGCAACACTCATAATCTTAGGCAATTTTTCAACGCTAATTTCAGAGCTACTGTTTTGCCGGTGTGCGTCAAAGAATTCATCATTGCTCACCTTGGCGTGCCAAATGGAACGCGATCGATAATCCAATTGTGCACTTAAGGTTTGATCAAACTCCAAACCCACCAATTCGGCCGAAAAACTGCTCAAAGGAAATTTTTCCATTAAGGGCATTTTATGCTTGGGATTACTGGTCACGTAATCGGTATCATCCACTTTATGAAAAGATTTAGATTCATATAAACTAATTATCGATTTCTCACCAATTCCACTTGAAAGATTTTCCAAAGACTCGTCTGCAAACTTAGCTTCCGCGTAGTCTATATCTCGATATTTGGATTTAATTTCTGGCTGAATTTTGAGAAATCCCGATCCCTCAATCCTAAACTCTATTTGAGGATCGGGCCATATCTTCATTTCTCTTGGGGAGACTTTATGCCCGTGATTAAAAATTTCATCATTTTCCTGAAATATATTTGAATCCAGCGCGAGCACATTCTTGCAGGATTCCAATTTTTCTGCGTCTTTTGTATGCTCATCGGAACCATCGCTCTCCTTACGTAGCTCGACAATATCCTCCGTCAGGAGTATCGAATTAAGATGCCTTTCGAAGCTGTGACAAGTTTCGTTCGAAGATGTCATCTTATTGGGAGAATTGGCGATATCAATAAGTGACATTTGATCTGAGAATTTCAGCACACCACCATTCATTCCATTAATTCCTGTGAGGGTTGTGTAAAAGTACGTCCTAGTTCAAAACTGTTATTTAGAAGTTCACAACATCTCGACCCAAATAACTGATTACATAGAATTTTATCCAATAAGAAGAAACTGTTCAGAAAATATTCAGCATTGACGGACAAACCTGTGAATGCACGATTTTCGTGGCGCGGGTATGCCCAGCACTTGTCAGAATGACACTCCACTGGTCGCCTAAGACAATTTTTAGGCAAAACTAACATGTGCAAAGCACGAAGGAAGGAAGAAAATGTCCAGCATACTGACGAACAACGGAGCGATGGTCGCGCTGCAAACATTGAAATCAATCAACTCGAAACTCACGGACACACAAAACGCGATTTCTACTGGGAAATCTGTTAGCACAGCGCGCGACAATGCAGCGGTCTGGGCGATTTCAAAAGTCATGGAATCGGACGTCAAGGGATTTCAAGGAATCTCGGATAGCCTTAACCTCGGAGAGTCGACCGTTGCCGTGGCGCGAAATGGTGCGGAGACGGTTACAGATCTCCTAACGGATATGAAAAGTAAGATTGTGGCGTCGCAGGAACAGAATGTCGATCGCGAAAAATTCAGACAGATATCGTAGCGCTCCGCGAACAAATCAATGCAGTCGTTGGCGCTGCCCAATTCAACGGCCTCAATCTACTTTCCAATCGAGAAACCGATGCAGGTTCGGGTTCTGTCAACGTACTGGCATCTCTAGATCGTTCATCATCCGGTGTGTCGGCAAGCGATATTGCGGTTGCGAAGAAAGACCTTGGGACTGCTGAAAGTTCGGTTGTGGGTGGAACGGTGGGCAACCTGACGGCTGCCGTCACGTTAAATGCGACCCAGACAGCGACGCTGGCGATAACGACTCCAACGGGTGCCGGGCAGATTTTCAGTCTTGGGGTAACGGGAACTGATGCAAATGGCGACAAATTTACTGCAGCCGACTACACAACTGGAACTACTGCAGCCGATGCACAGAAGGTCATGTACATTGCACGTGATGGAGACACGGCAGGAGACGTTGCCAAGGGCTTGGCGCAAGCCTACGCAATTTATGCAGCCGAACAGGGACTGGACATGTCGACATTTAACGTGACTGCTTCTGGAGGGAATTTGTCCGTGTCATCCACCCTGACCGATGCAACGGACACGATCGCTGCGCGGGTAGATACTTTGACCAGTCCAACGGAAGTCACAATCGGCGGAGGCCTGGAAAAGTTGAATGACATCAATGTCACGACGGATGCTGGTGCGGATGCTGCTCTCGTATCCATTGAATATATGATCCAGAACGCTATCGATTCTGCAGCTTCTTTTGGCTCCGCGCAAGGCAGAATTGAAACCCAAACCAATTTCATTTCGAGCCTAACAGACTCCCTGAAATCAGGAATTGGAACTTTGGTGGATGCAGATATGGAAGAAGCCAGTGCGCGACTCCAAGCATTGCAAGTTCAGCAACAACTGGGTGTACAGGCGCTATCGATTGCAAATCAAGCACCACAATCATTACTCTCGCTTTTCCGGTAAGCCTTGGCTCGGGTCATTTTTTGGCCCGAGTTCCTATTTGAAAGTTTCGAGCAAGTTAAGGCATGATGTTGAACCCAGATGTATATCAAAGTTATCGCACTACTCCTATCAAGTCTATCAAGGATACCGAGATTGAAATTGTTCTCAGGACAACCAGGCGTCTCAAAGAGCATGCTGAGACACGACAGGCAGACTACGCAGGCTTTGTTGCTGCTTTGAGTAGCAATCAAAAGCTGTGGACAATGTTTGCAGTCGATGTCGCAAATGCCAATAATGGTCTGACGACCGATTTGCGGGCACAGATTTTTTACCTATTTGAGTTTGTTCAAACATATTCCCGTAGGGTTCTGATCGAGGATGTCAGCATCGCCCCCCTCATTGAGACCAACCTGGCGATGCTTCGAGGGCTAACCGCAATACGGCCAAGCCAATGAGCGGGTTGGTGTTAAAAATGGGACCCAAGGAAAGGGTTTTGATCAATGGCGCCGTGATTGAAAATGGCGACCATCGTTCGCGGATTACAGTGTTGACTTCAAAGGCCAACATTCTGCGGCTGAAGGATGCCATCCATCCGGACGAGGCCAATACACCTGTACGGCGCGCCTGCTATCTTGCTCAGCTTATCCTGAGTGGTGAAGTTGATCCGGTGACTCTTTGGGTACGTTTGTCTGGCCAAGTGCAGACTTTGGCAGAAATCCTCAGTGATGACCACAGTGCTGCGCTTTTGTTAAAAGCTAGTGACGCCATTTCTGATCAAAATGCTTATGCATGTTTGAAACTCTTGCGCCAACTTCTACCAATCGAAAGCCATTTACTTAGGGCACGTGGTCAATGAGTTTCAAACCATTTGCAATAGGTACCGGGCTGTCCGGCTGGACGCTCTTGAAAGCGACACTTAAGTTGCAAAAAGTCGCCCATAGTCGCAGTGTGGTAATTTCTTCGGACACGCAATATTTTCTTGAGCGCTTTCCAGAGATACGCACTCCAGATGATATTGTCGATGATAGGCGCGTACTGCGTGTTATTCTAGGCGCTTACGGTTTATCAGAGGATATTGACAACCGTCATTTTATTAAGACTCTCATGACAGAGGGCGTTGCTGACCAAAAGACCCTTGCAAACAAGCTTGCCGATCGCAGGTATAAGTCGCTCGCGCGAGATTTTGATTTCTCGATTAGTCCACCCAGCCACTTTCGTCATAAAGACCTTGCCAGGAAAACTGCAGAACGCTTCCAGGACCACACATTTGAAACTGCTATCGGAGACACAAACCCTGAGATGAGGCTCGCACTTGGCTTTTCCACAGGCATTAGAACCCTTTGGAAAGAGTCAGCAACCAATGATGCCGCCTGGTTTCAAATACTCGCGACACCTCCCCTGAAAAAGGTGCTGCAAACCGCTCTTGGCCTTCCAGCTGAGTTTTCGAGACTCGACATTGACGAGCAGCATCAGCGAATTCAAGAGAAAGCACGGCGTGTTTTCGGTACAAGCGACATCTCGGAGCTCTCGTCTGATACAAAAGCCGAAGACGTCACACGCCGTTTCCTTGTCTTAGATCAGGCGAAAGGGGCTGGCAGAACCTCATCGCTCCACACAGCGCTCGTCTTGCTAAGCGCGATCCCTCAAAAGCCTGTGTGAGATCGCAACGTTGCATACCCGATCTGCCGAAACAGATCAAACAACCCATGTCGGCCAATCCCAGTTACTTCTGGTCAGCTCGCTTGAATGCGCCCTGAACAACGCGGTCCATGACCATTGCCAGGAACAAGATTGCAAACCCCCCCAGCAAACCAGGACCTTTGGCAGCAAATTGCAGAGCCTCAAGAATCTCTTGGCCAAGTCCACCACCGCCAATGAGCGAGATGATCACCACCATCGACAGGCACATCAAGATCGTCTGGTTCACGCCGGCCATAATAGACGGCAACGCAAGCGGTATCTCCACGTCTTTCAATAACTGCCATTTCGATGCGCCAAAGGCCACTGCGGCTTCCTTGATGCTTTCCGGAACGCCCCGCATCCCTAGGGCGGTCAATCGGATCACCGGCGGCATTCCGAAGATGATCGTGGCCAAGATACCGGGAGGGTTCCCTGTGCCGAAAAAGGCGATGATCGGGATAAGATAGACAAATGCCGGCAGGGTCTGCATGAGGTCCAATACCGGCTCTGCCATGCGGTATGCACGTTGTGACTTCCCGAACCACACACCCAAGGGTATTCCAATGATGACACACAGGATCACGGCCGCGCCAACAAGCGCCACTGTTTCCATTGCCAAAGCCCAGTATCCGAGCAACGCAGTGTAGGCCATCGCTGCAACTGTGAAGATCGCAACACGCGGGCCTGCAGCACGATAGGCGGTAACGGCAATCACCAGCATCACCACGGGCCAAGGCGACCCATTTAGCGCCAATGTCAGGCCGTCCAGAACGGTCCGCACGCCCGCCACTATGCCGTCGAAGACGTCTCCACCAGCGGTCGCGGCTGCATCGATCCGCGCTTCCATCCAGGACGCAACCGCGCCGAACAGCGTTCCACCACCGTCTCCCAATACCATTTCTGACACTTGGCGTTCCGGGAACTCATCCAGCAGGGCGAGGGAATTGCTAACCGTAAATTTGTAGATGATCAGCGGAGCGATCAGCGCTGTAAGCACCAAACCCAAGACAAGATTGGTTGCTGACCGACCACTTTCGGTTCCTGTTGGATCAATCCGCCAGCGCGAATACTGCTTTTCGTAAGCAATATTCGCGTAGATCCCCTGGGCGAATTTAAAAATCACCAATAGCGCCAGGCCCATCAGCAGAATGCTGAAACCCTCGGCTTGCGCAGCCTCCGCACGCTCAAGGTTTTGATTGATGGCACGCTGCATATTCTCGGCAAGCGTTTCAAACCGCTGTCGTGTCTCATCATCTGCGGCGGCGGCTGCTTGATCCAATCGCTCCTGCATGCGTTCACGCTGTTGGTCCGCGCGTGCAAGGAAATCGGCCCCGAGATTGCCCCAAAGTCCACGGCCGATCTGGACCCAGGCAATGATTTCGAGAATGAGAAACGACCAGAACATGCCCCAGATCGCGCGCGAGGATGCCCAAACTGGACCAACCAACGCGGCCGCAATGTTGAATGTTTTGGGAAAGGCGCCTGTGCTGTCGTGGATCGTATGAAATGCGCCCACATAGTAATCGCCATTGGGTCCGGCAAACTCTTTGATCGACTGGTCAAGCGCATCGCGATCAACTTCGATATCTGATGCGGCAGTGACCCTCATCTCAGTGGTTTCATCACTCATCCTTGCCCCCTTGAATTCCGCGCAGGAGACGCGGCTTGGTGACGATGCCGATATCCCTGTTATCCTGCGTGATGACGACTGGGAGATCGGTTCCGACTGCCAAGTCAATCAACTGGTCCAGATCGGCACCCTCGTCAGCACGCGGTGCAGCTCCGAGCGATCCCTCGAAGCTCTCGAGTGGCTCCATGATCGAATGCGCTTTAACCAATTTTAGCTTTGAAATGCCCTGCACAAATTCGCGGACATAATCATCGGTCGGGTTCATCACGATGTCTTCTGGTGTACCGATCTGCACAATCACACCGTCTTTCATGATCGCAATTCGGTGCCCGATCCGGATGGCTTCATCCAGATCATGGGTGATGAAAAGAGTCGTTTTCTTCAGTTGCGCCACAAGCGCTTTGAACTGGTCCTGCAACTGCAACCTGATCAGCGGGTCCAATGCCGAGAACGGTTCGTCCATAAGTAGGATTTCCGGGTCAGAGGCCAATGCGCGCGCAATTCCAACGCGTTGCTGCATGCCACCAGAAAGCTCACGCGGCAGACGGTCCTCATATCCCGTCAGGTCGACCAAGCCCAAGGCGTGGTCGGAAATCGCCCAGCGCTTGGACTTCGGCACCTTTCGAATTTCCAGCGGGTAGGCGACGTTGTCCCGTACAGACCGGTGCGGGAGAAGCGCCATGTGCTGGAAAACCATGCCGATCTGTTGTGCTCGAATCCGACGCAATTCACCGGCGGAAATGGCGGATACGTCTTGCCCCAGGATCTCGATCTTACCAGCAGTCGGCTCGATCAAGCGGTTCACGTGACGCACGAGAGTGGACTTACCGGACCCAGAAAGCCCCATGATGCAGAAAATCTCTCCCCGCGCGACCTCAAAACTGGCATCTTGAACCCCGACAACACAGCGGAACCGTTCCAGGACTTCCGGCTTGGTCAGACCTTCTTCGCGAACGGCTTTCATGGCTTCGGCGCTGCGTTCGCCAAAGATCTTCCAGACGTTCTCGAGTTTTACAACAGCATCGTCCATTGGCCTCTCTCTCAGAATACGCGTTCTGGCAAGCACGCAAACGCAAGCGGAACAAAGGAACAGGCCGCAGCCTTGTGGCGGCGGCCCTTGTACGAGAGGCTTAGTTGGTCAGCCAGTTGATGACCGTGTCTTCGTTTTCGGAGACCCACTGACGGGCGAAGTCGGCTGCTTCCACTCCGTCGACAGCAAGCGCCTTGCCCATCGCGCTCAGATCATCACCATTCATCTGGTAGTTTTGGAACAGCGATGCGACTTCCGGGTACGCCTCTTCTAATTCTTTAGCATAGTGCAGGTGCAGAGTCGCACCGTTCCACGCAGTCGAGGCTTCGGACTTCTCCAGCCAATCCGGATCGTCAGTTGGCTGAACGATTGTCCAAGTCGCGGGATCATGCGCTGGCTCTTCGAGGACGTGCAGGTCCTGTGTCACAAAAATGTAATGAGGGCTGTAGCAGAATCCGATCCAAGGATCGCCAGCCGTCGTCGCATTGGCAAGGTTCGCATAAGCGATGGTTTCCTCGTACTCGGTGAGTTCGAACATCTGATCGTACCCATAGGACTTGGCCCGAATCTTTTCCACAACCGTGGATGCCCAACCCGGCGCACCAATCCAGACCTCAGGGGTCCCGTTGCCATCGGTATCAAAGATCGCGATCTTGTCGGGATCGCTCAGGTCGTCAATCGATTTGATGTCGTATTCTTCGGCGATATAGGAAGGAACACACATGCCCTGTTCAGCTTGAACGGGATTGGTGTTCATTACGACCGAGCCTTTATCTTTGACATAAGTGTCATGCAGGTTCTGCTGGTTCGGCATCCACACCTCAGGGTGCACGTGCATAGAACCGCTGTCCATCGCCTCGAAAACAATAGGATTGGTGCCGTTCTGCAGTTCGACATCCAGACCAAGATTGTCTTCAATCACAACTTCCAAGACATGCGCCGTCGCATTTACCGAGGCCCAGTTCGGCACACCGATGACTATATCAGCCGCCTGTGCCGAGCCCGCGGCACCCAAAGCGACAATAGCCGAGGTGGTCAGCGCCTTTGTTTTGGTCATTTTCATTGTTTGTCCTTTCCCTGTTGGTTGATTTTAATATCAGAGAGACGTCGCGACCGGCGCAGTGTCTCTCTGTTTCATGGCGGGTGAGGACACACCCGTCCGCGAATACTCTACCGCGGCGCTTACAAGCACCTGCAGCGCATCGAACATCGGTACCTTAACGTCAATCTCCGCAGCCAAAAGCGAAAACTCGGTACAGCAAATGCAAACGACGTCAGCACCATCCGCCACCATTTGGGATGCGACATCCGACAGCGTATGCGCTGCAAATTCCGAAGGCCCCTGAGACTTGATCGACCGGATGGTTGCCAAGACCCGACCCTGCTCTGTGGCATAGACCGGACTCAGACCGACGTCTGAGAGGGCCTTTTCGAACACACCAACCTGTTGCAGCGCAGGCGATCCGAGGAGACCAACTTTTCCTCCGGGCGCAATCTCAGCGGCCTCGGCGCATGACAGCTCGACCATATTCAAGAAGGGAACGTCTGTAGCTGCAGCCACCTGATCTGCATAATAATGCGCAGTATTGCAAGGCATGACGAGCGCCTCTGCACCAGCAGCAACAAGGCCTTCGGCCATCTGGGCCAGAACTGGTGAAGGATCTTCGCCTCCTCCTTCTAAAATGGCTTTGATCCGAGAAGGAACCTGCGTGTTGTTGTCGACCAACAATGGGATGTGATCCGAGTCGTCCCGGGCCGAAATCGCACCGACAACCTGCTGCATGAAATAGATTGTGGCCTCGGGCCCCATGCCTCCCAAAACACCAATACGCCGCATCACGCTGCTCCCTTCTGTAGAGCTTGTCTCACCACATGCGCAATGATGTCAGCCACATGCGCGCAATCCTCAAGGCTGAACGTCAGCGGGATGCGCATATCCAGCAAGCCCGAGAGAATTGCATCTGTTTTGGGCAAATCCTGAGGTTCGACATATCGCCAGCTCTGATGGTTTGACGTGAAGCCGACGGGGGCATGTGCGCCAAACCACTTGAGTTCGACGCCAAGAGCCTTGGCTTCAGAAACAATCTGACAAAGCTGCTCATCACTGGCCTCAGGGACCAGAAACTGGAAAGAAGATCCAACGTAACGTTCCTGCTCAGGCCGATGCGGAACATAAACGCCATTGCACAGGCGCAAACGGTCCGCGATCAAATCATGCCGTTCGTTCCAACGGTCGATGTTGGTCTCCAGCACATCCAGTTGGCTCAAAAGAATCGACGCCCGCAAATTGTCCATCCGGCCAGACATGTTCGGTGTGTCGAGCTTGATGTCAGCAAACACATCTGCGGATGGTGCCGCCCCATGACGCTCGTACAGCATGTAGGACCCTGACAGGATAATCGCACGCGCCATGAATTCAGGGTCATTGGATGTCAGAAACCCACCTTCACCGCTGTTCATATGCTTGTACGTCTGGGTTGAGAAACATCCCGCAAGCCCAAAACTACCCGACTTCCTGCCATTCCAAGTTGCCCCCATCGTATGGGCGCAGTCCTCGATAAGAGGCACACCATAGCGATCAAGGATCGCCATCAGCGCATCCATATCGCATAGGTGCCCTCGCATGTTCGAAAGAAGCAGAACTTTGGGCTCAACAGCTTTGATCTTGGATTCCAGGTCGTCCAAATTGAGAACGAGGTCTGCAGTGATCTCGACAAGCACAGCTTCCGCGCCAACGGCGGCAATTGCGCCCGGCACCGGAGCAAGCGTAAAAGCATTGGTCAAAACCTTTTCGCCGCTGACAACGCCCAGAGCACGCAGAGCTGTTGCCATTGCGTAACCGCCTGACGTGCACGCCAAGCAATACTTTGAACCCTGATATGCGGCATAGGCCTTCTCAAGCTCGGCCACAGGACCAAGCTCATCACCAATGGTGTTGTAGCGATGCAGCCGTCCACTGCGCAGCACCTCAACAGCGGCTTCGATTGCCTTTTCGGCAATAGGCTCTTGCTGGGTAAAGCTGCCTTTGAACGGCTGCATCAGGCAATCACTCCGCTGCCATGGTCGGCGCGTCGTAGTCGAACGCGGCCGTGTATCCGAACAACGCAACGCCGCCACCGGTGTGAACGAAGACGATGTTTTCATCACCTTCGAAAGCGCCTTTGCGGACAAGATCAATCAGGCCGGCTGCGCCTTTGCCAGAATAGACCGGGTCCAGCAGGATGCCTTCAAGCCGGGCAAACATCTCGATCGCCGCCAAACCTTCCTTGGTCGGGATGCCGTAGCCTTCGCCAACATAATCGGTGTTCGCCTCGACATCATCACGGGCAACAACGCCCGGGCAGCCCAGCTTTTCAGCGGTTTTTACGGCAAGGTTGTAGACGTTCTCTTCCTGCTTTGGCTTAGGCGCACGCACTCCGATGCCCAAAAGCGGGATGTTTGCGTTGATTGCCTTCAGGCCGACGATCAATCCAGCCTGTGTGCCGGCGCTGCCGGTAGCATGAACGATGCGGTCGATTTTGAGACCCATGTTGTTGGCTTGCGTGACCAACTCCATCGCAGCATTCGCATAGCCCAGCGCACCAGTTGCGTTCGATCCGCCTCCCGGAATGGTGTAGACATTGCGGCCTTCGGCGCGGAATTTCTCCGCCACAGCTTCCATCTCCGCATTCATATCGAGGCCGGAACCGGGGCGCTTTTCCGCGGTCGCACCGTGTAGGAAATCAAGGAAAACGTTGCCATTCAGATTGTAGTTCGGATCGTTTGACCCAGTCCGATCTTCCAGCAGGATGTGGCAATCCATGCCGAGCTTTGCGGCGCACGCGGCGGTCTGACGCGCGTGGTTCGACTGAGTTGCGCCTTGCGTGATCACAAGGTCTGCACCCTGAGCCTGCGCCTCGGCCATCAAGAACTCAAGCTTCCGTGTCTTGTTCCCACCGGTGGACATGCCGGTGCAATCGTCGCGCTTGATCCAGATGCGCGGTCCGCCGAGCTCCTTGGAAAGCCGATCCATCGGCTCAAGCGCTGTGGGCAAGTGAGCCAGGTTAACACGAGGAAAACGGGAAAAGTGCATTGCAGCATCCTTTGATTGGTTTGGCGTATAAAGTCTGCATGGAACAAGTCTCGTCAAATAGAAAAACCGGCGTTATTATGCGCTTTGTGCATAAAGAGGCTCGAAATGCGGATTGATTGGCTTGACGATCTTGTCGCGCTCCTCGACAGCGGCGGCGTCGCAGACGCAGCCCGCTTGCGCAACGTAACACAACCCGCCTTTTCCCGCCGCATCAAAGTTCTGGAAGAAGTCCTCGGCATTGAAATCATTGACCGCAGCGTAAAGCCAAGCGGACCGACATCTATTCTTCGAGACCGCGAACAAGAGCTCCGCAAACTCGCAACGGAGCAACGTATCCTGTTATCCAACATGCGACAGGAACAGCACACAGGCCTCCGTCAGCTTGTCATTGCAAGCCAGCACGCCATCACAACCTCAATGGGCCCGCAGATCATCAATTCCGTGGCTGAACCAAGCCAAACCCACATCCGACTTCGCTCAGCCAATCGGGACGAGTGCGAGACACTGCTGATCCGAAGACAAGCCGCAATATCCCTCATCTACCGCATAAAATCTGAACCGAAGACAGAGCTGCCATCCTTTCTGACAGAAGCGGTGATCGGAGAGGACAAATTGATTCCCGTGTGCGGCTCATCGCATGCTGGACGCCTTCTAAGCGACTTGCAGAAAGGCAATCTGCGCATCATCGGCTATCCGATAGATGTCTTTCTGGGTGCGGCGCTGGCGCGCTATGTCTTACCCTCGCTCGCAGGCGCATGCCGGATCAACGTAATGACCGAAACCGGCCTCTCTACTGCCGCTTTGCAACTGGCACAATCGGGCCTGGGCGTCGCCTGGGTACCTGCTGCACTCGCTCAACCCGATCTTATCCGAGGCGACCTGACCAGCCTCGAAGATCACTTAGAATGGATCGAAATGGATATCGTCGCGCAGCGCTGGGCGAGCACGTCAAATCCGGCAACACGCGATTCGTGGAAACGATTGACAACAGTCAGCATGTAGCAACGGGCAAGAAAACTCACATTGTGCAAGAACTGGTGCCGCTGAAACGCACCAACATACTGTTTTACAATGTTTTTATCTGTCCGTCCTTGCCTGTACGCCCCTAAAAGCATGGCCGCACTTGTCCTGTCGTGTCTTGCTGCGTCCGTCCTTATCCACTACCTTAAGGGGGATATAGGATGCGTGCAAAAAACAGGCTGACGGCGGGTTTCCTGAAATCGCCCCCGGTGGGGAAGCATTGCGACGGCGCTGGGCTTTGGCTGGTGGTGCGTGACGATGGCGGAGCGCAATGGGTGCTGCGCGTCACCGTTCACGGCAGGCGGCGGGAAATGGGTTTAGGTGGCTATCCGACGCTTGGGCTGGCAGAAGCCCGCAGGCAAGCGTCACGGTGGCGCGATGTAGCGGCGGCGGGCCGTGACCCCATCAAGGAACGCGAGAAAGAAGAGCGGGCCGCGCGGCGCGAAGATATATCCCTTGCCATTATCACTACGGATGCGTTCGAAGCGCGCAAGGCTGAACTCAAAGGCGACGGAATGGCGGGCCGTTGGCTGTCACCCCTAACCCTTCACGTTTTGCCGAAGCTTGGCAAAGTGCCAGTGACCGACCTAGACCAGCGCGACATTCGCGACACGCTGGCCCCCATCTGGCACACGAAGGCCGACACGGCGCGCAAGGCTTTGAACCGCCTTTCAATCGTGATGAAGCACGCGGCGGCGCTGGGCTTGGATGTGGACTTGCAAGCGACTGAGAAGGCGAAGGCATTGCTGGGCAAGTCGCGACACCAGCCGAAGAACATCCCGGCGATGGACTGGCACGATGTGCCTGACTTCTATGCCAGCCTTGAAGAACCGACGCTGACCCATCTGGCGTTGCGCTTGCTTATGCTGACCGGCGTGCGCTCGGGGCCGCTGCGCAACATCCGCTTAGACCAAATTGAAGGCGATGTGTGGACGGTGCCAGCCGAAGCGATGAAGGGCCGTAAAGGCGCGACCGATGATTTTCGCGTGCCCCTGTCGGCAGAAGCCCAGCGCGTGATTGACCTTGCGCGCCCGCACGCCCGCACGCCCGCAACGGCTATCTGTTTCCGAACAGTCGCAAAGGCGTAATCAGCGACATGACGCTTTCACGGCACATGGAACGGCGGGGGCTGGAAGCGCGCCCGCATGGCTTCCGCACCAGCCTGCGAACATGGCTGGCCGAAACTACGGACGCCCCGCACGAGGTCGCAGAAGCGATGCTGGCGCATGTGGTGGATGGTGGCGTGGTGCGAGCCTATCGGCGCACGGATTACCTCAAACAGCGCGCGAAGCTGTCCGACCGTTGGGCTGACCTTGTGACTGGCGGCGCAGGGCGTGTGGTCTCAATGGTGGAAACAGCATGACAAAACGTCGTAAACCACGTCCGCCTCAAGTATCTGAACAAGCACTTGCTGAACTAAACGAGACCGTTGTCGATGAAGAACTGTTGGCGCTTACAAACCGCCTAAAGTTATTTGAAGAACTGCGAACCGAAGGTGTTCTAAACACGCCCTACATTGCCCTTGAGGCTTTAGCAGGCCGCTGAAATAGTCGCTGAGCGGGAACGCTTTTCCGTCATCGCGTCCGGTTCTGCCGATGGGTCAAATCTTTCGGCACATCCGCGGCGCGCTCCTGGGTCCATCTTTCCCTTCATGCCGCCAGCAACCGTGGTAGCCTGG
>QCWH01000022.1:4685-61215 GCA_003149565.1 Marivita sp. XM-24bin2 | reverse complement strand
CAGTATTATGTAATAAATGATCCATCCAACTATGGACAAGACTACCGCAAAAACTTTACACACGCCTGTACTTTTAGTCCGGGTTTATCATGTCACCCAAGCAGAACGCAGCGCTTCTTGATCTGACGCATGCCAACAGCATCGAAGAGCTGTGGGACCTGCACTGTCGTTCCATGGCGCAATTTGGGTTTGATCGGCTGCTTTATGGTTTCACACGGTTTCGCACGGCGACGTCTCTGGGCGATCCGGATGACTTTATCGTGCTGTCGAATATCGACACCGATTACGTGAACGCGTTCATCAATGATGGACTCTACCGATCAGCGCCCATGGTGCGCTGGTCGCTTGCGAATGATGGTGCAGCCAGCTGGACTGTACTGCGCATGATGATGGAGAGCGGAACCGTAACGGACGACGAAAAACGCATCCTCGAATTCAATGCCCAGCACAAAATCACGGCTGGCTACTCGATCAGTTTTCGGAGCCTGTCAGACCGGGCCAAGGGTGCCATTGCACTGATCGCTGAAGACGGCACATCACAGGACGAGGTTGATCGGTTGTGGGCAAGCTCCGGTGAGCTGATCCAGTTGATGAACAACATCGTGCATCTCAAGATACTGACCCTGCCCTATACGCCTCCACACCAAACACTGACCAAACGCCAACGTGAGGTGTTGGAATGGGTTGGCGGCGGCAAGACCATGCAGGACATTGCGACGATTATGGGCCTCACCCCGGCAACGGTCGAAAAACACCTGAGACTGGCGCGTGAAGCGCTAAACGTTGACACAACGGCGCAAGCCGTTCTCAAGGCCGCATTGCAAAATCAGATGTTTATCAGCGACCGGTAAACCGGGCGTGAAAAAACTGTGAGGTCAGGAAATCCCTACTTCCTTGACCCTGGGGAAATTGGCAAACTGCGGAGGTTCCGTGAGTGGTGGCAATTACGGCCAAGGAACATGGGGTCCGCACCCTTGCGATTTTCTCGGCTCTGCGGATCCCGTCTGAACGACACTTGGCAGCGTGTGAGTTGTAGTGGCCTGTCCCGGTTGTCTGGCGGCACCTGCCAAGGGATCACGTCATCCCCAAATGACGCCGGTCCATTGCTCCCGTAAAAAAGCGGCGCTGTTATTTCAACAGCGCCGCTTTCATTTTTCCGATTTTAAATCACAAACTTAGCCTTGAGCGGCTTTCGCCACTTCCGCAGCGAAGTCTTCGACTTTCTTTTCGATGCCTTCGCCAACTTCAAGACGCACGTAACCGGTGATGTCGACACCTGCTTCCTTCGCCGCCTGTTCAACGGTCAGGTCCGGATTGACCACAAAGGACTGGCCCAGCAGCGTGACTTCGCTGAGGAACTTCTTCATGCGGCCTTCGATCATCTTCTCGATGACCTGCTCCGGCTTGCCCGACTCGCGTGCAATATCGATCTGAACCTGACGCTCTTTTTCGACAACGGACGGATCAAGATCGTCTGCGGACAAAGAGGTTGGATTCACAGCGGCGATGTGCATCGCAACCTGCTTGCCAAATGTTTCATTTTCCCCGGACAGTGCAACCAGAACGCCGATCTTGCCCATGCCATCTGCGGCAGCGTTGTGCACGTAGGATACAACCTGGGTGCCTTCGATTTTGACCATGCGGCGCAGCGACATATTCTCGCCAATGGTGGCGATCTTGTCGGTGATCATGTCCTGAACGGACTTGCCGTCGATGTCTTTGGTCTTGAGCTCTTCGACATCGCTTGCGTCAAGCGCAGCACCGGCGATGGCCTCAACCATTGCCTGGAATTCCGCGTTTTTACCAACGAAATCGGTTTCGGAGTTCACTTCGACGGCAACACCTTTGCCACCGTCGACCTTGACGGCCACGAGGCCTTCTGCCGCGGTGCGGTCTGATTTCTTGGCGGCTTTCGCCAGACCCTTGGTGCGCAACCAGTCGACGGCGGCTTCCATGTTGCCGTCGTTTTCGACCAGCGCTTTCTTGGCATCCATCATGCCTGCGCCAGTCATTTCGCGCAGTTCTTTCACGAGTGCAGCTGTGATCGCCATCTTGGCTCTCCTCATTTCAAATTCGGGCGTTGGGCCGTTCCTGTGCAACGGCCCTGCCCTGACATAGTGATGTAACGACGCGGTGTCGCTTAGCTGGCGGCTGCGTCTTCCGCTGTCGCGTCGGCAAGCGCTTCGTCGACCGGGGCTTCTTCGAGAGCACCAAGGTCGACACCGGCAGCGCCCATCTGGGCAGTCATGCCGTCAAGTGCGGCCCGAGACACGAGATCGCAATAAAGGCTGATTGCACGCGCGGCGTCGTCGTTGCCCGGGATGATGTAGTCCACACCGTCCGGAGAGCAGTTGGTGTCAACCACAGCCACAACGGGGATACCCAGCTTGTTGGCTTCGGCTACGGCCAGCGCTTCTTTCTTGACGTCGATGACGAAAAGAAGGTCCGGCACACCGCCCATTTCGCGGATACCGCCGAGCGACGCCTGCAGTTTGCCCTGCTCGCGCTCCATGCCGAGGCGCTCTTTCTTCGTCAGGCCTTCAGCTCCGCTTTCCATCTGCTCGTCAATCTGCTTGAGACGCTGGATCGACTTGGAGACAGTCTGCCAGTTGGTGAGCGTGCCGCCCAGCCAACGGTGGTTCATGTAATACTGTGCGCATCTTTCTGCGGCGTCAGCGATCGGCTGCTGTGCCTGACGCTTGGTGCCAACAAACAGGATGCGGCCGTTCTTTGCCACGGTTTCGCGGATCACGTTCAATGCTGCGTCGAGCATCGGAACGGTCTGCGTGAGGTCCATGATGTGGATGCCGTTGCGCGCGCCATAGATGAACTCGCCCATGCGGGGGTTCCAACGCTGCGTCTGGTGGCCGAAGTGTACGCCTGCTTCAAGCAATTGGCGCAATGTAAACTCTGGAAGAGCCATTGTCGTTTTCCTTTCCGGTTTCAATCCTCAGCGGGGGTATCATCCCGAATGGGACAACCGGTGGACGTTTGGGGATGTCTCCCCCAAAGGCCCGACCCCGCCTGTGGTGTCAGTGGCGCGCGTATAGCGGGGGTTGCGGAAAGGTGCAAGCCCCTGCGTTACACGCTCTCAAAGTGCCTTGAACCGCCGTGTCGAGCGTCATCAAGCGCGTTTTCCGCACTCACAGAAACACCCGCTCCACGAACCAATAGGCCCCCACAAGTGCAATCGCTGCTGATGCGGGCACGGCGACATAGCGACGGTATGCGTCCAGTTGGTCTACCAACGTTGCAGATACGGCGCAAAGCAACGAAAGAGCTGCCAAGGGCCAGAAAAAGACCATCGCGGACGCGCCCATAATCTCTTGGAACCCATTGGTGTTCATAGCAAAGCCAAGCCCGATGAACACGACGGCCAACACGCCGTAGAGGCCTTGCGCCGGGGCCACATCTGCTTCGCCACGATCGACCCGGATAGCGTACCAGACAAGGATGAAAGCCAGTGCGATAACCGTCAGCTGGCCCAGCTCCACTCCGATATTAAATCCGATCAAAGCGGGAATGACCTGACCATCGGGCAGACCGAACTCGCCGAGCACACTCGCAAATCCCAGTCCGTGTAAAAGTCCGAAGCCAAAGATAATAACCGGGCGCCATCGGTGAAGCTTGTCCGAGACGATGTTTTCAACCGCAACATAGACAATCGAAAGCGCGATCAGCGGCTCAACAATGCTGCCTGGAACTGTGACGATGCCCAGTACGGCCATTGCCAGCGTGATCGTGTGTGCCAGCGTAAAGGCTGAGACCTGCCAAAGCAGCGGTGTCATGCGCGTTGACAGGAAAAACAGGCCCAGCACAAACAGGATATGATCGAGTCCCTTTGGCAGAATGTGGTCGAAGCCAACCGGAATGTAATTTGCAAATGTCATCCAGCCGCTGGCCTCATCACCGCCGCCCAGTTGAATGTCGCCAGTGCTTTGGCCGCCTTCGAGATAACCAGTATACGGCTCTTCGACGCCTTGCTGGCGCAGGACCAACGCGCCGTAGGCAGCGGGCCAGGTCAGGCTGATCGTATCGCTGCCGTCGGGCAGCGGTCCGGAAAGTGCGATGACCGTATCTCGCGGCAGGTCGGTGTTTCCAACGTCATCGATACTGACCACGCTTGCTGTCAACGGAACAGACGTGCCGCCTGCTGTCATATCAAGGCGGTCTGCGAACCCCGGAAGTTTGGGTTCAAGCTCGGCCCGCAGCGCGTCTGGCTCCAGCGCACGCAAGCGGTCCACTTCGTCGGATGCGTCGAGGGCGTCTGTGTTGTCGATGCCTTCAAGACTGACATCGGCCCCAAGGGCCTCGCCGTTCAGTGTGATGGTCAGTTGGACCTGTCCGTTCACCACCTCAAGGTCGCCAATCGCGGGCCGTACCTCGTGTGCTGCGGCCCATGTTGCCGTCACCAAAAAACACAAACCGATCCAAATTGCTCTCATCACACGCATCCCTTTGACCCCTGACAGAAGCTGATGCAGCCGCGCGCGGCTTCAAGTGAAAGTTTCAGGAAATTTCGGCGGTTACAGTGCAGACAACCCGTCACGGAAGCGGCGCATATTGGCTTGGTACCCCAGCGCGCTTTTACGCAAACCGTCAATGGCCGCCTCGTCCAGCGCGCGGACAACTTTGCCCGGCACGCCCATAACCAGCGATCCGTCGGGGATTTCCTTGCCCTCGGTGATCAGGGCCCCTGCCCCGATCAGGCAGTTGTTGCCGATTTTCGCTCCGTTCAGAACGGTAGCGCCCATGCCGATCAGGGAATTGTCCCCAATCGTGCAGCCGTGCAGCATAACTTTGTGGCCAATGGTGCAGCCTGCGCCGATGGTCAGCGGGTAGCCCATATCTGTGTGTAGAACGCAGTTTTCCTGAATGTTGCTGCCCGTGCCAACGGTGATCACCTCGTTATCGCCACGCAGGGTCGAACAGAACCAGACGCTTGCCGCCTCTTCGACAATGATCCGGCCGATCAGGTTTGCATCCGGTGCGATCCAGGTGTCTTCGGCAATCTGGGGTGCAATTCCATCCAGTGCGTAAAGCGTCATGTCAGTTCCTCGAATTCCTGTTGCAGTTTGCGAACATGCTCCACGAGGCCCGGCTGTTGCAGGCGGCGCAGACGTGTCGCATCCACGATGGTCTTTAGCTTTTCAAAGGTGGCATCGAGATCATCGTTCACCAGAACGTAGTCATAGCTGCCCCAATGGCTGATTTCGTCCCAGCTTTTGAGCATGCGCTTGCCGATGGTCTCGGCACTGTCTTGGCCGCGGCTTTCGAGACGTCGACGCAACTCGGCAATGGACGGGGGCAGGATGAAGATCGACAGCGTGTGGGGGCCAAGAGCAGAGTTCACGATCTGCTGCGCACCCTGCCAGTCGATGTCAAAGAGCACGTCATTCCCCGCATCGATTGCGGTTTGCACCGGTTTGCGCGGACTGCCGTAGAAATTTCCGAAAACATGCGCATGCTCCAGCATATTGCCGTTTGCAACGTCAAGTTTGAACGCGTCGTCCGTGAGGAAATGATAGTGCTCCCCATCCACCTCACCTGGGCGCGGTGCGCGCGTGGTGGCGGAGACGGAAAAGCTCAGGCACGTGTCCCACTCCAATAAACGACGCGAAAGGGTCGACTTGCCCGCGCCCGATGGCGAAGACAGAATTATCAGCAATCCGCGTCGGTTGATCATGCCTCACTCCACATTCTGAACCTGCTCACGCATTTGTTCGATCACCGTCTTCAATTCCAGTCCCACCGTTGTGAGCGCCGAGGATTGTGCCTTTGAACAGAGCGTATTGGCCTCGCGGTTGAACTCCTGCATCAGGAAATCCAATTTGCGCCCCACGGCCCCATCAGCGGAAAGCAAGGCCCGAGCGGCCTCGACATGCGCGCGAAGACGGTCGATTTCCTCTGTGACATCGGCCTTGACCGCGATCAGAGCCAATTCCTGCGCAACGCGTTGTTCGTCCACGGCGTCCTGCGCGTCCATCACCCGCGCCATCGCCGCGCGCATTTTTTCGGCCTGCTCGTCTTTGCGGGCCTGAGCCACGTCGTCAGCCTGACCGACGAGGTGTGCAATCTGGTCTACCTGACCTGTCAGCACATCGACCAGAGCAGACCCTTCCGTTTGGCGCGAGACGATAAACTGGTCGAGAACAGCAGCAAAGTCCGCGACGAGAATCGTGCGCAACTCTACCGGATCGGTGCTTTGTTGCGGCGCGTCCATCACGCCTCGTACGGTGATCAGGTCAGCCGCAGAGGAGGCTGTCAGCGATAAGCCGCGCGCCATTGCCTCGGCTTCGATCCGCAGCATTGCCGTCAATACCCGGTCGAGTTGCGCTTCGTTCAGCTCCTGAACATTTTCAGCCGTGGTCGATTGCAGACGAAGGGACACAGTCACATTGCCCCGCGCCAGTCGCTTCGAGATCGCCGCGCGAAGGGATTGTTCCAATCCATCGACCCAGTCTGGGACACGTGCCCGGATGTCGAGACCACGCGCATTGACGCTTCGCAGGTCCCAGGTCCACGTCAGCCCCAAAGCCTCACCCTGTCCCGAGGCAAATCCCGTCATGGATTGGCGCATGCTGTGCTCCTCGCTCCCCGATCTTGAATTTGGGTTACGCTGTGCGTCGGTCTGATGCAACCCGATGCAAGGGGCACGCGGAGCGATCTGGTTGGGTTAACCAATTGTTAAGATTTGCGCCCGCATTGCGGCGGCCTTGTGTTAGGACCGGACCCGGGAAATGGGATCGGACGTCGTGACATGATCATAACATCTCTTTTGCAGGAAACACTCAACCGACATGGCGCACGGGCTTTGGAGCTTTTGCAGACTTATTGGTTCGAGCTCACGTCGCACGGTGACATTCCGCTTTGGTCAGATGTGGATCCGCGCGCCATCCAAGATGCTTTGGAGCATGCCTTTCTTGCCGAGCGATTTGGGTGTCGCGACGCGCGTCTGCGCATCGCGGGCGGCGGCGTTCAGCGCATACTTGGGCAGCATGTCTTGGGAGGGCCTTTTTCACTCGCGCTCGATCCGGGTTCGCGGCCCCGATTGTATTCCGCCTTGGAAACATGCGGACACCATCGCGCACCATGCGAAATCGACTTGAGATCTGCGGAGTCTGGCGCTCCTCATACGGCCAAAGCACGACTGATGATTTACCCTCTGCGGGATACCGATGGGCATGTGTCCCATTTTCTGGGTGCGGTGGCCGAAGCCGAAGAGTCCCGTGCGCGCGGCACGCAATACCGGATCGCCGACGTGCATCACGCGGCCGGTCAGGTCAAAGCGCCGACGCTGCGTTTGGTCGTCGACAACACATAAAAAAAGGCGGCCTCAAAGAGCCGCCTTTTCGAACAGGATTGTGATAATTCAGCCCGCTTTGGCTGAAAGCTGCGCTTCGCGGCGCGCTGTCAGCTCTTCTGCCACGAGGAATGCCAGTTCCAGTGACTGAGACGCGTTGAGGCGCGGGTCGCAGGCTGTGTGGTAGCGGTCGCTCAGGTTTTCCTCGCTCACCGCCCGGACACCTCCGGTGCATTCGGTCACATCTTGACCGGTCATCTCGAAATGCACGCCACCCGGCACGGTGCCTTCGGCATTGTGCACAGCAAAAAAGTCGCGCACTTCACGAAGTACCGAATCGAACGGACGCGTCTTGTAGCCGGTCGAAGACTTGATCGTGTTGCCATGCATCGGATCACAGACCCAAGTCACGTTCGCGCCCTCTTCGGCCACGGCCTTGATGAGACGCGGCAAATGCTCACCAACTTTGCCCGCGCCAAAACGTGCAATCAGCGTCAGCTTGCCGGCTTCATTGTCCGGGTTCAGCTTGGACATCAGAACCTTCAGATCTTCCGCCGTGGTGGTCGGACCACATTTGAGACCGACGGGGTTCAACACGCCGCGTGCAAACTCGACATGCGCGCCGTCAGGCTGACGTGTACGGTCGCCGATCCAGATCATGTGCCCCGACCCTGCCAGCCACTTGCCGGACGTCGAATCCTGACGGGTCAGCGCCTCTTCGTATTCAAGCAGCAGGGATTCATGGCTGGTGTAGAAGTCCACGGTTTGCAGCGTGTGCGCGCGGTCGCTATCGACACCTGCGGCTTTTATGAAGTCGAGAGTATCGCTGATGCGGTTCGCCATATCACGATATTTTTCCGACTCCTCACGATCGGTAAAGCCCAGCGTCCACTGATGCACCTGATGCACATCGGCGTAACCGCCGGTCGAGAACGCGCGTAGCAGGTTCAGTGTGGCCGCCGCTTGCGTATAGGCCTGCAGCATCTTGGCTGGATCGGGGATGCGCGCTTCGGGCGTGAACGCCAACTCGTTGATGATGTCGCCGCGGTAGCTCGGCAATTCCACACCATCCACCACTTCGGTCGGCGCCGAGCGCGGTTTGGCAAACTGGCCTGCCATCCGGCCGACTTTGACCACGGGTACTTTCGCGCCGAAAGTCAAAACCATAGCCATCTGCAGCATGACCTTAAACGTGTCACGGATCGCATTGGCGCTGAATTGGTCAAACGCCTCGGCACAATCGCCGCCCTGAAGCAAAAATGCCTCACCGCGCGACGCCGCGCCCAATTCTTTTTTCAGCTTCCGGGCTTCACCAGCAAAAACCAGCGGCGGATACTTCGACAGCTGGGCTTCTACAGCTTCCAGCTTTGCCTGATCCGTATAGTCAGGCATCTGCACCCGCGGTTTCGCGCGCCAGCCTGATTTTTGCCACTCGGTCATTGTCTCTACTCCGGTATGGTCCAAGTAAGTTAGCGTTAGCGGGCTTGCTATACAGAAACGGGTCCGGTCTGACCAGTGACGAATTGCCCGGGAACGCTTGACCCGGCGCGTCAGTTCTGACCATGTGACCCGCAACGTGCCGCAGAGCACAGCAGAAGGCCCGATTTTCTATGCTACCGACACGCCAAACCATCGAACTGGATCACATTCCCAAAAAGCCACGCCGGTTCGTTTTTGTTCTGCTTCCCGAGTTTACAATGCTGTGCTTTGCCGCAGCAGTGGAATCTCTGCGGATTGCCAACCGGATGGCAAATCGCAAGCTCTACGATTGGTCGATTATCGGTGAAGGCGGAGAGTCCATCACTTGTTCGGCCGGCGTGTCCTTTGGTCTGGATTCGGATCTGGTTGAGCTGAATCGCGATGATGTCGTCCTGTTGTGCGGGGGCATTGACGTACAGGCGGCAACGACCAAGCGCGTCATCAACTGGCTGCGCCGCGAAGCGCGCCGGGGACTGTCCATCGGTGGCTTGTGCACCGCCGCCTACAGCCTTGCGACCGCCGGTTTGCTTGATGGCAAACGCGCAACGATCCACTGGGAAAATCAGGACAGCTTTACCGAAGAATTCCCCGAGGTGAACCTGACCAAGTCGATCTTCGTGGTCGATGGCAGCCGCATCACCACCGCAGGCGGCACGGCTTCGGTCGACCTGATGCTCAAGATCATTGCAGACGACCACGGCGAAGAACTCGCAGGGGCAGTTGCGGATCAGCTTATCTACAATTCGATCCGCACCGATCAGGACACCCAGCGCCTTTCTGTGCCAACCCGCATCGGTGTCCGCCATCCAAAGCTGTCCAAAGTCATTCAGATGATGGAGCAAAACATCGAAGAGCCGATCAGCCCGTCGGTGCTGGCCCAGCAAGTGGGGATGTCGACGCGGCAGCTTGAACGCCTGTTCCGCCGCTATCTCAGCCGCAGTCCAAAGCGGTACTACATGGAACTGCGTCTGCAGAAAGCGCGGAACCTGCTGATGCAGACGGATATGAGCGTCATCAACGTGGCACTCGCCTGTGGCTTTGCGTCGCCGTCGCATTTCTCGAAATGCTACCGTGCGCATTATGAGACCACGCCCTATCGCGAACGCGGTGCTCACGCCTCACGTCTGTCGGTCTAAAACCGCTTTTTCGTCACCGACGCCAGGACACCCATACTCGCAGGTCTGGGCATGCCAGTTGAAAGTCATTATCAATCGCAAAATCAAAGACTTGAGTGACAAGCTTTCCCCCGTTAAAGCGCTCGCATCCAAAAGGGGAACGCCATGTCCGCCGCGCTCAAACTCGCTGTTGGAAGCTTGCTGGTGGGCGTCGTTGTGCTTGGTCTCAAGGCATTGGCCTGGTGGATTACCGGTTCGGTCGCGTTTCTGTCCGATGCACTTGAAAGCACCGTCAATCTGACAACGGCATTCGCCGCCCTGATCGCAATTCAGGTGGCGCAGCGCCCTGCTGACGCAAACCACCCGTTTGGACACCACAAGGCCGAGTTCTTCAGTGCTGTGCTTGAAGGTGTGATGATCATTATCGCGGCGCTTTTCATTCTGCGCGAAGCGTATGAAGGCCTGATGGCCCCCTGCGCGCTGGTTGCACCTTTTGAGGGCCTGTTGATCAACGGAGCGGCAACCGTGCTGAACGCCGTTTGGGCGATGGTCCTCGTACGACAAGGTCGGCGGCTGAAATCTCCTGCTCTTGTTGCCGATGGCAAACATCTCTGGACGGACGTGATCACCTCGGCGGGTGTGGCCATCGGCGTCTTACTGGCGATCTTGACAGGCTGGTGGCTGTTCGATCCGATCATGGCTGCACTTGTTGCGGTAAACATCCTTTGGTCTGGCTCTCGGGTGGTCAAAGAATCGCTCAGCGGATTGATGGATGAAGCAGTCTCAGAGGACACGCTCACGCGTATCCGCGACCTGATCTCGGAACACGCTTCCGGAGCCGTTGAGGCGCATGACCTGCGCACCAGGCATGCCGGTCGTGTGACCTTCGTAGAATTTCACCTGGTCGTGCCGGGTGACATGACCGTATTCGATGCGCATGAAATCTGTGACCGCATTGAAGCCGCAATTGAAAAAGCCGAGCCGGACAGCCGCGTGACCATTCACGTCGAGCCGGAGCACAAGCAAAAGCACACCGGAATCATTGTTCTCGATTGACCGACCAACTGCACGCTATACCCCTCATTTGAAAGACAAATAGGTCAGAATTGCCTTAGAGTCGCTAAAGTTCGGACACGGTTCGTCGTTAGTTTTGGCAAGTAACGCTTTCGCTGCATTTCCAATTCAGGTTCCGAACGAGGCACAACATTGGCAACGATCTATGACCTCATTGAGGTCACCAACATCAGTCCGGACACAACCTACTCTGCCATCCAAGGAAATTACCTTGGCGTGGTGGATGGCATGGTGTCGACCGATCTTGACGACGGCGAGTTCGACCAAGGTGACGTCGTCACGATTGGCGGCGTCGACTATACTATTGACCTGATTCAAGAGCCTTTGAGCAGCGGTCGCTTTACGCTGACGGACGGCACCAGCCTCAGTTTTGACCCTCAAAGCGAAGCCAATCTTTCAGCGACCTTTCTGACGCTCTCTAATGGGGTAGATACCCGATACTTCATCATCCCCAACGACAGCTATGGGGATATGAGTATCAGCGAAATCCGGACGGGGAGTCTGGAGACCGTTGCGGGCAATGACTCGGCCATTCAATCCACAACCGACAACAACGTCTCCGTGGTTTGCTTTGCAAACGGAACATTGATCCTGTCTGCAGATGGACAATTGGTTCCTGTTGAAGACCTGCGGGTTGGTGACCTTGTCGAGACATTGGACCACGGAGCGCAACAGATTGTCTGGACGGGTGTGCGTTCGGTCAGCCCGTCCCAGCTGATGGCGCGTCCGGAATTGAGACCGGTCAAGATTGGCAAGGGGGCGCTGGGTAACAATACACCCGATCAGCCGCTTTTGGTGTCGCAGCAACACCGGGTTTTCGTGCGGTCAAAAATCGCCAATAGGATGTTCGGAACATCCGAAGTCCTTGTTCCGGCGAAGCAACTTCTCGGGCTTGACGGGATTTCCATATCCGACCGCATGACACCGGTCGACTATCATCATTTCATGTTTCAAAAACATGAAATAATATTTGCTAACAAAGCCCTATGCGAAAGCCTTTATCCTGGCGAGCAGGCTTTGAAGACGCTTAGGTCGCTTGCAACAACACCTTCGGAACCTAAAATGGATGCCGTTGACACTTTGTCTTACGCCCCATCTCGAACTTTCGCCAAAGGTGCCAAGGCCCGCCGCTTGACGATGCGCCATAAGAAAAATGCGCGCGCGTTGGTCTACACGCCAGAAGGTAATGATCGCGCCCGTTTTGCATTCGAAGCGGAACCGCCGGGCAGCGGTGCGCAGATCTAACCGGGAGACAGCCTGTACAAAGCACCATTGCCGACACTGAGAAACCAGATAGCCCCGTCCGGGCCTTGCCGCACGTCACGCACGCGCTGCGTGCTCTCTCCGTTGATTTGTTCCACCTCTCGCAGTGGTTCCCCGGACAGACGGGCGATGTAATCAAACTTGAGCGACCCCGCGAAAAGATCGTTATTCCATGCTGGAATCGGTCCGTTGATATAAAAGGCCAACCCAGACGGCGCGATTGATGGGTCCCAATAGGTTTCCGGTTGCGCCATGCCCGGCTTTGCGGTGCCTTCGCCAATACTGCGGCCGGAATAGTGCCGACCATAGGCGATCACGGGCCAACCGTAATTAACGCCTTTCTCGATGCGGTTTACCTCGTCCCCGCCGCGTGCACCATGTTCGGTGATCCAAAGCTGTCCGCTGCCATCCAGCGCGGCGCCTTGGGGGTTGCGGTGTCCATAAGACCAGATCTCGGGTTGCACGCCGTCTGTGTTTGCAAATGGATTGTCGTCCGGTACTGCGCCGGTTTTGGTGATGCGCAGCACCGAACCGTTGTGCAGACGCCGGTCCTGCGCCGAAGGCCGGTCGCCGCGATCCCCGACCGTGACAAACAGGGTGCCATCGCGCCCTTCTACGAGACGCGATCCGAAATGACGCCCGCCGCTGGAACCCGGAGCAATCTCGAATATCGTTTCATGGTTGGTGAGCGCCATACCGTTTGCGCTCAGGACGGCCTTGGTGACCGCTGTCCCGCTCCCGCGTTCCTGCCGTTTTGCGTGCGAGAAAAAGAGCGTTCGGCTCTGTGCGAAATCGCGCGGGACAAGCACATCCAGCAATCCGCCCTGCCCGTCGGTATAAACATCTGGAGGGGATTGCACGACTTTCGAACCCTCGCCAGGTGTCACCAGCAAGACGCGGCCGTCTCGTTCTGTAATGACGATTTTACCATCTGGTAAAAAACCGAAACCCCACGGCTCATCCAACCCGGTCACTACGGCCGACACCTGCATGGCACCGGCACTGGTCTCGATCGTTTCCGATGTGACCTGCGCCGCCACCGGGGACAGTGTTGCCCAGGAGACCATCAGCGAAAGCGACAGGGTCAGGCGGCGCAGGACAGACATCGGCATATCTCCATTGGCTTCGGCCTCTGTAGATTATGGGTGACGCTGCCCTTGCGGCAACCGCGCTTACAAAGTCGTGATGCTGCCCGACGCGGCTGAAAAAGATCCGCAGTAGCGCAAAGATCGCCACCAAGCCTCTGAAAACAAACAAATCGTACGTGGTCGACGCAAAGCTGAGGGGTCTTTTCTTTTCGCGGCCATCTGAATATCGTGACGGTGAGAACACAGCGATGTTCCAACATGGGAGTGACATTATGAAAAAGTTTCTGACAGCCACAGCGGCTGCCGCATTGATGACGGGCACTGCTTTTGCAGGCAGCCATTCCGACGAGATTAAAATGGGCATCATTCTGGGCTTCACCGGCCCGATTGAATCCCTGACGCCTGCGATGGCGGCTGGTGCAGAGATGGCGATCAACGAAGTGTCCGAGAGCGGCAAGCTGCTGGGCGGCGCGACCGTCTCATCCGTCCGCGCAGACTCGACCTGTGTTGACAGTGCTGCAGCGACCGCTGCCGCAGAGCGTCTGATCACCTCGGACGGCATCAGCGCGATGATGGGCCCGGATTGCTCTGGCGTGACCGGCGCTGTTCTGGCGAACGTGTCCGTGCCGAATGGCATGGTGATGATTTCGCCGTCCGCCACCTCGCCCGCCCTGTCGGCTGCCGAGGACAATGGCCTCTTCTTCCGCACCGCGCCTTCCGATGCGCGTCAGGGTGAAGTTCTGGCGAACATCATGATCGAAAAAGGCATCACCAGCGCCGCCGTGACCTACACCAACAATGACTACGGCAAGGGTTTTGCCGATGCGTTCCAGGCCGCGTACGAAGCCGCCGGTGGTTCCGTGACCCTGTCCGCGCCGCATGAAGACGGCAAGGCAGACTATTCCGCAGAAGTCGGCGCACTGGCTTCGGCTGGTGGCGATGCGCTGGTCGTGCTGGGCTATGTCGATCAGGGTGGCGCAGGCGTCATTCAGGGCGCGCTCGACACGGGGGCGTTCGACATGTTTGCCATGGGTGACGGCATGATCGGCGACTCTCTGGTCGAACGTTTTGGCGACGATATCGCCGGCATGATCGGCACAGCGCCGGGCTCTGACAACGAAGGCGGTGCGATGTTCGCTGAAATGGCAACCGCCGCGGGCATCGACGGCACCTCGGTGTACGCGGGTGAGTCCTATGACGCAGCGGCGCTTATGCTGCTGGCAATGGCAGCCGCCGGCTCGAAAGAACCGGCTGACTACCAGTCGCATGTTTTCCACGTGGCCAACGCGCCGGGCGAGCCGATCCTGCCGGGTGAACTGGGCAAAGCGCTCGACATCATCGCGGGCGGCGGCGACGTCGACTATCAGGGCGCAACGGGCGTGGAACTGGTTGAGCCTGGTGAAGCCGCTGGTTCCTATGCCGAGTTCACCGTAGAAGACGGCGAACTGAAGGTTGTCGGCTACCGCTAAGCCGCGTAAAGCATCTGACACCAAGCGGCGCGGGCATTGTCTCGCGCCGTTTCACTATAAAAAAGGCGGACCGGACAACACCGCCACAGGGATAGACGATGATCGAGGTGAAAAACCTTCACCGCCATTTCGGCGGTTTTCGCGCGGTTGATGGCGCCACTCTCGAGATTGAGACCGGGTCCATCACGGGGCTTGTCGGCCCGAATGGCGCTGGAAAGACAACGCTTTTCAACGTGGTAGCGGGCGTTCTTGCACCAACATCGGGACAGGTTCTGATGGCGGGCGAAGACATCACTGGCCTGCCGCCCCACACACTTTTTCACAAGGGCCTGTTACGCACGTTCCAGATCGCGCACGAGTTCAGCTCCATGTCCTGCCGCGAGAACCTGATGATGGTGCCGGGTGGACAGACTGGCGAGACGCTGTGGAACACATGGTTCGGTCGAAAACGCATCGCCGACGAAGAACGCGCGCTGCGGGCCAAGGCAGACGAAGTGCTGGAATTCCTGACTATCGAACATCTGGCGGACCACAAGGCGGGTCAGGTCTCGGGTGGTCAGAAAAAGCTGTTGGAACTGGGCCGCACCATGATGGTCGATGCGCGCATCGTATTCCTTGACGAGGTCGGCGCGGGCGTGAACCGTACACTGCTCAACACAATCGGTGACGCGATCATTCGTTTGAACAAGGAACGCGGCTACACGTTCTGCATGATCGAACATGACATGGATTTCATCGGACGGCTCTGTGATCCGGTGATCGTCATGGCCGAGGGCAAGGTGCTGGCGAAAGGCACAATCGACGAGATCAAGGCCGACGAGCGCGTGATCGAGGCCTATCTGGGCACGGGTCTGAAGAACAAGGATGCGGTTGGATGAGTGGCAACCCCTACCAGGACGACCGTGGGAACAAGGACGCGTCGATCGCCAACCCGCACGGTGCGGGCACGCTGTCCGTCTCGGGCACGCAAGTGCGCGCCATGCCGGGCAGTGACGGTCCGTTCCTCATCGGCGAGAACATGACCGGCGGCTATGGCAAAACCGGTCCTAATATTCTGCACGGCTGCACCATCGCCGTTGAAAAAGGCGAAATCGCTGTGATCGTCGGCCCTAACGGTGCTGGAAAATCAACCGCGATGAAAGCCGTGTTCGGCATGCTGGACCTGCGCGAAGGCCGTGTGCTGCTGGATGGCGAGGACATCACCCAACTGACACCACAGGCGCGGGTGCGCTACGGGATGGGGTTCGTTCCGCAGACCTCGAACATATTTACGTCGATGACGGTGGAGGAGAACCTCGAGATGGGTGCCTTCATCCGCGAGGATGATTACCGCAGCACGATGGAGCAGGTGTATGAGCTGTTCCCGATCCTGCGCGACAAGCGGCGTCAGCCAGCGGGTGAACTGTCCGGTGGTCAGCGGCAGCAGGTGGCTGTAGGCCGTGCTCTGATGACCCAGCCCAAGGTGCTGATGCTGGATGAGCCAACGGCGGGCGTGTCGCCGATCGTCATGGACGAGCTGTTTGACCGGATCATAGAAGTGGCGCGCACGGGCATTTCGATCCTGATGGTGGAACAGAACGCGCGGCAGGCGCTGGAGATCGCGGACAAGGGCTATGTGCTTGTGCAGGGCGCGAACGGCTATTCGGGGAGCGGCAAGGATTTGCTCGCCGACCCGGAGGTCCGCCGGTCGTTCCTGGGCGGCTGAGGGGAGCACGAGCCGAGATGTGGAATTTGCATATTTTTGAAAAGAAGAAGATGGGGCTGCGTCCCGTCCGCAGCGGAGGGTTCCCGACATGGACCTGTTGAACGGTTTTGTGGCACTTGCCAACTTCGTGCTGATTCCGGCGATTGCCTATGGCAGCCAGCTGGCGCTGGGCGCACTGGGCGTGACGCTGATCTACGGCATCCTGCGGTTTTCGAACTTTGCCCATGGCGACACGATGGCGGTGGGCACGATGGTGGCGGTTCTGGCCACCTGGGGTTTGCAGGGCATGGGGGTGAGCCTTGGGCCGTTGCCAACAGCGTTGCTGGCGATTCCGGTGGGTATCCTCGGGGCGACGGCGCTGGTGCTGCTGACGGACAAATATGTTTACAAGTTCTACCGCGCGCAGAAGGCCAAGCCAGTCATTCTCGTGATCGTGTCGATGGGTGTGATGTTCATTTACAATGGCCTCACGCGCATCATCATCGGGCCGGATGACCACCGCTTTTCCGATGGCGAACGGTTTGTCATTTCGGCGCGGGAGTTTAAAGAAGTGACCGGATTGGCCGAAGGCTTGGCACTACGCACAACGCAGGTGATCACAGTCATCACCGCGATTGTGGTGGTTGCTGCGCTGTTCTGGTTTCTGAACAAGACGCGCACCGGCAAATCCATGCGGGCGTTTTCGGACAACGAAGACCTGGCGCTGTTGTCGGGTATCAACCCGGAACGTGTGGTGCTGGTGACATGGCTGATCGTGGCGTCACTGGCGACCGTGGCGGGGGTGCTTTACGGCTTGGACAAGTCGTTCAAGGCCTTCACATATTTCCAGCTTCTGCTGCCAATCTTTGCTGCGGCCATCGTCGGGGGCCTAGGCAACCCTCTGGGCGCGATCGCGGGTGGGTTTGTGATCGCGTTTTCCGAGGTGGGGATCACCTATGCGTGGAAAAAGGTGCTGGGCTATATGCTGCCCCCTGCCCTTGAGCCGGATGGCCTCGTGCAGATTCTGAGCACCGAATACAAATTTGCGGTCAGTTTCGTGATCCTTGTGATCGTGCTGCTGTTCCGACCGACCGGTCTTTTCCGGGGGAAATCGCTATGAGAACCGTTCTGCTTTTCACGGCTGTGGCCTGTCTCATTCTGGGAACCGGGTTTTTGCAAAGCTGGAACTCGGCGCTGTTGATCCTCAACATGGGCTTGATCAGCGCTGTGATGGCGCTGGGTGTGAACCTGCAATGGGGCTTGGCGGGCCTTTTCAACGTGGGTGTCATGGGCTTTGTGGCGTTGGGTGGCTTGGCAGTGGTTCTGGTCTCCATGCCACCAGTGGGCGCTGCATGGCAGGCCGGTGGCGGCGGTATCCTGCTCGGTCTGGTGCTGGGGGCCGCGACCATTGTGGCGGCTGTGCTGGTCTGGTCGCGGACATCCGGCAAGCTGCGGGGCTGGGGCACGGCTGTGGTTCTGCTCCTTGGGATGGTGATCTATCGCATGGTGCTGGACCCATCGGTGGAAGCGGTCGAGGCGGTCGATCCGGCGCTTGCCGGATATCTTGGGGGGCTCGGATTGCCCGTTCTCGTGGCATGGCCAGTGGGCGGATTGCTGGCCGCGGGGGCGGCCTGGGTGATCGGCAAGACCGCACTTGGTCTACGCTCTGACTATCTGGCCATCGCGACGCTGGGTATTGCCGAGATTGTCATTGCCGTTCTCAAGAATGAGGATTGGCTGGCGCGCGGCGTGAAGAACGTGATCGGCCTACCCCGTCCTGTACCGTATGAAGTGGACCTGCAGAGCGACCCAGCCTTTGTCGAACGTGCCTCCGGTTTTGGGCTCGACCCAACGACGGCTTCGACGATCTACGTCAAGGTCGAATACGGCATTCTCTTCGCGATTGTCCTGATAGTGCTGCTTGTGCTTGCGCAACTGGCGCTGAAAAGCCCTTGGGGCCGGATGATGCGGGCGATCCGTGACAATGAAACCGCTGCACGCGCGATGGGCAAAGATGTCACTGCGCGGCATCTTCAGGTGTTTATCCTGGGGTCTGCCATCTGCGGAGTTGCAGGCGCGATGATGACGACGCTCGATGGACAGCTCACGCCTGGCAGCTATCAACCGCTTCGGTACACGTTCCTGATATGGGTGATGGTGATTGTCGGCGGCTCAGGAAACAATCTCGGGGCTGTTCTTGGCGGTTTCCTGATCTGGTTCCTCTGGGTGCAGGTGGAACCAATGGGCCATCTGTTGATGTCACTGGTGACCGCCGGGATGGCCGATGGTTCGTGGCTTAAGGCACATTTGCTTGACAGTGTGCAGCATATGCGCCTGTTGACTATGGGGATCATCCTGTTGCTTGTCCTTCGGCTCAATCCCAGAGGCCTTTTGCCCGAACGCTGATGCTGTGTCGTGCGTATGAGACCTTTCGGCAAGTGACGGCGCAGCAAATAATCGGTAATCTGGCGGGACAGGCAGATGATCGCCGCGTCTGCCAGATAGACGACAGAAGTGGGCAGAACGATGCGTGACATACCAACAGCCGAGCTGACAGCATTGGTGGTCGATGACCATCCGCTCTTCTGTGACGCCCTGATGCTGACGCTGCGCTCCATCGCGGATTTCGCGGAAATTCAGACTGCGGGAACGATGGATATTGCGCTCGACAAGGTTGCGTCCGGAACTGATTTCGATCTGATCCTGCTGGATCTGAACCTGCCTGACGTGAATGGGCTGGACGGGCTGGTACGACTGCGAACGGCGTCCCCGAAGGCGACGATCCTGATTGTGTCGTCGATGGCCGACAACCGTATGATCAGCCATGCGCTCAAGGCTGGGGCCAACGGGTTTGTGCCCAAGCATTCGCAGCGCGCCGTTTTCCGCAAGGCATTTGACGCGGTGCGCGATGGAAACGCTTTTGTGCCTGATGGATATATCGATCCACAGGGACAGGAGAGCAATCGCGACGCACCCGAAGAAGCGCTATCCCGTCTGGCGTCATTGACCAATCAACAGGCCCGGATCCTCAACCTGATCTGCGAAGGCAAGCTGAACAAACAGATCGCCTTTGATCTGTCGATCGCCGAAACCACGGTCAAGGCGCATGTGACGGCCATTATGCGCAAACTTGGCGTGCACAGTCGTACGCAAGCGGTGCTGATCGCGCAGGAAGCCCGCTTCAACCGGGTCTTGCCAAGCGACGGCTGATGCTCCTATCATCCCTGACAGCCAGCACTTGGGAACCAAAGAGTGGAAGGATGCAGGGCATTTCCTGAGGCCGAACGTTCCGAGACCGCCGAGGTCATCGCAGTGGCACAAGTGCGTTGCGATGACCCTGCGTCCGCAGATCAGATTGCCACACAGCTTGGACCGGGACCTTTCGAGCTTGTGTGTCTGTTTGTGTCGCCAGAAGCGGATTTCGCAGCGTTGGTCACAGCTACAGCGCACCTCTTTGGGGGGGCGGACGTTCTGGCCTGTACAACTGCCGGCGAGATTGGACGCGCCGGATATGAAGACGATCAAATCATTGCCGTTGGGTTTCGCAAGGACCACTTCAAATTTCTGACATATGCCATTGAAAACCTTGATGAAATTGAAGAGCAGTCAGTCGCCGACACGCTGATCGAAGCGCGACTTGCATTGACCCAGACGACCCCGGACTGGATGTCTGAGTTCGCTTTTCTCATGGTCGATGGAATGAGCTTGCGGGAAGAGCAATTAACCGCATTCCTGTCTGCTGGATTGGGGCCAACACCCTTGTTCGGAGGTTCTTCGGGGGACGGCACGCGTTTTGGGCAAACATGGCTCGCCCGCAATGGCACGGTGATGCAGAACGCGGCGATTGTCGTCGTCGGGCGCTGTGATCGTCCTGTGCGTGTCTTCAGCCTTGATCATCTGATCCCAACCGAGCAGCGTATGGTGGTAACCTCTGCCACTCCCGAAAACCGTATCGTGCACGAGATCAACGCCGAACCGGCAGCGCTTGAATATGCGCGTCTGCTGGGGCTTGATCCGCACCAGTTGGACCAGTTCACCTTTGCCGAGCACCCAGTGGTCGTGCGGTTGGGTGATGTTCACCACGTCCGGGCGATCCAGCAAGTGAAAGAAAACCACGATCTCGTGTTTTTTTCCGCCATCAACGAAGGCATGGTTCTGACACTGGCGACGCATGACGATATCGTGGCACATCTGGATCGGGGGCTCAGCGAGCTTGGAAAGCAAGAGAAACCGGAATTCATTTTGGGCTGTGACTGTATTCTGCGCCGCATCGAGGCGGGTCGGTTGCAGAAAACCCGCGCTGTCTCTGATGTGCTGAGCGCGCATAACGTTATCGGATTTTCGACATACGGAGAACAGATTGGCGGCCTGCATGTAAACCAGACCCTCACGGGTGTGGCCATTTACCCAGCACACAGCGACGAGGCGACCGATGTCCCTGATTGACCCGAACGACAGTTTGGAACGTCAGAACGAAAAACTGCTCAAGATCGCCGACAGTCTGATGCGTCGTGTCGAATATGGCTCCTCGCAATCCGGTGCCGCCTACGCGCAGTTCGAACGGGCCGCCCTCCTGGAAAAGCGCGTACGGGAACGCACGCTTGAACTAGAGCGCACGCTCGACCTTCTGCACGACGCAAACGCGCAGTTGGCCCGCGCCAATCAGGAAACCGAAGCCGCGCGGCGCAACCTTGCTGATGCGATTGAGACGATTTCGGAAGGTTTTGCGCTCTTTGATCCAAACGATGATCTGGTGATGTGCAATTCGCGCTTTTGCCGGGATTTCAGGGACACAGCGAATGACCTGAAACCCGGTCTCGCGTTTGACAGCTATGTGGATCGGGTCAGCAAATCGGCCTATTTGCAGATGCCCGACCATCAGGACCGCGAAACCTGGGCAGAACTACGTCGCCAGCATCACAAGGACCGGCGGGTGATGTTTAATGTGCAGCTGACCCATGATCGCTGGCTTCAGGTGTCAGAGCACCGCACGGCGAATGGTGGTACGGTGGTTCTGCAGACAGACATTACCGACATCATGCGGATCGAGCGGCAGGAGCAGGCGAAACTCCGGGACAAACAAACACGCATGATCCGGGCGACGCTGGATCACCTGAATCAGGGAGTGTGTATCTTTGACGAAAACGCGCAGCTGGTCGGCTGGAACCAAAAGCTGGGCAGCCTGTTGTCGATCCCGGCGCGACGGTTGCGGATCGGGGCCTCTTTCACCGGGCTGTTGGACGATCTCGACGACAGCTTCGAATTCACACGCGGCATAGACCGTGACACCTTCCGTCGCTGGGCCAATGAAGACGGTTTGCGTCAGCCGGTTTCGTTCGAGGTCCAACGCGGCGACAGCATCGTACTGCATATCTTCGGGAGGTCGATGCCTGACAGAGGCTTTGTAATTTCCTGTACCGATGTCACAGCTGAACGCGAAGCCGCGCAAAAACTGTACGAATTGAACGAAATCCTCGAACAGCGCGTCATGGAGCGAACACTGGAATTGGAAGACGCTCTGAGCGCGGCAGAACGGGCCAACGCGTCGAAATCGCGGTTTGTTGCCGCTGCCAGCCATGACCTCTTGCAGCCGTTATCGGCAGCAAAGCTCTTCATGGCATCGCTATCCGACAAGATCGAAACCCCAAACGAACGCGCCGTACTGGCCAAGGCGGAAACCGCCTTGGGGGCTGCAGAGCAGATCATTGATGCCTTGCTCAATATCTCGAAGCTGGAATCCGACGGGCTGAGTTTTGACATCCGACCGGTTGCTCTGCGCGAAATTTTCGATCCATTGCGGGACGAGATGGAAATGCTGGCCGAAAAAAAGGGGCTGACTCTGCGCATTGTCGATAGCTCGCTTGTGGTGGAGTCCGACCCAGCATACCTGCGTCGCATCGTTCAAAACCTGCTGACCAACGCCATCCGCTATACCAACTCTGGCCGCGTTGTCGTTGGGGCGCGGCGCAGTGGTGAGTCGGCCCGGATCGAAGTCTGGGACACTGGCCCCGGCATCGCCGAAGAGGATCAGAACTCCATCTTTGAAGAGTTCCGCCGTCTCGATGCGAAGGCCAGTAACAATGACGGTCTGGGGCTGGGCCTCGCGATTGTCGAACGGGCCTGTGCCCGCTTGGGTCACCCGCTGGGCCTCTGGTCAGAACTGGGACGCGGATCGTGCTTTATGCTCAACGTCCCGCTGGCAAGACAGACGCATACGCATACGCCGGTCAAATCCCGCAACACTTCGACGATGTCGCTGCTGAAATCGGGGTTGATCGTCCTCTTGGTTGAAAACGACCCACAGCTCCGGCGCGCCATGTCGATCCTGATCGAAAGCTGGGGCATCAGCGTGATCGAAAGCGAAAACGCCGAAAGCGCCCTGGAACTGATGGAAGACCTTCAGATCACGCCGGATGCTCTGTTGCTCGACTACCAGCTTGGCGATGGTGCCTCAGGGACCGAGCTGTACGAAGAACTGACGCGCCGTCTAGGCCGACTGCCCTGCGCGATTGTCTCTGCGGAAAGGTCAGCGCAGTTACGACACGAAACGAAACGGCTTGGAGCTGAGTTGCTGCTCAAACCGCTCGACCGAACAAAGCTGATCGAGTTTCTTCACACAGCCGCAAGGCAAATCGCGGGCTAACGCCTACTCGGCCACCTTCTTGCCCGATGCTTCATCAGATGAAACAAGGTAATCTTTGACCCGCTCGGCAATCGACTCCGGCCAACGCCGTGTACGTAGCGCCAAAGCTTCCGTCAGTACAAGCGTCCCGGTCACCGAAACGCGGGCCTCTGCGCCCGTGGTCGCACCCAATTCAAGCCAAATGCTGCTACGACGAAGCTCGCGCACAGACAGCCGCCACGTCAGCCGATCGCCTAGACGGCTCGGCGCGGGAAACTCAGCACTGATGTTCACAAACGGCAATGAAAGACCGTCGCTTCCTTGAATTTGACTGATCGGCCAGTCCAGCGCCTCATCTAGCCAGTTTTCGATAACGGTGTGTACCATATCGAAATATCGAGGGAGGAAGACGATCCCCGACGGTTCACAATCTCGCAGCATGATATCGTGAACGTATTTGTATGCCGGCATCGTGAAAAATCCTGTCAAAGTCGCGTCGTCATCCGACAACCGCCGGACGACTTCTCTATTCAAAAAAACGATCACGTTTTCAACAAATTTCGTCTTTTGCGCTTAATGAAGATGCAAGACCAACTTTAAGTGGCGTCACAAGAAAGAAATTACCGTGCGATCACGATGTCGGCGCGCAAGCCGCCCAGCGTGTCGCTGTCGCCAAGGCGCAAGACGCCACCATGCGCCCGCGCGATGTCAGCCGCGATGGCCAGCCCCAATCCGACGCCCGAGCCCTTGTCCTGATTGCGCGCGGGATCCAACCGCACGAAGGGACGCAACGCGGCGTCCCGTTGATCGGTCGCAATACCGGGTCCGTCATCCTCGATCCGAATGCGGAGCGATTTCTCGGTCAGCACAACCGAAACCTCACAACGCGATCCATAGCGTTCCGCATTGCCAATCAGGTTCTCGATCGCGCGGCGCATTGGCATTTGTCGCAGCATGACCTGACCTGTCCCAACAGATTCGACCAGTTCAACCGGTGTCCCACTGCGCGCACAATCCTCCACCACGCGTTGCACGAAGTCTGGCATGTCCGTCTCTTCTGGCTGCGCACTGTCCGCATTGCCACGTGCAAAATCAAGAAACGCATCAATCAGCTTTTGCATGTCGTCGATATCGCGCTCCAAAGGCTCGCGATCCGCATCATCCAGCATCGAGACCGCCAGACGAAGACGTGTCAGAGGCGTCCGCAGATCATGGCTTATCCCGGACAGCATCATCGTGCGTTGTTCGATCTGCCGTTCAATCCGCGCGCGCATGTCAAGAAAGGCGTGGCCCGCCGCCCTCACTTCCAAGGCGCCTGAGGGCGAATATGGCACATGCCGGCCGCGGCCAAACGCCTCTGCGGCCCCGGCCAACCGGGTGATCGGACGCAGTTGGTTGCGCAAATACAGATACGCGATCAGCGTCAGCAAGGCGCCAAAAACCACCATATTGACCAAAAGCTGATGCGGGTTGGAAGCCGAGGCGCGGCCCCGGTCGAACTCGATCAAGGTCAACGGCTCACCATCTCTCTGAACCCAAACGAGAACCGTCCAATCGTCCACGAGATGCGCGCGCTTGAACCCGACCACATAAGACCGAAGGGTGCGGATCACCGCGATGCCCGAGAAGTCGTACCATCGGCGCAGGTCCTGCGACGGCATTGCATCGGGGGATGTGGGGAGGAAGTCGAAGCTCAGCGCATCGGCAATCCCCGGGGTGTCGCGCCAGTCCGGATCAAGCGCCGTGTTGATTTGGCGGGCCACCTCACGACTCAGTTGCTCCGTCACGCCCTCGAAATGGCGTTGGACAAACACAACAGACACCACAAGCTGCAGCGCCACCACCGGAAGCAGGAGGATAAGCGCAGCCCGCCCATAGAGCCCGCGTGGCATATAGCGTTTCAGCCAGTCAAACGTCATGCGGCGACGCTAACCCACGTCAGGGGAAAACGGAATGTCTCTGTCTGTCAGGGATTGCAATTCGCGGGTGACGCTGATGCTTTGACAAGTATGATGCAGGACCCGCAACCCGATTTCCAACCTTTGCCCGGCAAAGCTGAACATCTCGCTCCCGGCTTGCGGCGCGTGCTGGCGGGTAATCCGTCTCCGATGACCTTTCGAGGCACCAACACCTATCTGCTTGGCGACCACGACCTGGCCATCATCGACCCCGGCCCCACGGATCCAGCACATCTTACTGCGCTTCTAGAAGCCATCGGAGATGCACATGTCTCCGCAATTCTTGTCACCCACGCCCATGTCGATCACTCACCGCTTGCATCCGAACTTTCACAGCGTGTCGATGCTCCGGTCTACGCGTTTTCCGATGCTCTTGGAGGGCGCAGCCCTGTTATGCAGAGATTGGCGGAAAGTGGCCTGATGCGTGGCGGCGAAGGAGTGGATGTAGCTTTTCAGCCTGACATCTGTCTCGCCGACGGCGACATCGTCTCGGGCGATGGATGGAGCGTGAAAGCCCTGCACACGCCCGGCCATTTCGGCAATCATCTCGGCTTCCAATGGGAAGACGTTTTGTTTTGCGGCGATCTGGTCATGGGCTGGGCCAGTTCGCTAGTGTCGCCGCCGGATGGGGACCTGACGGATTTCATGGCGTCCTGCCGACGCCTGCAATCCCAGCGCTGGTCCGTATTTCACCCCGGTCACGGTGCGCCGATCACAGCACCGAACGAAAGGCTGGATTGGCTGATCAATCACCGCCTCGCCCGTGAAGCCGCCGTCCTGGAGGCCCTGCAATCCGGTCCCGCCACAAGTGGCACCCTCGCAGCCCGGATCTACACCGACACCCCAGCGGCGCTGATGCCCGCCGCGGCGCGCAACGTCCTCGCGCATCTGATTGATCTGCATGGCAAAAACCGCGTCCTTCCCCTGGGCGACCTCACTGCAGATGTGCAATTTGCCTTGGCGTGATCCGAAGTGCATTTTTTTCACAAAACCCTCTGGACGCCGCCGAACACTGTTGCTAATACCCGCCACATGTTCCGGCGTAGCTCAGCGGTAGAGCAGTTGACTGTTAATCAATTGGTCGTAGGTTCGATCCCTACCGCCGGAGCCAAATCATCTTCGTAATCGTCATATCTTATTGACTTTTCGGGTGATTGGCGACCTTTGTGTACACAAAAGTGCTACACACACGGCACACAATGCGCAGCAAATACCTCATGCGCAGCGCCAGTCCGCCCGTCTCGCGCTTCAAGATCACCATGTCATTGACGACTTTTACCGAAACCCGGAACCGCGCAGCGGCGAAACGGTGAGATTGCCCTTCCTCCACAAACGCGACAACACGCTCCCAAAGCGCCGTAGGATGTGACTTCCCCATCTCAAACACCCATATCTGCCATGCGGACAAGCAATCACAGATCAAGTTTCGCGGGAATCCTGAATCGGAAAGGGCGCAACACGCTCTGAAATCTAAGCAGACCTCTGCCGCGCGACGCTATGTTAGTCCGTCTTGAAAAACGCACAAGCTGTTAATAATGCGTGATTAAACGATGATTTAAGTGGCTATGAGTTGCACGGTTTTGTACCGTTACATTGAAAACCCTGCAATTTGATCCGGCCATGAAACATCGTAACCGCCTGCCTGAACAAGATAATCTTCTGGGCCCGCGCCTCGTTGACGTGATCGATATGCGCCACCAACTGGTGAAGCTGACGGCGTCGATCGATTGGGAGTTCTTCGAGTAGGAATAGGCCGGTCTCTTTCCTTCGGAAACCGGGCGTCCGACGACACCGCCGAGACTGTTTGCGGGTTTGATGTATCTGCAATATCTGCATGGCGTGTCCGATGAAGCCGTTGTCGCCCGCCGGGTTGAGAACGCATACTTTCAGCACTTCATGAGTGAAACCTTCTTTCGGCATCAGCGGCCGATCTATCCGTCCTCCCTCAGCCGATGGCGCGACCGGGTCGGTGATGAAGGTGCCGAGTGGCTCCTGACCAAGGTCGACTACATCGTTAACGGCGCAGAAATTAAACTACGTCCGTGGACGCTACCCGCAAAGCGAATTTGACGTGCCAGCCAGAATGGCTCTGAGATGGCCTCGCAGTGGCGATCTCTGGTTTTTGCGACACATGCACCTAAACCCAACACTGGCACCCTACGGGCCTCTGAGGGCGCTTTCCGATATTCGAGCCCCTATTCCGCCAAAGAACATCCACCATAAGCTGCCCGTTCCTGCTTTTGCCTGGTTTCAATTCGTCATCATCGGCCCTGACAGAACAGCTAGACGTGTGCTGGATTCGTCGGTAGCCTTCACCATCTGAGCATTTATCGATGTTTTTGCTTTTTCATTTTCAGGAGATTGCTGTGAAAGTTCCCATGTTCATTGCAAAAAAAGTCCTCGGACGTTCAAACTACTCCAAAACTCGCATCCAAACCGACGGATACGGATACGAGGTCCCCTTCATTAAGCAGAAGCACGCCAATATGTGCGGTGACGCCTGTTTGGAAATGCTCAGCCAATATATGGGCTGGGGCCTAAACATCAATCTGGGCACCAATCCTCGCGGTGCATTCGACGGCCTCGACGGCAGTGACGTCCTCACCACTTACGGCACCCGCGTCTGCCAAGGATACGCGAACAATGCACAGCAGTTAGAAGGCCTGCTAAAGCGCCGTGGCCCCATCATGTGCGCAGGCACATTCGCTCACATGGGAGTGATTGGGGTCCAAGGCCATTGGATACTCATCAAGGGTGCAGACGCCAGCCATTTCTGGACGCATGACCCATGGCATGGCGCGAACGTGAAACTCAGCAAGGCGCAACTTTATGCCGATCTGGACGGCAATCCGCTAGGCGACCCATCGCTTATCCATGCGTCGTGAGATTAATCTGCCGTAGGCTCAACAAGCAAACCTTAGCCTCTATCGGAGGGCTACCTCGTAGGCTGCAAACTGTCTATCTGCGGTAACCAGCGTCAGTCCCTCAAAAGTGGCCTGGGCAATCAAAATCCGATCGAAAAGTCCTCCCACAAAAGCCCCACGGCCGCAGATGCCATGCGTGCGCTTGGTGCATGGTTTCTGTTTCTGCCTCCCTACAGTTCCGATCTCAACCCCATAGAAACGGCCTTCGCCAAGCTCAAAGCCCTGATCCAAAGGGCCGCCGCCCGGAGCTACGACGACCTTTGGCACGCCGTTGGGCATGTCTGTGATCTCTTCACTGACGAAAAGTACTACGGTTTCTTCAAGGCCCCTTTCTATGACGCCGCTTAAACGCAACACGCTGTAGTTGCTCTCAAGTCCCCGACGTCGGCAGAAGTTCTTAGCCTAGGGGCCTGAAAAATTGGTACACAAAGGAAGAGATATTTGGTACACAAATCGTGTAAGTCGGACTGTAAGTCATTGATAAATATAGATCTGTTAGTATCCCCTACCGCCGGAGCCATAAAACCCCAAGAAAGCAACAAGTTGTCTTAAGTCGCTCTAAGCGGCCTTGGTGGTTTTTGTCACGGGGTACCATTGGGGTAACACAAAAACGCCGACAACTGGATGTTGCCGCGATGACACCCGCTTCAGCTTTGCTTCGCCAAGGGTCATAATGAAGTAAGAACTCATCTATGTCAGGGATAGTTGGGGCGCTGTCTAAGGCGCAACGCAAAAGCCGGAAGTGACCGAATTCGGTGCCGGTTCCATGGCAGGCTGCAACTCCATTTTTCTCAGCAGATATCACGCACGCAGGGATCCATCAGATTCACATCTTGATCCCGTCAGGGCCGTGGGCATCCCTACCACGAACCGTGGCCGATTTGAGGCATCGGGCGCCACGACGTTCACCAAGGTTCAAAATTCCTTGATTTATTGACCACATGTGTGCGGGTATTAATTTTTTAGAAGTCCAATCGGAGCGTTCAATAATGTTGCACTTAAAGCTAAAATGTTCTTCTGCCGACTGTCCCGAAGCACAAACGAAACTCGGCATTCGGTTTGAAGATGAGCTTACCAACATACATGAGCTGAAGGCTTATCTAGCCGATGCTGGCCAGGCGGGCAAAGATAAAGTTGCTGGGTTTGGGGCCAGTATGTTCGGCTACCTCGCATCAGATCTCGAACTGGAACGAATTCAGATGAACTTGCGCCATCCGCACATGCTTCGGGACCTTAGCTATTATTTTCACAAATCTGGTTCACTAGGCAAAGTGCTGATTGGTGGCACAGCCATTAAAGAGCTTAAAGCGGTCGTTCTGGGCATCCCTTCTTCACCAGACCTTAACAGCAATTTCTTCATGCTATTTAGCAAACATGTGTATGAATCGACGTATAATTCGCTTCGCGGCAAATATGTGCACAAAAGTTTTTCCTACAAAAAAGCTTTTTGACGTTTAATCAATTGGTCACAGGGTTCTACCCTTGCCGCTGAAGCAAAAGAATTCAAGGGCTTAGCGATATTTGCTGAGCCCTTCTCTTTTCATACCCCGCCGCAGTTCCAGGTGAGTTTCATCTAACAGACGACAGCTGATACCCCGGAGTCGTTACGGCCTGAACGGTCGTGATTGGCTCGGCGCCGATCCATGTGGTCCGCTCGATCACCAGAACGGCGCTGGTGTCGGGTGTGTCCAGATGTTTCGCGATCTCACCGGTGGCGTTCATGGCGTAAAAGCGCAGGTCCAGGCGGCTGTAGGGTTTGTGAAGGACGAGCCATTCATTGGCGCTCTGGGTGGTTAAATCCACCTCAAGAATTTCCGGGTTTGACCGGATATCGATCCATCTGTCCTCAAGAATAAAGGGGCGGTTGTCCGACAGGTGCAGCGCTTTGACCCGCATCATCTTGATCGCCTTCGGCAAGCCAAACCGCGCCATGATCGCAGGTGGAGTGAGTTCCACAGAGCGCTGGATCAGTTGATAGCCGTATTTGCTCCCACGCTGCTCAACTTCGCGCCGGGTGATGGGGATGTCGAACGTGGCCCGCGTGACAGGGTCAGCTTTGACGTGTGTACCGCCTTTGCGTTTGCGTTCCACCAAACCGGCGAGCGACAGATCCTGCATTGCCCGATGAACCGTCGTACGGGCGCAGCCCAACTCCTGCGCGAGATCCTCATCACGCGGAAGCTTGTCCCCCGGCGCGTAAGTCCGGTTCAGAATGCGTGCGCGGATCTCGTCGCGGACCTGCGTCCAGGAAAGGCGGCTGTCGATCGTCAAATATCGGTCTCCAACTGGCGCATCACCTCTTTGAACCGGGTTTCCATCGCGCCGCGTTGAAAATGACGACCGTTCTCGACCACATGCCGCCCGGCGCTCCAGACATCTCGGATGCAATCCGCACCTCCGCCCGTGAAAATCAGACTGTCGAGTAACGCATCGCCACGGCGATTGCACAGAAACGCGTTGTCGGTCTCGATTGCTATCAGATCGGCCCAGGCACCCGGTGAAATCCGGCCCGCATCACGCGCTGCGGCCTGTGCGCCACCACGATTGGCAGCACCAAAGAGTAGCCGACCCGTCGACTTCTCGGACGTGGCCAGCGCCGCGCGAGACCTGTCTCGCAACCTTTGGGAATATTCGAGCGCTTTCAATTCGTCGAAAAGCGCGATGTGGATGTTTGAGTCTGACCCGAAACCAACCGTGCCGCCCGCGCCAAGAAACCGAGTGCCTTGGAAAATCCCATCACCAAGGCTCGCTTCGGTGATCGGACAGAGACCCGCCACAGCCCCGGTGCGGGCAAGCGCATGCGTTTCGGCGTCTGTCATCTGTGTGCAGTGGATCAGGCACCAACGATCATCGACATTGTGTTTATCGAGAAGCCACTCGGTTGGTCGGGCGCCCAGATACGCCAAGACTTCCTCAATCTCGGCCACCTGTTCGGCAAGATGCATGTGAATTGGCCCGACTTCTGCGGCTGAAAGCACCTCTTTCAGCCCGGAAGGGTTCACAGCGCGCAATGAATGCGGTGCGACGCCGATGGCGTGATCGGACGGACCTTTGGCAATCTGCGCCGCGGCTTGAGCATGCAGTTCCTGAAAACGCTCCGGGTCGTTTCCGAAACGGTCCTGACCTGCAATCAAGTCCCGCTGGTCGCATCCTCCGAACTGGTAATAGACCGGCAAAAGCGTCAGCCCTATTCCGGCTTGTAAAGACGCGGCGATGATCCTGTCCGACATTTCTGAGAGAGAGTCGTATGGCGTCCCGCCGGTTGCGTGATGCAGGTAATGAAACTCTGCCACGGCGGCATAGCCCGCTTCGAGCATTTCCATAAAGACCTGCGCCGCGATGGCTTCGACATGCTCGGGGGTCAGTTGGCCAAGGAATTTGTACATCAACCGGCGCCAGCTCCAGAAACTGTCGCTCGGATCAGGGCCGCGCGCTTCGGTCAGTCCGGCCATTGCGCGCTGGAATGCATGGCTGTGCAGGTTGGTGGGTGCAGGCAACAGCAGCGGAACACGATGCGTCGCTGGTTGTGTCACAGGGCCGACATGCTCGATTCGACCTGTTGTTCCGACCTGAACCTCGACATCTGACTGCCAGCCCTCCGGCGTAAGCGCCTGTTCGGCATGGATAACCTGCACGTCAAAAACTCCGTTGACATTATTATGTAGCTACATATTGAATTTAAACACCACTTAATTCAAGGTTTTCTAATGGCGCAGGCATTCGTCCTCACTGGCTCCCGAATTGCGACCCTCAACGAGGCTGGCGACGGCTATGGTCTGATTGAAGACGGGGCAATTGTGGTCGAGGGCGACAGGATCGAGTGGGTTGGCACCAGCAGAGACCTGCCAAACGTATACACTGATTGTCCTCTCAAGGATTTCGGACCTCGCTTGGTGACGCCCGCGCTGATCGACTGCCACACCCACATTGTCCATGGTGGCAACCGCGCACGCGAATTCGAGATGCGGCTCAACGGGGCAAGCTACGAAGAGGTGGCGCGCGCAGGTGGTGGCATCGTCTCGACCGTCGCCGCGACACGGGGCGCGTCAGAAGATGCGCTGCTCAAGACCGCCCTGCCCCGGATTGATGCGCTGATTGCCCAAGGGGTCAGCACGGTTGAGATCAAGTCAGGTTATGGCCTTGATCAGGACACCGAGATCAAAATGCTGCGGGTCGCCCGCACTTTGGAAAGCGTACGTCCCATTACGGTTGTGACCAGCTTTCTTGGCGCTCACGCCGTTCCCGCCGGGTCTGAGGCCGACGCCTATATCGACGAGGTCTGCATTCCCGCGTTGCGTGCAGCCCATGCCGAAGGTCTCGTCGATGCGGTCGACGGGTTTTGCGAGGGCATAGCGTTTGACACACCACAGATCTCCCGCGTGTTTGACGTGGCGACCGAACTGGGGTTGCCGGTCAAACTACATGCCGAGCAGCTGAGCCATCTGGGCGGCACGGCGCTCGCGGCGCGATACGGGGCGTTGTCGGCCGATCATGTAGAATACGCGACCGAGGCGGATGCCGAGGCTCTGGCGCATTCAGGCACGGTGGCAGTCCTGCTGCCCGGTGCGTTCTATACGATACATGAAACGCAGGCTCCGCCGGTTCAGGCCTTCCGGGACGCCGGAGTGGCGATGGCGGTCGGCACGGATTGGAACCCCGGTTCTTCGCCTCTGGGCTCGTTGTTGCTTGCAATGAATATGGCGTGCACGCTGTTCCGCCTGACCCCGTCCGAGGCACTGGCGGGCACAACACGCAACGCGGCACGGGCTCTGGGCCTCAAGGATCGCGGCGTGATTGCCCCGGGCAGGCGCGCGGATCTGGCCATTTGGGATGTGAGCGATCCGGCTGAGTTGTCATACGGAATCGGGATCAATCCACTGCATACGCGCGTCTTTGGAGGTGACCTGTGACCCAGACCCTGACACCGGGCACAGTCACACTGGCGCAATTGGAAGCCCTGTGGCGCGGAACGGATGCGATAGCATTGGATCCCTCCGCGCGCCCCGGTGTCGAAGCGTCAGCCACGCTGATTTCAAAAGCTGCATGTGGTGATGCGCCTGTGTACGGGGTGAATACCGGGTTTGGCAAACTGGCCTCGGTTCGGATTGCACCGGAGGACACTGAAACCCTGCAACGCAATCTGATCCTGTCGCATTGCTGTGGTGTCGGAGATGCATTGGAGCCTGAGACCGTTCGACTGATGATGGCGCTCAAGCTGATCTCATTGGGGCGCGGCGCATCCGGTGTACGATGGGAAATCTGTGCTCTGATTGAGGCGATGCTTGCACGCGGGGTTCTTCCGGTCATTCCGGTTCAGGGGTCTGTCGGGGCTTCGGGCGATCTGGCACCGCTGGCGCATATGGCGGCGGTGATGATCGGTGAAGGTGAAGCAACCTTTGAGGGCGAGACCCTTGCAGGTGGTGCAGCGCTGAAGAAGGCGGGTCTCACGCCCGTTGTGCTTGGGCCGAAAGAAGGATTGGCGCTGATCAACGGCACGCAGTTTTCAACCGCGTGCGCGCTGACCGGGCTTTTCGAGGCGTGGCGCGCGGCGCGGGCCTCTGTGGTGACGGCATCGCTCTCGACGGATGCGATCATGGGGTCAACCGCTCCGTTGCATCCGGCGATTCATGCATTGAGGGGACATCAGGGTCAGATCGATGTTGCAACCGCGATGGCAGCCCTGCTTGAGGGCAGCGAGATCCGCGAAAGCCACCGCGACGGCGACACACGTGTTCAGGACCCCTACTGCATTCGCTGCCAACCACAGGTCACAGGCGCGGCCATCGACCTTTTGCGCTACGCCGGGCGCACGCTTGAGATTGAAGCCAACGCTGTCACCGACAATCCGCTCGTGATCACAGACAGTGGAGAGATCCTCTCTGGTGGCAATTTTCACGCCGAACCCGTCGGCTTTGCTGCCGATCAGATCGCACTGGCTGTGGCCGAGATCGGAGCGATTGCGCAGCGGCGGGTCGCACTGATGGTGGATCCGGCGCTGTCATTTGACCTGTCCCCCTTCCTGACACCGGAACCCGGCTTGAACTCGGGCCTTATGATCGCTGAGGTCACGACCGCCGCTTTGATGAGCGAAAACAGACACCTGGCGAATCCATGTTCCACTGACAGCACGCCGACATCGGCCAACCAAGAGGATCATGTGAGCATGGCGGCACATGGGGCGCGGCGGTTGGGTCGCATGACGCAGAATCTGTCGGTAATCCTGGGGATCGAGGCAATGTGTGCAGCACAAGGCATCGAGCAACGTGCACCACTCGCCACCTCAGCCGCATTGCAAACCGCGATAGACAGCCTGCGCCGCGCAGTGCCGCGTCTTGAACAGGATCGCTATCTCGCCCCGGACATCGCTGCGTCAGCATCTTGCGTAACCAAAGACATCCTTGCCACTGCGGCCGGAGTGGAGTTCACCCTATGAGCCTGATTGACGTGACACGTGGTGACAGCCCTTTGGTGCTTGGGCTTCCGCATACCGGTACAGAGATTCCAGACGACTGCCTTGTTCGGTTGAACGACACAGGGCGGGAGATCGCCGATACGGATTGGCACATTCATACGCTCTACGACGACCTTGTAGACGATGCGACGCGTGTGCGAACCACGATGCACCGATATGTGATCGACGTGAACCGCGATCCGTCCGGCGAAAGTCTTTATCCGGGTCAGAATACCACCGGGTTGTGCCCGTTGACCGATTTCGACGGACTACCGATCTATTTGGAGGGACAGGCCCCGGATGCAGACGAGGTCGAGCGTCGGCGTCAACTCTTCCATGCCCCCTATCACGCGGCGCTCGAGGCGGAACTTGAGCGCGTCAAAGCCATACACGGTTTTGCGGTGCTCTATGACTGCCACTCGATCCGGTCGGAGATCCCGTTTTTGTTCAATGGCATCTTGCCCGATTTCAATATCGGCACCAACATGGGCGTCACCTGCGATGTGCAAATCGAGACTGCGGTTTTGCAAATCTGCAAGGCCGCCGAAGGATATACCAGCGTCTTGAATGGGCGCTTCAAGGGGGGCTGGACAACCCGCCACTATGGCCGCCCGGATGATGGTTGGCACGCAATCCAGATGGAACTGGCACAGTCCACCTATCTGGCGTCCGAGGCGCCGCCCTGGACCTATGACGCCCCCCGCGCCGCGCGTCTGCGCGCGCATCTCAAGACCCTTCTCGAAACCCTGTCCGACTGGAGGCCCCAATGAGCGACCCCCGCAAGAACACCCGCGATGTCTTCCCCCCCACCGGGCCACAGCTGAACGCCAAAAGCTGGCAGACCGAGGCGCCTTTGCGGATGCTGATGAACAATCTGCACCCGGATGTGGCCGAAAACCCGCATGAACTTGTGGTCTATGGCGGGATAGGTCGGGCCGCGCGCACATGGCAGGATTTCGACAGCATCGTCGCAAGCCTCAAGGATCTTGAGGAAGACGAAACTCTTGTGGTGCAATCCGGGAAGCCGATTGCCATCGTCAAAACCCATACCGATGCGCCACGCGTCCTGATCGCCAACTCGAACCTCGTGCCAAACTGGGCGACCTGGGATCATTTCAACGAATTGGATAAAAAAGGGCTGGCCATGTACGGCCAGATGACAGCCGGGTCCTGGATTTACATTGGCACGCAGGGCATCGTTCAGGGCACCTATGAAACTTTTGCCGAGGCCGGCCGTCAGCACTATGACGGGAATTTGACCGGCAAGTGGATTCTCACAGGCGGTCTTGGCGGCATGGGCGGTGCGCAACCTCTGGCGGCGGTGATGGCGGGCGCGTGTTGCCTGGCTGTGGAATGCAACCCCGACAGCATCGATTTCCGCCTGCGGACGCGCTACGTCGATGAAAAGACCGACAGTCTGGACGAGGCGCTTGCCATGATCGACCGCTGGACGAAGGCTGGCGAAGCAAGGTCGGTGGCGCTTCTGGGCAATGCAGCGGACGTATTCCCGGAACTGGTCAAGCGCGGTGTGCGGCCCGATATCGTGACCGACCAGACCAGCGCACATGACCCGACCAACGGCTACCTCCCACAGGGATGGAGCCTTGCGGAATGGCGCGCCAAGCGGGAAAGCGATCCGAAAGCGGTCGAGAAAGCTGCGCGGGCGAGCATGAAGATTCATGTGGCCGCTATGGTGGATTTCTGGAACGCCGGAGTGCCGACGCTCGATTACGGCAACAACATTCGACAGGTTGCGAAAGACGAAGGACTGGAAAATGCCTTTGCCTTTCCCGGATTTGTACCGGCCTATATCCGCCCGCTGTTTTGTCGCGGCATTGGTCCATTCCGCTGGTGCGCACTCTCGGGCGATCCGGAGGATATTTACAAGACCGACCAGAAGATGAAGGAACTGTTCCCGGAAAACGCGCATCTGCACAATTGGCTGGACATGGCGCGAGAGCGGATTTCGTTTCAGGGGCTGCCGGCGCGGATCTGCTGGATCGGGCTGGGCGACCGGCACCGCGCGGGGCTGGCCTTCAACGAGATGGTTGCAAACGGTGAATTGAAGGCCCCTGTGGTGATTGGTCGGGACCATCTCGACAGTGGCTCGGTGGCCAGCCCCAACCGCGAAACCGAGGCGATGAAAGATGGCTCGGACGCCGTGTCGGACTGGCCACTTCTCAACGCGTTGGTGAACACGGCAAGCGGCGCAACCTGGGTCAGTCTGCATCACGGAGGTGGTGTGGGCATGGGCTACAGCCAGCACGCTGGGGTCGTGATCTGCGCCGACGGCACACCCGAGGCCGCCAAGCGGCTAGAGCGGGTTCTGTGGAACGATCCAGCCAGCGGTGTCTGGCGGCACGCGGATGCAGGCTATGACGATGCCATTGCCTGTGCCCGGGAAAACGGTCTGCGGCTGCCGCGGATCCTTGGAAACGCATAATCATGAAGGCCGCGTCAGACGGTCGACCACCCTCCCTCCCCTGAAACCAACATGGAGACTAGAGACATGGACAGAAGAACATTCCTGACCACCGGCACATTGGGTGCCGCAGCCACATCTTTGGCGGCACCGGCGATTGCGCAGGACGTGCGTGAATGGAAACTCGTGACAGCATGGCCCAAGAACCTGCCCGGACCGGGCGTGGCGGCGCAAACGCTGGCCGACCGGATTACCACGTTGTCCGGCGGACGGATCAACGTCACGCTTTACGCAGCCGGTGAAATCGTCCCGGGACGTGGCGTGTTCGATGCCGTGTCTGAAGGAACAGCGGAGCTATATCATGCTGTTCCCGCATATTGTTGCAGCAAATCCAAAGGCATCCTGCTGTTCGGATCGCAACCATTTGGTCTGCGTGCAGATGAACAGTTTGGCTGGCTGTATCATGGCGGTGGGCAGGCGCTTTATGACGAGATGTACGCGCGCTTCGGCATCAAGCCGTTCCTGTGCGGGAACTCAGGGCCGCAATGGGCGGGCTGGTTCAAGAACGAGATCACATCCGTTGAGGACCTCAAGGGTCTGAAATTCCGCACCACTGGTATTGCGTCGCAAATGGTGGCCAAACTGGGTATGGCGGCAGAAGCCATGTCTGGTCCAGCAATGTTCCAGGCGCTGCAAACCGGTGCCTTGGATGCAGGCGAATTCATCGGACCATGGACAGATTCCGCATTGGGCTACTACCAGGTTTGCCCACATTACTACTGGCCCGGTGTTGGAGAGCCATCTTCCGCCGAGGAATGCGGCGTAAATGCCGATGTCTTCGCTGAACTGCCGGATGACCTCAAAGAGGTTGTCACACAAGCGTGCCACGGGCTCTATAACCCTGTCTGGACCGAATACATGACCAAACACGCGCAGTCGCTGCAGACACTGGTCTCTGAACACAACGTTCAGGTGCACAAGCTGCCCGACGATGTCATCGCAGCGATGGGCGAAGCGGCCAAGGAAATTATGGAAGAGTACCGCTCGGATGACGATGAACTGGTGGTACGGATCACCGAGAGCTTCCTCGCCTATCGTGATCTTGTCGGCGGGTATATGAGCTATGCCGATAACGGCCAGATGAACGCCCGTGCGCGTGTGTTTGGCTATTGACCTGAACAAGGTGCGCGGCGCAGCGTCGCGCACCTGCACACCCGGCCTGATTGGATTTGCTCATGCTCGAAATTGCAAAGGCGATTGATCGGCTGAACGGCACCGTTGCGCGAGGATTGCGCTGGCTGGCGCTGATCCTTGTGCTTGTGCAATTCTTGATTGTGATCGGGCGCTACGTTTTCGGCATCAACTCCATCGCGGCGCAGGAAAGCGTTCTATATATGCACGCCACGCTGTTCATGCTGGGCGCCGGTTACACGCTGCTTGTCGACAAACATGTGCGTGTCGATGTGTTCTACGCCAAAGCCAGCGCGGTGATGCAACGCCGAATTGATCTTTTTGGGCATATCTTTCTGCTGATACCGTCCATGTGTGCCCTGCTTTACTGGTCGTGGCCATCGGTTCGAAACTCCTGGAAAATTCTGGAAGGGCCGATTTCGGTGGGCGGTATCGAAGCAGTGTTCTTGCTGAAAACCCTGATCCCGGCCTTTTGCATTTTGATATTGTTACAGTCGCTGTCGATTTTGGTGCGGCTCTTTACCGAACCCGCTGAGAGCGCATGACCGAGTATCTGGATCTCATCATGTTCGCGGCGCTGATGGCCGCTGTTCTCTCCGGGTTTCCGGTATCCTTTGCAATCGCGGGTGTCGCCATCATCTTTGCCTATTTGGGCTGGATGTTGGGAGTGATGGACGTGTCCTTGCTGGGCGCGTTGGGACAGCGGGCGTTTGGTCTGATCACAAACACCGTGCTCATTGCCATCCCGGTCTTTGTGTTGATGGGCGCAATCCTTGAAAAGAGCCGCATCGCAGAGGACCTACTCGATACGATGGGGCGCAGTTTCGGCCAATTGCGCGGCGGTTTGGGTATTTCTGTCGTTCTGGTCGGCGCGCTTCTGGCGGCTTCGACGGGAATTGTCGGTGCGACCGTGGTCGCGATGGGCATGATTGCCCTGCCGACAATGCTGCGTGCGGGGTACAGCCCCACGGTTGCCTCGGGCATTGTTTGCACGGCAGGGACCTTGGGCCAGATCATTCCGCCATCGACGCTGCTGATCATCCTCGCGGACGTGATGTCGAACGCCTATCAACAAGCCCAATATGAGCAGGGCAAGTTCTCGGTCGAAGCGTTGTCGGTGGGGCAGTTCTTTGCGGCTGCCATCGTTCCGGGGCTGCTTCTTGTCGGGCTGTATCTGCTCTACATCCTTATCCGGGGTGCAGTGCGTCCGCAGGACATGCCCCCCGCCCAAATCGGAGGCGCACGCCCCGACCGGACCGAGGTGATGGCGGCGATTGTGCCGCCAGTCCTTCTGATCTTCGCTGTACTGGGTGCCATTCTTGGCGGCGTCGCGACCCCTACAGAGGCCGCTTCAGTTGGAGCGATCGGAGCCGTTCTTATGGCCGGGCGCAAGATCGGGATCAATCCGAGGCTGATCCTCCTCGGAGCTGCGGCACTTGTCCTTTTGGGCATTATGGCCGGAGCGTATCCAGTGCGCTTGCAACGCAGTGACATCGGCGCGTTCGAGTATGCGCTGGGCGGATTTTACATCCTGCTCTCGCTGGGCGGTATTGCAGCGGTTGGTCTTGCTCTGCGCGCGATGATCCGCGAACGCGTAATCCATGATGCTCTGACATCCACCCTGACCATGACGGCGATGATCTTTGCCACGATCCTTGCCGCCGGTTTCTTCTCGCTGGTCTTCATCGGGCTGGGAGGTGAAGAGCGCGTCGCGCATATTCTTGAAAACCTCCCCGGCGGTCCAAACGGCGCATTGCTTTTTGTGATGGTGTTCGTGTTCGTACTTGGGTTCTTTCTCGACTTCGTCGAGATCTCGGTGATCGTTTTGCCTCTGGTGACGCCGTCGCTGATCCTCATGGGCCATGATCCGATCTGGCTGGGCATTCTGTTGGCAATCAACCTTCAGACCAGTTTCCTGACACCGCCTTTTGGGTTTTCGCTCTTCTATCTTCGAGCGGCCGCACCGAAAGAGATCCGGACAGAACAGATTTATCAGGGCGTCGTGCCCTTTATCGCATTGCAGGCAGTGGGAATCGGGCTTGTCTGGGCGCTGCCGGTTCTGGCGACCTGGCTTCCGGCTGTGTTGTTTTAACCCGCCAACAGCGTGCCAAGCGCCATTGAGACCGCCGCCTGCGTGGGCTCGATGACGGGAACAGCAAGCTCAGCCTGCAGCGGTGCGCGGTGACGCGCCATGCCGGCACAGCCTAGAATGACCGCGCCTGCACCCTGTGATTTGAGCACGGCACCGACTTCAGCCAATCGGGCAAATGTGCCTTGGCCCCGTGCGCTTTCATCGACGGTCATGTTCAGCGCGATTTCGCAGGCGAGCCGGTCCAGCACCTGCATCCGCGCCATGTAGCGGCGATGTCGGGGAATGGAGCCATCTGCGATCGCAACAACCCCAAATCGGTCTGCCCGGGCCATCGCGGTCAAAACCCCGCTTTCCTGAATGCCAAACACCGGTTGCGGCACAACGGATCGACAGGTTTCGAGACCGGGATCGGAATAGCAAGCAATCACAAAAGCCCCCGCATCCGGGCGAGATTGCATGAGATCGGCAAGAGGCAGGATCACGCTGTCTGAGTCGCGCTGGCTTTCGATGCCAAACGGGCCCTCCTTTAGCGTCAGGCATTCAATGGCTGGTCCCCCAGGCAGATTGAAGCCACCGAGGGCGTCGCGCAGACCTTCTGTCACTGCCTCATTGGAGTTGGGATTGATGACCAAGATGGGTCCGCTCATTTCAGGACCTCCGCACCAAAATTAGTCGCCGGATCGGTTTCCGGCAGGCGCGTTCCCGTAAGACCAGACAAATCACTGCGACCACGTTTCACGAATGCTCCGTCGCCCGGTTTGGCAACAAGTTCGCCTTGCTCCACGATCCGCCGTCCGCGTGACAGAACGGTGATCGGCCAGCCGGTCACTTCCATTCCTTCGAAGGGGTTATAGTCCATCGCGTCGTGCATCTCGCCGGCGATGCGGGTCTCGGTCGGATCCCAGATCGCAATGTCCGCATCCGCCCCGATGGCCAGCGTGCCTTTGGTTGGGTGCATGCCGTAAAGTCGCGCCGCGTTGGTCGAGGACAGGGCGACAAACTGGTTCAGGTTGATCCGCCCTTTTACAACCCCTTCCGAGAACAGCATCGGCAAGCGCATTTCGATCCCCGGCATGCCGTTGGCGATCTGGCGGAAATCAACGTCGCGGCCGTTTGAGAATTTGCCTGTTTCATCATAGCGGAACGGCGCGTGATCCGAGGAGACAACACTGAACGTGCCGCGCGCGATGTGTCGCCAGAGAACCTCTTGCGTGTGGGCGTCGCGCAGGGGCGGCGAACAGATGTATTTGGCACCCTCCATCCCCGGACGGTCCAGGTCATCTTTCGTCAGGAAAAGGTATTGCGGGCAGGTTTCGCCAAAGACATAGGCCCCATCCGCCCGCGCAGTCGCCACCAGTTCTGCGCCTTTCGGTGTGGAGACATGCACGATCATCAGCGGCGCATTGGTCAGTTTGGACAGGCTAATTGCCCGGTTGATCGCCTCTTCCTCGGCCAAACCGGGACGTGCGGGGGCGTGGTATTTCGGCTCGGTATAGCCGCTGTCGGCCAAGGCGGACGCCATCCATGTCAGCATGTCATGGTTTTCCGCATGCACCATCGTCAGCCCACCATGCCGCCGCGCAACGGTCAGGATATCCAGAAACTGGGCATCGCTGACGCGTGTTGCATAGGTCATGAACACCTTGAAGGACGTGATGCCCCGGTCGAACACGCCCGGCAGTTCTTCGAGAACCGAGGGGTTTGGATCGGTCAGGATCAGGTGGTAGGAATAGTCGATCACCGATTTGGGGGCTGCGCGTCCGTCATAGGTGGCCAAAGTGTCGGCCACACTCTGGCCCGGCTTTTGCGCGGCAAACGGTACGAAACAGGAATTGCCGCCAAACGCGGCCGAAATAGACCCGGACTCGTAATCGTCCGACGTCATCAGACCCATGCCGCTTTCCTGCGCGATATGGCAATGCGCTTCGATCCCACCGGGCAGCACCAGTTTGTCCGTCGCATCGATCACATCGTCGCCGCTCAGGTCATGGCCCAAGGTCGCGATCTTGCCATCCCTGATGCCCAGATCCGCGCGGAAGGTTTCGGAGGCAGTTGCCAAAGTTCCGCCTTTGATCACCAGATCGTGCTGCATGCTGTCGTCCTTGTTCTGCGGGTGTCCTAGCCCAATGCGGCCAGCTTGCGATCCAAGCGGTCCATCAGCCGTGTCAGCTCGGCGTGGTCGTCCTCGGTCATGGACGGTCCGGGCGCACGCACCTTGGGTGCGGCAAGCACGCCGCGTCGGTGGAGGATTTCCTTTCGGATCGCAAGGCCGATGCCCAGCTGCTGCTCATAGCGCACCATCGGCAGATACGCGTCGAAGAGATCCTCTGCTCCGTCCACATCACCCGCCTTATGACGCTCTACAACCTGGACCAACATTTCGGGATACGCAAAACCCGTCATCGCCCCGTCCGCGCCGCGCTGCAGTTCCAATGGCAGGAAAAGCGCCGCGTTGCCGGTCAGGATCGAAAGCCGGGGGGTGTCTCCGGTGCCGGATTCGGCCCGTACACGCGACAGCTTGGTCAGGCCCGGCCAGTCCTCGTGTTTCAGCATCACGATCTGGTCGTGGTCGCGCGTCAGTTGCAGGATGGTTTCAACGCTGAACTGAACGCCGGTTGTCTGCGGATAGTCTTGCAAACACACAGGGACATCCGGCCCAAGCGCTGCACAGACCTGCCCAAAATAGTTTCGCAGCTTCGCCTCGGTCGCCAGTCCCGGCATCGGCGCGACCATGACGCCTGCTGCGCCCGCACCCATAACGCTATGCGACAACCGCGCCATGTTATCGAGCCCGGCACCGGATACCCCGACCACTACCGGCACCCGTCCCGCAACGCGTTCGAGAACATGGTTTGCGAACTGCGCGGATTCCTCGGCTGTCAATTTTGGCGCTTCCCCCATGATGCCAAGAATGGTCATACCGGAAACACCGCAATCGAGATAGAATTCGATCATGCGGTCCGTGCTGTCGAGGTCCAGCGCACCGTCGCTGGCAAAAGGTGTCGCGGCGATGATAAAGACGCCTTCCGAGTGCCTGTCGATCTTCTGGCTCATACTCAGTTCCTCCCAGAGTGTTCAGATCAAACGACCGAGACCGTCAGACTGCCCAGCCCTTCAATCGAAAGGTCAAGCGTATCGCCCTTCTCAACGGGTCCAACGCCAGACGGGGTTCCGGACAGAATGACGTCCCCGGGCGCCAGTTCGAAATATTCGGACAGGTAGGAAATCATTTCTGGCACTTTCCAGATCATCTGATTCAAGTCCCCTTCCTGACGCACCTCCCCGTTGACCTTGAGTTCAACCCGGCCCGCATCAAGATGCCCAACATCTGAGACTGGATGAACTGGCCCGCAAGGAGCGGAATGCTCAAACGCTTTGCCAATCTCCCAAGGGCGACCTGCTTTCTTGGCGATGCCTTGCAAGTCCCGCCGGGTCATATCGAGCGCGAGCCCATAACCGAACACGTGATCCAAGGCCGAAGATACGGAGATATTTCTTCCACCCGATTTCAGCGCGACCAGCATTTCCGCCTCATGATGAACATCTGAAGTTTTCGGCGGATAGGGAAACCTTCCTGACGGATCGAGGTTGTCCGGGTTTTTCTGAAAGAAAAACGGGTCTTCGCGATCTGGATCGTGTCCCATTTCAATCGCATGCGCCGCGTAGTTGCGTCCGATGCAGTAGATCCGGCGAACCGGAAACAACGTCTCCTGACCCGCGACGGGCAAAGCAACAACAGGCGGCGTTTCGATGGCGTATTGGGTCATTCAAGTCTCCGGAGTGTGAAAGGCGGTGTCAGCCGTTTGCTCCGTTCTGCCCCGATCACGTCGGCGAATCCAGCCCCATCGCGTCGGCGGCATTGGCACATTGCTCTGGGATCAGTTTTGAAGCAGGTTGCGCCGGAGCCGGCCAGCTGGCACAGCTATAACGTCAATTGCGGAGCCTTTCATGTCCAAGACCGTTTTCCTGATCAATGGGCCAAACCTGAACCTTCTGGGCAAACGGGAGCCATCCATCTACGGCGCAGATACGCTCGACGATGTCACCGCACGCTGTACGGCACTGGGTGAGACTGCTGGGTTCACTCTGAAGTCGATGCAATCGAACCATGAGGGCCAGATCATTGACTGGATTCACGAGGCGCGTGATGCGGCGGATGCGATCATCCTCAATCCGGGGGCGTTCACCCACACATCAGTCGCGATTTTCGATGCGCTGCAAGCATATGAAGGTCTTGTTTTCGAAGTGCATATTTCGAACGTGCACAAACGCGAGGCGTTCCGTCATCATTCATTTGTATCGGCTCGTGCCGAGGGTGTGATCGCCGGGTTCGGTGTCGAAGGGTATGAACTGGCATTGCGTCGGGTGATCAGCCTGCTGGGCTGAGCGTCAGAACGGTCCGTCCTCAAGCACGCCATCAGCAGACATCTGTGCGTAGAGCAAACCTTCGCGCAAGCCCCGGTCTGCAACCGACAACCGGTCGGTCGGCCAACACCGCAAAAGCGCCTGCAAGATCGCTGATCCCGACATGATGAGAGCTTGCCGGTCCAGCCCGATACGCGGGTCGGCCCGGCGACCCTCGGGACCCAGTTGCAGATAGCCTGAGATCACCTTTTCGATCTGGTCGGACGTCATGCGCAACCCGTCCACTTTGGTCCGGTCATAGCGCTTCAGCCCGAGATGACTGGCTGCAACGGTTGTCACGGTGCCGCTGGTTCCCACAATCTGGAACCCTTCTCGGGCCTGCTCATCTTTGTAAGGCGCGAACTCGGCGAGGTTTTCCTCAAAATACCAACTCATAAGCGCGTAACGCGCAGAGTCGCTCTCCACATCCGAAAACTGATCGCGCAACGTCGCCACACCAAGCGGCACGCTGATCCAGTCCACCACACGCGCGGCCGGAAAAGGGCTGTCCTTGGTGTGGAACCCGGCGTGCAGGCGCATGATGGCGCGTGGCCGATCAAACGGAGGTACGGCTGTCAGGTCGATCCAGACCAGCTCAGTGGATCCACCGCCAATATCGACCACCAGCAATTGCTCGGTCTTGGTACTGACCAGCGGCGCGCAGGAAATAACAGCCAGCCGCGCTTCTTCCTCGGGCTGGATAATCTCAAGCGTCAGCCCGGTCTCGCGTTTGACCTGCCGAATGAAATCCCGCGCGTTATGCGCTCTTCGGCACGCTTCGGTTGCTACCAGCCGCATCCGAGTCACTTCGTGCCGACGTATTTTCTGCTGGCACACGCGCAAGGCGGATATCGTGCGGTTCATAGACGACCGGCTGAGGCGCCCAGACTTTTCCAGCCCCGCCCCAAGTTGCACCGATTTCGAAAAGCTGTCGACCACGTGAAATTGGTTGCCCTTTGGCTGGGCAATCAACATGCGACAACTGTTAGTGCCCAAATCCAACGCGGCATAAAGCTCGGATGGATCGGGCAGTGACGGCGCGGGGCTCTCTACCGGTTTCGGGAATGCGCCCGCACCTTTGGGACGCTTTGGCGCCATGACTTTGCGCCTTCCGAATATGTAAGTTGCCTCAACCCTATGCGGCCTTGCGCATCTAAGCAAGTTTCGTGATCGCCTTCCGCGCCGTTATGAAACCCTCTCATGCAAAGCCTGAGAATTTTGGCCACGCGTATGCATCGCAAAAGCCGCGATCCTGTCCTATTGTGACCGCGGGTCGCAGATTGCTGCGGACAAGTCGAAAATCGCCCTTATGTCGGCGACGGCGTAAATTACGAAGGCGCAAGTTGAGCAAAGGAATCACGACATGGTTGATGTCACAATTGTCTACTGGCGGGATATCCCGGCGCAGGTGATCGTGGGCAAAGGCCGTCGCGGTGCAAAGGCTCAGTTGCCAGAGCGGTTTGAGCAGGCGATTGATCGCGCCGCAATGAAAGTTGGCGCAGCCGATACCGACAGCTATCTGGCAGAGTGGCGCAAGGCAGCCCCCTACGACGTCGAAGGTGACGCGCAAGAGGTCTGCACCGCCGAAGCGGCCCGCTTGGATGCGGAATATGACAAAGAGCGCCTCAAGGCGCTGATTGATAACGAAGGTTGGGCGTAAGCCCCCATGACCCTGAGGGAGGCCATCATGGCATTGTTGAATTTCCGCAAGCGCGAAACCGTCGAAAACGGCACCACGCCCGAGATGGAAGCATTTCTCAAGGGCTATTCGATTGAGGTCATGCCGCGCACGGCTGAAAAAGTCGAAGATTTCCGCACGCTGCTGGCTCCGGGTACGCGTGTCTACATCGCCCATATCGAAGGCACCCCCATCGAAGACATGGTGGCCACTGCAAAGCGTCTGGCGGATGAAGGCTACCCGGTCATGCCGCACTTCCCGGCGCGGATCATCAAGGATGAAGCGACACTGGCCGATTGGATTGCCCGCTATCAGGGCGAAGCCGGTGTCGATCAGGCTCTGTTGCTCGCCGGTGGCGTTGCCCAACCGCATGGAGATTTTCACAGCTCCATGCAGCTGATGGAAACCGGTCTTTTCGACAAGGCGGGCTTCAAGCGTCTGCACGTGGCAGGCCACCCCGAGGGTAACAAGGATATCGATCCGAAAGGCGGTATGAAAAACGTCGAAGACGCGCTGCGCTGGAAGCAGGCGTTCTCGGAACGCACCGACGCCAAGATGGCGCTGGCGACGCAGTTCGCGTTCGACGCCGACCCGATCATCAAATGGGTCGACGACCTGTCCGCTGCCGGCATCAAGCTGCCGGTGCATATCGGTATCGCCGGTCCCGCCAAGCTGCAGACCCTGATCAAGTTCGCCATCGCTTGCGGTGTCGGCCCGTCGCTCAAGGTTCTGCAAAAGCGCGCCATGGACGTGTCCAAGCTGCTCCTGCCCTACGAGCCGACAGAGGTGCTGAGCAAACTGGCCGCGCACAAAGCCAAGAACCCTGAGTTCAACATTGAACAGGTGCATTTCTTCCCGCTGGGCGGCATCAAAACCAACGCCAATTGGGCGATCGAAAACGGTGGTGCTGGCACAGCTCCCGCAGACGCAAGCTGATCCGATCTGATGCCAGCCCTGCTTTTCGATCTCGACGGCACCATGCTGAATTCGGATCCCATTCACGAGGCCGTCTTCACCGAGCTGTGGACATCACGCGGTCTCCCCGTGCCAGAAGGCTTCTACATGGAGCAAGTGCACGGGCGCCTGAATGTCGATGTCTTTGCAGATTACCTGCCGGACGAGCCTGATCCGCAGGGGCTGAGCGAATGGAAAGAGGCGCAGTTCCGGGACCGTCTGCCGAAACCCTACCCGGCCACGCCGGGGCTTGAGAGCTTTCTGGACCACGCGCTGGCACATCACTGGCAACTTGCCGTTGTCACCAACGCTATGCGTTTGAATGCCGAGGCAATGCTTGGGGCCATCGGTTTACGCGACCGGTTCGAGGTGATTGTGATCGGTGAGGAGTGCGCCCACGGCAAGCCGCACCCGCTGCCTTATCTGACCGCGATGGAACTGCTTGGTGAAACGCCGGAGACCTGCATCGCGTTCGAGGACAGCCCCTCCGGTATGCGCGCCGCGGCCGCTTCCGGGGCCTACAGCATCGGTGTCCGCTCGGCGCTGAGTGACGCCAAACTGCGCGCGGTTGGTGCGCAGATGACCATAGACGATTTCACAGACCCCGCGCTGCCAGACATTCTGGCCCGCATTGAAGGAGTAGCCGCATGACCCGCACGATTGTCGAGTCGAAGACCAAAACCGCCATCATCGGGTTCGACCAGCCGTTCTGTGTGATCGGCGAACGCATCAACCCGACGGGCCGCAAGATCCTGAACGAAGAGCTGGAGCGCGGCGATTTCAGCCGGGTGGAGGCTGACGCGCTGGCACAGGTCGCCGCGGGTGCAAACATCCTCGACATCAATTCCGGTGCTGTCTTCTCGAATAAGATGGCCGAGGATCCCCGTTACGCCGACAACAACTTTGTCGAGCCGACGCTGATGAAGGAACTGGTCGAACGGGTCCAGGCTGTCACTGATTGCCCACTTTGCATCGACTCGTCCGTGCCCGGTGCCTTGGAAAACGGTCTCGCCGCCGCCGAAGGCCGTCCGCTCCTGAACTCGGTCACGGGTGAAGAAGAGCGGCTTGAGATGGTTCTGCCGCTGGTCAAGAAATACAACGTGCCGGTTGTGGCGATCTCGAACGACGACACAGGTATCTCCGAGGACCCCGATGTCCGTTTTGCCGTCGCCAAGAAAATCGTGGAGCGTGCCGCTGATTTCGGCATCCCGGCGCATGATATTGTGGTCGATCCGCTTGTCATGCCGATTGGTGCAATGGGCACCGCCGGTCTTCAGGTTTTCACGCTCGTTCGTCGTCTGCGCGAAGAACTGGGTGTGAACACCACCTGCGGCGCGTCCAACATCAGCTTCGGTTTGCCGAACCGTCACGGCATTAACAATGCCTTCCTGCCGATGGCAATGGGCGCGGGTATGACCTCTGCCATCATGAACCCGGTCGCCCTGCCCGTTGGAGCCACCAAGATCGCCGAAAAGCGCGCCGAGGTGGCCGCTGCGGGGATCGTGCTGCCCGAAGACATGGACGACGAAACCTTCTGCACACTCTTTGGTCTCGGCTCCACCAAGCCGCGCCCCGGCAAAGAGATGGAAGCGATCCGAGCGGCGAACTTCCTCACCAACAACGACGACGGCGGTGGTGCCTGGATTGCGTTCAACCGTCAGCCACCGAAAGCCGGTCACGAAGGCCGTGGCCGCGAAGGCCGCACAGGTGGCCGCCGCCGCCGCGCATAAGAATTAACAAACAAAGCCGTGCCATAGGCACGGCTTTGTCTTATTCACGTTGCGCATGCGCACGCGCGAAACTGCATCGCATCTCACTGACGGAAAATGTGATTTGCGATATTTTAACTGCGACGTTCCAGAATCTTCGTACGAAGATTCTGGACCCAACCCATAAAATTCTGGGGCCGTTGGAGAGAAACGACGCGACGGCTCCACGCCCCTAGATGGCGACGCCGCGCCGACCTGCCAGATCTGTGAAATACTGCCACGCCACCCGACCGGAGCGCGCGCCACGTGTGGCCTGCCATTCGATCGCCTCAGCCCGCAAGGTGGCATCGTCGATCTCGACTCCATAGGCGTCGCAGTAGCCCCGGATCATCGCCAGATAGTCGTCCTGATTGCACGGGTGGAAGCCCAGCCACAAACCGAACCGGTCCGACAGAGACACCTTCTCTTCCACCGCCTCGGACGGGTTGATGGCCGACGACCGCTCGTTCTCGATCATGTCACGTGGCATCAGGTGACGGCGATTTGACGTGGCGTAGAACACCACATTGTCCGGTCGTCCCTCGACACCTCCATCCAGAACAGCCTTTAGAGATTTGTAATGCTGGTCGTCATGGCTGAAGCTCAGGTCGTCACAGAATAGCAGAAACCTGTGATCGGCGACCCGCAGGAGGTTCAACAGCCGTGCCACGCTTGGCAAGTCCTCACGCTGCAACTCGACAAGCTTCAGCGACGACCCCTCGGCCAGAATGGCAGCATGCACGGCCTTCACAAGGCTCGACTTACCCATCCCGCGCGCGCCCCAAAGCAACGCATTGTTCGCAGGCAACCCTTGTGCAAATTGCCGGGTATTGGCCAGGAGCGTGTCGCGGCTGCGATCTACCCCAACAAGCAAGTCGACGGGAACGCGACTGACTTTGGGCACCGGCTGTAGGTGATCGGGTTCCACATGCCAGACAAAGGCATCTGCCGCGTCATAGTCCGGCGCTGGCTGCGGCGCGGGGGCCAGCCGCTCCAGCGCAGCGGCGATCCGCTCAATAGGGTCGGTCACTTCTTCGCGTCCTCGTCGAATTCTTTCATCAGAGGATCGTCCTCCATGCCCTCTGCTGGATCATCCTCGAACCAGAGGCCTTGCGCCCTCAACTCTTTCTCGCGCTTCTTCTCCACGCGACGGACCAGAATGATCGACACCTCGTAAAGCCCGTACACCACTGTAAAGAGGATCAACTGAGTCACAACATCCGGCGGCGTCACCAAGGCGGCCAGCACCAGAATAGCCACCATGGCGTATTTGCGCACGCTGCCCAGGCCATCAGCCGAGACAAGCCCCGCCTTGCCCATCAGCGTCAGCAAAACCGGCAACTGGAAACACAGCCCGAAGGCCGTGATGAACACCAAAGAGGTCTGAAGGCTCTCGTTCACCTTACCAAAGAAGGTGATCTTCAATCCTTCGTTTGTCGCGGGCACAACGGCGGTCGGGTCCACATCCACGGATTCCGAAAGCAGGTTTGCAAACAGCGACGGCGCGTCGGTGAACCCAAGAAAGAACGCCATCGCAAGGGGTGTCACAATGAAATGCGCAAAGGCCGCGCCCGCCATGAACATCACAGGCGACGCAATGATGAATGGCAGGAAGGCCGATTTCTCGGACTTGTAGAGCCCCGGCGCAATAAAGCGCCACATTTGGTGTGCGATCACCGGGAAGGCCAGTGCGAAGCCGAACACGAGACCGATGCGGAACAGCACGAACAGGTATTCCTGCGGGCTGGTGTACTGAAGCGTCGGCGCCGGGTCACCCAGAGCACGCAGCGTATCTTCAATCGGAACAAGGAGAAAACGCAAAACATGCTCGGACAGGAAATCGCCCTGTATCGGAATAAACAGCACACAAATGCCAATGAAAAGCGCCAGCACCGAGCGGATCAGCCGGGTGCGCAGTTCGGCAAGATGCTCGATCAGCGGTGCGCTGCTATCCTCGATGTCGTCGTCGCGGGCACTCATCTCAGGCGTCCTTTTCCGGCGCAGGCTCAGCTTTCAGCGCGGCTTCCATTTCTTCGGCCTTCTTCTGAGCCTCTTCCGCTTCGCGTTTCTTACGGTCCGCGGCGGCACGTGCTGCACTGGCCTCGATCTTTTTCTTGGCGGCCTCGCGTTCGGCGGACAGTTTTCCGGTGTTGCTCTCAGGATCGATGTTGGTCATCGATTTGGCTGCATCCTTCACGCCATCCATCGCGCTTCCCAGCGGGTTGGTGGCGGTCTTGAAGGTCTTCTGCACGTCCCGGACGCCGGACTCGTCCGCGGCGTCATTCATCGCGCGGGAGAAATCGCGGGCCATGCCACGGGCCTTGCCCATGAAATTCCCCACTTTCCGAAAGAGCACCGGCAGATCCTTGGGGCCAACGACGATCAACGCCACCACCCCGATCACCAACAGCTCGGCAAAGCCAAGATCGAACATCTGTGTTAGACCTTGTCTTTCTCTTCGCTTTCCGGCGTCACATCTTTCGCGCTTTCGGCTTGCTGTTCTTCAAGCTCCTGCTTGCCTTCGTCCACACCCTTCTTGAACGCGGTGATGCCCTTGCCCACTTCGCCCATCAGCGATGAGATCTTGCCACGGCCAAACAGCACCAGCACCACAACGGCGATGAGCAAGAGGCCCGGCAATCCGATATTTCCGATACCCATGAAGTTTCTCCTTACCGGCAGGCCACGGCCTGCGTTGAATTCCACCGTGGTTATGTAATGGCTCACGCCGCGCTGCGAAAGGACGAAAACGCGCCATTTCAAGCCGTTTTTGTCAAGAGCTTGTCAGTTGACAGGTTTTTGTCAGTATTCACGCAGCGCAGCACGGAGAATCACATGAAACGCAGCGACCGACTCTATGCCCTGATGCAGCGCCTGAAGGACGGTCGCCTGCACACCGCCGAGGCGATGGCTCAGGATCTCGGCGTCTCCGTACGCACAATCTACCGCGACATGGATACGCTGGCCGCCTCTGGCGTACCGGTCGAGGGCGCGCGCGGTGCCGGCTACACTGCGCAGGAAATGATCACCCTGCCGCCTCTCAACCTGACCCAGAAGGAACTGGAAGCCCTTCATATTGGGCTTGCCGCCATCGGTGTCTCTGAAAGCGAAGACCTCGCAGGTGCTGCGCGTGCGCTCTCTGACAAGATTGACGCGGTGCTGCCCGAAGACGTCGGCACTCCTGTCGGCAAGTTCGGATTTGCCACCTACCCCTTCGCTGAAGCTGCTCAGGGTTTTCGCCACATGCCCGCGTTCCGCAAAGCGATCCGCGCGCGCCAGAAACTCCGCCTGCGTCTGGAAGGTGACGCGCAGAGCCACACAGTCCGCCCTCTTCATCTCGACTATTGGGGCCGCATCTGGACCTGCGTCGTTTGGGACGAAACTGACGAAGCCTTCGCCACATTCCGCATGGACCGCGTGACCGACCTCACGCCCCTCCCCGGTCTTTTTGTCGACGAGGTCGGAAAAACACTGAAGGACTTTCACGCCTTGCAGTCCTGACCCGGGAATGATGCACTCTGAGCAATCGCGCGACGGAACGCGCATGGGAGGACATCATGGGTTTGCGGTTCTTTTCCGATAAAAATCGGCCGGTGCACCTTGGGCCGTTCCCGCTGGAGCGTGCAGCGCGCGGGCCGATGCCAGACCCGGCCACGATCCCGCGTCATCCCCGACTCAGCTTTCACCGCCCCGAAGACCCAGCCTCCATCGTCAACGCGATGGGCGAATATCAGGCGATGATGGACGCAATTCGCGATGGGTTTGTAAACAAAGCCCGCTCCGCCTGTCCGGATGATATAGCAGAGCGCGCCAACCATCTGAAAGCGTTTGGATATTTCTCGGATGCGACAATGGTTGGAATCGGTCCTCTGCTGCAAGCGGCATTGCTGCCGGAACCGCGCCTCAACCCGGGCATTGACCGCCTCGCCGACGATCTTAAGACCCGCCAGACCAAAACACTCGCCTCGGGCATCGACATGATCATGGCCGATCTCAAGGAATCGATGGACGCGCCGCCCAGTACCATCGACGGGCACCACACGGCGCTTGTGTTCCTGTACGAAATTCCGCGCGATCCAAAACCCGGCGAAACCGGAACCGAATGGATTGCCGAGGCTCAGGCGCACCGCGCCTGTCTACGCGCGACCGAGACAGCTGTCGTGATCGCCAACTATATCCGTTTGCTTGGATGGGACGCCAAGGCCCATACGGCGACCAGTACCGATGTGGATTTGAACATCTGTACCGTTGCGGCCGGTCTGGCGTACGGATCATCCGGACGGTTGGTCAATCCGTGGCTCGGCGACCGCTTTGGCGTGGCCGTGGTGACGACGACCTTTGACGTCGCCCATGACGCGCCTCTCGCCACCGAGCAGCCAAAATCCTTGACCCACGGCCTTGCGTGGAAACTCGGCACAACCTCGGCGCGGTCTGGCCTCAACGGCGACCCGTTCGAAACGCGGCGCTATGTCGACGGGCCGCACCCGTTCGAGACGCTCAAGCGGGTCGAGGAACCGACCACCTATATCGACGAGCCGAACGTCCCCCGCGTGCCCAAACGCACCGACATGTTCGCCCGCGCGCAGTTCGGCGATATGGGCAAAAAGCTCCAGGACGGCGCAAAGGGTGGATATTACGCACGCAAGGCCGCGCCGTCCTCGGCGCAACGGCGGATGCTGGGTGCCTTTGTATTATTGCAAGACGGACCGCCCGAAAACGGCCCACGCCCTGCAAATTTGCAAAGCAACGCGGATGCGATCAAAGCCACCGCCTATTGGCTGGGCGTCGATGCGTTGGGCATCAGCCGCTGCCCGGACTGGACATGGTACAGCCACGATGCCCGCGGCGACCCCATTGACCCACCGCACGATCAGGCGATCAGCATCATCATCGACCAGGGCTATGAAACGATGGACGGGGCCTCGGGCGACGACTGGATCAGCGTGGCGCAATCCATGCGCGCCTATCTGCGGTTCTCGCTGTTGGGCGGTGTTTTGGCCAAGCAGATCCGCAACCTGGGCTATTCCGCCAAGGCGCATACCGTGCTCGATGGTGAGGTGCTGCAACCGCCGCTCCTTCTGCTGTCGGGATTGGGCGAGGTCAGCCGCATCGGCGAGGTGATCCTGAACCCGTTCCTTGGCCCGCGCCTCAAGTCCGGTGTTGTCACGACTGACATGCCGCTCGCCCATGACAAGCCCATCGATTTCGGCCTGCAAACCTTCTGCGAAAGCTGCAACAAATGTGCCCGTGAATGCCCATCCGGCGCAATCACCGCCGGGCCAAAGCTCATGTTCAACGGCTACGAGATCTGGAAATCCGACAGCCAGAAATGCGCCACCTACCGCATCACAACCGAAGGCGGCGCGATGTGCGGACGCTGCATGAAGACCTGCCCGTGGAACCTTGAAGGGCTGTTTGCCGAAAAGCCGTTCCGCTGGGCGGCGATGAACGTGCCCAAGGCAGCCCCCCTGCTGGCAAAGCTGGACGATGCGGCGGGACGCGGGGGGCTGAACCCTGTCAAGAAATGGTGGTGGGACCTGGAGTTGCAGGAAAATGGCAGCTACGCCCCAACCAACCACCCGGTCAACGCCCGCGACCTGCAAAAGGACCTCGACCTCAAATATGAGGACCAGACGCTCGCCGTCTACCCCGCCCCGCTGGCACCCCATCCCTACCCCTACCCGGATCCAATGGACCGCGAAGCGGGCATCGACGCCTATACCAAGATGGTCAGCGCTAACGAACATAAGGCGCGGCTCGCCAAGGGCGACACATCCCATTTGCATCGCCGCAAGGACGCCACCGAAAGCCCCGTGGTTCCGGTGGTGGTCAGCAAGGTCGAGAAGATGTCGCCGACGGTGACCAAGTACGAATTCCGCCATGTCGACGGGCATGACCTGCCGGAATGGACCGCAGGCGCGCATCTTGATCTGGTGGTCGCGCCTGAATTCCTGCGGCAATATTCCATGTCTGGCGATCCGGCGGATCGGTCCGTCTACCAGATCGGTGTTCTGCGCGAGGAACAAGGACGCGGCGGATCGGCGCTTTTGCATCGCATCTTTGCCGAAGGGCGACGGGTCTTTGTGTCAAAACCGATCAACCATTTCCCGCTGGTTGAGGATGCCAGTTTCAGCTGGCTAATGGGCGGTGGCATCGGGGTCACACCGATGATCGCGATGGCGCACCGGCTGCATGCGCTGCGGCGGCCCTTTGAACTGCACTATTCGGTGAAAACCCGCGCTGAGGCGGGGTATCTGGAGGATCTGGCCAATGTTCCCTGGGCTGACAGGGTACATATCCACGTGAGCGACGAAGGCACCCGCGCCGATCTGGATGCGTTGATCACAGACTACGCGGTCGGTCAGCACATTTATACCTGCGGACCTGATATTTACATGAACTCTGTCATGGATGCAGCTGACTCCAAAGGATTTCCTGAAGATTCAAGACATCTGGAATACTTCGCTGTGCCGGAATTACCCGAGTACGAGAACCACCCCTTCACGCTGAGACTCAGCGATGGGCGCACCTTCCATATACCCGCTGACCAGACGGCGACGGATGTTCTCAACGCCAACGGCGTGACGGTTGACCTGAAATGCTCGGACGGGATTTGCGGGGTATGCAAGGCGCGGGTCTTGAGCGGTGTCGTGGAACACCGCGATTTCGTGTTGTCCAAAGCGCAGCGCGAGGACACGATCATCCTCTGTCAGTCGCGCGCCGCCAAGCCGGATGGTGAGATCACGATCGACCTGTAAGCGACTGAAATCCTTGGAAGGATTTCGCCAAACTCTTCCAAGAGTTTGGCTGTGCCACCGACACAGGTGCTGCTCTCGTCCCGCGCCAAGACACCACGGCACAATAGAGGCATATCGTGACGATCGCGCCGGCGTGGTGCAGCAGGTCTCAGCCACGGGCCCTCCCCGAGGTATTTGAGATCCCAAGACACCGGAAAAAAGGGGGCCGCAGAGGCCCCCTTTGAGTTTCGCTCGTCAAGCTCCCAAATTGTACACCGCTCGGAATAATCTTGCCTGCGGCCTGACGCGCGTCAGAGGCGGGCGCACCCGCCTCGTGACTTTGTACGGCTCAACTACAGCCCGATGTTCCGCCGCAGGTGTTGCACTTCATGCAGGTGCCGTTGCGGACCAACGTGTAGTTGCCGCAATCGCCGCAGGCTTCGCCTTCGTAGCCCTGCATCTTGGCTCGTGTGACCGCCGTCATCGCCGGGATCGAGGCGCTGGTTGTTGTGGTCGTTGCCACCGCCGTCGCCACGCCACCGGTTTCCGGAACCAATGTGTTCAGGGCCGCCACCGCGTCGCTTCCGCCGAAGGCCACCGCGCCGGACTGTCCGCCCTGCAGCACGATGAGTTCCTGCGGAAGACGCTTGCGCAGGTAGCCGGTGGAGCTGATCTGCTTGAGTACCTCGAGCGATTTCGACGCGGCGGTGTCTGACAGTTCCTTCACGTTCGACACGCCCTCTTCCTCACCGCGGCCCAGATCGTCAAAGGTGGCACCCTCGGGCTTCACATGCGCCAGATCGGTCCGGTCAAGGTAGGACACGGCCAGTTCGCGGAAGATGTAGTCGAGGATCGAGGTCGCGTTCTTGATGCT
>QCWH01000022.1:0-3899 GCA_003149565.1 Marivita sp. XM-24bin2 | reverse complement strand
GTCATTGCCCTGCACCATGCCCGCCGGTTCGAACTTGGTGAAGGTGAAGGCATCGACGAATTCCTCGAGCGGCACACCGTATTGCAGGCCCACGGACACGGCGATGGCGAAGTTGTTCATCATCGCGCGGAAGCCCGCGCCTTCCTTGTGCATGTCGATGAAGATCTCGCCCAGTGAGCCGTCTTCATATTCGCCAGTACGCAGGTAGACCTTGTGACCGCCGACCACCGCTTTCTGGGTATAGCCTTTGCGGCGTTCCGGCATCTTTTCGCGGTGTGACTTCTGGATTTCCTTGATGACCACCTTTTCGACGATCTTCTCGGCCAGAACCTGTGCCTTTTCCTGCATCGATCCGGATTCGAGCGTTTCCGCCGCTTCCTCGTCGTCTTCGACCAGAGCCGCCGCCAAAGGCTGGGACAGCTTGGAGCCGTCGCGATAGAGCGCGTTGGCCTTGGTGCCCAGTGACCAGCTCAGCTCATAAGCTTTCTGGCAGTCCTCGATGGTGGCGTCATTCGGCATGTTTATCGTTTTCGAGATCGCGCCCGAGATGAAGCTTTGCGCCGCCGCCATCATGGTGATGTGGCTTTGCACGGAGAGGAAGCGCTTGCCCTTCTTGCCGCAGGGGTTGGCGCAATCGAAGACCGGATAGTGTTCCACTTTGAGGTGCGGCGCGCCTTCCAGCGTCATGGTTCCGCAGACATGGTCATTAGCCGCATCGATTTCTGCCTTGGTGTAGCCCAAGTGACGAAGCAGGTCGAAGGTCGGATCGTTCAGCTTTTCGGCCGGGATGCCCAGCACCTCGCGGCAGAACTCTTCGCCCAGCGTCCACTGGTTGAACACGAAGCGGATGTCGAAGGCCGAAGCGAGCGCCTTGTCCACCTTTTCCAACTGTGCCGGACCAAAGCCATGACCGGCGAGCGAGGTGTGGTTGATGCCCGGCGCGTTGCCGATGGTGCCGTGGCCAACGGCGTAGGACACGATCTCTTCGATCTGCGCGGAACCGTAGCCCAGCTTTTCAAGAGCCGCCGGCACAGACTGGTTGATGATCTTGAAGTACCCGCCACCGGCAAGCTTCTTGAACTTGACCAGCGCGAAGTCCGGCTCGATCCCGGTGGTGTCGCAGTCCATGACCAGACCAATGGTGCCCGTGGGCGCAATCACCGTGGCTTGGGCGTTGCGGTAGCCGTGCTTTTCGCCGAGGCGCAAAGCCTCGTCCCAGCTGGCCATCGCCAGATCGACCAGACGGTTGTCAGGGCAGTTGGCGTGGTCCAGAGCAACCGGTTTGACCGAGAGGCCTTCATAGCCGTCCGTCGCGCCGTACGCCGCGTTACGGTGGTTGCGGATCACGCGGAGCATGTGATCGGCGTTCTTCTTGTAGCCCGGGAACGGGCCAAGCTCTCCGGCGATCTCGGCCGATGTGGCGTAGGAGACGCCTGTCATCACGGCAGTGAGGGCGCCGCACAGTGCGCGGCCTTCGTCGCTGTCATAGCTGTAGCCGAGGTTCATCAGCAAGCCGCCAATGTTCGCATAGCCCAGACCCAGCGTCCGGAAGTCATAGGAGCGCTGCGCGATTTCCTTGGACGGGAACTGCGCCATCATCACCGAGATTTCCAGCGTCAGCGTCCAGAGACGTGTGGCGTGCATGTAGTCTTCGGACTGGAACTCACCGTCCTTGAGGAAGGTCAGCAGGTTCATCGACGCGAGGTTACACGCGGTGTCGTCAAGGAACATGTATTCCGAGCACGGGTTGGAGCCGCGAATCTCGCCATCCGCCGGACAGGTGTGCCATTCGTTGACGGTGTCGTGGAACTGGATGCCCGGATCGGCACAGGCCCATGCGGCGTGGCCCACATCTTCCCAGAGATCGCGCGCCTTGATCGTCTTGGCGACACTGCCATCGGTGCGGCGGATCAGTTCCCAATCGGCGTCATCCTTGACCGCCTTGAGAAACGCGTTGGTAACGCGGATCGAGTTGTTCGAGTTCTGGCCCGAGACAGAAGCGTAGGCTTCGCTATCCCAATCCGTGTCGTAGGTCGGGAATTCGATCGACGCATAACCCTGCCGTGCGTAATCCAGCACGCGCTTGATATAGGTTTCGGGGATCATGACGTTCTTCGCTGCGCGAATGGCGTCTTTCAAGGCATTGTTTTTCTTGGGGTCGTAGGCGTCTTCTTCAAGACCATCCCAAGCGCCGATGGCCTTGAAGATCGCGTTGAGCATCTTCTCGTGCATCTTGGAGCCGGCAACAATGCTGGCGACCTTTTGCTCTTCCTTGACCTTCCAGTTGATGAACTCTTCGATATCGGGATGGTCGGCATCGCAGATCACCATCTTGGCCGCGCGACGTGTGGTGCCGCCCGACTTGATCGCGCCTGCTGCGCGGTCACCGATCTTGAGGAAGCCCATGAGGCCCGATGACTTGCCGCCGCCTGACAGCGGTTCATTGGCGGCGCGGAGCGAGCTGAAGTTGGTGCCTGTGCCGGAGCCATACTTGAAGAGGCGCGCTTCGCGGACCCAGAGGTCCATGATGCCGCCCTCGCCGACCAGATCGTCTGCCACGGATTGGATGAAGCACGCATGGGGCTGCGGATGCTCATAGGCCGAGGAGGATTTGGTCAGTTCGCCGGTCTTGTAGTCGACATAGAAGTGGCCCTGGCTTGGACCATCGATGCCATACGCCCAGTGCAACCCGGTGTTGAACCACTGGGGGCTGTTCGGTGCCGCCTTCTGCGTGGCGAGCATAAAGCGCATTTCATCGAAATAAGCCTGTGCGTCTTCTTCGGTTGTGAAGTAGCCGCCTTTCCAGCCCCAATAGGTCCACGCGCCGGCAAGACGGTCGAAGACTTGCTTGGAAGACGTCTCACCAGTGCGCGGGGTGTCGTCGCTTTCCGGAACAGAGCGCCACAGGAAGCTGGGCACGCCCTTTTCCTTGACCTTCTTCAGCGCGACCGGAACGCCCGCCTTGCGAAAGTATTTCTGTGCGATGACATCACTGGCCACTTGGCTCCAGCTGTTCGGCACTTCGACATTGTCGAGTTTGAAAACCACGGACCCGTCCGGATTCCGAATCTCGGATGTGGTCGAGACAAACTCGATGCCCGCATATGCATCCTGCCCAGATTTCGTAAACTTTCTTTCGATTTTCATCGCACCGGTCTCTTTTATCAGTGTGTACCCCATGCCCCGTTCAGGGCCGCGACAGACACGAGTTTTCCGGGCCCGCATGATCCATCACGCAGGCGTAAGCGCCTCAAAGCCATTATCCGGTGTTCCCGTCCCTGTTGTCGCTGAGACCACTATATGTTGTGGTTCGCCGCAGCGACCCGCACAAACTGGCGGATATCTCCCAGAGTCGTCAACACGTTTTTTACGATTTTAACCATAGATTTTGGGTTGACCGATCCGGAAGGCACAACCCATAGCGATTCAACTGTGGAATACCTCTGGACAAACCTGTGGGTAAGTCCCGACTGGAATATTCAAGCGCAGACAAAAAGTTATCCACAGCCTTTGAAGGTCTGAACAAAGATAATTTTGCGGATCATGCCCAGAGGCCAGGCGGGCTGGCGAATCTTGGAAGTGCCGCAGATCTGCCACACACCACAGATCCCACAGGTGACGCGGCAATAATCAGATGCCGCAAGAACCTTGCGACTGAACCAAGCTATTCAGGTGAATGGTCGGGACGGCAAGATTCGAACTTGCGACCTACGGTACCCAAAACCGTCGCGCTACCAGGCTGCGCTACGCCCCGACTGAAGCGTCGTTTATCGACCGCGAACCAAATTGAAAAGCAGTTTTTTGCACCCTGCCCTCAGGACCCGCAAGCCCAAGCCGCAGCGCCCGTATCAATCGCCGGATGACGCATCTCGCTACCGACAGAAATGCCCAGCTTTTTC
>QCWH01000021.1:59574-65720 GCA_003149565.1 Marivita sp. XM-24bin2 | reverse complement strand
TTGGCTATTGTGACGAGTGCGGCGAAGACATAGCCTTCAAAAGGTTGGAATTCGATCCCAGCGTCCGCCGCTGCATCAGCTGTGCGTCAGGCTGAGGCAGGCGTGCAAGTAGCGCCTGCAACACGGTGATCCAGGCGCACAGGCTGTCCGGCGTCTGAAACGAGGTCGAGCCACTCTGACCACGCCGCAACGCTGCAGCCAACAGGCTTCCATCGCCAAACACCGGATGCGCTGCCCCGTACCGGCGGCGATAGGCATCCGCCAAATCCGCTTCCCGCAGGATCTCCGCAGCACGTTCCACCTGCACGCTGGCTGGCGCCGCCGAAACTGCCGCGACAGCGGCCAGCACATCGTTATAGAGTAGCGGCCTCACAAACTCACCGACACCCGCGCAGTTCGCCCCGGGCCAAAGCGGTCAGAGATCTGAGCAATCTCGAAACTCACATTCCCTGCAATACCATCAGCCGCGCGCATGGCATCGGTATAGGTCCAGTTCGGGGTCGTCACCTCATCGACCCGAACCACCTGATCTCCGAACACAACGCGCACGTGATACGCTTCGCGCGCCTCACCCAGTGGGATATCCACCAAATCCCAGCTATCCGCGTCCAATCGCGCACGGCGCACCCATGTCAACGCAACATCTCCCTCGATCACACGCGCCATCAGATGCACGGGTGCGTAGGGACACAAACCAAACCCTTGAAATGCATGTATGTCGTGCCGGTACGCCGGATGGTCATAGCTTTTGTCCGCCGGTCCAATCCGATAATGCCGCGCCTGACCGCGCAATGAGGGCGGCAGCTCGATCTGTTGCGGGGTTCCGTCCAACAGCACGAAATACGCGCCCGCCTCCAAAGCCTCTGGCATCACCGCATCTGTTCCGAACTGACCACGCAGAAGCACGCTCAAACGCCAGGTACTGTCCCCGATCAATTCAGCAGTCTGGAACTGGATCACTTCCCAACGGTCAGCATCCCCAGATCCAATCGCCGCTAGGTTCGCCCCGCCCAAAAATCCGGTGTCGCTCACCGAGGACACGCTGCCCGAGGTCAAACGGACGTCGATCCGGCTCGCGTGGTCGATCACCCCGGCCGGCGCGCGCGGGATCGGAGTCTGTGTCACCCCAACGGTCGAGGCAACCGGAACCAAGCTGTTCAAACCATACCCGGAGTCCTCAGCAGCATCGTAAACCGCCACATCTCCGGTCCAGGGCTTTGCCGTTACGGCAAGATGCGGTGTATGGGGCAGCTCGTCCCCGGTAATCAATGGCAGATCGAGAAACAGCGGCAGAACTGGTCCACTTGCAAAAAAGCGCCGTGACGGGGTTGGATCATCCGGGAAATCCGCCGGATGATAAAGCTCCGGCTCCACACGAACCGCCTCGATCAACTGATGCGTTGTCTGTTCCACCCGATCGATGCGCACGGTCATGTCCCCGGCCCCTACAGGCACCCGCACCAGATCGCCCGCGCCCAGCGCATTCCGAGACAACGGAAGGGCAAACCGCACCCCATCGCGCGACACCCGTGCCTCACTCAACCAGCGCTCCACCGCCTGCCGCCCTTCGGGCCGCGTCATCAGCAACGGGACTTCACTTTCTGCTACGGCATGTGTGCTCTCATCCGGCAGAACGGATTCTTCCGAGATATTCCGATAGTCGCCGTCCGCTTCGACAAAGTTCAACCGAACGCGCCCGGACATCTCCGCTTCCGAACTGCGGGACTGTACCACTTCGCTGCCCAAGTCGTCATGCAAGGCCATCTGGGTGGTCTCAAGCGACCTGACGCGTGCACCTGCACGATTGCGAAACACCAGAACACCGTCACGCTCGATTGCATCAAACCCATATGCCATCATCAGCGGTTGCAAAGCCCGGCGAGCGTCAGCCACATCCGGCGCAAGATAGCCCCGGACGAACCCGTAAAGCGTGCTCACGTCATAGTCCTGTAGCCCCGAACGTTTGCAAATCTCGGCCACAACAGACGCCAAGGTGCGCCCCGACACTCGCCCATTGATCCAGTGACCGCGCCGGTAATTCGGGCCGTCCGACCACATCTCATCAACATTTGGAAACCAGGGATAGGGCCGCGCATCCCAGGCCCAGACAAACACCCTGTCCATGTCGATCATCGGCGCGCCCGTAAGGCTGGACACCGGGTTGTTATCCGGCTCCCCCCAGTAGCCGAGTATCGCCCGCAAGTATTGATGCTGGATCAACTCATCCCGCAGCCCGTTCGAGTAGACAGGCAAAGTGCTCTCGGAACTCTTGGGATCAAGAAACTTGTTCGGTTCATTCGTCGCCTTGTTGACCGCTGCGCAGCCAATTTCCGTGAACCAGATCGGTTTGCTCTCGGGCACCCACGCCGTTGGCTCAGCCTGCCGCACGCCGCCAATGCGGTTGTGATGAGGCTGCGACCACCAGTTGCGGATATCCTTGTATCGCCAAACCCAAGGCTCGCCATAGGCGCCATCGGTGATCGATTCGCGCTGCTGAAAATCGCGCGCCTCTTGTGACGGGTAGTACCAATCGTACCCCTCACCCCCGGCAACATTTGATCGCAAGTAGTCAAGATTGTAGATCGACCCCCACGCTGCATCCGCGTGGTTTTCTCCATCCCGCCAGTCGGACAGACGCATGTAGTTGTCGATGCCGACGAAGTCGATATTTGGATCGGCCCACAACGGATCGAGGTGAAAATACAAGTCCCCGCTTCCGTCCTGCGGATGATAGCCAAAATATTCCGACCAATCGGCAGCATAGCCGATTTTCACATCCGGACCGAGGATCGCCCGACAATCTGCTGCCAAGACTCTGAGTGCCTCGACCGCGGGAAACCCGTTTGCTCCACGCAACTGGGTCAGACTGCGCATTTCCGACCCGATGCAAAAAGCGCTTACGCCCCCCGCCACGGCACAAAGATGGGCCTGATGCAGGATAAACCTGCGATAGCCCCAGTCGTCCTTCATCGGATCAAAACTGATCACACCATCTGCGATTGTGAAATCGCTCGCCGTGGCCGCACCAAAGAACGCCGCCACCTCATCGTCAAGTGCACTTGTCCCCGTCAGATCCCCAGCCTGCCCCGGAGCCACACTTGCAGTGATCCGCCCACGCCACGGCAGTTTCGGTTGCTCTCCGTCTTCCGTCCACGGGTTTGGCAAGCCATTGCCCGGCATCTGCTCCATAAGGATGAAGGGATAATAAAGCACCTCCAACCCCTTGCTGGTCATATCCCGAATGGCCTGTACGACTGAGGCATCGCAGGGCGTGCCGCCATAGACCGGGCGCCCCTCATCAATCGGGACAATTCCCGCATCAGCCCGAGCAAGGCCACTGACAAGCCAGGGCATCTCTGAGCTGTCCCTCTCCGTCTGCTCGACCTTCGGCTGGATCACACAATCCCCACAACGCAAATCGCTGCCGAACCAACTCACGACCAGAGACGCCGCACCGCAATCCGGCACTTCGTCCTGCAGATGCTTGAGCGAGGTCACAAAGTCAGGACGGTCGGTTGGGCTGTTGACGTTCACCACGTCCGCATTTCCGGCACCGCCATCCAACGACACCGGCTCGGTCGCGAGCGAATACTCCCCGGTACCCGGGATCATCGCCACAGCACGAATATTGAAAGGCACATCCTCCGGGGCGTCCTGTACCGGCCGTGTCACTTCAAACGAGAACTGCGGCACCCGGTTTCCAAACCGGCCCAGGTCCAAATCCTCAAACACCACATAGGCCGTCCCGCGATAGGCCGGCACCAGACCTGCGCCCTCCACGGCTTCCATCTTTGCATCCGGCATCTGATCCCGAGACCCGGGATAGACAACCATGTTCAGGTCATGAATCGACACTTCGGCCCCATCGGCCCAAACCCGGTTCACGCTGGTGATCTCGCCCTCGCACAATGCAACGGCAAGACTGACGGAATAGCTGTATTCCTTGATCGTGGGCTGCCGCGACAACCCTTTGCCACCCCCAGACTTGGACACGTGCTCCTTGAATTGCGTCGCCCAGATGATGTGCCCACCCACACGCATCCGGCCATAGACCTGCGGAATCGGCTGACCCTCCCCGGCCGTACTCATGCGCAACCGGTCAAGACGGCCCGTCTCGATGGTCCGCGCACCAGTCCCCAATACCCGCTGATCGATGGCCCGTCCCAAAGTGGCCCCCGCAAAGCGCCCTACCGCCGTCATCGACAGCCCTAAAACTGACCCGCCCAGACTGCTGCCCAGCGCTGCGCCTGCCGCCGAAAGTACCAGTGTCGCCATCTGTCTTACCCTTCCTCAAGTCCGGGAAACGCAAAGCGCGCCACAATGCGTCTTTGCCAAGGGGCGGTCTGCACCGTTTCCACAACCCCATGTCCGCAATAGGCGTGAACAAACTGAGCCTCGGTACCAATCTGTGTCTGAATGCCCAGATGCTTGGCCACGCTGCGGTCGCGCATCCGAAAAAGGATGGCATCGCCACATGCTTCACTGTCGAGCGCTTTGCTGTGCATTCGCTCATTCAACGCCCGCCACAATCGCTCATCCCGCTGGGGCTCTGACCAGTCGGATGTGTAGGCTGGCATTGGCCCCGGCTCGCACCTGTAAAGCGTGCGCCACACTCCCCGCAAAAGCCCGAGACAATCAGCACCTACCCCGCATAGGCTGGCTTGATGGACATAAGGCGTGCCGATCCAGCGCCGGACCTCTTCAACCACATCAGCCCTTCTCATCGAAGACTGCCGCCCTGTTTTGCCCGCGCCATTGTCGGATGGGTCAAAACCCACTCCTCCTGCGGAATGTCGGGGAACCCTTGATAGTTGATCACATTGCCAAATTTCGTTCGGCAGGTTTCGAACCGCTTGTCGCATCCAACAATGAGCCGCAACCGGTCACCCACAGCAACCGTCGCCCGAAACGGCTCCCACAGGTCGATCCGCCGCGCCCCATCCTCATAAAGGATGTCCCGTTTGATGATCCCCCAAAGACCCGCAGCGTCGCCGTCCAGTACGGCCACGCGTCCCCTCTGGAACCACTCTGCCTGATACTCGGCAGCACCCGTCACAGCCAGACGACCATTCGGCCCAATCTCGTCCACGACAACCTCGGCCCACATGCCCGCCGCCTCGGTATCCACTCCGCAGGCCGCATCCCCCAAAACTGCAAGACAGGGTGCCTGATACACCCGCCCCACAGGCCGGTTGAGCCACTCCGTCAGCCCGCGCAACTCCGCCGAAAACGCACCGCCACTCCGCGTGATCTCACCCAGAGAGCCGCGAAAAAGCACCTTGCGCTCGGCGACATTTGTCCAGTTGACCAACCACGCCGTCACTTCGGCCCCGTCGAACCGACCCGCCGCGATGTCGGCTTCGGTCACACTGGCATCCGACAGCGCGCCAATGGCTTCGGAATTGTCCACCGACAGCCCCGTCCCCTGTTGCACCGCCGCCGCGCTCATGCCCGTATCGGCCCGAAACACCAAGCTGTTGAACTCCAGGTCCAAATCGTGATCGGTGAATCCGAACCGACGCCCGTCCTTGCGCCGCACCTCCCAGGCCCGTGCCACCGTGGTGACGCCCTCGGCCAGATGCGCGGCCAGCGCCTCCGCCCCGCTCACACCCGAAGCTCCACCACCGGCACGTCCGGCACCTCGCCCGCCTGAAACGTCGCCGCACTGGTCTGGATACGGTCCGTGTCGAACCGTACCGGAACGTCGAACTCGAACCCGGCTGTCACGGAGACACCCGCGCTCGGTGCCACAACGAACGACACGACGCCCGTCGCCGGATCGACCGAGAAATCCGACCCCTCGGCCTGCTCGAGACCATCCAGGGCGACCACGACAGACCCCGCAACCGGCTTGGCCACGGGACGGTGATACACCGCATCCCCGGACACATACGCCTTGCGCAACACAAACTCCGTCGCGACGCCATCACCCGTTCCGATGGCCTGATCCGTCGCCGAAACCTGCGCCGACGGCTTGCACGATTTGAAATCCGCCCAGTCCTTCCAGCGAAAGCCGTACATCTGCCCGCGCCGCGCCTCGAAGAACGCGATCAACGTGTCGATATCGTCCATCGACCGCAGTCCGATCCCCGCATCATACCGCCGGCGCGAATGCGCCCAGGGCGTGTTCCGCTCCTCGAACCCAC
>QCWH01000021.1:0-59356 GCA_003149565.1 Marivita sp. XM-24bin2 | reverse complement strand
CGCTCCGGCCCGCCGATCGAGCCAAAGCTCAGTGCCGTCGGAAACCTTACCTCATGAAACTGCATCGCAAGCCCTCCTCACAGGTTCCGCTGGCCAGAGCCCAGCACCCGGCCCATCTGCGCCGCGATCTGGCTTTGCGAGCGCCGGAACCCCTGCACATCCGGCGTCGAGATGTTCATCACCACGTTCACCGGACGCCCGCCGCCCCCCGCGCGCACACCGAGCTTGCCATCGGCCCCGCGCGCCAGCGGCATGATCGCCTCCGGCCCCGCCTCGCCCATCAGCCCGACACCACCGCGCATCGGGAATGTCGTTGGCCCATGCACCACGCCGCCATCGGCAAAGGGCATCACCCGCCCCTGCGAAAACGACGCCCCATTGGCAAAGGGCAGCAGGTTACTGATCCCCTGCATCACCATGCCGCTCAGATGTTGCTTCACCGGGTTCACCGCCGCGCGGTAGCTCGCCCCGATCATCGACTGCGCGATTGTGCCCAGCGCGTCCGACAGCTTCATCCCGTCGAACACCACGCCATCAATCGCCCGGCTGAGCCCGCGGTTCAGCGCGCCCTCCAGCTTGGCAGCACCCTTGCCTGTCTCAGACAAAGATTCCCGCACCTTCGCCATCTCTGCCTGAAAACCGCCGGCCATGCTCGACGCGCCTGCAAGCGCCTCTTCCAACGCGCTCACCTGCGCCTCGAACCCGTCGATCCCGTCCAACTCAATCATCCTGATCCCCTCGCTTGTCCGGATAGGCCGCCATCAGCGCGTCCAACCCGCTCCGCCCCAGTGGCGCAGATCCGCCACCCAGAAGCAGATGCAATTCCGCCGGTGTCAGCGCCCAGAACTCGTCCGGGCGCAGCCCCAGCCCACGCACCCCCGCGCGCAGCAACGACGCCCAGTCGAACCGGCTCACGTCTCGGCCACCGGCGTGAACGCCCGCGCCAAAAGCTCCGCCGCGGCACGCGCCGCCGCCAACGGCCCACCCTCGATCTCCGCCGCCAGCAAATCTGCCGCCGTTCCGCGCCAGCCGCCGCCGCGCAGCCCGGCGACGATCAGCGCCAGCACATCCCGGCTCGAACAGCCGCCGCCCTCGAACCGCGCCACCAGATCGACCAACGTGTCGGCCTTCAGCCCAGCCTCCAGCTCCGCCAGCGCCCCCAGCGTGAGCCGCAGCACATGCGGCTCACCGTCGATCACAAGCGTCACCTCTCCGCGCCAGGGGTTCGCCATAGCTCAGACCGCCGCCGTGAACGCCACAGCGCCCGCCGACGCAAGCGACAGCTCATATGTCGCCTCGCCGTTGTGCGATCCGGCATATTCGAGCCCCGTCACCTGGAACGGTGCCTGCACCACGCCGAAATCCGGGATGATCACCTGAAAAGCAGGCGTCTGGCTGTCAAAGAAAATCTGCCGCGCCCGTTCATCCGTGCTCGCATCCTTGAACACACCAGCACCCGAGATCGCGACACTCCGCACGCCCGCACCGGCCAGCAACTCGCGCCACCCGCCATCGCTCTCAAGCGAAGTCACATCCACCGCCTCGGCGTTGAAACTGATCCGCGTTGCCCGCAGCCCAGCCAACGTTTCAAATGTGCCGCTGCCATCCACATCGACCTTGATCAAAAGGTCCTTCCCGTTCTGAGCCCACATCGCCCATACTCCCTGTCTGGAAACTGTCTCTGAAATCCGATCCGCCCTCAGGCGTCATCCTCGACCCGCGCGCGGAAGGTCAGGTCGATCCGACGCCGCCCGGCCTTCTCCCGCTGCGCCACCGCCCGCTTGAAGTTGAGCGCCACCAACCGGCCCCGCTCCAACACCAGCCCTGCGTCGATCAGCGCATCACAGATCGCCGCCGACACCTCCTTGGCGGTCTGGAACCCCGCATCGTCCGAGATCACCGACACGACGAACTCGTGCCATGCCCCGCGCCCGGTCTTGTCGCTCGCATCCAGCGCCCGCTCCGGGCCAAGTGCGACGTACAAGTCGGGCAAGCGCCCCTTCGGCACCGCGTCATAGACCCGGTCGCCGACAAGCACCGAAAGCCCCGCGTCACCCTGCAACTGCTGGTACACAGCCCCCTGCAACGCTGCCGCCACCGCATAGCTCATGTCGCCAACTCCTCGTCGCAGATGCACATCAGGTACCGCCCGCCGGGATCGGCCTCGGTCACCGAATTGATCCGGAACACCCGCGCGCCATCGCGGAACCGCTGCTCGGGCAACAGCCGCGCCGAATGGCCCTGCGGCGCACCGCGCACGGTGATCCGGAACCCCGTCACCGACACCTGCCCGGTCTCACCCGCCGTCTCGCGCCCGGTGCGGGGCTTCACCTCGCCCCAAAGCACCCCCAGCGCGACCCAGCTCTCGTGCATCCCGCCCGCGCCATCGGGCACCGCGTCGAGCCGCTCCAGCACCAGCTTCGATGTCAGCCGCGGCCCGATCATGTCCCGAACCCCAGCCGCACCGGGCGATAGCGCGCGATCAGGCTGGTGACGCCGAACGGCATGCAGCCCTGTCCCAGCGCCGTCGCGTCGCGGTATTCGTAGTAATGCGCCGCCAGCAGCATCACCGCCTGCGCCAGATCCGCAGGCAGATCGCCGAACACATCCGCCATCCCCGCCTGGAACCGCAGCTCGGCGCTGCCATGCTCGGGATTCGACGGCAGACAAGCCCCGACCGGTGCCAGTTTCGGCGTCTCGCCATCGGCCACCAGCACATAGCGATCCGCCGCGATCACCGATCCCGCGCCGAAGGCATCGACCAGCGTCAGCTGCGTCACCGACCGCACCGGCGCAATCGGCAGGACCTGCCCCGTCACGTCGCGCCAGCGATGCAGGCTCAGAAGGAAATCCCGCACCAGCAGAGCCTTCCCCGTCCGCGCCTCCACCGCCGCGATGGCGGCGCGCAGAAACCCGCCCAGCAGGTCGTCCTGGAGCCCATCCTCGACAAACCCGCTGCCCAGCCGCAGATGGTCCCGCAGCCGCGCCACCGGCAGGGCCGCCTCGGGGATCTGGCTCTCTTCAATCAAATACATCTCGTGTTCTCCGCAATCCCTGTCCCTCGGTCAGAGGCCGGTAAGTTGTCGGACGCGCGCCGCCGCCGCTGCTCGGACGGAGGGGAGCGGCTAGACAACGCCGGCACACCGGCGCGCGCCCCATGAGGAAGACAGCCCGCACCGCCCTCCCCATGCCCGCCATCACCGCTTAGGCAGTGGCGAAGCGCAGCAGCTTGATGGCCGCAAAGTCACTGACGTCGCCTCCGACACGCTTGGTCGCGTAGAAAAGCACATGCGGCTTGGCGCTGAACGGATCGCGCAGCACGCGCAGATCGGGACGTTCGGCGATGGTGTAGCCCGCACGGAAATCGCCGAAGGCGATCGCATCCGCACCGGTCCCGATATCCGGCATGTCCTCGGCGATCAGCACCGGATAGCCCAGCAGACGCGCCGGTTCGCCCGACGTGAACCCGTCCGACCACAGATGGCGGCCATCGGCATCCTTCAACTTGCGCAGCGTGCCGGCGGTCTTCGAGTTCAGCACGAACACCGCGTTCGCCCGGTATTCCGCCCCCAGCGCATAGACCAGCTCGATCAGCGCATCGCCATTGCCGATACCGCCATCGACGCCGGTCGGCACATAGCCAAGGTTGCCCCAGGTCCAGACGTCATTGTCCACCGCCCCGTGGTTCAGGATACCGCGCGGCTTGTCATTGCCGTCACCCGAGATGAAGGCCCCCGCCTCGGCGCGCGAGAACGTGTCGGCGATCTTGCCCGCCAGCCAGGTCTCGATATCGAACGCCGTGTCGTCCAGCAGACGCTGGCTCGCCTTCGGCATCGCGCTCAGCTCGTGCAGCTTGATCGAAATGCGGTCGATGGTCGAAGTACCTGTCTCCGAGCGCGCACTGATCTCGTCGGCCCAGCCCGCGCCGGCATCGCCCTGGTCGATCAGCACGTCATAGCTCGACGCCTCGACGTTCACGACCGACGCAACCGCCCGCAGCGATGCGCTGCTCGACAGAACGCCCTGGATCGTGTCGGATGTCACCGGGTCGATCAGGAACCCGCCATCACCGTTGACGACGGTGGACATGGATTTCACGTCCATCTCCAACCCGCGCAGCGCGTCATCATCCCCGGTGCGCAGATAGGCGTCGAACGCCTGGTAATGCACGTCCTCGGTCTTCACGCCACCCGCCAGCGCCGGACGCCCGGCATATGCGGTCTTCTTGTCGATCTTGCTCATTCGCTCTTCCTGTTCCTGTAGCTTTCTTTCGAAGTCGTCGCGCTGTCGGCGCATGTCGCCCACAAGTCCCGCCAAGGCGGCACCCACCTGGGTGAACGGAGACACATCTTCCCCGCTCCGCGACGTTGTCCCGGTCTCATTCATCCCGTTTTTCCCATCTCTGAAGGGTGGCCCTGGCCGTCCACCAATGTCCGGCGCGCCTCTTCGATCAGGCGTGCCATCTCCCGCAGACCGGCGATCTCGGGGGCCTCCCCCTTGGCCGCGACCCGCGCACTGGGCAGCATCGGGAAGGTCACCAGCGACACCTCCCACAGCTCCAGTTCCGTCAGAACCCTGCGGCCCTGCTTGTCCTTCGTAGCGGCCTTGGTGCGATATCCGATCGACAACCCGTCGATCGCCCCGGCCGCCACCAGCGCCGCCGCCTCGCGGCCACGCGCCACGCTGTCCAGCAACCGGCCTTTCACATAAAGCCCCGTGCCGTCCTCGCGCACCTCATCCCAGATGCCGATGGGCTGCGCCGGATCGTGCTGCCACAGCATCTTCACCGCGCGCCCGCTTTCCGCCAGTCGCTTCAACGACGCCGCGTAAGCCCCTGAGGCGACGACATCATTGCCCTGATCACACTGGCCGAACCGCGACGCGTAACCCTCAATCACGCAGCCATCCGTAACCGTCACATCCGCATCGAAGCGGCAGAATTTCCGTTCAAGTTCCATCTCGTTCTCCCTCATGGCGTCACCTGGACGAAGTTCAGGAACACATCCGCCAAAACCGCCGCCGCGACACCGTAGACCGCCAGCCAGACCCGGCGTTCAAGCCGTTCGATGGCCCCCTCGATCCGGTCCAGCCGCGCCGAAATCCCTTCAAACCGCAGTTGCGTGACCCGCTCGTGTCCCTCCAGCCGCAGCGCCGGCGCACAGTCGAACGGCTCATACCCAGACCGCGCCTCACTCATCGGTCAGCCCCGGCAATCCCAGCAGCGCACGCTTTTCGCCAGCAGTCAGGAACTCGGCCGCCGACACCCGCGCCCATTGCGCATCACGCTCTGCCGCAAGCGCAGGCACCTGGTCCAGATCGGGCTTCAGCACCACATCCGCTCCGATATGCTGCGACAGCCACACCGACACCGCCGCCGACACCCGCGCCACCAGCGGCAACACCGTCAAGCGATAGAACGCCCGGTGCGCCTCGGCGTAGTTGGCGAATGTCGCCTCGCCGGGGATGCCCAGCAGCATCGGTGGCACCCCGAACGCCACCGCAATCTCGCGTGCCGCCGCCTCTTTGGTCTTCTGAAACTCCATGTCCGAGGGCGAAAACCCCATCGGTTTCCAGTCGAGCCCACCTTCCAGCAGCATCGGCCGCCCCGCATTGCGCGCACCCATGTGGTGGCTCTCGATCTCTTCGACCAAGCGGTCGTACTGATCGGCACCCATCCCCGACACGCCATCCGTGCCGTGATAGACAATCGCCCCCGACGGCCGCGCCGCGTTGTCCAAGAGCCCCTTCGACCAGCGCGATGCCGCGTTGTGCACGTCCAAAGCCTGCGCCGCTGCCACCATCGGGCTCAGCCCGTAATGATCGTCCTGCGGATGAAACGCCTTCACATGACAGATCGGCGGCGCACCGTCCCCCATCTCGAACCGGTGCGCCTTGCCACTGACCCCGTACTCATAGGCCACCGGCCAGCCATCCGGCCCCGGCACCAGCTTCATCCGGTCCGACCGCAGCACATGCAGATCGCCGGGCACACCACCGGCACCCACCGCCTCGAAATACCCGTCGCCGGACAGCAACAGCTGCCCGTAGAACGCCTCGAACAGCTCCGCCTGTCCCTGCGCTGGGTTCGGACGGCGCAGCAGGTCCAGCACCGGATGCACCTCGTAGCGCTGCCGCGCGTCCTGCAGCACCAGCGGCACCGCCGCACCCGCCTCGGCGATCAGCTTGACCGCCCTGAACCCCACCGGGTTCCCGGTAAATCCCGTCCGCGTCAGGCTGGCCGTGTCCCGCGCAGACCACGCGACACGCCCCATGTTCTGCCAGGCCACAACCGGCCCGGTGGCACTGGCCTTGGCCTCGACCCCGGCCTCATCCTTGCGTCCCCGACGAAAGACATCCCACACCATGCTGCTGCGCTCCTCGCAAATCCGTTTCGTTTCCGGCGCGGCCGGGACAGGCTCTCGAACCGTCCCGACCGGCCATGTGCCAAAGACCCAACGCCCCAAGGTCTCTGGCGTCCCCAGACACGGCTCCCTCGTCCGCAGCCCACCGCATCGCAGGGCCCCGCTCCCAAATCACCGTTCCGTCTGATTTCTCTGTGCGGTAAAACCCGCGCTTCGTTGATGAAAACCAATCTAGAATTAAAAGGTTAACGGCTGGCAACCATAGCGCACGCTAGCGTTGCAGCGTCCGCACCTGCGGCCTGCGCCATTCCGCAGCACGCGAGATCACGAGGTCGGTCAAAGCCCAGACAAGCGCATCAAGCCGGTCCGGACTGCCGGCCCCGACATAGCCCGTCCGCGTCATCTGGCACATCTCATCCTCCAGCGCGTCAAACGCCCCGTGATGCAGCACGCGCCCCTGCTCGTAGAGCGCCGCCACCGGTTCCGCCCGCGCCGCCTTCGATCGCGACGCATGAACCCGCACCACCGGTACCACCGGATCGACCTGCCGCAGCACGGCCTCCACCATGTCCCCGCCCTGATTGACCTCGGCCACCAACGCATGCGCGCCCCAGCGCTCCATCGCCGTGATCGCCCGCCGCGCCCAGACGAGCGGCGAAACGCCCTGCACCGTGCAATCTTCCAGCACCACGGCCCGCCAATCCTGCGGTGGCCCGGCGGTCACGACCCCGGCCACCACGATCCCGCAGGCATCCGACCCTTTACCGCTCGACGCCGTCGGATCGACCGCAACCACGATCCGGTCGAATTTGGGCAGCACCGAACACCGTGCCTGCTCCAACGCCTCCATAGACCACAGCGCCCCTTCGGCCTGATCGAGCAGATCGCCATCCAACTCCTGCCGCCCCAGCCGCGTGCCCGCATAGCGCGCCCGCACCTCGTCGAGGAACGACGACGCCAGATAGGCCCGGTTCGCCTCGGTCGGTGCGCGCGTCACCACGGTGGACGGCGCTGCCAGCAAATCCTTCAACACGCCCACATTTCGCGGCGTCGTCGTCACGCAGACCCGCGGATGCGTCCCCAGCCGCAGCGTGAACTGCAGCATGTCCCACGCCTCCTGCGCGCGCTTCCACTTGGCCAATTCATCGACCCAAGCGCCATCGAACTGCGGCCCGCGCAAGCTCTCCGGATCATGCGCCGAACAGGCCACCGCCTCGGCCCCGTTGGGCCACCGCAGCATTCGCCGCGTGGCCAGCCATTCGGGTCTGCGGTCCGGCGGCGAACAGGCCATGATCCCGCTATCGCCGAAAATCATCACCTCGCGCACCTGGTCGAGCGTCTCGCCCACCAGCGCCAGACGCCGGGCAGCGCCCTTGTCCAAAGGTCGCGATCCCTCGACCATGGACCGCACCCATTCGGCACCGGCGCGGGTTTTCCCCGCGCCGCGCCCACCAAGAATCACCCAGGACCGCCAATCCCCCTCTGGGGGCAACTGGTGCGGATGCGCCCAGAACTCGAACAGGTAGGGCAGCGCCAGAAGCGCCCCGTCCACCTCTTCAAGGCTGCTCAGAAACGCGTCCTTCTCGGCAACACTGGCGGAGGCGATCAAGTCGGCACCCGACCGCAACCCGCGCCGCATCGAGATCAAGCCCGTAAGCTCCGTCAATGGCGGCATGTTCTCGGCGATGTCTTTCAATCTGAACCTCCGTTTCCTTGGCGTGTTTCAGCCAGACACGAAGATCGGCAAGCGCTTTGCTTGCCTCACTCCCCGTTCCGGTTTCTCCGGCCTCCACCTTGCTGCGCAGCGCCGCCACCATCTCGCGGATGGCCCGCAGCTCCTGCGCAATGGCATCGCGCTCGGTCTCAAGCGCGCTACCCGTCTCTTCTGCAGTGATCTTAACCATGCGATCCCTGCCTCCTCGTGCTGAATGGATCTCCGTCCATCACGCACCGGCAGGCCACGGAATGCCCCGCAACCTGTTGATGTCTAGCAGGCACGAAGCAATAGACCGCAAAGATGCCAACAGACGCCTAACGCGGCGCGCTGAGGGTTAACATCTTGGCAAGGCATTCCGCGCGAAGCCACAAAATCCATGAGCAGGCTACAAATTGAAGTGATTCAGCTTTTCTTAACCACAACGCTCGCGGCTCAGAAAATCCCGCGTCGCAGCAGGTTCAGCCCAAGGATCAGGAACACGTAAAGCACTAGCTTGCGGAATCCCTCATTCGAAAACCGCGACCGCAACTTGGCCCCCAAAGAGAAACCCAGCAAGGTCGGCAGGATCAACAGGAGTGACACAAGGCCCAATTCAGGCGTCACCAATCCCTGCTGCACATAAGCCACCGCAAAAGGAACGCCGCCCACGAACAGAAGCAGACCCGTCGCCCGCACAAACTCGTCCTTGGGTACCTGCCGCGCGCTCATATACATGATGATCGGGGCAATCCACACGCCGGACAGCCCGCCCAGAATGCCCGCAAAACTGCCAAAGACCACCTGCGCCAGCCCGTCAAACCGGTCGGGAATACGTGGCATAGCAAAGCGCAGATTCAACACCGCGAAAGACACGATGGACAGCCCAAGCGCCAGGAAAATCACCCGGTCCGACACGTCGGCCGACAGCAGAACCGTCAGGAACACGCTCGCGCCAAGCGAAATCGCAAACACCCAATAGCGCGAGATCGCCCCGCGCAAATCTCCCATCGTCCAGATCTGCCACGCATTCGATGCGATGATCGGCCCAAGGCCCATCGCAATCGCGGTGCGCGGATCGATGACCATGGTCAGCATGCTGATCGCCGCCGTGGGCAAACCGATGCCCACCAGCCCTTTGACCGATCCGGCAATGACAAACACCACCGCACCAATCAACAGAAAGTCGATTATCCCCATTCCGAGGACACCCCCCCCAGAACAAGGCAGGCTCAATTCTCCCGCTGCGCTTCAAGCGCCCGATACGCGGCGACATTTGCGTTGTGCTCAGCCAGGGTGACGGCAAAGTTGTGACCATCCGAAGGATCAAGCGATTTCGCCACAAAGAAGATGAAATCCGTATCCTCGGGGTTCAGCGCCGCCTCGATGCTGGCCCGGCCCGGATTGGCAATGGGCGTCGGCGGCAGCCCGTCTATGACGTAGGTGTTCCACGGCGTTTCCGCCCGCAATTCGCTCTGCCGGATGCCGCGTCCCAGCACACCCTGCCCCCGCGTGATTCCATAGATCACCGTCGGGTCGGTCTGAAGCCGCATGCCCTGTTCCAGACGGTTGACGAAGACACTCGACACCAGAAAACGCTCATCCGGCGTGCCGGTTTCCTTCTCGATGATCGACGCCATGATAAGAGCCTCTTCGGGGCTCTCATACGGCAATCCGTCCTGACGGTTGGCCCATGCCTCGGCCAGAATACGCTCCTGCGCCGATTCCATACGATCCAAAAGGTCCGTTCGGCTGCTGCCCGGCGTGATCTCGTAGCTGTCCGGCGCCAGAGACCCTTCGGCGGGGATCTCTTCGATCTCGCCATCAAGAATATCGATCTGGTTCAGCTCCTGCACGATCTGCCAACTGGTCACCCCCTCGGCCAGCGCCACGCGATAGCGCGTGTCTGGCTCCGACTTCACTTCGATGTATTCTGCTGGCGCTTCATCTTCAGCCGGATTGAACTCCGCAATCTCCACAAACCGTCCCGTCGCCGGATCAAGCTCGCGCACCTGAACCGTCGCCCGCGCAATGCTCACCCGGTATACCACTTCGGTACCGCAAGTGCTCGCGCCGCCACGTGTGACGATGTCGACGATCTGCTCCATCGACGCGCCTTCGGGCACAAGGAAAGACCCCGCTTTCAACTCGGATGTCTTGCCCGCGTAGTCCGCGCCCACCCGAAAGAGTGCCGCGCTCGACACCGCACCATCCGCCGCTAGGTCTTCGGAAACACGCCGGAAATTGCTGCCTCGATCGACCTGCACGCAGATTGCCTGCTCCAACGGGCCTTCCGACACGTATTCGTTCTGCGCCCAGATCAGCACACCGCCGAACAGGAAAAACAAAACGACCAGGAAGGTCAGCGCGTTGGACGCGATGTTACGCCACATGATTTAGCGATCCACCCGCCCGAACACGACGCTGGCATTGGTACCGCCAAAGCCAAACGAGTTGGACAGCGCATAGCGAATCTGCCGCTCACGCTTGACCTTCGGAGCAAGGTCCACAGCGGTTTCCACCGCAGGTGTATCAAGGTTCAGCGTCGGCGGAGCCACCTGATCCCGAATTGCGAGGATCGAGAAGATCGCTTCAATCGCGCCCGCCGCGCCCAAGAGGTGCCCGGTCGCCGATTTGGTCGATGACATCGTCACCTTGCCCGCAGCCTCGCCCATCATGCGCTCGACCGCGCCCAGTTCGATCACATCCGCCATCGTCGAGGTGCCGTGCGCGTTGATGTAGTCGATATCCGAAGGCTCGATGCCTGCATGCTTCAGCGCCGCGCGCATTGACCGCTCCCCACCTTCACCATCCTCAGAGGGCGCGGTAATGTGATAGGCATCTCCCGACAGGCCATAACCACAAACCTCTGCGTAAATCTTGGCCCCACGCGCCTTGGCATGTTCGTACTCCTCAAGCACAACGATGCCCGCACCTTCGCCCATCACAAACCCGTCGCGGTCCGCATCATAGGGACGGCTTGCCGCCTTCGGATCATCGCCGCGCTTCGTGGACAGCGCCTTGCACGCGTTGAACCCGGCAATCCCGATCTCGGAAATCGCCGCCTCCGCGCCACCGGCCACCATGACATCCGCATCGCCGAACATGATCAGCCGCGCAGCATCGCCAATCGCATGCGCGCCCGTCGAGCACGCCGTCACGACCGCATGGTTCGGCCCTTTAAAGCCGTATTTGATCGACACATTGCCCGAAATCAGATTGATCAGCGCGCCCGGGATAAAGAACGGCGACACCCGGCGCGGGCCCTTGTCACGGATGAGCAGCGCGGTTTCGGCAATGGAGTTGAGGCCCCCGATCCCTGATCCGATCATCACACCGGTACGCAAGCGGCTTTCCTCGTCCTCGGGCATCCAGCCTGAATCCGTCACCGCTTGCTGTGCGGCCGCCATACCAAAGAGGATGAACTCATCGACCTTACGCTGTTCTTTCTTCTCCAGATAGCTGTCCGGGTTGAACGTGCCGTCCGTCCCGTCTCCGTAAGGCACTTCGCAAGCATAGGTCGTGGCCAGATGGCTCGCGTCGAACTTGCTGATCGTGCCAGCCCCGGACTGCCCGTCCAGAATCCGCGACCAACTCGCTTCGACCCCGTCTGCCAGCGGTGTCACCAATCCCAAGCCTGTCACAACTACTCGACGCATGGTGTTGCCCTTCCCTCGAATGCTCTTGCCCGCTCTTACCCCGTTCGCGGCGGCACCCGCAAGAGTCCAGCCGACCGGCAAAGAATTCTTGCCAGTTCCTCTGACGCCCGGCCAGTCGTCTGACGCCCGGCCAGTTTCCGTCAACGGAAACCGACGATGCGTCGACGCATCGCCCGCCTATCCCCAGCGATCGCCCAAATCCGCCTTGGCCCGGTCGATCCAATGCTCCTGCAACCACGCCGTGGGCTTGGCAAACCGGATCAGCGACCCATGATAGCCTGCAACCGCCTCCGGCATCTTCGGCCGCCCGTGAAAACACACGACTCGCGCATCGTCAGGCAGACGTGCGGGGTGCAGATAATTGCCCGGAAACGGGTTGCAATCATATTTGAAGCTAACCACCCAATCATCTGGAATATATGTGAAAACTTTGTTCTCTATCGCCTTGTGCGAAGTGTAGCGCTGCTCCGATCCCCGAGCGACCTCGACCTCTGCATAGGGATTTGCGGCCAAATCTTCATACAGAAACCCATGCAAGGCCGGATCATAGCGAAACACCGACCCATGCCCGGTGGGCCGTCCCTTGCGCGCCTCGGTCCAATCGTGGCGCATCACCACATGCCCCGGCGCCAGCGTCAGCAACTCATCCAGAGTTCCAGTGATCACCACATCCAGATCGAACCCCAGTACCGGCCCGTCCAGATCGGGGATCACCCCCGGCTTGAAGAGCGAGACCTTGCGCATCGCCCCCTGACGGTTCGCCACCTTCAGCGCCGCCGCCATCGGCTCGGAAAAAGGCTCTACCGGAAGGTCGAGGACCTCGATCTCGGGATGCAGCCCTTCGGCATGCTCGGTCATACACAGGAACCGAACCGGGCAGGACAGGTTGCGCCGCACACCAGAATAGAGCCGGTTGACATATTCCGGTCCAAACAGCGTGCCCCATTTGATACAGGCGACAGTGGCATGAGATGGCATGGTCATGCGTCCGCTTAGCAACGGTTTGCTCGAATGACCAGATGCCGCTTGGCGACGCGGAGCCGCGCGGGTATAGATGCTCCAGCCGAAGTTGAGAAGCAGGAGGACATGATGGAGACTGAGTGCGCCCTGCCGGTGACAGGCTGATCGCCGCGCCCGGCCTGAACTTATGCCCCATCAGGGCAGGCTTCTCAGCGACAGGAATTCTCCTTTGACCCCATGTACCCTGACCGATCTCGGATGGTCGGACCGTTTCGCACGTCAACTCACTGAAGACGACGCAGCCTTCATCGCTGCCCGCATTTCCGAGGTGCATCGCAGTCAACTCATCGCCTTGTCAGAGGCGGGCGATCTGCGCCTCATTCCCACCGAAAGCGCTGGCGCCTATGCGGTGGGCGACTGGGTTCTGACCGACGGCACCAGCGCGATCCGCAGGCTCGACCCGGTGACCACGTTGCATCGCAAGGCCGCAGGCCACGCGGTCAGCGACCAGCGCATTGCGGCGAATGTCGACACCGTGGGCCTTGTCACCTCGTGCAACGCCGATTTCAATGTCGCGCGGCTGGAACGCTATCTGGCTCTGGCGCTCGCCTCAAATGCGGTGCCTTTGGTGATCCTAACCAAGGCCGACCTCTGCGACGACCCCGACAGCTTCAAACGGAAGGCCGAACGCCTGTCACCTCTGGTCACTGCGATCACCATCAACGCCAAAGACCCCGAGGATGTGGCCCGCCTCAATGCATGGTGCAGCAAGGCACAAACCCTGGCCCTGCTCGGCTCCTCCGGTGTCGGCAAGACCACCCTGCGCAACGCGCTCACGGGCGAGAAAGAAGCAACCCAAGATATCCGTGATGACGACGCCAAGGGCCGCCACACCACCACGCACCGCGCCCTGCGCCGCACATTGGCGGGCGGCTGGCTGATCGACACGCCGGGGATGCGCGAACTCCAACTTTCCGGCACCAGCGACGGGTTGGAGGAACTCTTCGACGACATCGAAGCCCTCGCTGCCCAGTGCAAATTCTCCAACTGCGCCCATGCCAGCGAACCGGGCTGCGCCGTCAAGGCGGCCCTCGCAGACGGCGCGCTCGACCCCGCCAGACTTGAACGCTGGCAAAAGCTGCGGCGCGAGGATCAGTACAATTCTGAGTCCATCGCCGCCGCCCGTGCCCGACAGAAATCTTTTGGGCGGGTTGTGAAAGAGGTGATGAGCACCAAGAGCCGCTACAAACGCGGCTACGAAGACTGAAAAAATCAGCGGGCCGCAAGGCGCGCTTATTTGTCTGACAGCGCAAACGGAGGGTTATTCGCTCAAAGCACGCCGGCCGTTCTGAACCCAAAGTGTTGAATACGGCTTACTGCGCGAATGTTTGAAACGGCGACGCCTGCCCGCGGCTTCCAGTTCATTATGCCGCGACAAAATGCCTTAGCAAAACAGTCAAGATATAATTGCTTTACAGATTTAGTCAGAATTAAAGTGCCTGAGCAAAATGAGCGATTAGGTAACACTTGTGTCCGACATCGAAATAACCGGCGTCCATGACGCTGGATATCTGGAGAATGCCGCTGTTCCCCTTGGCACCGATACGGTGATCCGTCGGCGTAACAACGGTAGCCTCGAATTTGTCCTCGACACAGTGTCCGTGCATTAAGAGGACTATGTCTCATGATCGTTTGCCACTGCACCGGGATCAGCGACACAGATATTCGTGCCGCAATCGAATGGATGCGTGCTTCGGACCCGGGCACGATCATCACGCCAGGCAAAGTGTATCGTGCCTTGGGCAAGAAAGCAGATTGCGGTGGCTGCCTTCCGATGTTCATCAAAACGATGTCTGATTGCCCAAACCTGAAGTTTCCTGCAAAGTTCGAGCATAGGCTATCTGATGAGAGGAACAAAAATGAAGGGTGACGAAAAAGTCATTGAATATCTCAATGCTGCTCTGCGCAGTGAACTGACCGCTGTGAGCCAATACTGGCTGCACTACCGGCTACAGGAAGACTGGGGCTTTGGCCGTATTGCTGCGAAGTCGCGTGAGGAAAGCATCGAAGAGATGAACCACGCCGACAAACTGATCGAACGTATCATTTTCCTTGGGGGGCATCCCAATCTTCAAAAACTGGATCCTCTGAGGATTGGTCAAACCCTGAAAGAGACCCTTGAAGCTGACCTTGCAGCGGAACACGAGGCTCGCACGCTTTACATCGAAGCACGGGATCATTGCGAAAGCGTCAAAGACTATGTCTCGAAGGGGTTGTTCGAGGAATTGATCGCCGACGAGGAAGGCCACATCGACTTCCTTGAGACGCAACTGGAATTGAATGCCGCCATAGGGGATGCGAATTTCGGACTTCTTCAAGCCAAACCCGCTGATGAAGCTGAGTAGCGTCTGTTAGATCGCCTAAAAGGAAAGATAGGGCGCTCAAGGGCAAACCGCCGTTGCCGCCCTTCTGTTTGGAACCCGTCATTCGCGCAAACGCGGTAAACGGCTGCACAACCCCGCGCTGCAGCAATTGCTCCGTCTTGGCCAAAAACGATCATACGCGGCTTCGAAACGGGAAACGTTTCAACGAGCCAAACCCCGACAAACGGCAAAACGGCGGGCCAAACAGCCCGCCGCCTCAAACGCTCTGACGTCGGAATTACGCTGCGGGCATCCGCTTTTCGACAATCTCGGCCCACCAGGAACAGCCTGCCGGGATGGCGTCGTCGTTGAAGTTGTATTCTGGGTGATGCACCGCTGCGCTGTCGCCATTGCCAACAAGAATATACGCACCGGGACGCTCCTCGAGCATGAAGGCAAAGTCTTCGCCCCCCATCACCAGAGGCGCTTCTTCACAGGCTCCGGACACCGATTTCGCCACTTCTGCTGCGAATTCGGTTTGCTCCTCATGGTTCACCATCACCGGGTAGCCCCGATGGTAGGTCACATCCACGGAGCCGCCAAACGTACCCGCGATGCCCGCGCAGATGTCTTTGATCCGGGTCTCCGCCAGATCCCGCATTTCGGTCGACATCGTGCGCACGGTGCCTTTCAACTGAACCCGTTGCGGGATCACGTTAAAGGCCTTCGACGAGGTCTCGAACGACGTGACCGACACCACAACCTGATCAATCGGATCGACGTTGCGGCTGGCAACCGTCTGAAGCGCCAGCACCGCTTGTGACGCCATGACGGTTGTGTCCACCGTTTCATGCGGCTTGGCCGCATGACCGCCACGGCCTTCAAAGGTGATGTCGAACTGATCGGTCGCGGCAAAGAACGCACCGGGGCGAATGGAAAAACTGCCGACCGGACGACCCGGCCAGTTGTGCATGCCGTAAACCTCCTGAATGCCCCAGCGGTCCATCAAGCCGTCTTCGCACATCTCGCGACCACCGCCGCCGCCCTCTTCGGCGGGTTGGAAGATCACCACAACGGTACCGTCGAAATTGCGGGTCTCGGCAAGATACTTGGCGGCCCCCAAGAGCATCGCGGTATGGCCGTCATGACCGCAGGCATGCATCGCCCCATCGGTCTTGGATTTGTACTCCAACCCGGTCTGTTCATGAATGGGCAGCGCGTCCATGTCGGCACGCAGACCGATGACCTTGCCGGACGTGTCGCTCTTGCCCTTGATCACGCCCACAACGCCCGTACGGCCGATGCCGGTGACGATCTCGTCGCAGCCGAACTCCTTGAGCCGGTCGGCCACAAGCGCGCTGGTGCGGTGGGTGTCAAAAAGGATTTCAGGGTTCTCGTGCAAATCCCGTCGCCAGACGGTGATTTCATCCTGCAGTTCGGCAAAGCGGTTCTTGACCGGCATATTGGTCGTCCTTGTGATACGTGAGTGGGAGTAATCCTGCTGTGAAGGTGGCGCAGACTGATCCGGGCTTCAAGGGGGCCTAGAGCGCAGGGGCCAATTCCATCCGACTTCCGTCGCTGAAGCGCGAGAAGCGGAAGCGCCGCAGATCGTGCCCCGGAGCGTCACCGCAAACGAGAGCGGCCAGCACTCGGCCCATGCCAGGACCGATGCCAAACCCGTGACCACACATCCCTGTCCCAACCGTCAGACCGGCGATCGCATCAACACGGTCCACAACGGGCACGACGTCAGGCATCGTGTCGATCATCCCGGCCCACATCGATCGGTACCGGATCGGCCCGACTTCGGGGAACAGGGCTTCGACCTCGGCCGCGACCTTACGCAGTTTTCCCGCATTAGGTGTCGGGTTCAGAACGCGAATCCCCTCGAACGGGGTGATCTCATCCTCGGCCCAGGTCCGTTTGGTGCTCCAGGCGTCGGGATACCCTTTCGGCGCGGCAGGCAGGAACCGTGTCTTGAACGGGTCCGACATCAACTGCGCGCGGAACTTGGGCAAAGCCCGGAACGCGTCCGGCCCGACAAACAACTCGTGAAAGCCGCCTGCAGCAAGTGTCGCACCACCATCCGCGCGGGTGCGGAAGGCAAACTTGCCACCCGCCGCCGCGCCGTGATGCGGCAGGGCCACCGGATCCGTCGCACCAACGCTCGCCCGCACCGAAAGCTGAGGAATACTCACACCATGCGCCCGAAGGAACAGCGACGACCACGCGCCCCCGGCCACCACAACATCGGAACAGGCAATGCGCCCTGCCTCGGTGAACACGCCGGTGATGCGCCCTGCCTCAAGATCAAGCTTGCGCGCCGCGCAGTCTTCGACAATCACCGCGCCTTCACGCACGGCGATACCGGCCAAAGCAGGCACTGCAACCCAAGGCTCCACCCGCATGTCCGAGGGTGTTGTCAGCGCTCCATAAAAGCCGCCTTTGGCCAGTTCCGGAAAGCGCGTCTTGAGCGCGGCCCGGTCAAGCAGTTCAGTATCGACACCCTGCGCTGTGGCAAAAGGCAACCAATCCGCAAAGCCTTGCATATCCTTCTCGCTCTCAGCCAGATAGGTCACACCGGTTCGCTTCAGCCCGATATCCACATTGGTCTGGCTGGCGAGTTCAGTCCAAAGCTGGTTTGCCTGGACCATGATCGGCAACTCATGCGGGTCGCGCCCCTGTTGGCGGATCCAGCCCCAATTGCGCGAGGATTGCTCACCAGCGATCCGTCCCTTTTCAAGAAGCACCACCCGCCGCCCCTTGCGGGCAAGGTAAAGCGCCGTGCAGACTCCGATGACGCCGCCACCGATGACCACCACATCGGTCTCGGAAGGTGGCGGGCCGGGAAAGGCGACTGGGGTGGCTTCGGAGATCGGAAAAGGTGTCATTGGGAGAGATGCTCCAGCAGACGTTCCATGAACGCCTGACCTTGGTTGAACTGTGAAACGGTTATGTACTCGTCCGGCTGATGCGCCACTGCGATGTCACCGGGACCACAGACCACAACCGAATAGCCCGCGCTTTGGAAATGGCTCGCCTCGGTGCCGTAAGAAACGTATTTGGTGCCGTTGTCGCCGGTCAACTGCCGCACCAGCGTTTCTGCCTTGCCTCCGTCTTCTGGCTTGAAGGGGGGCAAAGAAAAGGCAGGCGAGATCTCAATCCATGCTTCCGGCCGCACGGCTTTCATCTCGGCTTCGATCTGAGCGGCGGCTGCGCGCAGTTTGGCCTCCCACTGCTCCAGCGTTTCGCCTGGCACGACGCGGAAGCCCAAACCGAACTCGCAATCCTTGGCGGTGATGTTATGCGCCGTGCCGCCGGTAATCTGCCCGACATGCACATTGGTGTAGGGCGGATCGAACTGCGCCGCGATCGGCCCCGGTTCTGCAGCAGCACTTTCCGCGTTCATCCGGTTCGCCCATTCGATCAGTTTGGCGCCGTACATAATGGCACTGACACCGGTGTGCATGATCGAGGAGTGCACCTCGAACCCATGAACATGAACCCAAAACGTATTGCCGCCCTTATGCCCGGTCACGGCCTTGAGCATCGTTGGTTCACCCACGATGACCGTATCCGCCTTGGGCACCACGCCCTGCATCGCGTCGATCAATGGTGGGGCGCCGGTGCAGCCGATTTCCTCGTCATAGCTGAGAGCGATCTGAATTGGGCGTGTCACACCACGGTGCTTCGCTTCGACCAGCGCCCAGATAGCCAGCGCGTCAAAGCCTTTCATATCGGTCGTCCCGCGCCCAAACAGCTTGCCGTCCTTTTCGATCACGGTGAAGGGATCAGTGCTCCACGGCTGACCGTCGGTCGGCACCACGTCCGTGTGCCCTGACAGGACCACTCCGCCTTCGAGTTCAGGCCCGACATGAGCAAAAAGACCTGCCTTGGTGGCGTCGTCGGGCTTGATGTGCCGGTGGCTTTGCACCCCATGCTCGGACAGGTAGTCCTCGACCCAGTCGATCAGGGGCAGGTTGGTGTCGCGGCTGACAGTTGGAAATTTTACCAGTTGGTCAAGAATCTGGCGCGGGGTCAGGCGGTTGGGCATAGTCTCACTTCTGGGCGTAGGGGAGCAGGTAATCTGCGTAGACGGGATGATGATCTGACGGCCACTCTCCGTCAAACCGCTCTTGCAACACCGCCGGCCCATCGACAAGCGCCACATCAGGGGTGCGTGACAGATGGTCGATGGCACCAAGCACGTGGATGCCACGGTTCAAATGATACGTGGCAGCGGGCGTACGGTCGAACGTGACACCGGCGCTCTCCAGGATGTCCATCGTCCGCGCGCCATGTAGCGCGTTCAGATCCCCGACGAGAAATACCGTCTCCCCGGCATCAATCCACGGCTTGATCCGGTCCCTGACCAGTTCTGCCGACAAAAGCCGGTTGGACCGGCTGGAGTACTCGAAATGGACATTGGCCACACGGAATCTCTCGCCAGTGTTGCGGTCTTCAAACTGCGTCCAGGACGCAAAGGCCGGATAAGAGCCGTTGAAGGTGGGTGAATAGATCACGTCAGGTGTTTCAGAAAAGAAAAACCATCCTTGATCAAGGGGTTGCAAACGGTCTTTCAAGTAAAACAGCGGCTGCGTCGGTGGAAATGTGCGCCAGTCGCCCGTTGCTGTGACACCATAGTCCGGGTTCCTCTCCAGCAGGTGATCCCGAGCCAGATTGACCGATCCATCGCTGCCGCGTTGGAAGCTTTCCATTTCCTGAAATGCCACAATATCGGCCTGTAACGCTTTGAAAGCCTTATCCAAAGGCAGTTTTCGGCGCTCCCAATCGCCAACCGACCACGGCCCGGTGGCATCGTTCAGGATGATATAGTGCACGTTATAGCTGGCGATCCGCAACGCCGTGTCTTCAGGCGGTGCAACCGAAACATCCCCGTCACTGTTGGTGACGTGCAAAGCACAGGCAACAAGGGCCAGGACGGCAAAAGTCCAGACCACGCCGCGAAAGACCCATTTCAATACGCGTAACATGCACGCAGCCTATCAGGGGGTGACGCCGACCTCAGTAGCCACTGTCCGTTATCAGCACTTTGTGACCCGGCTCGACCTCGCGATAAACGGATTTCTCGGGCTCATAGTCGAGACCGTGAATCGGCGATGGGATCGGTTTGAAATTCAGGTCTTTATCGGACTTGCGGCGGCGCGGATCGGCGATTGGCACCGCCTTCATGAGCGCTTGCGTATAGGGGTGCTGCGGATTCTCGAACACCGCACGGCGCGGGCCAAGTTCGACAATCCGGCCCAGATACATCACGCCGACGTAATGGCTCACCCGCTCAACCACGGCCATATCGTGGCTGATGAAGAGGAAGGACAGCCCCAGTTCGGCCTGCAACTCCAGCATAAGGTTCAGAACCTGCGCTTGCACAGACACGTCCAGCGCCGACACCGCTTCATCAGCGACGATGAGTTTCGGGTTCAGAGCAAGCGCCCTGGCAATCGCGATCCGCTGACGCTGACCGCCGGACAATTCATGCGGATAGCGCTGCATGAAGCTGCGCGGCAGTTCGACACGGTCGAACAGGTTTTCGACCTTTTTCTGCATCTCGGCGCTCGACCCGATGCCGAAATTGCGCATCGGTTCAGAGACTTGATCGGCCAACTGCATCTGCGGATTGAGCGAGGCGAACGGATCCTGAAACACCATTTGCATATCTCGCCGCGCATCTCGCAGCTCTGATTGAGAGAGTGCCATGACGTCTTTGCCGTCCAGAAAGATACTGCCTTCCATCGGCTCGACCAACCGCAGAATTGATCGACCAGCCGTGGATTTCCCGCACCCGGACTCCCCGACAAGACTAAGGGTCTGGCCCTTGTTCACCGTGAAGGACAGATCCTCGACCGCGTGCACATTCGCCACCGTCCGCCGGAAGAACCCACCCTTGACCGGAAAGCGTGTCGTCAGGTGCTTGACCTCGAGCAGCACTTCCTCCGACCCGGTGATCGGCGGCACCTCGGACCCGTCGCGACCCAAAAGCCGCATGGGGCGTGGGAGGTCGGTGCCTGTCATCTCGCCCAGCTTGGGCACAGCAGCCAACAGAGCCTGCGTGTAGGGATGCTGCGGGTTTTCGAAGATTTCCTCGACGGTGCCTTCCTCAACCTTGTTGCCACGGAACATCACCACCACGCGGTCGGCCATCTGGGCCACAACCGCCATGTCGTGGGTGATGAACATCACCGCCGTTCCGGTTTCACGCTTGAGGCGGTCCATCAATGCGAGGATTTCAGCCTGAATGGTCACGTCCAACGCCGTGGTCGGCTCGTCTGCGATGAGCAGGCGCGGTTCGCAGGCCAGCGCCATCGCAATCACCACGCGCTGGCGCATGCCGCCTGACAATTCGTGCGGGTACTGCTTGAGTCGGCGTTCAGGCTCGGGAATTCGTACCTGCCGCATCAAATCAAGCGCACGCTTTTCCGCCTGTGCCTTGCTCATGCTTTTATGCAGCCGGAGGCCTTCGGTCAGTTGGCGGCCCACCGTGAACACCGGATTGAGAGCCGTCATCGGCTCCTGAAAGATCATACCGATCTCGTTGCCCCGGATCGTGCGCATCAGATCCTGATCGGTCTCGGAGAGGTCGATCTGCCCCGCATCTTTTCGGTCGAACAAAAGGCGCCCGCCCGCAATGTCACCGCCACCGTACTCGATCAACCGCATCAACGACAAAGAAGAGACCGACTTGCCGGACCCGGATTCCCCCACGACACAGACCGTTTCACCGGGATTGATATCGAACGAGACATCTTCAACCCCAACGACCGTCCCAGATTTTGTCTGAAACTCAACGCGAAGATTTTCAATTTTGGCAATGCTGCCGTCAGGCATGAGCGTCGTCCTTATCTGTCACTGCGCAAACGCTAACCGCAGTTGCAGAAGAGTCAAACGATGTCTCGACGTCGCCTCGGCAATGCGGTGGTGAAGGGTTGCATTTTGTTCAAAAGCTGTTTCGATGCGGAGCTAGGGGGAAACGCCTTTGTTTTGCTGAACCGTGTCCAGTCCACTTTTGAGAAACGACAACGCACCTGCAAGCTATGGACAGCCCCGACAAAGAGAACGACACAGGCAAACTGTGTCCAACAAGGAGAAACGAATGAAACTGAAGTCCCTACTCTTGGGTGCTGCGGCCTCTGTCGCACTTGCGCCGGCGGCATTCGCCGAACGTGGCGCGGATGGCGAGGTCAAAATTATCTACTGGCAAGCTCCCTCGATCCTGAACCCGTTCCTTTCGGGCGGCACCAAGGATGTCGAGTCGGCGTCAATGATCATCGAACCGTTGGCCCGCTATAATGAAAAAGGCGAGCTTGTGCCGTGGCTGGTTGATGAAGTGCCGACCGTTGCCAATGGTGGCGTAAGCGAAGATTTGACCTCCATTACATGGAAGATCACACCCGGCCTGACATGGTCGGATGGCACGCCGTTCACCTCGGCTGACGTTGCGTTTACGCACGAATATTGCACGCACCCCGAAGGCGGATGTGCCCAGCAGACAAAATTCAACGGTGTTGCCAGCGTTGAGACGCCAGACGATCTGACCGTCGTCGTCAACTTCGACGGCCCGACCCCGAACCCGTATGGCCCGTTTGTCGGTGGCGAAAGTCCCATCATCCAGAAGGCCCAGTTCGAAGGGTGCCTTGGTGCTGCGGCGACCACCTGCACCGAGCAGAACTTCAACCCGATTGGCACCGGCCCGTTTGTGGTTGACGAATTCAAGCCGAACGACGTGATCACCATGTCGGCCAACCCGAATTATCGCGACCCGGCCAAGCCCGCCTTTGCGTCTGTGACCTTTAAAGGTGGCGGCGATGCGCGTGCGGCAGGCCAGGCCGTTATGGAGACCGGCGAGTTTGACTACGCCTGGAACCTGCAGCTTGCGCCTGATGTCATTGCACAGATGGAAGAAGGCGGCAAAGGCGTTGCAATCGCTGGCTTCGGCCCGCTTCTCGAACGCATCATGATCAACCAGACCGACCCTGACCCGAGCCTGCCGGAAGGCGAACGCTCAACCGCGGCGCATCCGCACCCGTTCCTGCGCGAACCGGCGGTCTACAAGGCCATGTCTATGGCCATTGACCGGCCGCTGCTGGTGGAAATCGGATACGGCCAGGCCGGCAAGGTCGGCTGCTCCTGGGTGCCCGCACCCGAAGCCTTCGCATCCACGTTCGAGGGCTGCGAGACACAGGATATCGAAGGCGCCAAGGCTCTGCTCGATGAAGCCGGTATCGTGGACAGCGATGGCGACGGCGTGCGCGAGTTCAACGGCGAGCCACTCTCGATCCTCTACCAGACCTCGACCAACGCTGTCCGCCAGGACTTCCAGGCGCTGATCAAGGAATGGTGGTCGATGATCGGCATCGAAACCGAACTCCGGAACATCGACGCGTCGGTCTTCTTTGGCGGTGACCCGGGCTCGCCCGACACCTTCCAGAAGTTCTACGCAGACGTCGAAATGTACGCCAACACGTTCAATGGCACCGATCCGCAGGCCTATCTCGGCAACGGTCTGTGCGACAATGCCCCGCGCCCCGAGACACAGTGGCAGGGTGAAAACATCAGCCGCTTCTGCATGGAAGAGTTTGACGCTCTGCATGCAGAGCTGACCAAGACAGCGGATATGGCTGAGCGTCAGCGCATCGGTCGCGAGTTGAGCGCCATGATGGTGAACAATGGCGGTATGATCCCGCTCGTGCACCGTGGCCGTCTGTCGGCACATGCAAACAGCCTTGGCGGCGTTGTGCTGAACGTTTGGGACAGTGAACTTTGGAACGTTGCGGACTGGCACCGCATTGAGTCCAACTGATCACCTGTCCGATAATCGCAGGGTGGGCGTTATGCCCATCCTGCTTTTAGCCCCTCAAAAAGACTAATGACCCGAGGCGCCACACGATGCTGACCTTCGCCGTCCGACGACTTGTTCTTGCCGTTCCGACGCTTCTGTTCATCAGTTTTGTCATATTCATGCTTCTCCAGCTCGCCCCCGGCGACCCGATGGCGCAGGTGCCCCTGACCGTGCCTGCCGAGGTCAAAGAAAAGATGCGGCAAGCACTTGGTGTCGGGGAACCGGCACTGGTGCAATACTGGAAATGGCTTGTTCAGGTCTTCTGGATCGAACCAAAGGTGTTCATCGACTACCTGACCAACTCCAGCACCCTGCTGGGCTGGCTGCCCGACACACAGCTCTACCAAGGTGAGCTTCGCGTGATCTCTTGGCAGACCCGCAGCCCAGTGATGGATATCGTGATTCAGCGTATTCCGCAGACGCTTTGGGTCGTGGGCATGGCCTATGTGGTGGGCATCCTGATCGCCCTGCCCATCGGCATCTATTCCGCGTACCGGCAGTATTCGGTCTTCGACCAGTCGGGTACCTTTATCACGATGATCGGTTTCTCGATCCCACCCTTCTTCACCGGACCGCTTTTGATCGTGATCTTCTCGGTGCAGCTTGGCTGGTTCCCGTCGATCTATGACACCACCCATGTCGTTAACGATTGGGCGAGCCTGAAATTTCAGCTTCAGCAAATGATCCTGCCGGTGATGGTGTTGGCGCTGCAAACCACCGCACAAATCAGCCGCTACATGCGCGCCTCAATGCTCGACAACCTTAACCAGGACTACGTGCGCACTGCTCGCGCCAAGGGTCTGAGCGAGGCTGTCGTGGTCACGGTTCACGTGCTGCGCAACTCCATGATCCCGGTTATCACCGTGATCGCGCTCAATGTACCGTCGATCTTTGGCGGCGCAATCATCACCGAAAACGTGTTCAAGGTGAACGGGATCGGCCAATTGCTCATCACGGCGCTTTTCGCCAATGACCTTCCGATGGTGATGACCCTGACTTTCATCTTCGCCGTGCTGATCGTTCTCTTCAACCTGATTGCCGATATCCTCTACGGCCTTCTCGACCCGAGGATCCGCTATGACTGAGCCCGTGCAAGCCACCCCCACCCCGATCGAGGCGCTGGCCGACAAAGGCCCACTGGAGCCACCGCGCAGCCAGTGGAAAGACGTCTGGGACCAGTTCCGTAAACACAAGGGCGCGATGTTTGGCGGAGGGTTTCTGCTGTTCATCACCCTCGCGGTTCTTCTGGGACCTTTTATATGGCAAGTCGACGCGCAAAAACTCGACATCCGTAATAAAGACCTGAGACCGATCTGGACCGCGCTTTGGGACAGTGGCGCCAAGGTGGCGTGGCATCGCCCCTTCGGCACCGACCAGTTGGGACGCGACCAGCTGGCCCAGATCATTCAGGGCGGGCGCACCTCTATGGCGGTCGGCTGGGCGGCGATGGTCCTCAGCCTGATCATCGGCACATCGGTAGGCGTGATGGCAGGCTTTGTGAAAAAGGCCGACGGTCTGCTGATGCGCCTTACGGATCTGTTTCTGTCTCTTCCCATTCTTCCGCTGCTGTTGGTGGCGGTGACACTCTTCCGTCAGCCCCTGCGCGAGGCGTTCGGCCCCGAAGGCGGCATGTTCGTGCTCATCGTCGGCATTATCGCGATCACGAGCTGGATGCCGACGGCACGAATTGTACGCGGCGACATTCTTGCCCTCAAGGAACGGGAGTTCATTCTGGCAGCCCGTTCCATCGGCACCACGCCGTTCCGCATTGTGCAGCGTCACCTCCTGCCCAATGTGCTGTCCCCGATCATGGTGTCGGCAACACTGGGTCTGGCGACGGCGATCATCACCGAAAGCGCGCTAAGCTTCCTTGGTGTGGGCTTCCCGTCCGACTTCCCGACATGGGGCAAAATGCTCGCCGACGCGGTCCAGCGCATGCAGCAATTCCCCGAACGGGTGTACCTGCCGGGTATCGCGATCTCGCTCACGGTGCTGAGTGTGAACTACCTTGGTGACGGTCTGCGCGACGCGCTCGACCCGCGGATCCGGGGCCGCTGAACGTCTGAGGTTCAAAAAAGACCAATCGGCACGGGCCCAGTGCCCGTGCGCGAATGTCGGTCACGCGCCAGAGTACGGATTGGAACACTATTCCTAAAAGACGTCACAAGGCAAAACACTGTCCTCCTAAAATCAAGATAAGAGCCATTTCTTCGGCTTGTCACAGGAAAATTTTCCTTCCATCTGGCGTGATGACTGATGGAAGGATCCTCGCATGTTCGAATCCCTTGGCTTTGAAAACTATACGGCGCCTCAGGTGGCTGTAGGTCTCGCACTGATCCTTGGCGCAGCGTTTGGGCTGTTGGCAGAACGGACCAGGTTCTGCTTCCGTCGAAGCCTTGTCGGCGAAGATCGCAAACAGGCAATGGGCGTCTGGCTGACAGCTTTGGCCGTGGCCGTGCTGGGAACACAGGCCGGAGTTCTGGCTGGCCTGATAACCTTTGACGACCACCGCTTCATGGCCGGTGATCTCCCCCTTCTTGCCATCTTCGTCGGCGGCGTGATGTTCGGCGCGGGCATGGTGCTCACACGCGGCTGTGTCTCGCGGCTGACAGTACTGTCTGCCAGTGGCAATCTGCGCGCAGTCTTCGTTCTGCTGGTCTTTGCGATCACCGCCCACGCCACGCTGAAAGGCGTTTTCGCACCAGTCCGCACCACGTTGGGCTCGGTCACTGTCGCATTGGGTGACACAGTGTCATTGGCCGCCCTGCCCGGCGGCGCGTTGGTCTGGTCCGTGCTGATCGCTCTGGCGGCACTTGCCATCGCCGTCCGCTCTGGCAACCGCGTGACCACGCTGGGTCTCGCTGCTTTGCTGGGCGCGCTGGTTCCGGCTGGCTGGATCGGGACAGGCTTCGTGCTTTATGATGACTTCGATCCCGTGGCCCTGCAAGGCTTGTCCTTCACATCGCCCTACGCGGATACGCTGTTCTGGACCGTTGCTTCGACCTCGATCCCGGCGAATTTCGGTGTGGGTTTGATTGGCGGAGTGCTGATCGGTGCGCTGGTCTCGGCAGTCGCGTTCGGTACGTTCCAATGGCAGTCGTTCAGCGCTCCGGCTGAAACGGGACGCTACGCAGGCGGTGCTCTATTGATGGGTATCGGTGGTGTGTTGGCCGGTGGCTGCACCGTCGGGGCAGGTCTGGCGGGTGTCCCGACACTGTCCATCGCTGCTTTGATTGCGATCCTATCGATTGCGCTGGGCGCGGTGCTGACCAATGCAGCCCTCAAGCCGTTTGGTGAATCAGCCTACGCCCAACCGGCAGAGTAACGCTTAGATATCAATCTCGCCGTCGTCGGGCGGCGGGAGCCCGTCCAGCGGAGGAGCATCCTGTTTCCGTTTGAGCAGAATGTCACCGTTGGGCAGCACCACCGGTGGCTCATAGGCGGACCAATCTTCGACCTGCTCCATGAGGTCCCGCAAGGCAGGCCCCATTTCCTCGGCAAAACTCCGGATGGCCGGTTCGATGTCTTCGGCCAACCCTTCAAGTTCGCGCAGGGCCGGTTCCATCTCATCCATCAGACCACGGAAGAACAGCTTGGCGCCCTCTTCCATCAGGCTCGTGCCCGTGTCGTCGTCTTGCGCAACCGCGCCGGACGCGGAGATCGAAAGGACGAGGGCAAGTGTCGGGATCTTTTTCATGGGACATGATATAGGCACTGCGATCCAAGATTTCACCTAGAGGTCGATATCCAGAGTCACCGGGAAGTGATCAGAGGCCACCAAAAGGGCTTCGCGCAGTTCGGGCGTTTTCCAACACGCCGGGTCATCGAACGGGTGCCAAATGCGCCAGCGCCGCGCTTTTGGGCGTAGTTCGGTCGAAACCATGATATAATCCAGAAGCGCCTGAAGATAACGCTCGTCCTGCGAGATGTAAAAGCGGGCCGTACTGGGTTGTGGGCCGATCCGACGCAACAGGGCTTCACACGCATGCGGGTCAAATAATTCGCGATCTCCCTCCCCGAGAATGATCTCGACCGAACTGCGGCCAAACAGGTTCTCGTACTCGTCCAACCCGGGACCGTCATTCAAGTCACCCATCACGATCAGCGGGTCACCTGCATCAAGATGTTCTGCCACCCGCGCCCGCAACCAGATCGCCTGTGCCAATTGCTTGCGCCGATTGGTGATCGACAGGCGCATGACTTCGTCGCGATTGGTCGCGCCGTGTGGCGCTTTGGATTTGAGATGCGCCCCGAGCAGCCGGATCACCTGCCCGCTTTCCCTGACCTTGAGCGACACCTCAAGCGGAGGTTTGGAGAACACCACCTTGTCTTCGGTCGCGTCAATATCGAGATCAATGCGAAAAGTTCCGTCAAAGCGCGGTGCGCCTGCCACCTGCGGTGCGCCCGGCACCGGAGCCTGCCCCCGTGGGTCGTGATGCGCCGTCACAATGTCCGGGTCATACATCAATGCGATTTCCTGCTGCGTGTCGTTGCTGAACCCCATGACGGCCTTGCGCGCCCGCAGGTCAAACGCTTCGGCAAACCCCTCAAGCGCGCGCACGGTATCCCGCTTGCGGCTTGTATCCGGCGCTTCGATCACCATGATCACATCCGCATCAATCGCCGTGAAGACGATCCCCAGCGCTTCGGTCTGCATCGCCTTGGTGACGTCATGGCGCGCCGACCAGGATCCGTCCGCAATCAGATGACCGGTATCGTCAAACAGCGCGTCGAACCATTCGACATTGTAAGTGGCCAATCTCATTCAGGCTCACTCGACCGCATCAGGCGTGTTCGCGCGCCGCGATCTCGTCCCAGGCGCGGTTGATGTCGATCAGACGTCTTTCTGACAGCCGCACGGCCTCTTCCGGAACGCCACGAGCAATCATCCGGTCCGGGTGGCTGTCGCGCACAAGCTGCCGCCAGGTCGCGCGGATCTGATCCAGCGGCATATCGGGATCAACACCCAGAACGTCATAAGGATCAGGCTCGGCATCAGGCACGAAGCGCGATTTCAAACGGCGGAACGATCCGTCAGGCAATTCGAAAATTTCGGCCACGCGCAACAGGAACGCGTCTTCGCCGGGATGATAGGTGCCATCGGCCATCGCGATGTGAAACAGCCCCTCCATCAGATCGCACAGCGTACCACGATCCTGACCAAACATCGCACGGATGCGCTTGGCGTATTCCTCGTAGCCCGCCACGTCCTGACGCGCGAGGTTGAACACCCGCGCCGCCCCCGCCTCGTCTTCGCGCGGGATGTGAAACACTTCGCGAAACGCCATCACCTCGTCGCGGGTCACAAGGCCGTCTGCCTTTGCCATCTTGGCCGACAACGCGATCACAGCGATGGTAAAGGCCACGGTCTTTTCCGGCGGCGTGCGCAGGCGTTCAAACACCTCAGAGAGCCCTTCGCCCGAGGCGAGGGCCGAGACAGCATCCGCAATGCGCGACCAGATCGACATGTGAACAGTTTAAGCGAAAGTGCCAATTTTGTCAGTGCGGCATCACAGCATTTTCTGCATCAGCACAAGGTCGATCCAGCGGTCAAACTTGAATCCCACCTCGGGCAGAGTGGCGATCTCGGTGAATCCGAGCGTTGCATGGAAGTAGCGGCCCGCCATGTTTTCGGCGCTGATGCCCGCCCAAAGCGAATGCACCCCGTCCGCCCGCGCAACCTCCTCCAGCACCTGCATGAGCGCGCGACCTGCCCCCTTGCCGCGCGCATGCTGCGCGAGAGCGATGGAATGCTCTTTGGTGCGCGCATAGCCTGGACCATTTCGGAACGGAAAATAGCTGGCATAGCCTGCAGCGACGCCGTCGATCTCAACCACGAGAAAAGCGGCACCCTTGGCGGCAATGTCGCTCTGGACATCTTCGACTGTCTTGCGTTTCGAGGTGAACGTGATCGTGGTATTGTCGATCACGTCGTTCAGGATAGCGGTCAACGCCTCGGCATCCTCGGCGCGCGCCGGACGGATGATCATGTAAGGACGCGCCGACCACCTGCGGTCAGGAACACTGCTTGCATCATCCGATCCGCCATTTTCTGGAACAGCACCCGGTCATTGTCAAAAACCGGCGCTAGACGGTCCTGCAGGTCTTTTACATCCGGCCCGCAGATGGTCAGCGCTTCAAGTCGCAACCCGGCACTTGGCAGGCTCACACCCGGCGGCGTCTCGGTATGCCATTGAATGATCGCCGGGAACTGCCCGCCAAAGGGCAATCGGCCATCGGGGGGCACCAGCATGGTCCAGCTCAGATCACCACGCGACAACTGTACCGGCTCGCCTGCCTCGGGAAACATCCGCTGCGCGGCGTTGATATCGTCACAACGCAGAATCCATTTGTCGAGTTGCGCCGGACCGTCGAAATCATCCAGCCCGAACCAGCGCGGATAGTCTGGTTTGGGTTGCGAGGGGTCGGGGGCGATGGCCTCGAAATAGAGGTCATTCTCCAATCCCAGAAGTCGGTTATGGGTGGCATAATGCGAATGCTGGCCACCTGCGGAGAGCGGTACACCCAGCGCTTCCTCGCTGTGGCGCACCGCCTCTTCCAGCGTTTCCCCGGCAACCGCGATGTGATCCAGTTCGAATTTCATATCGACATTCACACACGCGGCGGGTTTTCCGTCAACGGAAAACAGCGGACGCGTCGACGCGCCCGCCCGCTTTTTGGTTACCCGCGCGCCTCACGGATGAGCCGCAGGATGTCCTGCGCCGCCTCCGGAATGTTGGTGCCCGGACCGAAGATCGCCTTGACCCCGGCATCATAGAGGAACTTGTAGTCCTGCTGCGGGATCACCCCGCCGCAGATCACCAGAATGTCCCCAGCGCCCTGCGCCTTCAGCTCCTGCACCAGTTGCGGCGCCAACGTCTTGTGCCCAGCCGCCTGCGAAGAAATACCAATCACATGCACATCGTTGTCGATGGCATCCTGCGCCGCCTCGGCTGGTGTCTGAAAGAGCGGTCCCACATCCACATCAAAGCCGATATCGGCAAAGGCGGTTGCGATCACCTTCGCCCCGCGGTCGTGCCCGTCCTGCCCCATCTTGACGACCAGCATCCGTGGTCGGCGGCCCTCGTCTTCGGCGAACGCCTCGACCGAGCGCTGGATGGCGGCAAAGCCTTCGTCTCCCTCATAGGCTGCGCCATAGACGCCGGCCAATGTTTTCACCTCGGCCCGGTGTCGGCCGAACACTTTTTCCATCGCCATGCTGATCTCTCCTACCGTGGCGCGGGCACGGGAGGCCTCCACCGCCGCTTCCAAAAGATTGCCGCCCTCGGCAGCGCGTTTCTCAAGTTCGGCCAGAGCCGCGTCGCAAGCAGCCTGGTCGCGGCTGCCCCGGATGCGTTTCAACCGGTCGATCTGGCTTTGACGCACTTTGACGTTGTCGACGTCGAGGATGTCGAGATCGTCTTCCTTTTCGAGACGGTACTTGTTCACGCCAACGATCACGTCGGTGCCCCGGTCGATATCCGCCTGCCGCTGCGCCGCAGTTTCCTCGATCCGCAGCTTCGGCATGCCCGAGGCCACGGCCTTGGTCATGCCACCCATCTCGTCGACCTCTTCGATCAGCTTCCAGGCCGCTTCGGCCAGGTCATGGGTCAGCTTCTCGACGTAGTAAGAGCCCGCCAACGGATCGACGACCTTGGTGACACCGGTCTCTTCCTGCAAGATCAACTGCGTATTCCGCGCGATGCGGGCCGAGAATTCCGTCGGCAGCGCAATCGCCTCGTCCAGAGCGTTGGTGTGCAGCGACTGGGTGCCGCCCAGAACCGCACTCATCGCCTCGTAGGCGGTACGGATCACATTGTTATAGGGGTCCTGCTCGGCCAGCGACACGCCAGAGGTCTGGCAATGGGTGCGCAGCATCTTGGAGCGGTCGTTCTTGGCGCCCAGATCGGTCATGATCCGGTGCCACAGCATTCGCGCCGCGCGCAGCTTGGCCGCTTCCATAAAGAAGTTCTTTCCGATGGCGAAGAAGAAGCTCAGTCGCCCCGCGAATTTGTCCACATCCATGCCGCGGGCCATCGCGGTCTGGACGTATTCCTTGCCGTCGGCCAGCGTGTAGGCCAGCTCCTGAACAAGGTTCGCGCCCGCCTCCTGCATGTGGTAGCCGGAAATCGAGATCGAGTTGAAACGCGGCATCTCGTTCGAGGTATATTCGATGATATCTGCGATGATCCGCATCGACGGCTCGGGCGGGTAGACATAGGTGTTGCGGACCATGAACTCCTTGAGGATGTCGTTCTGGATCGTCCCCGAAAGCACCGCGCGGTCATGCCCCTGCTCTTCACCCGCGACGATGAAATTGGCGAGGATCGGAATGACCGCACCGTTCATCGTCATCGACACCGACACCTGATCGAGCGGGATGCCGTCGAAGAGGATCTTCATGTCCTCGACGCTGTCGATGGCCACACCGGCCTTGCCGACATCGCCGACCACACGCTCGTGGTCGCTGTCATACCCGCGGTGCGTGGCCAGATCGAAGGCCACCGACACGCCCTGCTGACCGGCGGCAAGGTTCTTGCGGTAAAACGCGTTTGATTCCTCGGCAGTCGAGAAGCCTGCATATTGCCGGATTGTCCAGGGACGCCCCGCATACATCGTGGCCTTCACACCGCGTGTAAATGGCGCCTCACCGGGGATGCTGCCCAAATGCGGCAGGTCCTTGATGTCGTCTTCGGTATAGAGCGGCTGAACCTCGATGCCTTCGAGTGTCTTCCATGTCAGCGCCTCAAGCGGTTTGCCGCGAAGTTCCTTTTCCGCAAGGCTGCGCCATGTGTCTGTTTTGGCTGTCATCGTTCCGTCTTCCTCTTGTCGTCGTGACCGCCGCCCGTGTGCAATTGGCACCTTGTGGCGTCCGGTGGGTTTCGCTCGGTCTCTGCGTCTGCCCTACGGCATCATGTGACCTGTTCTCTGGCTCCATTGGCGATGCCGAAATTTTGTTCCCGCCGCGCAGCGCGGCCCTTCGCATTGGTCCCGTAACGCACTATGTCTTGGGGTATGAATATACTCCGGCCCTTCATACTGGCGTTCGCGGCTCTGGCACTGCCTGTTGCCAGCCACGCCGCCGATACCTCACTTGAGCCTGCAGCAGACGAAGAGGTGAGCCTTGTGCCCATTCTCGACGCCAAGGACGTCGATCTCGACGAATTTTTATGGGTCGCCCGCCCGCTGATCATATTTGCCAACGCCCCTGCGGACCCGCTCTTCATCCAACAGATGCAATATCTGATGCGCGAGCTTGATGAACTGGCGGAACGGGATATCGTTGTCATCACCGACACTGACCCAGCCGCACAGACCGACGTGCGAACCAAACTGCGCCCCCGCAGCTTTATGCTCGCGCTGATCGGCAAAGACGGGCAAATCAAATTCCGCAAACCTCTGCCCTGGAGTGTGCGGGAACTGTCCCGTTCTATCGACAAAATGCCCATCCGGCAGCAGGAAATCCGCGACCGGCGCGCATCGGGCTCGTAAAATCGGGGTTCGCTCAAACTCATATACTGATGGCCCCGCTTCGGCACAGATAGACGTACCACGGGGCGATATCCCACCGTGGCCGTCGCGCCTGAGAAAACGTAGCGGGACCGGAGCACGAGACTATTCGAACTCCATGATCACATCGTCCACGGCAAGGCTGTCACCCGCGGCAGCATTGATTTTGGAGACCACCCCCTTGCGCTCCGCGCGCAGGATGTTTTCCATTTTCATCGCCTCGACGGTGCACAATGCCTGCCCCTCCTGGACCTCCTGACCCTCTTCCACGTCGATCTTCACGATCAGACCCGGCATCGGGCAGAGCAGCATCTTGGAGGTGTCCGGCGGAACTTTTTCCGGCATCTTGCGCGCCAGCTCGGCCTGACGCGGCGTGCGCACGTGAACTTTAAGCTCGGCTCCGCGCGACCGGATTCGGAACCCGCCCGATACCTTGCCAACCTTCATCACCAGCGGGTCGCCATTGACCGTCATGCGAGCAAGTTGATCGCCGGGGGTCCAATCACCGCTGACACGCACTTCAGAGCCATCATCCGCAAAGCGCACGGTCGAACCATCATGATCGGCAGCAATACGCACATCGAAGTCCTGCCCCTGCAGTGCAACGTTCCACTCTTCGCCAACATGGCGCTCGTGATTGTCGAGCGTCCCCGAAATACGTGCACGCCGGATTTCGGCAACCCGGTTCATGGCCGCACAGGCCGCCGCGATGCCACGCAAAGCATCATCGCCCAGCGTCACACCCTCGAATCCGTCCGGGTATTCCTCGGCGATAAATGCGGTGGTCATGTCGCCAGAAATGAATTTCGGATGATCCATCACTGCCGACAGGAACGGAAGGTTGTGACCGATGCCTTCAACCTCGAAACTGTCAAGCGCGTGGCGCATCACCTCAATGGCCTCATCGCGGGTCGGCGCCCATGTGCACAGCTTGGCGATCATCGGATCGTAATACATGCTGATCTCACCGCCTTCGAACACGCCCGTGTCGTTACGCACAAGCCCGGCTCCCAGCGCACCTTCGGCGGGCGGACGGTAGCGGGTCAGGCGGCCAATCGATGGCAGGAACCCGCGATACGGGTCTTCGGCATAAAGACGGTTCTCGATGGCCCAGCCGTTGATCTTGACGTCGTCCTGTGTGATCGACAACGGTTCGCCATTGGCGACACGGATCATCTGTTCAACCAGATCGACACCGGTGATCAGTTCCGTGACCGGATGTTCCACCTGCAGACGGGTGTTCATCTCGAGAAAGTAGAAGTTCTTGTCGCCATCGACGATGAATTCGACCGTACCGGCGCTTGTGTATCCAACGGCCTTGGCCAGAGCGACAGATTGCTCGCCCATCGCCTTGCGCGTTTCTTCGTCCAGGAACGGCGATGGCGCTTCTTCCACCACCTTCTGGTTGCGGCGCTGGATCGAGCATTCGCGTTCGTTCAGGTAAATCCCGTTGCCATGCGCATCACAGAGCACCTGGATCTCGATGTGGCGCGGTTGGGTGACGAATTTCTCGATGAAGATGCGGTCATCGCCGAAACTGCTGGCCGCCTCGTTCTTGGACGACTGAAAGCCCTCGCGCGCCTCCTCGTCGTTCCAGGCGATCCGCATGCCCTTGCCGCCACCGCCGGCAGAGGCCTTGATCATCACCGGATAGCCGATCTCGTTCGAGATCTTCACCGCCTCGTCTGCGTTCTCGATCAGGCCCATATAGCCCGGCACGGTCGATACGTTGGCCTCTTGGGCAATCTTCTTCGAGGTGATCTTGTCGCCCATCGCTTCAATCGCCTTGACCGGTGGGCCGACAAACGCCACGCCAGCCGCCTCAAGCGCTTCGGCAAATTTCGGATTTTCGGACAGGAAGCCGTAGCCTGGATGAACCGCCTGCGCGCCAGTCTGCTTGATCGCCTCCATCACCTTGTCGATGACGATGTAAGACTGGTTGGCAGGCGGCGGGCCGATATGCACGGCTTCGTCCGCCATCTCGACATGTAGCGCGTGTTTGTCGGCATCCGAATAGATGGCCACCGTTTTGATGCCCATCTTGCGGGCGCTCTTGATCACCCGGCAGGCGATCTCGCCTCGGTTGGCAATCAGGATCTTGTCGAACATGTCTGTCCCTTTCCGTCAGTCTTTTCTTGGCCGGGGAGCGAGCCCGCAGCGATGGCATAAAAAAGACCGCCCGGACGCGCGGCCCGAACGGTCGAAATCTGTAGGTGGTTGGGTCGCGCTGAGCGGTCAGCAGCGTTCCGGATAGGTCTGGCAATAGCCGACATTGGCCGCGCCACCGACAACAGCGCCGGTTGCCGGATCACCGCCGGTCGCAACCGCCGTCCCGGCCCCTGCTGCGCCGCCAAGCAATGCTTGTTCGCCCAGCGTGTCGCCGCAGGCCGAAAGCCCGAAGAGCGCGCAGATCGCCAGAATGCGGGTGGGTGTGAAGACGTGCTGTGCCATGTGTCTGCTCCTTTACGTGTGAGTGCTTCATTGAGACTAACAGCAAGAAGCGCGCTCGGGTTCCAGCCTGTCGCGCAAGACTCAGGGTTTTGGGCTGAACCTTGCCCGCATTTGTAATCTTCCGATTTCGAGAGTAAAAAGTCGGGCGCTTGGCATGGGGTATGGCCAATACGCCCGACAGGGGAAGGGTAACAGTGAACAACTGGCGCAATCTGCCAACGCCATTTCACTAGGAACACACCCACACTGCCACAACCGCTTAACGCGTCAATCGCAAGATTGATACAACTCAAGACATCGGCTTTTTCCCGCGCATATTGCCCTGACGTAAGCGGCATCACGCCCATCCCTCATCGTCAAACGCATCCGGGAAAGCCGCACGTGCCGCGGTCTCGTCAATAATCAAGAGCGACTCATAGCTCGTGGGATCGAACGGATCGTCATAGGGCAGCACTTCGCGCCCAAAGAGCCAGCTCAGACGCCCGGCATCCAGATTGCCCCGCTCGAACGGCTCGGTGCCGAAATGCGCCCACAGCGCCGCCATGAACACGGTGTCTGCCTTGCGATCCACCGCTTTGCGGTCGCGATACCGTTCGCGCCGGATCAACGGCGTCACCCCTTTGGGATTCGGTCGACGGATGGTGAACTGGAAATCAGTGCCCGGAAGACGCCCGGGAAAGCCGCGATGCTTCAGCATGGGGCACCCCCGTGACGCATCGCCGAAAAGGGGGCGGACGCCTCTGCCCGCCCCCTTTTCAGTTTACTTGTACTTGCCTGTGTACGCAGGTTCGTGACTGATCGGCTCAGGGTCGATAACCACAAACTCTTCTTCGGCCTGCTTTTGTCCGCACGCGGACAAAACTGCAAAAAGACCGACTGCGGCAAGAAGCTTGATGCTCTTTGACATCTAGTTCTCCTGTCAGGTTCAAAAAAGGACCCAACAAGACCTGCTGGTCCTGCCTGTCCTCGGTTCGAGGTAGTGACTGCTTGGGTGCAGTCGGCCTCAGAATACCCTGAAATCATGGTGAAAAGATATCCACAGCCCGCAACATCGCGGTGCTGTGACGCAAAAGACTCAAACCCCGGTGAGATCGAAGGATGGGTCGCAACATGTTGTGGATGCATCAGAAAAACTCCAAGATGCAGGTTCCGTCTTCGACCCGATAGGCCTCGAAAAACTGGGTGACGGCGTCCGTGGCGACACCGAATTCTGTCTCTTCCTGGCTAAAGGAAATGACAATCTGGCTGGGCTGAGGCCCGGTCTCGGCAAGACGCGGAATGGCGTAGGTTTCGCACAGATACTGCATGTCGATTTCCACATCCTCATATTGACGACCGGCCTGCCCGATCTCGGGTGTGACAAACCGAAAGCGATAGGTCAGCCCCCCGCCCGGCCGATCCCACAGCATTTCGTGGAACGTCACAGGCTGGCCGGAGGGCACGGGAAGAAGGTCATCGGCGGCAATCGCAACGGTCCCGCTCAGCGCAAATGCGCCGGCTGTCAGATGTTGCCAAGCTCCACCTCTCGCCACAGATGACCTCCTCCCGTAGGGTGCGTGCGCGCACGCACCGACGTCCTTGTTACAACGGAATATTATCGTGCTTCTTCCACGGCATTGACTGCTGCTTTGAGCGCAGCGCGGCAAAGGCACGGGCGACCCGCTTGCGCGTGCTGCGCGGCTGGATCACCTCGTCGATAAAGCCGCGCTCTGCCGCCACGAACGGGTTGGCAAACCGGTCCTCATATTCCTTGGTGTGCGCCGCGATCTTTTCCGCATTGCCCGCATCAGCGCGGTGGATGATCTCGGTCGCGCCCTTGGCGCCCATCACAGCGATCTCAGAGGTCGGCCAAGCATAGTTCACATCCGCGCGCAGGTGCTTGGAGGCCATAACCACATAGGCCCCGCCGTAAGATTTCCGGGTAATGACCGTTACCTTCGGTACAGTCGCCTCACCATAGGCAAAGAGCAGCTTCGCGCCGTGCTTGATCACGCCGTTATACTCCTGCGACGTTCCCGGCAAAAAGCCCGGAACATCCACAAGCGTCAGGATCGGAATGCCAAAACAGTCGCAGAAGCGCACAAACCGCGCGGCCTTGCGGGCGCTATCGATGTCCAGAACGCCCGCCAGAACCATCGGCTGGTTCGCCACCACACCCACGGTTTGCCCCTCAAGGCGGATGAAGCCGGTGATGATGTTCTTTGCGAAGTCTTCCTGAATCTCGTAGAAATCCCCCTCGTCCGCGATCTTGAGGATCAACTCCTTCATATCGTACGGTGTGTTCGCGTTTTCAGGCACGAGAGTGTCGAGCGATTCCTCCACCCGGTCCACATCGTCAAAGAACGGCCGCGTCGGTGTCGGCTGACGGTTATTGAGCGGCAGGAAATCCACCAGACGCCGCACCTCGGCCAGCGCTTCCACGTCATTATCGAACGCACCATCGGCGACCGAGGATTTCTTGGTATGGGTCGACGCCCCCCCAAGCTCTTCAGCGGTGACCTGTTCGTTGGTGACGGTCTTCACCACGTCAGGGCCAGTGACGAACATGTATGAGCTGTCCTTCACCATAAAGATGAAGTCGGTCATCGCCGGGCTGTAAACCGCCCCACCCGCACAAGGCCCCATGATCACGCTGATCTGCGGCACCACGCCCGATGCCATGATATTGCGCTGGAACACCTCGCCATAGCCCGCAAGACTGTCGACGCCTTCCTGAATACGCGCGCCACCCGAGTCGTTGATCCCGATCACCGGCGCGCCATTCTGCATCGCCATATCCATGATCTTGCAGATCTTCATCGCATGGGTGGCCGAAACCGACCCCCCCAGAACCGTAAAGTCCTGAGAGAACACATAGACCATGCGGCCATTGATCGTGCCCCACCCGGTGACCACACCATCGCCTGCAGGTCGGTTCTTTTCCATGCCGAAATCGGTGCAGCGATGGGTGACGAACATGTCGTATTCTTCAAAGCTGCCTTCATCGAGCAGCAGTTCGACCCGTTCGCGCGCTGTCAGCTTGCCCCGCGCGTGCTGCGCATCAATGCGTTTCTGACCACCACCCATGCGGGCATCGGCGCGGCGCGTCTCCAACTCTTGCAGAATATCTTTCATGGACCGTCCCTTTGTCGCTTTGCGGCGAACATACTGAGGCGCGGCTAGGTCTCAAGCGCTAAAGAGCAAATTTGCAAACTATGAAAATAATATGTTTTGCAAATTGCAAATCTGCAAATTGTATCGTTACGCCTTGGAATATGGACAATCCTCAACCGCAAGCGTAGCGATAGGATATGAGTTACGCCTCTAAGGTCCGATTTCTCGACCGCTCCACACCGCCACATATTGTCACACTGATCCTGCTCGCAGGTCTTTCGGCGTTGGTGATGAACATCTTCCTGCCGTCCCTACCCAATATGACGGCCTATTTTCAGACCGAATATTGGCTGATGCAGCTGTCGGTCGCGGTCTATCTCGGTGTGAACGCAATCCTGCAAATCCTGATTGGCCCAATCTCCGACAAGCTTGGCCGCCGCCCGGTGATCCTGTGGGGAATCGGAGGGTTCTGCGTCGCCACATTGGGCTGCATCCATGCCCCCGACATCTACACCTTCCTCGGCTTCCGCATGGCGCAGGCCGTGATCGTGACAGCAATGGTGCTCAGCCGCGCCGTGGTGCGGGATTGCGTGCCACAGGACCAGGCCGCGTCCATGATCGGCTACGTGACGATGGGCATGGCCGTTGTGCCAATGATCGGCCCGGCCTTTGGTGGTGTGCTGGATCAGTATTTCGGCTGGCAGGCCAATTTCTGGCTTCTGCTGATTCTTGGAATTGGCATGTTCTGGCTGACATGGGGCGATCTTGGCGAAACCGCAGCGGTCAGCGGTCTGACCCTTGGACAGCAATTCGCACAATACCCCGAACTTCTGACCAGCCCACGCTTTTGGGGCTACGCCATTGCATCGGCCATGTCCTCGGGCGCGTTCTTTGCCTATCTTGGCGGCGCCCCGTTTGTCGGGACGGAAGTCTTTGGAATGAGCCCGGCAGAGCTTGGCTTTTTCTTCGGCGCACCGGCCATTGGGTATTTCCTCGGCAATTTCGTCTCGGGCCGGTTCTCGGCGCGGATCGGCGTGAACCGTATGGTGTTCATTGGAACGCTGATCAATTGCTCCGGGATCGTCCTGTCGATGCTGGTGTTCTGGCTGGGCCTTGGGTCGGAATGGACCTTCTTCGGCTTCATGACCTTTGTGGGCTTGGGCAACGGTATGACGATTCCCAACGCCACGGCCGGCATGCTGTCGGTACGCCCCCATCTTGCCGGAACAGCCTCGGGCCTTGGCGGCGCGATCATGCTGGGCGGTGGCGCGGGGCTGTCGGCTTTGGCAGGCGCGCTTTTGGTGCCCGGAGCCGGACCGTGGCCGCTGCTTTGGATCATGCTGGTCACTGCGGTCTGCGCGATTGTGGCGATCCAGCTTGTGATCTGGCGCTCTGCGCGGTTGGCAGGGCTGGACAGCGCAGGGTGAATTTGCAAACTCGAAACTGACCGGCTGCAAAGCTGCAAAGTTCGAGGACAGAATGCCGACCCAGAAACTCTATGCCGGCGCCAAACTGCGCGAGATCCGGACGCGCCTCGGGATCACCCAGCGTGACTTTGCCGCCAAGCTGGGGGTGTCCCTTCCCTATCTGAACCAGATGGAGAACAACAAGCGCCCACTCTCGACCACGGTCGTGCTGGCGCTGGCACAGGAGTTCGGCGTCGATGTCACCGAACTGGGTCAGGGCGATGCGGAACGAATGATTTCGGACATGCGCGAGGCGTTGGCCGATCCGGTCTTTGCCGATGCCACACCGCCAGTGGCGGACCTGCGCCTGACCGCTTCGAATGCGCCAGGACTGGCGCGGGCGTTCCTTGAATTGCACCGGGCGTATCGCCAGACGCATGAACGCCTTGCCTCGCTGGACGAGGCACTGGGCCGCGAAGGGGCGCAGCTGCAGCCCTCGCCGTGGGAAGAGGTGCGCGACTTCTTTCACTATTGCGACAATTACATCGACGCGGTGGACAAGGCGGCCGAACGGGTTGCCACAAAGCTGACAGGATCAGACCGCGTACGCGCCGCCATTCGCGGGCTTGAAGCCGAAGGTCTGCAGGTGCGCTTTGCCAATATGCCCGAACTGCGCCGGTTCGATGAATTGCGGCAGGAGGTCACGCTCTCTTCTCTTGCCGCTCCCGAGACGCAAACCTTTCAGATGATGCTGCAACTTGCCCTGACGCGGCATGGCAAGCTTCTGGATGCAACGCTCGATCTGGGGCGCTTCCAATCGGATGCGGCCCGGGCCATCGCGCGGTTGGGGCTGGCGAATTACTTTGCCGGGGCGGCAGTGATGCCCTACGGCCAATTCCTGCAAGCCGCGCATGACACGCGACATGATCTTGAGCTGATGGCGCGACGTTTCGGGGCCTCCATCGAACAGGTCGCGCATCGTCTCTCGACCCTGCAACGGCCCGGTGCCAAAGGCATCCCGTTCTTCTTTGTCCGCGTCGATCAGGCTGGCACGATCACAAAACGCCATTCGGCCACACGGTTGCAATTCGCGCGCTTTGGAGGAGCATGCCCGCTTTGGAACGTACATCGCGCCTTCGAGACGCCGGGTCGGTTCCTGCGTCAGTTGGCGGAAACCCCGGACGGGGTGCGGTACATTTCACTGGCACGCGATGTGTCGAAAACCGGCGGTCACTTCGGCGCGCCGGTGCGCCGTTATGCAATTGCGCTGGGATGCGAGGTCAAGCATGCAGGCGCGCTGGTCTATGCGGACGGGCTCGATCTGACACGCGACGGGGCGTTCGAGCCTATCGGGATTTCCTGCCGCATCTGTGAGCGGGCAAACTGCCACCAACGCTCGGTGCCGCCTTTGGAACGGAAGCTGACGATCCAGCCGCATCGGCGCGGGATCCTGCCTTACGAGTTGAGTTGAGCGCGGGGCGATGCGTTGACGCATCGCGTGTTTCCGTCGACGGAAACACTGGGGGCCAGCCCCCAGACCCCCGAGGTATATGAGAAACAGAGAAGATCAGGACACCGAGACGGGCCAGCGCCGTGCGAGATTGGCCATGAGTCCGCGGTCGGTGTTGTCAAGCGGCCCGGAGACGTTGGGGCGGAACCGCAGGCGGAAGCTGTGCAGCAGCCTGTCGGCAGGAACATCGGCGGTGTAGCCGAAGCGGCGCGCGTTCTCTGTAAAATCGCCAAAGCCCTCGGCATCGGGCCAGATAGCGAGTCCCTGTCGTGCAAGGCGCTGCCAGTCAAAGCGGGGGCCGGGATCGATTTTGCGGCCCGGGGCCATGTCGGAATGGCCGATCACCCGCTCTGGCGGGATGGAATGACGGTCCATGATCGCGGCCACCAAAATGTCCAGCGCGTCCATCTGCTTTGCCGCAAACGGTGTGCTGCCGGTATTCGAGATCTCGATGCCGATGGAGCGGGAGTTCACGTCGGTGACCGGGCCCCACGCCCCTGCCCCCGCATGCCAGGCACGGTCTGCCTCATCGACCAGTTGCCACACGGTCCCATTTGACGCGATCACGTAGTGGGCTGAGACCTGTGCCTCATCGCAGCACAACCAGTCGCGCGCCTTTTCGGCACAGTCCATCGCGGTGTAATGCAGAACGATCAGGTCAGGCCGCGCGCCGCCGCGGCGCGGCCCGTAATTTGGCGAGGGATGCCAAAGCGGCGTCAGTTGCGCACCGCGCGGAAGGGGGCCGGATCCCAGCTGCAGGCAAAGCCATCCCCATCAGGATCGAGGTTTTGACGATCACGCTCCGGCCCGCCATTCGCAAGAAACGCCTCTTGCGCGAGGTCGGCGGACGCGAAGCTCGCACAGTTGCGCAGATGCCGGTTTTCAGACGCAAAGGCCGAGCGACGATAGATCGGCGCGCCCTTGGGATTGTTGGTCTGCAGCGCGTAAGCAACGATGTTTGGCGTATTTGTGCCGGGCCGGGTGGGCAGCGCCTCGGGTGCGATGACCTGATACTGCGCCCGGTTCTGCGCGATCAGAGCTGCGTCGCCTTCGATGCTGCGCGTGTTGGAGACCGCATTAAAGTCGTTTTCGTCCGAGATGCCCGCGGCGTTTTCCACGATCTGCGGCGCCGGATTGCTGGGCGAGGCCTGCACAGGATCGACGCCGGAATTCGCGCGGCGCGCTTCGAGATCGGTCGCATCCAGCGGACCGGTGGCGGAAAGCGGCGCTCCTGTCACGGTGGGAGGAGGACCAATGGTGGTTGGAGCCACGCGCCCTTCGAGGACCGCTTCGCGGCGTTCTTGGTAGCCGTCGTACCGGTCAAAGCCAACCGCGCTGTCCGGAACCGTCGGGCTGCAGGCGGTTACCACGAGAAGCGCGGCACCTCCGGCCAAGCCGCGCAATATGCCGTGTGTCTGGGTCATGTCCTGCCTCATTCGGCGTGAAATCACCACCATTGGCTCGGCTTTGCCACAAAGCCCGCCGCCTGTTCGAGGGCATAGGCGGTGTTCAGCAGATCCCCCTCTTCCCACGGTCGACCAATCAGTTGCAGACCCAGCGGCAAGCCTTGTTTGTCGAGCCCAGTCGGCACCGAGATGCCCGGCAGACCGGCGAGGTTCACGGTCACGGTGAAGACGTCGTTGAGATACATCTCGACCGGATCGGTCACGTCTTTGCCAAGCTCGAACGCGGCCGAGGGCGTAGCGGGCGTGAGGATCGCGTCAATACCTTCGGCGAAGACGTCCTCAAAGTCCTTTTTGATCAGAGTACGGACCTTGCGAGCGCGATTGTAATAGGCGTCGTAGAAGCCCGCGGAGAGCACGTACGTGCCCACCATCACGCGGCGCTGCACCTCGGGACCGAAACCTTCGGCGCGGGTCTTTTCGTACATCTCGGTGATGCCGTCCCCCTGCGCCAGCTTCGCGCGGTGGCCGTAGCGCACGCCGTCATAGCGGGCGAGGTTCGAGGATGCCTCGGCGGGCGCGATCACGTAATAGGCGGGCAGCGCGTATTTGGTGTGCGGCAGGCTGATATCCTTGATGGTGGCACCGGCGTCTGCAAGCATCTTGCGGCCCTCAGACCAGAGCGCCTCGATCTCGTCCGGCATGCCGTCCATGGTGTATTCGCGCGGAATGCCGATGGTCTTGCCCTTGATGTCACCGGTCAGCATCGCCTCGAAATTCGGCACGGCCAGGTCGGCTGAGGTGCTGTCTTTCGGGTCGTGCCCGCACATTGCTTCCAGCATGATCGCGGCGTCGCGCACGTCTTTCGTCATTGGCCCCGCTTGGTCAAGCGACGAGGCGAAGGCGACGATGCCCCAGCGCGAGCAGCGGCCATAGGTCGGCTTGATGCCGGTGATGCCGGTGAAGGCGGCGGGCTGACGGATGGAGCCGCCTGTGTCGGTGCCTGTCGCGCCAAGGCAGAGGTCTGCGGCAACGGCGCTGGCCGAGCCACCCGACGAGCCGCCCGGTGTCAGGGCGGTTTCGTCATTGCCACGGCGCCACGGGTTGATTGCGTTGCCATAGGTCGAGGTTTCATTGGACGAGCCCATGGCAAACTCGTCCATGTTGAGCTTGCCCAGCATGACCGCGCCCGCGTCGAAAAGCTGGCTTGTGACAGTGCTTTCGTATTCCGGCTTGAAGCCGTTGAGGATCGCACTGGCGGCCTGGGACGGCACGCCTTTGGTGCAGAAGAGATCCTTGATGCCGAGCGGGATGCCGCAGAGGTCAGGGGCGTCGCCCGCCTTGATCCGGTCATCAGCGGATTTCGCCTGACCCATCGCGACTTCGGGCGTCTTGTGCACAAATGCACCCAAGGCGTCGGCCTTGTCGATCGCGGAAAGGCAGGCTTCGGTCAGTTCGGCCGAGGTCACATCGCCCTTGCGCAGAGCGTCGCGGGCTTCCGAGATTTTGAGTTTGGTCAGATCGGTCATTATTCCACCACCTTCGGCACGGCGAAAAAGCCCTCGCGGGCGTCGGGGGCGTTTGCCAGAACCTTGTCCTGCATCCCGCCATCGGTCACCCCGTCCTTGCGGCGCTTCAGGCGCATTGGCTCGACGCTGACCATCGGCTCCACGCCGTCTACATCGACCTCATTCAGCTGCTCGATGAAGCCGAGGATGTTGCTGAATTCCTGGGCCAGCGCGGGCAGAGCGTCGTCTTCGACGCGAATGCGCGCAAGCTTGGCCACACGGGCGGCGGTTTCGATGTCAATGGACATGAGACGAGGTCCCCTCGATTTCTGCGGATAGCGGATCTTTCGCTGCGTTTAGCCGTAGCCGAAGGTGGGTTCAAGTGGCGCAACCGCCGCTTCAACCCGACGTGACCCGATGCCCGTGTGATCAGCCCGGAGTGGATGAGGCAGCCGGCCCCTCTGCATCGAACACTGACAGCGGCAGGGTCAGGGCATGCGAGACACCGCCTTCGCCCCATTGCGTGTCAAGCGACCCGTTCATCTGGCGCGTAACCGTCGCCTCGATGAGCTTGCTGCCAAAGCCTTTGTCCGAGGGTGCCGCCGCAATCGTTGGCCCGCCCGCTTCGCTCCAGTTGAGGCGCAAGGTGTCACCGTCCTGTGCGCCAATGATCGACACCTTGCCCTCTGGGTCAGACAACGCGCCATATTTGGCGGCATTTGTGGCGAGTTCGTGGATCACCAGGGCCAGATCGGTGACGGCCCCTCCCGACAATCGCAGAGTTGGCACATCCAATGCGACCTGCGCCCGGCCGGGCATCTGATGCGGTTGCACCAAACGGTCGATCAGATCGTGAAGGTCCAGCCCTTGAGGATCAAAGCGACCATCCGCCAAGGCCGGGCTGACCATCGAATGCGCAAGATCAAGTGCCGCCAACCGTCCTTTGAGGTCGCGCGCCATATCAGCAGTGCTGTCGGTGGACCGTGCGGTGAGCGCGATCATCCCGCCAACCACAGAAAACAGGTTCTTGACGCGATGGTTCATCTCGCGCGCCAAGGTTTGCATCGCATCGCGTTCATGTCGCAGATGCAGTTCGGTTTCGATCATCGCGGCAAGGTCGGTCAGTACATCGACGTCGCTGTCGGTCCAGACGCGCGGCGTATCATTAATAGCGCAAAACGACCCGATCGGGGCCCCATTTGGAGCGTGGATCGGAACGCCAAGATAGGCAATAACACCCAAATCGGCTATCGCATCATTGGTGCTCAGCAACGGGTGTTCGCGCGAGTCGGACACGGCAAGCGGGCGGTCATGCGCCACAACGTATTGGCAGAATGAATGGCTCAGCGGTGTTTCGCGATCCGCATCTGCTCCACCCGGCAAACCGCATTGCGCCTTGAAGTATTGACGATCCTCAGCAACGAAAGAGGCAAGCCCAACGGGCACGCCGAGGAACTTGGTGGCAAGACGCGCAGCACGGTCAAACATTTCGTCCGGCGGGGTGTCCATCACCTGCGCGTCAGCCAAGGCGCTCAGGCGGGCGGGATCGGACAGGCGAGCCTCGTGGTCCGGCAAGGGCCGTGATGGAAACGGCGCTGCGCGGCTTGATTTGTGCATGTTCATCCGCGCTGCCCCCCGGGTGACTCCAGTTTCGATCAACTTTTCCATCGAATTGCCCGCACCCTCCCCTGAGAACAGACAATGTGCGCCGCCAAGAACACAATTTGCGCTCTAAAGCTTCGGCAAGGACAGACCATAACGCCCAATGTCAGGCAGGCAAAGCACGAATGTCAGACTGAACGGGAAACCAAGCGTTTTCAGGTCGTTCCGACTGTCAGCTCAAACTGACAGGCGTGGTACCCATGCATCGCACAGCACGCGGTTTCACGGCAACGGGTGCGGGGATGCACCAGTGTGCGGTACAAATGTTCGAACACGGCAGCGTGCCAATGGCAAAGCGGCACATCGCTGCTCTCGCCCTGTACAATTGGGTTGTCCGTGATCTCGCATCGCCACGGCCCGAGCGCGACAAAGCCCCCAGACCCTGCAAAGGTCCACGCATGTTTGGTGATCGCCCCCGACAGGCTGCGCGCTGCCAAAGATGATGGCAGCGCCCTGAGAACCCACTGGGCCATTTTGGGGATGCGATGCGCTAGGATATAATCTGCCGTGGCCCTGCCCGCTTCGGCGGCAAGTTCAGCCGCCATTTCAGGCTCATCCCGGCGCAGCACCTGATGCAACCGCGCCGCATCACCTTCGGGAATCATGTGACTGCCGTCCGGCACCTCGAACACGCCAGCCTCGGCCAGCATCTGCGCGACCCGCGCCTCGCCGCCGATCCGTTCGATCTGGGGCAGAAGCTGCAGGATGGCGTTTGGCCCGATCAGCGCGCCTGTGTGGCCGGTTGCGCGGACATCCTCAGACGTCCTCCATTTGCTGCGAACCGCCTCCACAGACTTTGACCTCAGCCCCGTTGGGCATCTTGAAATCCTGCGTGCGTTCGGCAGAGCGTTCCTTCATCTGCGCTTTCACCGCTTCACGCCGTTCCTTGGCCGCAGCCGCCTTGTCGGCAGAGGCTTCCCAATCCTCCATCTGCGCTTCGGCGATGGTACGGGTTTCGTCGAACTGGAAATCGAGCTTGTTCTTGGATTGCGGCCCGGTATAGCCCACCTTGCCCAGATCATAGAACGTGCGCCCCACCCCCGCCTTGAGGAACGCATAGAGGCAGCCCAGCAGATACCGCCGCCGGAACCCGGTGCCGCGCCACGGATAGTGGAACAGCGCCTTTTTCATGTAGAACCGACGGTAGTTGTTCATCACGCCATCAAGCAATTCCCCCCGCTCCATGGCGGCGGGCTTCATGATGGGTGTCACGAAGTTATAACGACTGAAATCAAAGACTTCGACCTGATCCTTCAACTCCTGGAACAAGGGGGTGAAGGGCCACGGCGTATACATCGACCAGTTCGCCAGATCGGGCTGCCAGTCCCACGCCATCTGGTAGGTCTCTTCCAGCGTCTCCGGCGTTTCGTTATCCAGCCCCACGATGAACTGCGCCTCGACCAGAATGTCAGCCTCGCGCAGCAGGCGGATGGCGGTCTTGTTCTCGTCGACCTTGGTTTCCTTGTTGAAGATATCGAGCTTCATCTGCGCCGCGGCTTCGGTGCCCAGGGACACATGGACCAGACCTGCCTTGCGGTAGAACTTGAGCAGATCGCGGTCGCGGTAGATGTCGGTCACGCGGGTGTTGATCCCCCACTTGACCCTGTCCGGCAGGCCCCGGTCGATCAGTTCCTGGCAGAAGGCTACGAATTTCTTCTTGTTGATGGTGGGTTCTTCGTCGGCAAGGATGAAGAAGCCGACCCCGTGGTTGGTGACCAGGTCCTCGATCTCGTCGACCACATCCTTGGGATCGCGCACACGGTAGTCGCGCCAGAATTTCCACTGGGAACAGAAGGAACAGGTGAAGGGACAGCCGCGCGCGAGGTTTGGGATCGCGACGCGCGTGCCGAGCGGGATGTAGATGTATTTGTCCCACTCCAGAACAGTCCAGTCCGGCTTGATCTTCGACAGGTCCTTGACCGTGCTCGCCGCCGGGGTCGCAACGATCCGGTCGTCGTCCATGAATGCCAAACCCTTGATCTTATGCTTGTCCGCAGGCCAGCGCCCATCTTCGATCGCGAGCATCAGTTCGGTGCAGATCTCTTCCCCCTCGCCCCGCACGATCACATCGACCCATGGCGCCTCGGACAGAACCTGTTTGAACATGAAGGTCGCGTGCACCCCGCCCAACATCCGCACAGCGTTCGGCGCCACGTCTCTGGCCACCTTCAGCACGTCTTCGGCGCGGTAAATTGACGGGGTGATCGCGGTGACCCCCACCACATCGGGCTTAATTTCTTCCATACGCTTGGCCAGATCGGCATCCGAAATGTTGTCGGTCATCGCATCGATGAAATGGATGTCGTCAAATCCCGCCTGACGCAGATGGCCGGACAGATACGCCACCCAGGCCGGCGGCCAGGTGCCTGCGATCTCGGCCCCGCCGGAGCGGTAATTCGGATGGACAAACAAAATGCGCATGGCGACTCTCCCCGTATGTGTAAACTTACATTGACATTTCAGCTGTCCTTTTTGATTGACATAGATCAAAACACCTTCGCCTCTTTCGCAGCGCGCGCGCTGTGTTAGCCTTGGGTCAGACACACAGGGAGACGTCAAATGAATATCATATGGCTTGGACACGGATCGTTCCGGATCGAGATCGGCGATCAGGTGCTGCTGATCGACCCGTGGCTCAACGGCAATCCGATGATGGAGGGGCAGGACAAGGAGGCTGCGCTTGACGGCGCGACGCATATCCTGGTCACCCACGGGCATTTCGACCACACGGCAGACATCGTAGAGCTGTCGCAAAAGACCGGCGCTCCTGTGTCGGGCATGGTGGAACTGGCGCAGGCGCTGCACGCGATGGGCGCAAACGAGGGGCATGCGTTCAACAAGGGTGGGACCATCACGCTGGGCAATGTGGCCGCGACGCTGGTGCCCGCGTCACATTCCTCATCGATGCAAGTCGGGGAGGAAAAACGCTACATGGGCATGGAAACCGGGTTCATCCTGCGTGGCGATGGCAAGACGCTTTATTTCTCGGGCGATACGTCGATCATGGCGGACATGGACTGGATCGGGGATTACTACAAACCCGATATCGGCATCCTGTCAGCGGGGGGCTATTACACAATGGATATGGCAGGCGTGGCCTATGCGGCAAAGCGCTATTTCGACTTCAAGACGCTCATCCCCTGCCACTACCGGACCTTCCCGGCATTGGAGCAATCCGCCGAAGGACTGATCCGCGCTCTGCCCGACGTGGACGTGATCGAACCGCAGGTGATGCAGGCGATCACCGTCTGAGCTGGGGGCAAGCCCGTTTGAACGGGCTTGCCGCATTTTCGAAAATGCGGGTAAGGCCCTTAGAAGGGCCTTTTGCTCTATTTCGACGCGTTCAGCGCCTGATTCAAATCCGCGATCAGGTCCGCCGGGTCTTCAATGCCGATGGAAATCCGCACCACACTCGGGCCAGCGCCCGCCGCTTCCTGCTGTTCCGGGGTCAATTGCCGGTGCGTGGTCGAGGCCGAATGGATCACGAGGCTGCGCGTGTCACCCAAGTTGGCAACGTGGCTGAAGATTTCGAGCGAATCGACAAATTTCACACAGGCGTCATAGCCGCCCTTGAGGCGCACGGTGAACAGACCACCTGCCCCTTTCGGACAAATCCGCGCCACCCGATCATTGTAGGGCGAGGACGGCAGACCCGCATAGGTCACCGCTTCGACCGCATCGTGGGCTTCCAGCCAGGACGCCACTTCCATCGCGTTCTCGACATGCTTCTGCATCCGCAAGGACAAGGTCTCGATCCCCATCAGCGTGTAATGCGCCGCCTGCGGGTTCAGCGTCATACCCAGATCCCGCAGACCGATGGCGATACCGTGGAAAGTGAAGGCGAGCGGGCCGAAGGTCTCGTGGAACTTGAGGCCATGATAGGCAGGCTCGGGTTCGCTCAGCGACGGGAACTTGTCATTGGCGGACCAGTCGAACTTGCCGCTGTCCACTACGACGCCGCCGGTCACGGTGCCGTTGCCGGTGAGATATTTGGTCATCGAATGCACAACCAGCGTAGCGCCGTGTTCAATCGGGCGGCACAGATACGGCGTGGCCGAGGTGTTGTCGACGATGAGCGGAATACCCGCGTCGTCCGAGATGGCCGAGATCGCATCGAGATCGGTGATGTAGCCACCCGGGTTGGCGATGGACTCGCAGAACACTGCGCGGGTGTCATCGTCGATCGCCGCTTTGACCGCGTCCAGATCGTCGAAGTCGACAAAGGTCGCGGACCAGCCGAAGCGTTTGATGGTCTGGCTGAACTGGGTGATCGTGCCACCGTAAAGGCGCGTCGATGCGACGATGTTCTTGCCCGGCCCCATCAGAGGGAACAAAGCCATGATCTGCGCTGCGTGACCCGAGGAGCAGCAGACCGCCCCGGCACCGCCTTCGAGCGTCGCCATACGCTCTTGCAGCGCAGCAACGGTCGGGTTTGTCAGGCGCGAATAGATGTATCCCACTTCCTGAAGGTTGAACAATGCGGCCGCGTGATCAGCATCGCGGAACACATAAGCCGTGGTCTGATAGATCGGCACCTGCCGCGCACCCGTGGCCGGGTCAGGCCGCGCGCCTGCGTGGATTTGAAGCGTGTCGAAACCGTAGCTCGGTCCGTCGGTCATGGTTTTCTCCCCTTGGAACTGATTGGTTGCGCACAGGATTAGGGCATCGCGGGGTGGCTCACAACTGCTGGCTTGCGTGAAAGAACGTTGGCGCAGGGTTGAGCTTCGGACCGAAGAACAGAGTTTTGATTTTCAACGTGGGCACGAAACTCTGTCCCGCGGCCTTGCAGAACAGCCGCAATCTGCGACACAAGGAAGGCCAAACAGACAGGAGCCCGCCCCGCCATGACGCTTCCCACCTCCATGACCGCCGTCGAGATCACCACCCATGGCGGACCTGAGGTCTTGCAGCCCGTGACCGTTCCTGTCCCCGCGCCGAAGGCTGGCGAGATCCTGATCAAGGTCGCTTATGCCGGGGTCAATCGCCCCGATGCGCTGCAACGTGCTGGGCTGTATAACCCGCCGCCAGACGCATCCTCCCTGCCCGGGCTTGAAGCCGCTGGCACCGTGGCGGCGGTCGGCCACGGCGTGTCACGCTGGTCGGTGGGCGACGCGGTGACGGCCTTGCTGCCCGGCGGCGGTTATGCTGAGTATGTCACCACCTACGCGGACCACGCGCTACCGGTGCCCGAGGGCATGCCGATGGATCAGGCGTCGGCGCTCTGCGAGACATTTTTTACCGTTTGGTCAAATGTGTTCCGGCGCGGTGGCCTACAGGCCGGAGAACGGTTGCTTGTGCACGGTGGCTCAAGCGGCATCGGCACGACGGCAATCCAGCTTGCCGCCCTGCGCGGCGCGCGGGTGTTTACCACCGCCGGGTCGGCTGACAAATGTGCTGCCTGTGTTGGATTAGGTGCCGAGGCGGCGTGGAACTACCGCGAGGTGGATTTCGTCGAGGCGATGCGTGCGGAGGGCGGCGCGGATGTGATCCTCGACATGGTCGGTGGGGATTACTTGCCTCGCAACGTCAAGGCGCTGGCCGATGACGGGCGCCTGGTGCAAATCGCCTTTCTCCAAGGGCCGAAGGTCGAGATGAATTTTGTGCAGATGATGACCCGGCGGTTGACCCTCACGGGGTCAACCCTGCGGCCACAGTCCGTCGCCGCCAAGGCCGCCATTGCCCGCGATCTGGAAGCCGAGGTCTGGCCCCATCTGTCCTCAGGCCGCATCGCGCCGGTGATGGACAGCGAGTTTGCACTGACGGAGGCGGCGCAGGCCCATGCGCGGATGGAAAGCTCGACCCATATCGGGAAGATCGTGCTGAAGGTAGAGTGAGGCTTGAAGGGCTTTCGAAAGCCCTTCAAGCCGCGTCGACGCGGCTTTTATCCCGCAAATCCAATGGTCGCGTCGATGGCCCGCTTCCACGCGCCGTATTTACGGTCCCGCACATTCGCCGCCATATCCGGCTCAAACCGGCCATCGACAGCCCATTGCGCGGCGAAGGCCTCCATGTCAGGCAGCACACCTGCCTTGTAGCCCGCGAGCCACGCCGCCCCCATCGCGGTGGTTTCCAGCACCTTGGGCCGTTCGACGGGCGCGTCGATGATGTCGGACAGGAACTGCATCGTCCAGTCGGAGGCGCTCATCCCGCCATCGACGCGCAAAGCGGTCTGGGATGTGCCGGACCAATCGGCCTTCATCGCCTCAAGCAAATCACGGGTCTGGTAGCCGACGCTTTCCAGCGCGGCGCGGGCGAATTCCTCTGGCCCCGAGTTGCGAGTCAGGCCAAAGATCGCGCCGCGGCATTCGGCGTTCCAATAGGGTGCACCGAGACCTGTGAACGCGGGCACAAGCACCACTTCCTGCGTGTCGTCGGCCTTTTCCGCCAGCGGCTGGGTTTCTTTCGCCTCGCGGATGATCTTGAGCCCGTCGCGCAGCCATTGCACGACCGCGCCAGCAATGAAAATCGAACCTTCCAAAGCGTAGGTCGGTTTGCCGTCCAACTGGTAGGCGATCGTGGTAAGCAGACGGTTGGTCGAGGTCACTGGCGTGTCGCCTGTGTTGAGCAGCGCAAAGCACCCCGTTCCATAAGTCGATTTCAGCATCCCCGGCTTGAAGCATGCCTGCCCCACGGTTGCCGCTTGCTGGTCGCCAGCAATGCCGCAGATCGGGACGGCGCGGCCAAAGAGATCGGCGCGGGTTTCGCCAAAATCAGCGGCGCAGTCTTTGACCTCGGGCAGCATCGACATGGGGATGCCCAGCTTGTCGCAGATGGTTTTGGACCAACGTCCCTTGCGAATGTCGTAGAGCATCGTGCGCGCGGCGTTGGTGGCGTCGGTGACATGGACATTACCGCCCGTCAGGTTCCAGACAAGCCAAGTATCCACGGTGCCAAAGGCCAGTTCGCCCGCCTCGGCCCGCGCGCGGACACCGTCCACATTGTCGAGGATCCAGGCCAGTTTGGTGCCGCTGAAATACGGGTCAAGCAGCAGGCCCGTGCGGTCGGTCACCACCTCTTCGAAGCCTTCCGCCTTCAACCCCTTGCAGAACTCAGACGTGCGGCGGTCCTGCCAGACGATGGCGTTGAACACCGGCTTGCCCGTGGTGCGATCCCAGACCAGGGTGGTTTCGCGCTGGTTGGTGATGCCGATGGCGGCGATGTCTGCGGTGCCGCCGCCAGCCTTTTCGATCGCGGCGCGGCAGGTTGCGGCGGTGGTGGACCAGAGGTCAGACGGGTCATGTTCGACCCAGCCGCTTTGCGGGTAATGCTGGGTGAATTCTTCCTGCGCCGAGGCGACGACGCTGAGGGTCTCATCAAACAGGATGGCGCGCGTCGATGTCGTGCCTTGGTCGATGGCAAGGATATGGGTCATGTGCGGCGGGCCTCCTCTGATGACGTGTTTGGTCCGCCCACTGTTTCAGGACGGAAGAAAAGGATCAAATGGGAAAGGGACAAACGAAAATCGGGGCGCGAACAAACGCGCCCCGATCTTAAAGCAGATTACTGCCAGGACTTGATCAACTCGTCATAAGAAACGGTCTGAGGCTCTTCGTCCTCGTTCTCCAGCTTCGGATAAGGTGCACCCGGCTGCTCGAACCAGTACTGCGGGTCACGCTCTTCGTTCAGGACCGGGCCAAGATCACCCTGGACGCCTGCACGCTCAAGACGCTCAAGAACGCGCTCCTGATCTTCACAGAGTGCATCTAGCGCTTCCTGCGGGGTTTTCGCACCGGACATTGCGTCGCCGATATTCTGCCACCACAGCTGGGCCAGCTTCGGGTAATCCGGAACGTTCGTACCGGTCGGCGACCATGCCACACGGGCCGGGGAACGGTAGAATTCCACCAGACCACCCAGTTTGTCCGCGCGTTCGGTGAAGCTGTCATGCTGCACTGTGGATTCGCGAATGAAGGTAAGACCCACGTGAGATTTCTTCACGTCGACGGTCTTGGACGTCACGAACTGTGCATAGAGCCATGCGGCCTTTGCACGATCCACCGGGGTGGATTCCATCAGCGTCCAGCTGCCTGCGTCCTGGTAGCCGACCTTCTGGCCTTCTTTCCAGTAAACGCCATGCGGGCTGGGTGCCATGCGCCACTTCGGCGTGCCGTCTTCGTTCATCACCGGCAGGCCGGGCTTCACGGTGTCTGCCGTGAACGCGGTGTACCAGAACATCTGCTGTGCGATGTTGCCCTGTGCGGGGATCGGGCCTGCTTCGGAGAAGGTCATACCGGCCGCTGCGGGCGGTGTGTACTTTTCCAGCCACTCAATCGCTTTAGACACAGCATAAACGGCCGCAGGCGAGTTGGTTGCACCGCCACGATCCACACAGGAACCGACCGGCTGGGAGTTCTCGTTCACGCGGATGCCCCATTCGTCGACCGGATGGCCGTTGGGTTCACCCACGTCGCCCATGCCAGCCATGGACATCCACGCGTCGGTGTACCGCCAGCCGAGCGACGGGTCTTTCTTACCGTAGTCCATGTTGCCGAAGACTTCACCTTCGACGCCCATGTGGCTCAGGTCACGACCGGTGAAGAACTCGGCGATGTCCTCGTAAGCCGACCAGTTGACCGGAACACCAAGGTCATAGCCATAGGCCGCCTTGAAGTCTTCCTGGTTCTTGGGATCGTTGAACCAGTCGTAGCGGAACCAGTAGAGGTTCGCGAACTGCTGTGTCGGCAGCTGATAGACCTTGCCATCCGGGCCGGTGGTGAAGCTGAGGCCGATGAAGTCATCGAGATCCAGCGTCGGCAGGGTCACGTCAGCGCCCTCGCCCGCCATCCAGTCGGTCAGGTTGCGCACCTGCTGGTAGCGCCAGTGCGTGCCGATCAGGTCGGAGTCGTTGATGTAGCCGTCGTAGATGTTTTCACCCGACTGCATCTGGGTCTGGAGCTTTTCAACCACGTCGCCTTCGCCGATCAGGTCGTGTGTGACCTTGATACCGGTGATGCGCTCGAACGCCGGTGCAAGCACCTGGCTTTCGTATTCATGGGTGGTGATTGTCTCGGACACCACTTTGATTTCCATACCCTGGAACGGAGCCGCTGCATCCACGAAGAACTGCATCTCCGCTTCCTGCTCGGCCCGGCTCAACGACGAGAGATCACCGATCTCTTCGTCCAGGAACGCACGCGCCGCGTCCATGTCGGCAAATGCAGGACCCGCGAGGATCAGCAACGCCGCTGTTGAGGATTTTAAGTTCAAGTTCATTAGGTACCTCCCCTTTATTGAGAACTTGTGTGAAGTGAGGTGATCCCCCGTTTCCGGGACATCACAGTCTTATTGGATCACACCCAGCGGAAAACCGCTGCGGCGTAGAGCGCGCACACGCCAAGCGCCCAGGGCTGGTTTTCGCCGACCAGCCCGAGCCAAGCGAGATTGATAAAGGCGCTGCCCAGAAGCGTGATGAACAAACGGTCACCGCGCGTCGTTTCGATCCGCAAGATGCCCACGCGGGGCGTCTCGGGGAATTTGATTGCGAGGAATGTGAACACGATCAGCAGGCTCGCGATAACCATGAAGAAAATCGCGGTCGGCCATGTCCATGCCATCCATGAGAGATCCATCAGAGGGTCCTCCTTGTCGAAAGGGTCGCGATGCAGGTGCGCGACGAAAAACGAGTGTCAACGCGGTCCATCACACCCGTCCCAGGGCAAAGCCCTTGGCAATGTAGTTGCGCACGAAGTAGATCACCAAAGCCCCCGGTACGATCGTCAGAATACCGGCGGCGGCCAGCACGCCCCAATCGATGCCCGAGGCGCCTTGGGTGCGGGTCATGATCGCGGCGATTGGCTTTGCGTCCACCGTGGTCAGGGTCCGCGAGAGCAGCAGTTCCACCCAAGAGAACATAAAGCAGAAGAACGCCGCCACACCGATGCCGCTGGAGATCAGGGGCATAAAGATGCGGGTGAAGAAATGACCAAAACTGTAGCCATCCAGATAGGCGGTCTCGTCGATCTCTTTCGGCACGCCGCGCATGAAGCCTTCGAGGATCCACACCGCGAGCGGCACGTTGAACAGGCAGTGCGCCAAGGCAACCGCGATGTGCGTGTCGAACAAACCCACTGACGAATACAGCTGGAAGAACGGCAGCGCAAAAACGGCGGGCGGAGCCATCCGGTTGGTCAGCAGCCAGAAGAACAGGTGCTTGTCGCCCATGAAGTGGTACCGGCTGAACGCGTAGGCAGCGGGCAAGGCCACGGCCAAAGAGATCACCGTGTTCATCACCACGTAGATGAGTGAGTTCACATAGCCCATGTACCAACTCGGGTCCGTCAGGATCGTTCGGTAATTGTCGAGCGTCAGTTCATCCGGCCAAAGCGTGAAATCGTTGAGGATCTCCGTGTTGGTCTTAAGGCTCATGTTCAGCAGCCAGTAGATCGGCAGCATCAGGAACAGCAGGTAAAGCCCCATGACGATGGCCGATCCGTTGACCTTGACGCGCTTCTTGGCGCCGCCTGCGGTCAGATCGCCGGGAATGCTGGTGGTGGTTGCGTCGGTCATTGCCTCAGCCCTCCCGCTTATCGAGGTTGGTCATGACGGTGTAGAACACCCACGAAATCAACAGGATCACAAGGAAATACATGATCGAGAACGCGGCCGCCGGTCCAAGGTCGAACTGACCCAGAGCCATCTTCACGAGGTCGATGGACAACAGCGTGGTGGTGCTGCCGGGGCCACCGCCGGTGACAACGAAGGGCTCGGTGTAGATCATGAAACTGTCCATGAAACGCAGCAGAATGGCGATCATCAGAACCCCCATCATCTTGGGCAGTTCGATGAAGCGGAACACCTTCCAGCGCGACGCCTGATCGATCTTGGCCGCCTGATAATAGGCGTCCGGGATGGACTGCAGCCCGGCATAAGCCAGTAGCGCGACAAGCGATGTCCAATGCCACACATCCATAACGATGATCGTGACCCAGGCCGCAAACGGATCGCTGGTGTAGTTGTAATCGATGCCAAGCGCGGCAAGCGTGTGGCCCAGAAGCCCAATGTCTACGCGGCCAAAGATCTGCCAGATGGTGCCGACCACGTTCCACGGGATCAGCAGAGGCAGCGACATGACGACAAGGCAGAAGCTGGCCCAGAAGCCTTTCTTGGGCATATTGAGCGCGACGAAGACACCCAGCGGAATCTGGATCAGCAGGATGATGCCCGAGAACATCAACTGCCGCCCCAGCGCACCCCACATGCGGTCATCGTTCAGCATTTCCTCGAACCATTCGAGGCCGGCCCAGAAGAACTGGTTGTTCCCGAACGTGTCCTGAACCGAATAATTGACAACGGTCATCAGCGGGATCACCGCCGAGAACGCGACGAGGATCAGAACCGGCAGAACGAGGAACCACGCCTTTTGATTGACTGTCTTTTCCATCAGGCGGCCTCCCCCACTGATTGCGAGCGATCAGGCGCGATGCGCCAATCGTTGACGTAGACGTTCACTTGCGCCGGATCGAAACTGACGCGGTTCATGTCGGCGCTGACACGGTCGTCCTCACTGGCGATGATGTTGATGTCATGGCCTTCGAAAGTCGCGCGGATGATCTTGTGTCGCCCCACATCTTCGATCCGGCGGACCGTGACGGGCAGGCCTTCGGACTGGCTCAGCTTTGCGAATTCCGGGCGGACGCCAATCTCGACCTTGCCGCTAGCGGGTTTGTAGCCGCCAGAAAGCTGGATCGTCTGCGTGCCCACTTTGGCGGTCATTCCTTCGACCTCGGCAGGCAGCACGTTCATGCCGGGCGAGCCGATGAAATAGCCCACAAAAGTATGCTCGGGTCGCTCGAAAAGCTCTTCCGGCGTGCCGATCTGCACCACGCGACCGTCATACATGACCACCACCTTGTCGGCAAAGGTCAGCGCCTCGGTTTGGTCGTGGGTCACGTAGATCATGGTGTGGCCGAAATCGTGATGCAGCTTTTTCAACTGCGTGCGCAACTCCCACTTCATGTGCGGGTCGATCACGGTCAGAGGCTCATCGAACAGGAGAGCGTTCACATCCTTGCGGACCATGCCCCGCCCAAGGCTGATCTTCTGCTTGGCATCTGCTGTCAGGCCACGGGCCTTTTTACGCAGCATGTCCTCCATGCCGATCATGCGGGCGATTTCCTGCACGCGCTCAGCGACATAGGCCTCGTCCCGACCACGATTACGGAGCGGAAAGGCCAGATTGTCGTGCACGGTCATCGTGTCATAGACGACCGGAAACTGGAACACCTGCGCGATGTTACGTTCGGCCGTAGGAGCGTGGGTCACGTCCTGCCCATCGAACAGGATACGGCCCTGCGAGGGGTGAAGAAGACCCGATATGATGTTGAGAAGTGTTGATTTCCCGCAACCAGAGGCACCCAGCAGGGCATAGGCCGCACCGTCGTCCCAATCGTGGTTCAGTTCCTTGAGGGCGAAATCGTCCTCGGAGGCGGGGTTGGGCAAATAGGAATGTGCCAGGTTATCGAGTGTGATTTTTGCCATGGTCCGTTTCCTCAGGCCGCCAGCGCGTAAGACGCGGGAGCGATCATTTTGCCCTGTTCGTCGAAGACGTAGACATGTCGCGGGTCGAGCCAGACCGTGAGGTCGTCGCCCAGTTTCAGGTCGTGTACGCCGTGGATCAACCCGACCCAGCGTTGACCGTGGTGGTCCAGATGCACAAAGGTTTCCGATCCGGTGAGTTCGGTCACGGTCAGGCGCGTCGTAAAGGACATGGCGTCCGCCGCGTGCTGTCCGATCTCGAGATGATTTGGACGGAACCCGGCCGTGTAATTGCCATCCGGCAGGTCTGCCAATCGGCCTTTGGCCTGTGTGGACTGATTGTCGCCGAAAGTGAGTTGGCTGCCTGATTTGGTGACCGGCAAGAAGTTCATCGGCGGATCGCTGAACACCCGCGCGGTGGTCGCATCGACCGGCTGGCGGTAGA
>QCWH01000020.1:44963-67083 GCA_003149565.1 Marivita sp. XM-24bin2 | reverse complement strand
CCTATGACGCCGCGGGGGCCGATGAAATCTGCTTTCTCGACATCCACGCCACCCATGAAAACCGCGGCACGATGTTTGACGTGGTGACGCGCACAGCAGAGCAATGCTTCATCCCGCTCACCGTGGGCGGCGGGGTCCGCACCGTTGCAGACGTGCGCACCCTTCTGCTGGCAGGGGCCGACAAGGTATCGTTCAATTCCGCCGCAGTCGCCAATCCCGATGTTGTAGCCGAGGCGGCAGACCAGTTCGGCAGCCAGTGCATCGTGGTCGCCATCGATGCCAAGACAGTCAGCCCCGGCAAGTGGGAAATCTTCACGCATGGCGGGCGCAAACCCACCGGAATCGACGCGGTGGAGTTCGCGAAAACCGTGGTCGCCAAGGGGGCCGGGGAAATCCTGCTCACCTCGATGGACCGCGACGGCACCAAGGCCGGGTTCAACCTGCCCCTCACCCGCGCGATTTCCGACGCGGTGGACGTGCCGGTGATTGCCTCTGGTGGTGTCGGCACGCTGGATCATCTGGTGGAGGGTGTCACCGAAGGCGGTGCCAGCGCCGTGCTGGCGGCGTCGATTTTCCATTTCGGCGAATACACGATTGGCGAAGCCAAAGCCCACATGGCCGCAGCCGGCATCCCGGTGAGGCTGACATGACGCTGGAAGAGCTTGAACAGATCGTCGCAAACCGCGCAACTGCCTCCATCGACGAAAGCTGGACCGCAAAGCTGCTGGCCAAAGGCCCGGAGAAATGTGCCGAGAAATTCGGTGAGGAATCCATCGAGGCCATCATCGAAGCGATCAAGGGAGACCGAGACCGCCTGACCTCAGAAGCAGCAGACGTGCTGTTCCACCTTCTGGTGATGCTGAAATCCCGCGATGTGGCGCTGGCTGACGTGATGTCGGAACTCGCGCGACGCCAAGGGCAATCCGGCCTGCAGGAAAAAGCCGCCCGTTCCTGATCTTCTCTGGTTGAAAAATACTTCGGGGTTTGGGGCAGAGCCCCAAGCGTTTCCGTCAACGGAAACGCAGCGATGCATCACTGCATCGCGCACGCCGGCTCACAGCTTGGACGAGATGATCCCGGTGTTGAATCCGCCCATGCGCAGCTCGCCGAACAACCTCTGATATTCGATCTTGGGGCAGCGGTTCATCACCACATCGACCCCGCGCGCTTCTGCCTTGGCAGCAGCTTCAGCGTTCTCGACTCCAATCTGCATCCAGACGGTCTGCAAATCAGGGAACGCCTCCAGTGCTTCGTCCACAATGGGCGGCACTGCCTCGGATCGGCGAAAAATGTCCACCATGTCCACTTTGGTCTCGATCTCCGACAGCGACGCCTTCACCTCGGCCCCGAACAAGCGCTGGCCCACATGGCCGGGATTGACCGGGATCACCGTAAATCCCTTAAGCGAAAGATACCGGGCCACATAATAGGACGGACGCACCGGGTTCATCGATACACCAACCACCGCGACGGTCTTGGTGCGTTTCAGAATCGTGCGCAGATAATCATCGGAATAGCTCATGGCTGACATGTACCCTGCCCCGCAGAAAAGAAAAAGCGCCCAAGGATGCCTTGGGCGCAAGTGTTGGAACGAGGGACAGTGAAGGTATAGCGGGTGTTCCACGCCCGCCTCCTTGACCAAGAGATAATCAGGAAATGCGTGGTTTAAAGAGAGACCCTTGTCGTTTTGATCACATATTCGTCAGAACTCAGGGAAGCAGCGGTTCCGGGTGCGCTTTGGGTTCGGTGACATGCAGAGTTTCATGGATGCGTTCGGACGGATCCATACCGATCCGGCGGGCGCGACGGTAGAGAAACAGCTTGCCCCAGCCTTTCCAGTTGCCGACCGACGGCGCTTCGGCACTTTGCGGAAAGCGGTCCTGCCACCCCTCTGGCAAAGGCAACCCGGCGCTCTCCGCCCGCTCCAACATCCAGACCAACGGGATATTCGCAAGAGGCCGCGCGTCTTCATGGCCGCGTAACTGCCCGCCGATATCGCCATGCACGCCCCTGAACCAGACCTGCTCCACATGGCCCTTCCAATCTGACGGGCAGGACCAGAGCACCGGTTCATAGGCCATGCGGCGTTCATGATAGGCCAGCGCGTGCAGACCACATCGGATAGATGGTCCCAGCTGGTCATTGTGAAACCCGTGCTTGTCATTGAAGACACGCCACAGCAGGGGCAGACGCAGCCCCAGAGCCTTGACCGTATCCCAGACACCGACAACCGCAATCTCCGGGCTGTCATGGCAATACAGCCGCACGAAATCGCGGGCGGCCGCGCTTTCGGCGCCGGTGCGGTAGTGTTGATAGACCTGTCGGACATTACGCTCGGTGGCATGTTCTGCCCGAACAAGCCCAACCCGGTCGATGATCCCGGCAAGGGACCGTACAGCATAGGCACCGCGGGAATAGCCAAAGAAAAAGATGCGGTCGCCCGGCATATAACGCGATGCGAGAAAGCCATAGGCGCGGGCGATCTGGCGATTGATCCCGCGGCCAACCGCGATATCCGAAGCGCTGCGCCAATCAGACCATTGCAAACCCGCTTCGTAATACAGCGACCGGTCGCCTCCAACCTCCTGCAAAAGCCGATAGAGACGGCCAGCATTGGTCTCCCAACCCGGTTCCAGAGACGACATCGTGCCGTCCAGGACAATCACATGGCTGCGTGGACCACGCCGAATGCTGACCGGCGACTGATCCGCCGAAAACCTTCGGCGGAACCAGCCAAGAACGGTGTCACTCAGCCGCGACGCGCGCATCCTGCAGCATGCCCCAGACGCGCTGCGGCGTGAACGGCATGTCCGCCTGACGCACGCCCCGCGCCCACATCGCGTCCTGCACAGCATTGGCGACAGCGGCCAAAGCGCCGACGGTGCCCGCCTCGCCGCAGCCTTTCATGCCCATCGGGTTGGTGACCGACGGCGTCGCTTCTGTGGTGAACCCAATCATCGGGACATCATCGGCGCGCGGCATCGCGTAGTCCATGAACGTTGCCGTGAGCAGCTGGCCCTCTTCGTCATAAACGACCCGTTCGGTAAGTGCCTGCCCCAGACCTTGAACAACGCCACCATGCACCTGGCCTTCGGCCAGCATCGGGTTGATCAGGTTGCCGAAATCATCGACCACCGTATAGCGGTCGACGGACACATGCCCGGTCTCGGGATCAATTTCCACCTCGGCCACATGCGCGCCGTTCGGGAAGCTGCGGGCATCGAGCGTGACAGTTGCATCAAAGGTCAGCAGGTCTTCGCGGCCCGCCTCGCGCGCCATCTGCGCAACCTCGAGCATGGTCGGCGTGACATTCGATGTGCCGACTCGGAACTGTTCATCGTCAAAAGTGATCTCGGCCTCGTCCACACCCTGCTGGTCGGCAAGAAATGCCGTGTAGGCGGTGATGATCTTGTCGACCGCTGCCAGCGTCGCTGTGTTCTGGATCGTCACCGACCGCGATCCGCCGGTGCCGCCGCCCCGCGCGATCAGATCACTGTCGCCCTGCACAAAGCGGATCTTGTCTGCCGGGATACCCGTCTGGTCGGACAGAAATTGTGTGAACACGGTCTCGTGCCCCTGCCCGTTCGACTGCGTGCCGACATAGATCGACGCGCCACCATCTTCGTCAAACGTGACCTTCACATCCTCAACCGGCGCGCCAAGGATGCTTTCGATATAGTAACACAGCCCCATGCCCCGCAGCTTGCCCTCGGACTCCGACGCCGCACGGCGGGCCTCAAACCCGGCACGGTCGGCAAAGCTTTCGGCGCGAGACAGCACACGCTCGAAATCACCCACGTCGTAGGTCTCACCCGTCGTGGTCTTGTAGGGAAACTGATGCGGCTTGATGAAGTTGATGCGGCGCAACTCCCACGGATCAAGGCCCAGCTCCCGTGCGGCGCGGTCCATGACGCGTTCCAGCAGATAGATCGCCTCAGGCCGCCCAGCACCGCGATAGGCATCGACCGGCGTTGTGTTGGTGTAGACACCTTCAACCTGAAGCCAGGACGTCTGCACGTCATAAGTGCCCATCAGAACCTTTGAAAAGAGGCTCGTCTGGATGGCCTGTGCAAAATGCGAGTTGTAGGCACCCATGTTGGCAACCGTCTGCACGCGGTACGCCGTGATGCGGTTGTTCTCGTCAAAGGCCAATTCGGCGGTGTGGCGCAGGTCACGGCCCGCGTTGTCGGACAACATGCCTTCGGTGCGCTCGGACATCCAGCGCACTGGCTTGCCGAGCATTTTGCAGGCCATAGCCGTCAGGAAGTTTTCGGGGTGTGGCATCGCCTTCATGCCGAAGCCGCCGCCGACATCGGGGTTCGTGATCCGGACATCTTCTTCAGACATGTTGAGAACACGCGCGATATGTTTTTTATGATCCCAGACGCCCTGCGCGTTGATGGATACGTGCAGGCGGTCGCCCTCCATCTCGGCATAGCAACCACGCGGTTCCATTGCGTTGACGATAATGCGGTTGTCCTCGACATCGAGGCTCACAGTACGATGCGCCGCGTCAAAGGCCGCTTTGGTCGCGTCCTCGTCCCCCATGCCCCAATCGAAAGCCAGGTTGGCAGGGGCCTCGGGGTGAATGTCCGGGCCGCCCGACGCAAGGCCCAGATGTACTGGCTTGTCGGTGTAGTCGAACTCGATCAGTTCAGCAGCATCGCGCGCCGCCTCAAGGCTGTCAGCCACGATGAACGCCACCGCTTCGCCCACATATCGGACGGTGTCTGTTGCCAAGACAGGACGGAATGGCGATGCACCGGTAGAGCCATCGCGGTTTGGCACCGTGGTGCCCCAGAGGCCTTCGGTGTAGCCTGCTGCAGCCAGATCGGCAGCTGTCAGCACGAGATGCACACCCGGCACCTCGCGCGCGTCGGTCACATCCAGCGTATCGATGCTGGCATGTGCGACAGACGAGCGGAACACATAGCCCCGCAAAGCGCCTTCGGGAGCGATGTCATCGACATAGCGCCCGGTGCCATTGAGAAAACGTACGTCTTCAACCCGTTTGACCGGCTGTGACTTGCCAAATTTATCCATGCTGCCCTCGCGCGTCTGACGTCATAATTTGGCAGGGACACTAACCTGCCAAGCGGCACTGTCCAGCACGATCGGACGCGGTTTCGAGGGAAATCACCCTCGATGTCCCGTATCCATTGAACTGCGTGACAAGGGCGAGACTGTAAGCGCCAGCACCGGTGACAAGGATGTAATCCTCCTCAGCTATCCCAGAGGGCAACCGCCAGGGATGCGGCACCCGATCCAGACTGTCACAGGTTGGGCCAAAGATGGTAAATGCCCTTTTTGCACCGGTCATCGGTTGACCATTTTCGGTGAACGCGGTGAGGTCACCCGGCACCGCCATATCACGCCATTCGCCCAACGCTCCATAGAGCCCGTCATTCAAGGTGAGCATGTCCACGCCGCGCGCTTTGACCCGAAGCAGCAACCACATCGCGCCCGCCACCATTCCGCGGCCGGGTTCGCACCAAAGCTGCGGCCTCTGCTCTGCGAAACGGGTGCGCGTCGCGGCGGCGATGGTTTCAAAAAGCCGGTGATGCGCGTCGCCGTCTTGGGCGCAAGACGGAAAACCGCCCCCCACATTCAAAGCAACTGGCGTGACGCCCGCGCGCGCGGCAATGTCAGCGCAAGCGGCTATGTAATCGGCCCAGCTTGCCGGGTCCGTGCATTGCGTACCGGGATGAAAGGTCAACGCAGGCGTCATGCCCCGTTCCGCCACAGCGCGCAGCAAGGTTTCGGCGAGATCGGGTGACGCGCCGAATTTGCTGCCGAAATCATACGCGCCTCCGCCGCGTCCCAAAGACACCCGCACCGCCACCTGCGCGCCGTTTGGCACCTGTCCCAGCTTGTCGAGCTCTGAAAGGCGGTCCACGGACCACGAGGCCACACCCAAGGACTTGGCTTTTGCAATCTCACTGCGCGACCGAACCGGGTTGTGGTAATGCAATCGTGCGTCGGGAAGAACCGCGCGCACAGCCTGCGCTTCTGCCAAAGATGCAACATCGAAGGCGGTCACTCCTGCCTGAACCAAGCTGTGCAACACCTCGGGCGCAGGATTGGCTTTGACAGCATAGCTGACGTGACCGGGAAACCCGCGCAAAAAGTACTGTGCGGTCCGGTGCAAAACCTGAGGCCGGAAAAGCGCCAACGGGTCGTCCGGTTGAAGTTTGCGGATCAACGCCGCGACGCGTGCCCGATCCAGGTGGTCTTGCGTAATGTCCCTTGGCTCTGACCCCATGACTGCCTCATTCTGCTCTGTTTTCACAAGTGTGCAGGAAGCTCCGGTTATTTCGCATCGGCAATTCTTGCAAAACAGACTCATTTGCCGTCAAAATGACGAAATGAGTGTACAGATCGACGAAATTGACACCAAACTGATCGCCCTGCTGCGCCGCGATGCGCGGATGCCGGTGGCCGAGCTTGCCCGCAGGCTGGATCTGGCCCGCACCACCGTGCAGACACGCATTGACCGGCTGCTGGAAAAGGGTGTGATTGCCGGTTTTACCCTGCGCAGCGGCGATGCGCTGGCCGCTCCGATCCGCGCCACGGCGCTTGTGTCGATTGCGCCGCGCACAGGGCCTGCGGTTTTGTCACGGCTGCAATCGCTTCCGAACGTGGAGGCGGTTTTCACCGTGTCCGGTCGGGTCGATCTGGTGGTCGAAATAAGCGCCCGGACCACGCGCGACCTGGACCAGACGCTGGATGACATTGCCGAAGCAAAGGGTGTTCAGAGTTCCGAGAGTTTCATCCACCTGACGACCAAGATCGACCGGCGGGGTTAGTCTTCCTCGGCGGTGCTGTATTTCTGGATCAAGCCGGCCTGCGCGATGAAGAATACGAACGTCGCACCAGTGAGCACAAAGGTCTCGAAATATACCCAGAATTCAGTGCTTTGTGTGCGCCAGACAATCTCGTTCGAGGCCGCCAGCAGGAAGAAGAACCCTGTCATGCGTTTGGTCAGGATCATCCAACCCTCCTGCTCCATCGGAAGAAGTTCCCCCATCACCACGCGCAGGTAGCTTTGACCGCGCAGAAGTCCGATGGCGAGCACCCCCCCCAAGAGCAGATAGACCATCGTCGGTTTCATCTTGATGAACCGGTCGTCATTCAGCCAAACGGTCAACCCACCGAAAACAACAACCAGCACAGCCGTGACGATCTGCATCCGGCTGATATGACCGGTCAGCCTCCAAAGCAGCCCCATCGAGGCAAGGATCACCGGAATAAAGACGGCGGTTGCGACGATGAACCCGTCATACTCGGTACCGCCAAAGGTAAAGACCTCGTCTTTGACCCAGAGATAAGCGACGAAGAACCCGATCACCGGGCCCAGTTCCAGTGCCGATTTTACCCATTGCGGGACGTGCCGTTGTGCCAAGTCTCAGCCTCCGAATTCCACGATGACAGCCCCTAGCGCGATCAGGGCCATAAGCGCAATCCTTCGCGGTCCCACGGTTTCCTTAAGAAACACCCAGCCGATAATTGCGGCAAACACGGTAGAGGTTTCCCGCAGCACCGCCGCTTCACCCACCTGATCAAGCCGCGTGGCCACCATGACCGAGCCGAAACTGAAAAAAGCCACAAGCCCGCCAATCACACCTCGGACCGCCAGCGGCCCAAGCGTTGGTTTGTGGGTCATGTTGCGATAGCGCAGCGCCGCAATGATCGGCATGGCGATACCATCGATCATGAAGAACCATGCGAGGAAGGTGAACGGGTCTGCGGTCGCCCGGATGCCATAGGCGTCGTAGGTGGTATAGAGCGCCACGAAGAGGCCCGTGGCGATGGCCAGAGCCAACGCTGCGGGCAGCGTGTCCCGCGCGGTTTCGAGAAAGATCAGGTTATAAACCGCAAGGCCGAAGATGCCTGCAAGCAGCACAGCGAGGCCAAGCCATTGGGTTGCGGTGAACACCTCACCGAAGATCAGGTACGCGCCGATCACGGCAAAGAGCGGCCCGGTGCCACGCACCACCGGATAGACCACGGTGAACGCGCCTTTGGTGTAGGCCTGCGCTTGCAGCAGTTTGTAGCCCAAGTGAATGAGGAACGCGCCGAGGAAAATCGGCCACATATGCGGTTCAGGCCAAGGCACGACAAAAAGAGCAAAAGGCGCGGCCATCAAACCGTAGCTGATATCAATCGCCCCGCGCGACATCCACGGATCATGTTTGCCTTTTTGCAAAGCGCCGAATGCGGCGTGCAGCACGGCGGCAAGAAGGGCCAGCCACAGAGCGAGCTGCTGCCCGGCTTCGGTGCCTTCGATGGAAACAAGCCAGTCGCTGATCATGGGCGGTCGACGGATTTTGCAAAATCCGTCTCAGGGGCGCTGCCCCTCGGCGCTGCGCGCCTCACCCCGGGATATTTCGAAAACAAAGAAGACCTCATTCCGCGCCAAGCCCAGTCAGGGCGGCGGCGAATTCCTCGGGGTCGAAGGGTTGCAGATCGTCGATCTGTTCGCCCACGCCTATGGCGTGGATCGGCAGGCCGAACTTGTCGGCAAGCGCCACCAGCACGCCACCTTTGGCAGTGCCGTCGAGTTTGGTCATCACGAGGCCAGACACATCGGCGAGTTTCTGAAAGGTCTCCACCTGGCTCAGCGCGTTCTGGCCTGTGGTGGCGTCGAGCACGAGAAGCGTGTTGTGCGGCGCGTCGGGGTCTTTCTTGCGGATCACGCGGACGATCTTGGCCAGTTCTTCCATCAGATCGGCGCGGTTCTGCAAACGACCGGCTGTGTCGATCATTAGCAGATCCGCGCCCTCGGCCTGGGCCTTGGTCATCGCGTCAAAAGCAAGGCTTGCCGGGTCGGAGCCTTCGGCAGCGGTCAGCACTGGCACACCGGCGCGGTCGCCCCAGACCTGAAGCTGTTCGACGGCGGCGGCGCGAAACGTATCCCCCGCCGCGATCACGACATTCTTGCCAGCGCTGCGAAACTGGCTGGCGAGTTTGCCGATGGTTGTGGTCTTACCTGACCCGTTCACGCCCACGACCAAGACGACTTGTGGCTTGGTCGGATAAAGCGGCATAGGTTTGGCGACCGGGTCCATGATGCGGGCCACTTCGCCTGCGAGCAATTCCTTGATCTCGCGCACGCTGAGTTTCTTGCCAAAGCGGCCTTCGGCGATATTGGCGGTTACGCGGAGGGAGGTGTCGACGCCCATGTCGGCCTGGATCAGCAGCTCTTCGAGCTGTTCCAGCATGTCATCGTCCAGCTCGCGCCGGATTTCGGTCGGTGTCGAGGACCGCCCCAAGAGGCGGCCCAGCAGGCCGGGCTTCTTGACCTCGGGCAGCGGTTCTTTCTCGACCAGGCCTACGGATTGTACTGGCACTTCCATCGGCGCGGCGGGTTGCACCTCGCGCAGGGGAGCCGGGGCGGGATCGCTGGGTTGCGGGGCCTCGGAGGGCGGCGCCGGCGGGCTGATCGGTGTGGGCTCGGGCGCAGGCATGTCCGGGCCGGGGGTCTCGGGCCGATCCTGCCCGGGCAAGTCCGGCTGTGGCACCTCTTCGGGGCGGTCGGGCTCCGGCAGATCGGGCGGTGGCACTTCGCGCGGTTCGTCCGGCTCTTGCTCGGGCAGATCAGGCTCGGGAACCTCTTCCGGCGATTCTGGCGAAGGCACGTCGGGAGGCGGGGTTTCTGGCTCCGGCTCCGACGGGGGCGTCTGCGGTTCCGGATCGCTGGGCTGCGGAACCTCGGGTGTGGGTGTTTCCTCGCCACCATCGGAAACGATGGCGTCCAGACCCTCGTCCAGCTTGGACGAGGATTTGAAGAGCTTGGATTTCAGCTTACCGAAAAAGGACATAAGGGGCCGTCCGTGCTAGGGATGTTCTCCCTTCACCTAGTCATTTCAGTCGCAAGATGGAAGGCTCAGACCTCGTCCGGGAAATGCTTCATCGTCAGACGGATGGGGTTCGGCGCCGCCTGCCCCAGCCCGCAGATCGACGCATCGGCCATTGCGGTGCAGAGTTCCTCAAGCAGCGGCTGGTTCCAGTGCTCGGCCTGCATCAGCTTGACCGCCTTTTCGCAGCCGACCCGACAGGGGGTGCACTGGCCGCAGGATTCGTCCTCGAAGAAGCGCAGCATGTTCAGCGCGGCATCGCGCGCGCTGTCTTTGTCGGATAGCACCACGACGGCGGCGGAGCCGATGAAAGAACCGTGCGGTTGCAGCGTGTCGAAGTCGAGCGGGATGTCCTGCATCGAGGCGGGCAAAATGCCAGAAGACGGACCACCTGGCTGGTAGGCCTTGAAGCTGTGGCCCGCGGCCATGCCGCCTGCGGCATCAATGATGTCGGTGATCGTGCTGCCGGCAGGGAGCAGGTAGACACCCGGATTGGCGACACGGCCCGACACCGAGTAGGAGCGCAGGCCTTTGCGGCCGTTCTTTTCGATGCTGCTCAGGCACTCCGGACCTTCGCGCACCACGCGGGTGATCCAGTGCAGCGTCTCGACATTGTGCACCAGGGTAGGCCGGTCAAAGATGCCGACCTGTGCGACGTAGGGCGGCCGGTGACGCGGGATGCCGCGCTTGCCTTCGATCGACTCGATCATCGCGGATTCCTCACCGCAGATATAGGCCCCCGCCCCGCGGCGCAGGTCGATATAGCCCGGCGCGACCAGCCCCGCCGCCTCCAGCGATGCGATCTCGCGGCGCAGGATTTCGAGAACAGCGGGGTATTCGTCGCGCATGTAGACGAAGCACGTGTCCGCCTCGACCGCCCAGGCTGCAATCAGCATGCCTTCGAGGAAAAGATGCGGCACGCGTTCGAGGTAGAAACGGTCCTTGAACGTGCCGGGTTCGCCCTCGTCGCCGTTCACGGCAAGATATCGCGGGCCGGGATTGGCGCGCACGAAGCCCCATTTCCGGCCAGACGGGAAGCCCGCGCCGCCAAGACCGCGCAGGCCCGAGGACAGAACCTTGTCCTGCACGTCTTCCCAATTGCCATTGGCGCGCAGGTCGGTCAGCGCGGAATAGCCGCCCGTTTCGAGATAGGCTTTCAGGTCCTGATAGTCGGGGATGCGGACATGGGTGTCGCCCGCCGCGATAGCGGCCTGCACCTTTTCCGGGGTCGCGTGGTCAATATGGTTGTGGCCCAGTTCCAGCACCGGCGCGGTGTCGCACCGGCCCATGCATGGTGCACGGACAACGCGCACCTCTGCCGGGTCAAGCCCCTCTTCCAGAGCTTGTTGAAGTGCTTGTGCTCCGGCCAGTTCGCAGGAGAGCGAGTCGCAGACACGGATGGTCAGCGCTGGCGGCGGAGTTTCACCTTCTTTAACCACGTCGAAATGGGCGTAGAAGGTGGCGACCTCATAGACCTCCGCCATGCTAAGGCGCATCTCCTCGGCCAGCGCGCGCAGATGTGCAGCGCTCAGGTGGCCGTGCGCATCCTGGATCAGGTGGAGGAACTCAATCAAGAGGTCGCGGCGGCGGGGACGGTCGCCCAGAAGCGCTTGTACGTCTGCCAGCGCCTCATCGGAGTATTGGCGGCCCTTTGGCGTCTTGCGGCCCTTGCCGCGTGCGGATTTCCAGACACCTTTGCGTTCGTCCAATGCCATGTGGGTCGCCCTCTGTTCGCGTGTGGCTGCAAACTTGCACAGGTGTCGGAGCCCGACGAGCTTGAAAACGACCTGAATTGCAGCCTGAACGCCCCAGCAGAGACGCGCATGGGCAACCGATGGCGAATTTCGGAAAACTTTTGCCAATGGCGTTTGTACACGGCCTCTGGGTTGGTTAGTTTCGGCGCCATGAAACAGATGCTCGCGTTTACCTTTTGCGCCGCCCTTCTGGCGGTTCCAGGCTTTGCCGCCGAACCCATGAACGGCGCGCAGTTCGAAGAGTATGTGACAGGCAAAACGCTGTATTTCGGGCAAAACGGACAGGCCTACGGTGTCGAGGAATATCTTGAAGACCGACGGGTGCGTTGGTCGTTTCTTGATGGTGAGTGCAAGGACGGCGTCTGGTACGAAGATCAGGGCATGATCTGCTTTGTGTACGAGGACAACCCGACCCCTCAATGCTGGTCATTTTTCAGGGAAGCCAACGGATTGCGCGCGATCTTCGAGAATGATCCCAACGCGACGACACTCTATGAGGCACAACAGAATGACGAGCCGATGATGTGCTTGGGACCCGAGGTTGGCGTCTGATCCGTCCTATGGCCTCTCTGAACGCAATTTCAGATCCGAACCGCCTCAGACTGCACCGATTTCAATAATCCCTTAAGGATTTTACAGAAACTTCGTACGAAGTTTCTGCGGCCGCCCCATAAAATTCTGGAAGTTCCGCGCCGTCGCACGGGGCCGCCAAATAAAAAGGCCGGTCAAGTGACCGGCCTTGTCGTTCAGCAACGGATCGCTGCTTATTCGCGGTTGCCCAGCAACTGCAGGAGGAACATGAACATGTTGATGAAGTCGAGGTAGAGACGCAGCGCGCCCATGATCGCCGACTTGCCGATCCATTCGGAGTCGCCGTGACGTGCATGCTCGATATACTCGTTCTTGATCGACTGCGTGTCATAGGCAGTCAAGCCTGCGAAGATCAGCACGCCCAGGATCGAAATGGCGAACATGATCGCCGGAGAGCCCAGAAAGATGTTGATGATCGACGCCACGACGAGACCGATCACACCCATGATTAGGAACGATCCCCAGCCAGAGATATCCTTCTTGGTGGTGTAGCCCCAAAGCGACAGGCCCGCGAAGGCGATCGACGTCACGAGGAAGACCTGCGCGATCGAGAAGCCGGTGAAGGCGACGAAAATCCAGCTCAGGCTTAACCCCATGACTGCAGCAAAGGCGTAGAAAAAGAGTTGCGCACCTGCAGCGGACAGTTTGTTGATCATCGCGCTCATGGTGAAGACCATGATCAGGGGCGCGAACATGACGATCCAGCCAAGGATGTTCGGCTGAAGCGTTGCAGGATCGCGGAAGACCGCCAGCAGGTCGGGGCTTGTGCCCACGGCCCAAGCGACAGCAAAGGTGAGCAACATGCCAACCGACATGGTGCCGTACACCTTATTCATGTGCGCGCGCAGACCCTCATCAATCTGGGCGGCTCGGGCGCCAGCAACGCCGGTCGTCCGGATTGTGTTATATTCAGCCATTTATCCCTCCGAAATAAACCTGGGTGACTCCGCGGATGCGAAGCCAGATGCGGCAAATATCGGGTGTCAGCCGGGTCATTTCAAGCATTTGCCGCAACTATATGTGTTAAAAAATGTATGACACATGCATTTTTAGGCAGCGTGAGACAGCCCCTGCAGGTTGGAGGCCGCTTTTCACTTGATCCAAGACGATGGGGCGTCCCAAATAGGCCGCCGGGCTTCAGCGTCGGCGGTGTTTCGATCCAGTCCGATATCGTCCAGAAGATGCGCATCCAGAGTCGCCAGCCTGGCGCGGCTGCGATACAGGGCAACGGCGTCATTGAGACGGGCCAAAAAACTGCGGCGCGGAGCGATGCATGCGGCGCGACCGGTGGCGGTATTCATCAGGCTAGACATGGTGTTTCCTTTCCATTCCGTGATGTGTTTGACTAAAATCATCGTATTGCCTGATGTATATGGCGCTGCTATCGTCATTTTTGAAACGAATGTTTTTGAACGAACCCATCATGGATTGTGATATATGAGAAATCTCGACATCACCACGCTCCGCTCCTTCATCGCCGTAGCGGATGCCGGAGGCGTCACGCGGGCGGCGTCCTTTCTCAACCTGACGCAATCGGCGGTGTCGATGCAGATCAAGCGCCTTGAGGAGAACCTAAATCTCACCCTGCTCGACCGGCAGGGTCGAGGCGTTGTTCTCACCTCCGCCGGAGAGCAGCTCTTGGCCTATGCGCGTCGGATCGTGGATCTGAATGACGAGGTCTACGGCAAGCTGACGAACACCGTCTGGGAGGGTGAGATCATCCTCGGTGTCCCTCACGACATCATCTACCCGGCGATTCCGAATGTCATGAAAGCCATGCAGCGCGATTTTCCGCGCGTCAAAGTGCATTTGCACAGTTCCTATTCCAGCGATCTGAAAGAGCGATTTTCCCGTGGCGAGGTAGATGTGATTCTCACCACTGAAACAAAGCCCGATGGCGCCGCCGAAATTCTGATGAAGGTTCCGCTGCGCTGGTACGGCGCGCCGGGTGGTCAGGCGTGGAAGGCCAGCCCTTTGCCTGTCGCGTTTTGCAACCATTGTTCGTTCCGCCCGGTGGCACTGGGCACATTGGAAAAATCCGGCACCGACTGGGATTTGGTGCTCGCCTCCGAAAGCGATCGGGCGATCGAAGTGGCAGTCAGCGCCGATCTTGCAGTGACTTCGGTGCTCGAAGGGCACGAGCCGCCGCAATTCGAAGCCATCCCACAAAGCGCAGACCTGCCCGATCTGGGTTACCAATCGGTGGCGCTTTACCGGGGTACGGCCCGCGCACAGATCATCGAACCGCTCTGCGATCTTCTGCGGCGCGAATTTGCGGCCATCTCTGGCGTCGATCTGCGATCAGCAGCCGAGTAACACGCAGTATCGGTCCATCGCCGACAGCCCGATACTGCCCCGAACTCACTCCGCAATTTCGATGACCACCTTGCCAGTCGATTTCCGGCTGCGCAAAAGCTCAAGCCCCTCGGCTACCGCATCAAATTGCAGTTTGTGGCTGACATGCGGCGTCAGTCGACCCTCGCAATACCATTGCATCAACGTCGCAAGACTGTCCGTCACCACATCGGGCCTAAACTGTAGATAGCCACCCCAGTAGACCCCAAGGACTGCTAGGTTCTTGACCAGTAGGTGGTTCGACTTGATTTGCGGAACCTCCCCACTGGCAAATCCAATCGGCAACAGCCGTGCCTCCGGTTTGCAGGATCGGAACGCTGCCATGAACTGTTCGCCACCGACAGGGTCATAGACCACATCCGCGCCGCCAAGCGCTTTCATTTCAGCACGAATATCCTGTGTCTCTGCATCAATAAGATGATCTGCACCAGCCGCTTTGGCGGCCTCAAGTTTGGCCGCCCCCCGTGCGCAGGCGACCACGGTGGCGCCCATCAGCTTGCCAATCTCCACCGCCGTCAGTCCAACACCGCCCGCCGCACCAAGAACAAGCAGCGTTTCCCCCGCCTGCAACCGAGCACGATGATCCAGAGCGACATGACTGGTGCCATAGGCAATCTGAAAGGCTGCCGCATCCACCATCGACATTTCGTTCGGCAACTGAACCGCCCGACGCGCTTCGAAACAGCCATATTCGGCCAACCCGCCCTGCCCGCCGAACACAGCCACGCGGTCACCCTGAGCGAATCCCGTCACCCCGTCGCCAACCGCATCAACGATTCCCGCAACCTCCATTCCAAGTGTGAAAGGTAACACTGGAGTGTCCTGATAGGTGCCTTTCACCATCAGAAGATCCGCAAAATTCAACCCGCAGGCATGGATTCGAACACGAATCTCCCCTTCTGCGGGTTCCGGACGGGCGACATCAAAAATTTTTGGTGCGGCATCGTGACTGTGGACCTGAAACGCCTTCAATTCTGACTCCCATATTAAATTTTTGTGATATGACTTTGGCTTACGTAGACGTCAGTGTCACGCGGCCGTTTTGCTGTTTGCGCCAACATTCTTTCAATCGCGCTGTAATCGTCGCAGTTTATTAACGATTTTATGTCGTTCCAAACCAATTTTCTTGCCCTCACTCCTGCCATGCTATAGCGTCCGACCACTGATAATCGGATAGGTTGTTCTGCTTAGCACTTGCAAAAGCAAATTCGCCTATCATTCTATCCGAGAGAAAAAGACGAGTGTTGCGTTTGGCGAAAGGGAGCAAGATGGCACATCCTGTTGACGTCCATGTGGGGAAGCGGGTCAGACACCGGCGCTGGCTGGTGGGCATGACTCAGCAACAACTGGCTGAAAAAGTGGGAATCAAATTTCAGCAGATCCAGAAATACGAAACAGGAGCAAACCGAGTAAGCGCATCCCGTCTTTGGGATATCGCGGACGCGCTGGATGTCCCTGTGGCTTTCTTCTTTAAAGGTATCGAAGACGCTCAGACCAAAGACGCGGACGCGCTGTCAAGCGAAGCAATTCCCGCCGATCTGCTTGGCGACAAGGAAGCGCTGGACCTGATCCGCTCGTACTACGCGATTCCGGAGAACCAGCGCCGCCGCCTGTTTGAACTGGCCCGCGTTCTTTCAGACGTCGCTTGAGCCGTCGCACGACCTGGGGTAGCCCTTGACGGGCTGCTTGCAGGAGGCGTTTCATGACACAATTCACTTCGGACCAAGCCGCTGACCTGTGGTCAGTGGCTGAACGCATGGCGGATGCCGCCCGCGAGGCGATTCTGCCGCATTTCCGCTCGGCCGGCGGTCTTGCCGCAGACAACAAGCTCGCAGCTGGGTTCGATCCGGTTACCGTCGCGGACCGCGCTGCAGAAACGGCGATGCGTGACGTGCTGGCCGACCTGCGACCCGATGACGGTATTCTTGGCGAAGAACACGGCACGGTTCATGGCACTAGTGGTCTGACCTGGGTGCTCGACCCGATCGACGGAACCCGGTCGTTTATCAGCGGCACACCGACCTGGGGCGTTCTGATCGCGCTCTCCGATGACACCGGCCCCGTTATGGGCATGATCGATCAGCCTTACGTTGGAGAGCGCTTCATGGGCGGTCTGAACCGCTGCCAGTGGGTTGGGCCCGGACGCAAGGACCCCCTTAGGACCAAATCGACCACCGAATTATCCAAGGCGATCCTGTTCTCGACCTTTCCGGAAATTGGCACCGACGCCCAGCGCGCGGCTTTCCAGCGGGTTAGCCCCCATGTGCAGCTCACTCGCTACGGCTGTGACTGCTACGCCTATGCCCTGCTTGCAGCAGGTCAAATCGACCTCGTGATCGAAGCCGGTCTCAATGCCTACGACATTCAGGCCCCCATCGCTGTGATCGAAGCCGCCGGGGGAGTGGTCACACAATGGGACGGATCACCCGCGCATGACGGTGGCACAGCTTTGGCTGCCGCCACGCCCGAACTGCATGCCGCTGCAATGGCTCTTCTGAATGGCTGACAAGCCCGGCCTCAGGCGCTACAGCTAGACCATCCGGGTGAGTCCTTCCGCTCCTTTTCTGTCGCCCGGACGGGCTCCTCCCGCACGCACCGAAAAGGGCACGACACCGCGTGGAGGGACCGGCATGGCCATCTTGATCAGGAACGCATCAACCGTCGTCACAATGGATGCGGCGCGATCGGAACTGTCGAACGCCGATATCAGAATTGAGGACGGCGTTATCGCAGACATTGGCAAAGGGTTGGAGCACACGGGCGATGTCATTGACGCGCGCGGGTGCGTGGTCACGCCCGGGCTGGTGAACACGCATCACCACCTCTACCAGACGCTGACCCGCGCCGTGCCCGGTGGGCAGGACGCGCTTCTGTTCGGGTGGCTCAAGACGCTCTATCCGATCTGGTCCAGGTTCGGTCCGGAGGAAATGTTCATCTCGGCGCAGATCGGTTTGGCCGAGCTGGCGCTTTCCGGCTGCACATTGACCTCCGACCATCTGTACCTGTTTCCAAATGGTGCGCGATTGGATGACACCATCGCGGCCGCGCAGGAGATTGGCCTTCGGTTTCACCCCACCCGCGGTGCGATGAGCATTGGCGAGACTGATGGCGGCTTGCCGCCCGATGCGCTGGTCGAGCGCGAAGCGCATATCCTTGAGGACTGCATCCGCGTGATCGACACACATCACGACCCGCGAGAGGGCGCAATGGTGCGCGTTGGAGTAGCCCCCTGCTCTCCCTTTTCCGTCAGCCGCGAACTGATGCGGGATGCCGCGCTGCTCGCCCGCGACAAGGGCGTGATGTTGCACACCCATCTTGCCGAGAATGACGAAGACATCGCCTATTCCGAAGCCCAGTTCGGCTGCCGCCCCGGTCAATATGCCGAAGAATTGGGCTGGACCGGCCCCGATGTATGGCACGCGCATTGCGTCAAGCTCGACGGGCAAGAGATCGCGCTCTTTGCCAAATCGCGCACCGGTGTCGCGCATTGCCCCTGTTCGAACTGCCGACTCGGCTCGGGCATCGCCCCGGTCCGCGGAATGCGGGATGCCGGGGTCCCTGTGGGACTGGGGGTTGACGGCTCTGCCAGCAATGATGCGGGCAACCTCATCGCCGAGGCCCGACAGGCGATGCTGCTGCAGCGCGTGGCCAATGGAGCCGATGCCATGAGCGCCCGTGAGGCGCTCTACATCGCGACCCGTGGCGGTGCCGAAGTGCTTGGCCGCGACGACTGCGGTCGGATCGCAGTGGGCAAACGCGCCGATATCGCCATTTGGGACATCACCGGCGTCGAAAGTGCCGGAAGCTGGGACCCGGCAGCGCTCTTGTTGGCCGGTCCGACCCGCGTCAAACACCTTCTGGTGGAGGGGCGGCAGGTTGTAACAGACGGGCATATCACGACCCTCGACCTGCCCCGCGTCACCGAGCGGCAAAAGGCTTTGGCGCGGGCCCTGATGTCATGAAGGCTCCCCGCTTTTCGAAAAGCGGGGCCAGATGCTCTGAAGCATCTGGCACGTCGCGCGCGATTTGATAGGGTCATGCGAACTGGATGCTTCCACAATAAGTTCGAGCAGATGGCACGCATCATAAAAGCGCAGCGCACGCCCTTCGGCGGGTTTGAGTCATCGCGACAGGCCTGCTGTCGGTCCTGTGTCACAAGCACGTCTGTAACCCATGATTGAACCGATTGTTTTCCTCCCCGGCATGATGTGCGACGCCCGGCTTTTCGAGCCGCAGATCCGTGCGTTCTCGCCAACCCATCCGGTGATGGTCGCCCCGATCACTCATGGTCAACGAATCGAAGAGATCGCCTCGGGCCTGCTACCGCTCCTGCCGCAGAAATTCGCTTTGGCGGGGCTCAGCATGGGCGGGATTGTGGCGATGGAAATCCTGCGCCGTGCACCTGACCGGGTGACACGCATTGCCTTGATGGACACCAATTGCCTCGCTGAAACCCCACAGGTGGCCGCCAACCGCGAACCGCAGATCGTGAAGGTCAAATCCGGCAAGCTGACCGAGGTCATGCGCGACGAGCTAAAGCCCAACTCCCTCGCCCCCGGTCCGCATCGCCCGGCCGTTCTGCAAACCGTCATGGATATGGCGCAGACACTGGGGCCAGAGGTCTTTATCGCCCAATCCCGCGCCCTGCAGAGGCGGCGCGACCAGCAATCGACCCTGCGCAAGGTGCGCCAGCCCGCGTTGGTGCTCTGCGGCGCGCATGACGCGCTTTGCCCGGTCAAGCGCCACAGTTTCATGGCCGAACTCATCCCGAACGCCAAGTTGACCGTTCTGGAGGATGCAGGACACCTGCCAACGCTCGAAACCCCGGACGAGACCAATGACGCCCTCTGGGCCTGGCTGCAGCAGCCATACGTGCTGCGCTGACCTCAAAGGCTGGAGCGTGCCGATTGTGGATATTGGGGGGCCACCCCCCCAAACCCCCCGGCATATTTGGCAAAAGAAGAAGATCAGACCCCGGCACAGTCGCAAGGTGATTGACCGCAGCGGACGCTTGCCCTACGCCACGCCTCGCGCGGAGGGCCGGATGGCCGCCCCTTTCAGGGGAGGAAAGTCCGGACTCCCTGAAGCAACGGTGCCGGGTAACGCCCGGGCGGGGCAACCCGACGGACAGCGCCACAGAGAACAGACCGCCCCGGTTTCGACCGGGGTAAGGGTGAAACGGTGGGGTAAGAGCCCACCGGGGGGCTGGCAACAGTCCCCGCATGGCAAGCCCCACCGGGAGCAATGCCGAATAGGGGGATCGCGCCGCGCGTCGGCAGGGTCGCTTCAGCCCAGATCCCCGGGTTGGCAGCACGAGGCCATTGGCAACAATGGTCCCAGAGGAATGGTCATCTATGGGTGAGGCAACTCACCCGGGACAGAATCCGGCTTACAGGCCCTCCGCGCGATTTTTCGGCTGAATTGACAAAGAAGCCGCGCAAGAAGGGTTGACTCACCCGTACGCGCGGGTAGAAGGCAGCCTTCATACTGGAATTCACGGGCAGTGCTTGCCCGATGCAGGAGACGACCCATGGCGAAGCCGACCACAATCAAAATCCGCCTGAACTCGACTGCGGGAACGGGTCATTTCTATGTGACCAAGAAAAACGCGCGGACGATGACAGAAAAGATGTCCGTGCGGAAGTACGACCCCGTCGCGCGCAAGCACGTCGAGTACAAAGAAGGCAAAATCAAGTAAGCCTTCCGTTCATACGGACAGTGAAGACAAACCGCGTCGGAAAATCCCCGGCGCGGTTTTTATTTGTTGCCATGCCTGTTCCAGACGGCTGGCGTGGAGCGACGTGATTGACGCCGTATTTTGCACAATCACTGACCTCGAAGCGTAGCGCGGCGCGTATAGCGACATCCACAACTCCGGTATTTTTCGACATTCGGCACGGCGAACCTCTCTCAACCCCCAAAAAAGATTGCGCTACATTCCCAGGCTTGCGACGCTGATCAGGCTGGACGCGGAGGGAATGATGGACCGAATAGAGATTGAACTGTGCCAAAGCCTTCCCCCGAGGGAGGCTCTGAACGGTATCCTCAAACAATACTACGACCTCGTTGTCCGACGTATGCGCGAGATGGGGTTTGAGATTGATCAGGCGGCTCCCGAAAGCGCGCTCGCCGAATTCTGGGCACATTCCGAGGATTATTTGCCACCCCACGGCTGCCTGGTGATTGCGCGAAACAGCTCTGGTGAGATTGTCGGCTGCGGCATGATGAAACGCCTCGACCCCGAGACCGGCGAATTGAAACGGGTGTTTGTAACAGACGCCGCACGCGGAACCGGCACAGGCCGTGCTTTGATCGAAGCCCGCGAAAAGGTCGCTCGGGAGATGGGGCTGAAACGGCTCGTTGCAGACACACTGACCCCGAACGTCGAGATGCGCAGCCTATACCCCAAACTTGGCTTCGTGGAGCTGGACGCACCGATTGAGACAACGACCTACCTCGATCAACCGATGCTCCACCCGCATTTGCATTTCTTCGCAAAAGACCTCTGAGCCGACAAGGCTACTACGTTCAGGTTCCAGACGGCGCCATCAGATTTCCAGAACCGTCGATCCAGTTGTCTGGCGCGCTTCAAGCGCTTCGTGGGCTTTTGCCACGTCCTTCAAGGCAAAGCGCTGGCCGATTGTGATGGTCACATCACCCGACAGGACCTTTTGTCCAAGATGCTCTGCCATCGCCTGACAGGTCTCATGGTCGGCAATATGTGTAAACAGCGTCGGACGCGTGATCTTGAGCGATCCCATCTTTCCCAGACGGCCAATTTCAAAAGGCGGCACCGGACCGGAGGCGTTCCCGAACGAGATCATCATACCAAGCGGTTTCAGCGACTCCAGGGAGCCTTCGAACGTGTCCTTGCCGACCGCGTCCATCACCACATCCACGCCTTTGCCTCCCGTCAGTTCTCGAACCTGCGCCACCCAATCGCCACTCCGGTAGTTCACGCAATGCGTCGCTCCGTGTTCGAGGGCAAGCTGGCATTTCTCGTCAGTTCCGGCAGTCCCGATCAGAGTGATCCCTTCAGAGCGCGCCCATTGGCAGGCCAAAAGGCCGACACCGCCGGCCGCCGCATGAAACAACACCGTATCGCCGGATTTGAGCGGGGTTGTGCGGTGGAATAGATATTCTACCGTCAGCCCTTTGAGCATCATTGCTGCACCTTCCTCGAACGAGATGCCGTCCGGAAGCGGGCACACCTGATCAGCGGGCATCACACGCGCCTCTGAATAGGCACCGGGCGGGTTGGAGGCATAGGCAGCGCGGTCGCCAACCTTGAGATGCGCTACACCTTCGCCCACCGCCTCGATCACGCCTGCGGCTTCCATGCCCATCGCATGAGGCAGTTGCAACGGGTAAAGCCCGGTTCGCTGATACACGTCGATAAAGTTCAGACCAACGGCCTTATGCGCGATCCGCACTTCGCCTTTGCCCGGTTCGCCAACATCAAGATCGACCAGCTTGAACTGCTCCGGTCCGCCATGTGCGTCTATGATAGCTGTAAGTGCCATCCTCAAGCCTCCCCTTTTTTTGCGCCAGCATGCATGAAGT
>QCWH01000020.1:0-44194 GCA_003149565.1 Marivita sp. XM-24bin2 | reverse complement strand
CAAATTTACAGGCATGTCTATCTGTCTGCCTGCCCTGTGCAGGAGATATAGTCGAAAGGTTCCCAGCGGCTACAGAAACCTGCGTTTTGCGTCTGGGTCCGGCGCATCAGACGCGCCGCTCCCCCATCACCCAAACACCCGAAACCGCACGGTCGTCCCCCATCATGATCGTCGGGAACACCGCCTCCCAGATATCATCAGCCACGGCGCTGCGTTGGGCAATGGCGGGCGTTGATCCAAGATCAAGTGTGATGAAATCTGCCTCCGCCCCCGGTACCAGTGTCCCGACCCGGTCCGCGATCCGCAGCGATTGCGCTGAGCCTTCGGTCGCCAGCCACAGCAGGGCCGACGGGTGCAACGCCACCCCACGCAGTTGCGCCACTTCGTAAGCTGCCGCCATCGTGCGCAACATCGAGAAGGACGACCCGCCGCCGGTATCTGTCGCCAGCCCCACGCGCTGGCCCTCGGCCACCAAACCCGCCATGTCGAACAGTCCCGACCCGATAAAGGTGTTCGACGTGGGGCAATGCACCAGAGCCGCACCCACATCACGCAGCCGCCCGCGTTCGCGCGGCTCCAGATGGATCGCATGGCCGTAAAGGCCGTTTGCCCCCAAAAGGCCATGCGCCTCGTAGGTGTCCAGATAATCCCGCGCCTCGGGGTAGAGCCCACGCACCCAAGCGATCTCGTCAGTCTGTTCGCTCAGATGGGTCTGCATCAGGCAATCGGGGTTCTCAGACCAAAGCGCCCCAAGTGCCGAGAGTTGTTCCGGTGTCGAGGTGGGCGAGAAGCGCGGTGTGATCACGTAAGATGCCCTGCCCTGCCCGTGCCAGCGATCCAGCAAATCTTTGCTGTCGTCATAGGCGGACTGAACGGTGTCGCACAGTCCATCAGGCGCGTTGCGATCCATGCACGTCTTGCCGCCCAGAACGCGCATACCGCGCGCGGCGGCGGCCTCGAAATAGGCGTTCACGCTTTCGGGGTGGATCGTACAATAACTGCACATGGAGGTGGTGCCGTACGACAGCGCAAGATCAAGATAGCGCCCCGCGATTTCGGCGGCGTAGTCAGCGTCGCCGAACTTCATTTCTTCGGGAAACGTATAAGTGTTCAACCAGTCGATCAGGCGCTTCCCCCAACTCGCGATCATGGCTGTCTGCGGATAATGCACATGGGCGTCGACAAATCCCGGCAGGATCAAAGACGCCCCATGATCCTCAACGGCGGCCTGCGGGTAGGACTGTCGCAGGTCATCCGCGTGGCCGCGCGCAATGACGTACCCGTCCTGCACCGCGATGCCGCCGCGCGCATCATACTGCGCGGCCTCGGGCCCCTCGATCACGGGGTTGGCGGTGAACCAGAGGGTCTGACCGAGGTGAAGCGTGATATTTGTCATGGAGGTGCTCTTTTTGACCTTTGCCGCGTGAACCTATCTGCTCTGTCTGTGTTGGTAAATTGCGCAACGCCTCTGTTCCATCTGGAGCCGATTGCGTAAAGGTGGGCGAGACCAGTCAGCGGGGGGCAAGATGAGCGACGACCAAACCATCGAGACACCCGAGGCCGAAGAAACGGACGACGCCTACAGCCTCGATCGCAAAGCGGTGGCGCAAATTCTTTTTGCCGTAGATCGCGAGGACCGCGACGAACTGGTCGCACTGATGGATCCGCTGCACCCGGCCGACATCGCCGACCTTTTGGAGCAGATCAACGCCTTCGACCGGATGCGGCTGATCAAGCTCTACGACAAGGAATTTGACGGCGACATCCTGTCGGAACTCGACGAATCGATCCGCGAAGAGGTGATCGGCATTCTGTCGCCTCAGGTCCTTGCGGACGCGGTGCGCGAGCTTGACAGCGACGATGTTGTCGATCTTCTCGAAGACCTGAACCAGCCGCAGCAGGATGCGATCCTTGACGCGCTCGAGGACAGCGACCGCGTCGCGGTTCAGCAATCGCTGACCTATCCGGAATACTCCGCTGGGCGTCTGATGCAGCGCGAAGTGGTGATGGCACCCGAGCATTGGAATGTCGGCGAAGCCATTGATTACCTCCGCAATTCCGATGATCTGCCCGAGCAATTCTATCACATCGTGCTGGTCGACCCGCGCCTGCGCCCGGTGGGCAACGTCACTTTGGGCAAACTCATGGGGTCACGCCGCGAGGTTATGCTGCAATCGCTTGTGGAGGAGACCTTCCACGTGATCCCGGTCACGCAATACGAAGGTGATGTCGCCTATGCGTTCAACCAGTATCACCTGATCTCGGCACCTGTGGTCGATGAAAACGAACGGTTGGTAGGTGTGATCACCATCGACGACGCAATGGCCGTGCTGGACGAAGAACACGAGGAAGACGTGCTGCGCCTTGCCGGTGTGGACAGTGAAAGCTCGCTTTCGGACCGCGTGATCGGAACCACCAAGCGGCGCTTTCCCTGGCTCTTCGTCAATCTCATCACTGCCATTCTCGCCAGCCTCGTGATCGCACAATTCGAAGACGCGATCGCTACCATCGTGGCCCTTGCGGTTCTGATGCCCATCGTGGCGTCGATGGGCGGCAATGCCGGCACGCAGTCTTTGACGGTGGCCGTGCGTGCTCTGGCGACCAAAGACCTTACCGGCTCCAACGTCTGGCGCGTGATCCGACGGGAGGTACTGGTAGGTCTGATCAATGGCTTGGCCTTTGCCGTCATCATGGGAATTGTCGGATTGGTCTGGTTCGGTTCGCCGCAACTGGGCTATGTGATTGCCGCCGCGATGGTGATCAACCTCGTGGTCGCTGGGCTGGCGGGCACCGGCATTCCTATCGTGCTCGAAAAACTTGGCATCGACCCCGCGCTTGCATCAGGTGCCTTCGTAACAACAGTGACCGATGTCGTGGGCTTTTTCGCCTTCCTCGGTCTTGCCGTTTTGGTGCTGTTGTGACGCTGGAAGAGCGCAAAGCGGCCGCGCGCAAAGCCGCCTTTGCCCGCCGCAAGGCGGCGCATGAGGCCGGGCATCGCGGGACTGCAGGCCATCTGAGCGAAGTTCTCGCCGGGTATCGTGGCGTTCCGGTTTCTGGCTATCTGCCAATCCGCACCGAGATTGATCCCTTGCCCGCAATGTCCGAGGCGGCCGCACACGGGCTGGTGGGTGTGCCGGTGATCCGAGGCGCGGGAGAACCGCTGGTGTTCTCGCAATGGGAGCCGGATTGCGCGCTGATCGACGGCCCGTTTGGGGCGTCAGTGCCCGCCGTGGAGAAGCTGATCACCCCCGAAGTTCTAATCGTCCCGCTTGTGGCCTTTTCCCGCGCGGGTGGGCGTCTGGGCTATGGCGGAGGCTTTTACGATCGCACGCTCGAAGGCCTGCGCGCCCAGCGCCCGACACTGGCCATCGGTTTTGCCTATGCCGCGCAAGAAACGGTTGACCTGCCACTGGAACCGACAGACCAACCGCTCGACCTGATTGTGACCGAACGCGAAGTGATCGAGATCGCACGGTCAGCCTGACGACGTTTGTATTGCGGTTAAGTCTGCTACGTGGACTTAACCGGCCTTGCGAACAGCTCAGAAATGACTACCCGCGCAGTTCATCTGGAACAGGGTTATCTTCGTCGGCTTGATCCCAAGCGTGCGCCATAATCGACCATCGGCCCTCGGACTTCACAAGAAGATAGCCGCTTATGTCGTGATTGATGTCAGAGCCGTCTTCCAAAAGCTCTGACATCGCAAGGACAACCGCGATGTTGCCAAAGCGAAGGACCTTCATGCCCTGCGTATGTTCTTCAAAGCTGACCAGGTTCTTTCTTGCAACCGTCTCCATGCGCTCGATGAACTCGCCGAGTGTTCGAGGTTGAGCCGGGCGGGCAGCGCCACAGAGCACAGCCTCTTCCAGAAAATCTTCTCGAAACCTGTTCCAGTCTGGCTCGGTTCCTTCGCTCCATTGCATCGGCTCAAAGTGTTCGGCGATCAGCTTTCTGATAGCATCTTCGTCAGACATCGGTTTCCTCCCTTTTATCATTCCACAAACCGGAGCCGCGTCAACGGGCCATTGCCTTTGGCTCCCGAGCGGCGCAGGGGGTGAAGCAGTCAATCCGGCGCATCGGTCCGAGTCTGGTAGTCATTGACCGTGGCGCAGAGGATTCTGCGGATGAAGGGGTGATCCTCGGTGCCGACCACCTTCGTCACGATCCCGTTTTCGACATGCACCGTCCAAGCACACCCGTCCTGTCAGTTGTGGGGCAACATCCCGGCACTGCCGCATGAGTCATGTCGCCCCTCGCCGACGTTTGGTTCGAGCAAGTATTGCGGGATAGTAGCACACTCGAAAAGGTCGGTGGAATTCTTGGCCAGTGCAGGCGGATTGGCGAAGTGACGAAGGTAGATGATTTGCCGCTTTGGGCCTATTTGGTTCTCGAATCTGTCAATGGCCTTTTTCTGATCATCGATGCCTAAGGTTGCCTTCGTTCTCTTCGAGCTCCGGGGCTCACAATGCGGTTGGCTGGAGGCAGGTCGGCAAGGTTGAAACCGCAGTCATGATCGGTGTGCTGCTACAGAATATACGCCGTGTCCTACGCTCTCCCTCGCGCATAATTCCCGTTGGGAACTGACTGTTGGAATCCTCGCTCGGACTGCTGCGCCATTTGTATGAGACGACGGTTGCGAGGGGCATACAGGAACGACTGATCGCGGATACCGCCTACGGCACGGCTCCAATGCTGAGCGGGCTGGTTGATCGCAAAATTGCGCCACACATTCCGGTCTTCAACAAGTCCGGTCGCAACGATGGAAGCTGGACCCGCGCTGATTTTGAACGGGATGCCGAGAATGACCAGTACATCGACCCCGAAGGCCATACGCTGCAGTTTCGGTGCAACCACTAGACCCGAACCGAGGGCCATCTTGCAAAGGCACGGCGCGGTATCGCGACTTGAAGGAGATGGACCTGTCACGTTTCTGTGCCGCCCCCAGTGCTCGTTTAGGCCACCTTCCGTTCGAAGGCGACCGGACTTTTCCAGCCTAATGATGAATGCCGTCGGCGTGGATTGTAGAAGCCATTGATTTCAGTCTGTCGCCGTGCTTCAGGCTCCGCAAGGAGACCTGATCCATGAGCAACCTTTACTGGTTGAAGCGACTACACCGGCGCAGCGGAGCTGCTGAGTAGCCTGCCGAAAGCTGATTGCCTCTTGGCGGATCCTGGATACGATGCCGATTGGCTGCGAGACGCGTTGAAAGACAAAGGGATAAAGGATTGCATCCCCCGTCGAAAGTCGCGCAAGAAGCCCGTCAAATATGACAAGCGACGGCATAAACGGCGCAACCGGATTGAGATCATGTTCAGCCGCCTAAAAGACTGGAGACGCGTCGCAGCACGATACGCCGGATGCCCCGAGACCTTCCTCTCCTCAATAGCTCTCGCAGCAACAGTCCTCTTTTGGCCCTGAAACTCAATGACTCTGGAGCCGAGGGTCAGGACCCATTGATTTCCGCATCCACTGTGCCAGAGGAGAACAGGCGTATTGCCGACCGTTTTATTCACAACATGAATTGCACGTTGGAGGGTCGCAAAGATGAGATGCGCAACCTCTTTGACATGGTCGGGTTTTACGAAAGTAGTGCGGAGCCGTCCAAGACCTACTGACACTGATCGCAATCGGAACCAATCGCCTAAGCGCGCCAGCTTTCATCATTTTTTGCATCAATAACCTCGGGCTGCGTCCGCCATATCCGGGCAGGTCCCAGTTTCTGCGAATGTCCTGAGATTGGCCGCGATTAATCGCCCACCCGTTGCAGCGTCTATTTGTGAAGCCACGTGCGGCGTGACGGTGATGCTTGGATGTTCCCAAAACATATGATCATTGGGCAACGGTTCGACGTGGAACACATCCAAAGTGGCTTGCTTGATCTGGCCTGATTCAATCGCGTTCAGAAGATCCTCATCAACAAGATGCCCGCCTCTGGCGCAGTTGATGACGCAGGCTCCGGATACCAGTCTTTCGAAAAGTTCAGCGTTCAGGATGCCAGTGGTCGCATCGGTTAACGGCAGGAGATTCACCAGAATCTCACAACCGGACAAAAAAGCGTCAAACTCGTCCTCTCCCGAAAATGTATCCACACCTTGTATGGATTTTGGCGATTTCGACCAACCACGCGTGGAGAAGCCAAGATCGGCCAAAGTGGTTGCTGCTGCAGCACCGAGATTTCCCAGCCCCATCACGCCAACCACGCGATGAGGGGCGACAGGCACAACGATCGCGTGCCATTCCTTGTCTTCCTGAGCCTGCAACTGGCGCGGCATGTCACGATGATGACGCAGCACGTGCAACGCAACATATTCACGCATACGCTGTGTCAAGTCATCTCCAACTGTCCGTATTATAGGAACTTTTTTGGGTAGCTTTGGATCTGCAAGAACGTGATCAATTCCCGCTCCGATTGAAACGATCACTTCGAGGTTTGGGAAATTCGCCAAATCTCCGGATCTCGGACGCCAAACAACCGCTTGTTTAACCTGCGCCGGATCGTCAATGCTGTCGATTGAGGCAATTTCCCAACCGGGAAGCAAACCTTGCAACATTTCGACCCACCACTGGATCTTTTCTTCGGTAGGCAGGTAGACAGCGACGGTCATAGGTGATCCTTTATTTCAGGCAAGTGTGGTTTACTGATGAATTTCAAACAGCTTGAAGCTTTTTACTGGCTTAGCCAAATCGGGAACTACCGTAAGACAGCTGATCGGCTTGGCCTGACCCAGCCTGCTGTATCCGCGCGTATTCAGGCGCTTGAAACACATCTTGGAAAAACGCTGATTGATCGGGAGGCCCCGGAATTCCGGCTCACGGACCAGGGCGTCGAGGTTTCGGAATTCGCTCTGAGCTTTCTGAACCTCCAAGAGGCGATGACCGCTCGCCTGCAGGACAAGAAAAAGCGGCGCATTTCGGTTGGTCTGGTGGGGATGGCAGCGTTCACGTGGGGTGCGCTGCTGCGCGAACGTGTACAGACCGAATACCCAGACATGCTGCTCGACATCTATTCTGGGTCTGACCTCCAGTTGAGTAAGTTTGTTGACGCAGGGACTCTGGACATCGCGTTCACGGCCAGCGGCGATCGAGTTGCGACGACAGATTTTGCGGTGACCTACCAAGTTGGATGGGTCGCCCGCCCTGATCTGATCGTTGGTCAGACATTCCCCATGACGCCAGATAGCTTGCGCGACTTGCCACTCGTTCTGTACCCAAAGTCGTCGCCGCTGTTCAATCCAGTTGCCAAAATCATTGACGAAATGTCGAGCCGCTCCGCGCCACGGCATTTTGGAAACTCCCTTGCGACCATTTGCGAGATGGTGCGTTCCGGTTACGGCGCATCCGCGCTTGCACTGGCTGCTTTGGAACGAGAAATCGCGGCGGGTCACTTGGTTGAAATTCCAGTAACCGAGCCGGTTGAGCCATTGAATGTCGCCTGTACCTACACCAATCGCGCCCGCAGCAAACAGGTACGAGACGTTCTCGACCTGTCGCGCACCGTGGCACAGGACTGGTGCCGCACCAACAGCCGCTACAGTTCGTTCAGCCACCTGCCCTAACCTTTGCTTTCGACCATTTTCGTAGCACCGGACAACACGCCAAGATGTTCGCCTCCGGTAACTTTGGCTTCGGAAATCCGGCCCCGTTCTGTTTTCGTTTCCCCTTCCTGGAGAACGGCATCCAAATCTTCAGGGGCGATAAACAGAACACCGGAGTCATCGGCCAACACGGCATAGCCTGGCAAAACCGCAGCGCCACCAATACAAACGGGAACGTTGAACCCGCCCCCGCTGTTGTAAAGCCGCGTCGTCACGGGGGACGGTCCACGTGACCACATGGCGAAACCCTGTTCTTCGATTTCGAGGGTATCCGTGTGCGGCCCATCAACACAACCGCCTTCCAACCCGATCATCGCAGCCATTCGGGTCACACCGCCGCCCCAACAAGCATACTTCATATCGCCCAACCGATCGACCGCCATGAAATATCCTGGGCCAACCTGTGACAAACAGTGGTGCAGCAAGGTCGAATCCAACCCCGGAATTGCCAGGGTCGTGACTGTACCCGTCACCACTTTGCCACGCAGCACTGGCTGGATCGCAGGAGATGCAAAGCCAAAATGGTAGAAGTGCCCGATGGTAGCGGTTTCGAGTTTGGCCAAACGATCGAGCTTGGATTGGTCGATCTTCGGTGGCATCGGGTTCATTTTGTAAGTCAGATTAGTCATGACAGTCCTATTGCTTTCCAAGAACGAGATCGGGGAGGAAGGTGGAAACTGCCGGAACATAAGTCAGCAGGATCAGCACGGCGAAAAGAGGGAGGAGCATTGGTAGCACCGCAAGTGTTACTTTTTCAAATGCCACCCGGCCCACCTCCGCCACAATGTAGAGACCGATACCCATTGGCGGGGTCGCGATGCCAATCAGGAGACCAAGCTGGATGATGATCCCGAAATGCACGCGGTCGATCCCGTATGCGTCGATCAGTGGCAAGAGCGTCGGCACCAGAATTAGCTTTGCTGGCACACCTTCGACAACACAGCCGACAAGGACTATGAACACCAAGAGCAATGCCAAAAACACATTGCGGCTTTCAGTGAGTGCAAACGTCCATTTAGCCAACTTCTGCGGTGTCTGGTCGATTGCCAGCAGCCAGCCCATAGCAATGGAGAACGAAATGATGATCATGATCACAGCTGTCATCATTGCGGTGTCGCTGAGTGCGCCGAAGAAGCCTTTCCACGTCAATTCCTTATACCAAACACCTAGGATGATGCAGTAGATACAGGCAAGAACACCGGCCTCTGTCGCGGTAACAAAGCCGAACATAATCGAGCCAAGAATAATTGCCGGGGCCATCAACGCAGCGAAGCCATGGCGCGCAGTATGGGTCACATGTTTAACTGTTGCGCGCGGTTGGGTTGGAAAATCACGAAAACCTGCAACGATCCGGACGTAAAACATCAATGAGGCGCCCACCAACAGACCGGGGATCAAACCTGCAAGGAACATCCTTTCAATAGATTGCTGGGCCAAAAAGGCATAGATGACCAAGCCTATCGAGGGTGGGATCAAGGGACCAATGACCGACGAAGCCACGGTGATTGCTGCGGCAAAAGACGGCTTATATCCGGCTTCACGCATTGCTTTAATCTCAATTGCGCCAAGGCCCGCGCAGTCGGCGACGGCAGCACCAGAAATGCCTGCAAAGATCATAGACGAGAGTACGTTCACTTGGGCAAGCCCGGCCTTTAAGTGCCCAACAAGTGCGTTTGCAAAAGCGAAGATTCGTTCGGTGACACCCGTCGCATTCATCAGGTTTCCGGCCATGATGAAAAAGGGAACGGCTGTAAGCGATGCCTTGTTCACGCCTTCCAGCATTTGCTGTGGTATGATCTGTAATGCGCTCGAGAAATCAGACGTCAGAAAAGTCAATACGACTGCCGTGCCGATGGCGATCGAGATCGGCACACGCATCAGAATGAGGACGATAAACGTCCCAAACAGGATCCACGCCATCCTTTAAATCTCCGGGTGGAATGTGTTGGTGTTTTCGGGCATGCCAGCAGCCATCTTGGCCAGATCAAGCACGGCGCTGAAGGCCACCAGTACGGTTGAAATCATCAGTGGGATCGACAGAGCAATGCGCGGTACTTCGTATCCGGCAGGCAGTATCGCTCCGTCAAAGACGCCGCGCGATGTCGCGATTACTGTCGGAATTTGTGAGATCAGCACTCCCGTCACCAGAAGCGTTGCCACGTCCGTAAGGACGCGGGTGAGCGCAAAGCCTTTAGGGCCAAGCATGTTGGCCAGGAAATCTACCCGCACATCCTTGAGACGGGCATAAAGCGCGAAGAACCCGAAAAACGACAACCAGATGAAAAAGACCATGGTCCACGGCCACATCCAGTAAAACGAAACGTTAAACGGCCGCATAAGGATCGTAGCAGTGGTCAGCGCAAGCATCACAAGCAGGCAAGTGTTGGACAGCCACAAAAAGGCTCCACCAAGCGACCAATTCAAACGATCAACAGCATTGAGAGCCCGCTGCAACGGGCTCTCTGGGGTGTAGTCATGCGGTATCAATTCGAGGCCCGCGTCATTTCAATGGCTTCGACAAAGCCCTCAGGCAGATCACCGGATTCAGCCATCTGCTCGTAGAAGCCGCGCATGCTTTCGACCATTGGAGCGGTGTCGAGCACCGTGTAAGTGGCACCTGCGGCTTTCATCCGCTCAATGCCTTTCTCCGCTTCGCTGAACATGATCTCTTGGCTAAGATCGCCAGCCTCGTCATAGGCTTTCATCAATCCTTCGCGGGTTGCGTCATCCAGTGCGGCCAAAGCCTGTTCGTTGACCATGAAACCGATGGACTGCCAGTATTCATCATGGCGCGTTATATAAGGCGCAACTTCGTTGAAGCGCATGGATTCAACCAGTGCAATCGGCGAATTCACGGCTTCGACGATCCCTTTGGAAATGCCTTGATAAACCTCGGTCCAGGGCAGTGTGATTACCTCGGCACCCAGATGATCCCAGGTTTCGATAGCCACCTTGTTTTCGTGCATCCGTAGCTTGATGTTCTGCACATCGGCGGCGGTTTCGATGGGCTTGTTGGACACCATAACTCGGAATGGACCGCGCAAGATGCGGGTCGGATCGCCCAGCGGCCGCACACCTGACTGATCGGCAGCGCTATCGAACCAGCCCTCAACCGTTTCGGATGTCATGAAGCGCTGCCAGTGGTCATAATCATCAAAGGCAAAGGCTGCGGAAACCCATGCCAAGGCAGGTTCCCACTTTTTCATGTACCCGAAACCTTCGGCGTAAATCTGGACAATATTCGCCTGAAGCTGTTCGAGGACTGCATCTTCTTTACCCAACTGTTCGTTCGGATAAACGTCGATCTTCAATTCGCCATTGGTGTACTGCTCGGTCAGATCAGCAAATCTCTCAAAAACCCGGCCTTCGGGGCTATCCACTGGCTGCTTGGTAGCCATACGCCAAGTCGTTTCGGCCTGCGCAGCGGCGGCGAAGGTCAATGCCATTGCTGTCGCGATTGTCATTTTTGCAATATTTTTCATTGTCTTACTCCCATGTTGATTAATTTTTAGGTATGCAGCCCACGCGCCACGTGATCTCGCACGAAACCGGCTCCGATCTCGGCCAACCGAGCTACCAGCTTTTGACCTGTCTCCACGCAGCTGAGCGTCGGATCACAATTCCAAGCGCCTGTCTGAGTGGTTTCAAGCGCTTCGATCGGCACCTGGAAATTCGCGCCGTCATAGCGCGCGGTAGAAAAGCTGGATAAATCCAGCCCATTCAGCTTGCCAGCTTTCGGTGCTGGTTGCACAAGGTCAGGCCGTAGTAGATCAGGGTAGAAATGCAGACCCACTGATGTCAACGGATCGCCTCCGTGACCCGAAGATTTCTTTGCCGTCTCCGCCCCGATCAGCCCTGGTAATTCGCCGTAAGCCACTTGCCAGAGATACATCGACGGCACGAACAACCCCCCATTGTGCCGCCACTTCAATGCGACCTCGGTGATCACCGGAACATTGCCACCATGGCCATTCACGATCATTATTTTGCGGATGTTGTGCCGGTTCAGGCAATAGAACATGTCATCGATAATCCCAGCCAAAGTGGCATGGCTGACCGATATTCCGCCGTGACTGGAGTCAAAAAAGTCCCTGCCACCGAATGGGATCACTGGGGCGACAAATGTCGCAACCCCATCCAAACGGGCGGCGTTCGCGATTTCAATTGCAACCAGATCAGCGGCCATGTAGTCGCCCATTGGTGCATGAATTCCCTGATCCTCCAACGATCCCATAGGTAGCAAAACCACCGCATCTTCGGTTAGGTTTTCACGTGCCTCTTGGGATGTCAGTTCCGCCATACGGACCTTTGGAATCATCAGCGCGCTCCTACAAACGTGGTCTTCGTCTGGCCTCTATGAAACGGCCCTTCGAGGGGTTACGTCCAATTGAAAAGGCTTGTTGCGCGATAGAAGTTTTTATTGGTTCCAAGAATGTTTGAGCGGCCCCGCCTTTATACACGCTGCCCGCCAAGTATCGGTTGGACCCGTCAAGGGCGGGACCGCTTGAGCGCACTCAGGTTCGGCAATTGGACACCGTGTCCGGAACGGGCAGCCCGAGGGCGGGTTCACCGGGCTGGGCAATTCACCTGGCAGAACCCGATCCCCGAGTGCTTCATTACGCGGGTGCAGTGACGGCGTCGATTCAAGCAGAGCCCTTGTATAGGGATGAGCGGGAGTACCGAAAACCTTGGCGACCGGCCCCTCTTCTACGATGCGGCCCAGATACATAACCACGATCCGATTACAGAGGTGTCGCACCACGTGGAGGTCATGACTGATAAATAGCATCGCGAGGTCCAACTCTTCGCGAAGGTCCATCAACAGGTTGACAACCTGCGCCTGAATCGACACATCGAGGGCCGACACTGGCTCATCAGCAACGATGAATTCCGGCCGCGTAGCTAAGGCGCGCGCCACTGCAATGCGCTGCCTTTGTCCGCCGGAAAATTCATGCGGACGACGCATCGCTGCGTCCGCAGACAGGCCAACCTGTTCGATCAGGCGGCGCACTTCCTCTTTGATATTCTGGTCCGGCACAATGCCATGAATGCGCAGACCGTCAGCGACCTGCGCTCCTACGCTTCGGCGCGGATCAAGAGAGCCGAACGGGTCCTGAAAAACCATTTGCATCCGACGGGCCAGCCGCCGACGTTCGGGACCTGGCATGTGGGCCAGATTGCGCCCGTCAAATGTTATTTTGCCAGTGGTCGGGATATCCAATCCCATCATCATCCGGCCAAGCGTTGACTTCCCACAACCGGACTCACCCACGACGCCTAGGGTCTCCCCTTTGGACACAGACAGTGTGACATCACGCACCGCCCAGACATCCCGAGCCCGCCCCATGAGACCTTGCCGCGTGGGGAAATTACGCCCCAGATTTTCGGTGATCACCAGCGGCGCATCGGTCATGTGACATCCTTCCAGCGAATGCAGCGGGTCCGGCGATCCAAGGATGGGTGTTCAGCCTCGGGCGAATGTGTAGTACATGCATCAATTGCGTGGGCACAGCGCGGCGCAAACCGACACCCCGGCGGCAAGTCTTTCGGCGTTGGCACCGTTCCCGGAATGGCGATCAACCGATCCGCGTCACCTTCCGGCACAGAGGCGATCAAGGCCGCTGTATAGGGATGCCGCGGACGTTCGAAGACGTCGGCCACTGGACCTTCCTCGACGACTTCGCCAGCATACATTACTGTAACGCGGTCGGCGATTTCGGACACGACGGCAAGATCATGTGTGACAAATATCAGACCCATGCCAGACGTGTCCGCCATCAAGGTCTTAAATAGGTCCAAGATCTGCGCTTGAATTGTCGGGTCAAGGGCTGTTGTCGGTTCATCCGCGATCAGCAGACGCGGTTCATTTGCCACCGCAACAGCAATCATTGCCCGCTGACGTTGACCGCCGGAAAGTTCGTGTGGATAAGATCTTACGCGGCGTTCTGGATCGGGCAATCCGACTTGGCGCAACAGGGATATGATCCGCTCATCCAACGCCGCGTCATCAATTTCCTTATGAGCACGGATCGCCTCCCCGACCTGTTCGCCAATGCGCAACACCGGGTTTAGGGCTGCCGCGGCGTCTTGAAAGACCATCGACACTTCACGACCGCGCAAGCTACGAAATGCGTCTTCATCAAGACGTGTCAGATCAACTTGTGCACCCTCTCGGGTAGAAAACAGCGCCCGACCGCCATTGATTGACAAAACATCCGGCAGCAAACCGTTTAGTGCCAATCCAGACAAAGTCTTTCCAGAACCACTTTCCCCAACGATTGCCCGCGTTTCACCTGGCATCACTTTGAATGATACGCCACGCACCAGTTCGGTGTCGCGTCCCTCTCTGCCGAGCACAATCGATAGGTCTTCGACAAGTAACAGTGCGTCAGTGGATGGCTCAGCAACGCGCTCATTTTCGACTGTCTTCCGTTGATTTTTGCGAAGCCAAAAAGCGCCACCACCCGTGATGCCGCGTGGGTCCAAAACCGATTGAAGTCGGTCGCACAACAGGTTGAAGGTAAAGATCGTACCCGCCAATGCCAGGGACGGCCAAATCAACAAGAGTGGCTGCTGTTCCATCGCGCCACGCGCAGCACGGATCATCAGCCCCCAAGACGGTGTTGGTGGGACAACTCCAAGCCCCAAGAAACTCAAACCACTTTCGATCACTAACGCAGATGCGATGACCAGCGACATCTGAACGAGTAGCGGCGGCATGATGTTTGGCAGCACAGTCCGCGCGAGGATTTGCATCGGATGAGCACCCATTGCTGTTTGCGCTGTGACGTAGTCAAGAGATCGCACCTGAAGAGTCGCAGAATAAACCACACGCGCGTAATTCGGTGTGTAAAGAATGGTCAGCGCAATGATAAGCGGCCACGTCCCGGCCCCAAGGATCGCGACGACGAGCAGCGCAAGCAGCAATAGTGGAAGGCATAAGATCACCTCCGACGCGCGTACGGTCAGCACCTCGACCACACCACGAAAGAATCCGCCCAATAGGCCCAGCGCCGTTCCGATCACGGCTGCAGCCAGCGCAGACCCAACCGCAATGAAAAGTGATGCGCGGCCTCCCCAGATCAACCGCGCCAACACGTCGCGGCCGAATTCATCCTGCCCCAACCAATGACTCGCAGACGGCCCGGCAAAGCGGCTTGGAATGCTCATCTCGCGGACATCGGCAAGCGGCAGGATTGGCGCCAGAAACACAAGTGCAGTGATAAAAAAGACAATCACGCCCGGCAGGATCAGTTTTCTATGGGCTTTGTTCATCGACGGACAAGACTGATACGAGGATCCAGCGCGGCGTTGATCACGTCGATCACTAGGTTTAGAAACACGAACAAAATCGAAATCGTCATCACGATGCCAACAACTTCGGGGTAGTCTCGCGCGTCTACGGCAGCGACAAGATAACCGGACAAGCCGGGCCAATTAAACACGAACTCAACAAGAACCGTCCCGCCGATAAGCGTTCCCATCTCCAGTCCCAGAATGGTTAGAACCGGGATCAAAGCGTTGCGAACCACATGACGGCGCAGGATGCGTTTGCGCACGATCCCCTTGGCCCGCGCCGTGCGCACATAATCGCGTTGCAGCACTTCCAGCACTGACGCGCGGCTCATCCGGGTGATCACTGCCAAAAGCGAGAGCGCAACAGTTCCTGCAGGCAGAAGCAGCAACTGGATGTGTCCGAGGGGGTCTTCGGAAAATGGTACAAAGCCGCCCGCTGGGAGAATTCTGAGTTGCTGAGCAAAGATTAGGATCACAACGGTTCCGACAACAAAAACAGGTGTCGAAAGCGCGGCGGAGGCGAAGAACGAAATGACGTTGTCCGCAAAACTATTGGCGTGGATTGCCGCATACGTTCCCAACGGAACACCGATGGACGTTGCGATCAGGGCAGCTGCGACGATCACTTCAAGCGTGCGTGGCAAGCGCGTGGCGATCTGCTCGATAACCGGCGCGCCGTCCCTGAACGACGCGCCGAGGTCTCCGGTCAAGACGCCCCCCAGATGGTCAAGATATTGCTGCCACAAAGGCTCATTGAGTCCCATCCGTTCGCGCAAAGCCTCCACCGCGGCAGGATCGGCGGCGATGGAACCCTGGCTGAGCAACAGCTCTGCCGGATCGCCCGGGATCAGGTGCAACAGCAAGAAAACCGAAGTCACCACCACCCAAACGAGAAACAGCGCCACGACACAGCGATAGGCAATATATCTCAACATTTCTGGGTGTTCAGCCCAGCATGGTTTCTTCCAGCGTGATGCCGGAATAGAAGGTCAGCTGGCCGGGCAAATTTGAAAACCCAGTGACGTTGTTTTTCATTGCATAGCCTTGCGACCGCCAAGCAAGTCCGACCATTGGCACAGTGTTGATCGCAGCTTCCTCCAGCGCACGGTAGATTTCTTTGCGCGCTGCTGGGTCGAATTCGGCACGGCCTCGTGCAAAGGCTTCTGTGATCTCTGGCGTTTCCATGCCGTAGCTACGCACAAAGCTGGCCGGAAGGGACCCATCAAGAATATTGCTCAGCCCGTCGGGATCGTTATTTGCCGCGGTCGTACCCATGACCGCAAGATCGTAGCTGCCTTCGTTGCCCTTTTGCACCCGCGATGACCATTCCGGCAGATCAAGCTGCACGTTGATGCCGATCATCGACAGATACGCTTGGCAGACCTCGGCCGTTGACTGGTGCATGCCATACTGCGCAGTAGACAACATTGTGCATTCAAATCCATCGGGATACCCCGCCTCGGTCAGCAATTCTTTGGCTTTATCCGGATCGTAGTTCCACGCGTCCTTGAATTCGGGGTTAAAGAATTCAGACTGCTCCGCAATCGGCAGGTGGGCCAGAACCCCGCCCCGATCGAAGAAAGCCGCCGCAACGATGTCTTCGCGCTTGATCGCGTGTGCCACAGCACGACGCACCAAGGGATTGTCAAACGGCGCGCGCGTCGCGTTGAAGGTGAGATACATGAACGGACCGTCGCGGGTTATCAGATTGAGGTCGGGATTTTCCTCAACCCCCGCCATTGATTGCCATGGCACGTATTCGATCAGATCGACGTCGCCCGCGTCCAACGCTGCGACCCGCAGGTTTTCATCCGCATAGACGATCGCCTCAATCCCAGCGAGCTTGGGCAGGCCTTCCTTGTAATAATCCGGATTGGCGGTCAGCGACAATGACACGCCGCGATCTCGCTCGCCCATTTTGAAAGGTCCTGCACCAATCATCGTATCGCGCGGTTCGCCTTTCTTGATCATCGGCATGTTGTAATGTGCAAACCAGCCAGGCAGCACTGCAAGGGGCTCTGCTGTAACCATACGCACTGTCTTGTCGTCGGGTGTTTCGACACTGGTGATGAGGGCGAGTTGGCCTTGCAAGTACGCAGCACTGTCAGGCTTTTGCGCCTCGGTCACGTTCCATGCGATATCTTCAGCGGTGACCGGCGTGCCGTCATGCCAGGTTGCGTCGCGCAATTTGAAAATCCATGCGCCGCTCTCATCAACCTCCCAGCTTTCAGCCAGTTCGCCGCGCATCATGCCATCCGGATCATAACTGACAAGTGTTCGATGCATCAAAAGCTTGATCGTGCCAGCGGCCGTCCCGCTTGATGTCCAAGCATCAAAGCTGGGCGGATAGGTCGATAGAGCAAATCGCAAAGTACCGCCTTCTTGCGCCCGAAGAACAGTTGGGCCGACAAAAGCAAGTCCGCCAGCCAAAGCGCCGGATGCCGCGAGGAAGCCACGACGATTGATACCATGTTTCATGTCAGGTTCTCCTTGTTGAATGCGAAGCCTTTTGCCGGCTCCTTGGCAGAAATTATGATCGTCATTGTGCAGCCAGATCAGCACGCGAGCCGATCGCACGGCCATACCCGCCACCTCCGGGTGTTATCACTTCAAGCCATTCACCGGCGCGAAGGGTTCCTTTACCGCGAACAAATGCGTCAGTGTCTGGACTTACGGTAAAGCCACCGTGCCCCCCCGAACCGCCACCCTCCAACCCCCAGGACCGCGACAGGTTTCGTGAAATGTCCACAGACACCATGCAGTCTTCGGTCGCGCGATAAACCCGGCGCAGCCCCATACCGCCACGATGCATCCCTGCGCCACCAGAGCCGTCGATGAGTTCGTAGCGTTCAAGGATCAGTGGGTATTCCAGCTCCAGCGCTTCAATCGGCAGGTTGGACGTGTTGGTTACATGTACGTGGATACCGTCCAAACCATCTGCTTCAGCCCGGGCGCCGCCACCTCCTCCAATGGTTTCAAGATAAACCCAGTACGTGCCGACGTCAGGACCAGTTTGCCGAGTACCAGAAAACACCGCTACGGTGCAGGATGAATTGGTGCAGGCAGAAACACGCTCTGGCGCGGCTTGCGCAAGTGCGCCAAGGATCAGGTCGGCAACCCGTTGGCAGGTTTGAACCCTGCCATTCACCGCTGCTGGATGCGCACAGTTCAGGATGGAGCCATCAGGCGCTAAAACAGTGATCGGACGCGCCAGACCTGCATTGGGCAGAACGGTGGGATCAACCACGGATTTCACGATATAATAGACAGTCGCCAAGAGCGCCGTGCGCGTCATGTTGATGCCGGATCGCACTTGTGGCGGGGCCTCGAAATCCAAACGAATATCGCTGCCGGCGATGGTGATTTCCACAGCGATGGGCAGCGCTTCGTCAAAGTCCAAGCTGTCGAACACATCCTCGAACCGCCAACGCCCGTCGGGAAGCGCCTCCAACCCGGCGCGCATCTTGCGCTCGGCGTAATCAAGAAGCGCTTCGCCCGAGGCCAGCACCGTGTCCACGCCATAACGTTCGCACAGGTCCGTAAAGCGTTGCACGCCGACGCGATTGGCTGCCATTTGCGCACGCAGATCTGATAACCGTTCACGCGGGACCTGACAATTCAGCAAGATCAATTCCTGCACATCCGTTTGCAGCGCACCCGCGCGATAAAGCCGGATCGGCGGAATACGCATGCCTTCCTGGTAAATATGCGCATGGGCGCGATCTACGAAATCAGAATGATGCGCCAGGTTCACCGTCCAAGCGACCAATGCACCGTCGATGAAGATCGGTTCGGCCAAGACGATGTCGGGCAGATGTGTGCCGCCGCCGCGATAGGCATCATTGCCAATGAAAACATCACCTGGGCGCATATTCGCGGGGTCGTGAACGTCTAGGATCATTGGAATGAAATCGAGAAAGCTGCCCAGATGGATCGGAATATGCTCTGCCTGACACAAGGTGCGGCCTTCCCGATCAAACAGCGCGGTCGAGCAGTCTCGGCGCTCTTTTATGTTAGTGGAATAAGATGCGCGCACCAGCGCCTCGCCGGTTTCTTCGACAATTGACGACAGCGCGGCACCGATCACCTCGACGGTGATGGGATCAAGATCGGCGCTCATGATGCAAGCTCCAGAATAAGGTTGTCCAACCGGTCGATCCGCACAGTCACTTTCGGCGGGATCAATGTGGTGGTGTCCATTTGTTCAACGATAGCGGGACCGTTAAAAACCATGCCTGGCCGCAGTTTGTCTCGCGCATAAAGCTCGGTTTGCGTGAATGTGCCGGTTTCAGGATACCACACGTCCCGCGTTCCTGTCTTGGCGATAGCAGCGTCTTCTGGACCAAGCTCGGCTTCGGAAAGGTCGGCCTTTTGAACGACCCCGGTCGCTTCGACGCGGAATGTGACGCAGTTGATCCGCTCGCCCTCAACTGCAAACCCATACATCCGAGTATGCGCTTCGGCGAATGCCTCCTTGAGACCTTCAAGCATGGCTGCGTCCAAGCAGCCGTCCGGAACCGGTATCGGCAATTCATGGTTTTGGCCTTCGTAACGCATGTCGATGCGACGCGCTGTTCGACGATGCTCTGCCGGTATCGCTTCCTCCTCGAACCAGGCTTCGGCTTGTATTTCGACCTCGGACATGGTGGTCGAGATTTGGGAAAGTGACCCGGCTTCCAGCGAAACGAGAAAGGTGCTGGAAAAATCTGCGCGCAGGTCTGTAAGCAAAAGACCCATTGCGCACAAGATACCCGGATTGCGTGGTACGATGACACGCTCCATTCCTAGTTCCTGAGCAAGTCGCACTGCATGCAACGGCCCGGCCCCGCCAAATGCCATCAAAGCATAGCCGCGCGGATCGTGGCCGCGTTGGACCGAAATCACGCGAATGGCCTTGGCCATATTGGCCGTCACCACAGACAGGATGCCCTGCGCGGTTTCCTCCACCCCCAAGCCAAGCTTTGCCGCAATCTTGGCAATCGCATCAACAGCAAGGTCGCGACGCACTTTCATACGCCCATCCAGCAAATGGCTTGGGTTCAGTATCTGGAGAACGATATTGGCATCCGTCACGGTCGGTTGGTTTGCGCCTAGACCATAACATACCGGTCCCGGATCAGCGCCGGCGCTTTCAGGCCCGACCTTAAGCAGCCCGCCAGAGTCGATCGACGCAATGGATCCACCACCTGCGCCCACCGTGTGAATATCCAGCATCGGTGCCTTGATGGGATACCCGTGCACTGTGCTCTCGTTGGTCTGCGTCACATCTCCACCTGCCATCAAAGCGACGTCAGACGATGTGCCGCCCATGTCAAAAGTGATGATGTCCTCAACCCCGGCCCGAGTTCCAATCGCCCGCGCCGCAACAACACCGGTCGACGGACCTGATAAAACTGCGCGAACGGGGGTTTGAGCGGCCGCTTCAAACCGAACAACGCCGCCGTTGGACTGGGTCAAATGCGGCGGCACCAAAACGCCCATATCGGTAAACCGAGGGCTGAGGCGACTGATGTAGCGATGCATTATTGGGCCGAGATAGGCGTTGACCGTCACGGTCGACAATCGTTCAAACTCCCGGAATTCCGGCGCAATGTCGTGACTGGCGCAAAGGAAGGCATCCGGCATTTCTTCAGCCACAATGCGCTTGGCGATGCGTTCGTGATCAGGGTTGAGGAATGCATAGAGAAAGCATATCGCAACGGCTGCAACTCCCTCATCCCGCATCTGCCGTGCGGCTGTTCGCACCGCGTCCTCGTCCAACGCAATCGCAACATCCCCTGTGTGCAGCAAGCGTTCGCTCACTTCAAAGCGCAATTCTCGGGGAACCAGTGTTTTGGGTTTGGCAAGGGACAGATCATAAAGATCAGGGCGTTTCTGTCGGCCAATCTCGAGCAGATCGCGAAACCCAGCAGTTGTGATCAGCCCGACGCGGGCTCCTGCCCCTGTGATAAGCGCATTGGTTGCGACCGTCGTGCCATGACCAAGATAGGCGACTGCGGCAGACCGATCCCTTGCAGCGACTCCATGCGTCTCTAACGCCTCGTCAACACCCACTGCGATACCGCGAGATGGATCATCCGGCGTCGATGCGACTTTCCAAACCGATATGTCGCCACTTGAGGCATCAAACAGACAGACATCCGTAAAAGTCCCCCCCGAGTCCACCCCAACCCGCCAAGAAAATGTCGGCTCCACTTGTGCGGCTTCATCCTTCACAACGCATCCCCAGCCAAACTGACAACGCTCTGAATGGGCGACGACATAATGCTATATCCCTTGTTGGTGGACGGTCTTTTGCTGGTTCCAGTGGAACCTGTGGAAACGTCCAGCGTCCAATTCAAAACATTTGTTGCGAGCAAGAATTTTCTTATTTGGCCAAGCTCGAACTAATCAGGCACCATGATTTAGGAGTCGCGCGCGAGGTACACGCTCCATGACAGCCCTTCCCTTTGATTGTGAAAAAACGCCTGCTTTGGGGCGTGGCGGCATGGTGGTTACCAATCACCCACTTGGATCGGCCGCCGGGTACGAAATCCTCGCGGCTGGCGGAAACGCGATTGATGCCGCTGTCGCGTCATTGCTGGCGCTTTGCGTTGTCGAGCCCATGATGGTTGGCATAGCGGGCGGCGGCTTGGCCCATGTGCGTTTGGCCGATGGTCAACACCTAGTGTTCGACGGAATGGCACAGGCCCCGGCAAACACCCACCCCGAAATCTACGATCCCGTGTCCGACGAACCGCCGAACCACATGGAAACGGTCGGACGTCGGTCTGCATTGGGGGCAAGCGCCGTTGCCGTTCCCGGCAACCTTGCTGCATGGTGCAAGATGCAGGCCGATCACGGTGTCTTGCTGTTTTCCGACGTGATCGCCCCGGCAATCAAACTGGCCGAACGCGGGTTTGCCATTACGCCGTATCTATCAGGCGCAATTAGCGAGGCTGCGGAAGATCTCTCTCGGGATTCCGTCATAGCCGATGTATTGATGCCCGGCGGAACGCCCCTTGCTGCGGGTGCGCGTCTTGTCCAAAGCGAATTCGCCGATGCCCTGCGCCAGATCGAAACCCACGGTGCGGCCGCATTGCATGGCGGCAGCCTAGGCGCAGCGCTAGCAAACCGCATCGCGACCGGCGCGGAAGATGCTGGTTGGCTGACCTTGGACGATCTGCGCACCTATCAGGTGAAGATGCGTAATGCGGTGACAGGCACTTATCGCGGGTACGAGATAGTGGGTCCGCCGCCGCCTGCCTCTTCGGGTGTGCATATCGCCCAGATGTTGAACATTCTCGAACCGCACGATGTGGCCGGCTTGGGCTTTGGAACAGCCGAGGGCCTTCACCTCATGGCCGAGGTCATCCGCATAGGTTTTGAAGATCGCCGCGCCGCGAGCGGTGATCCAGATTTCATAGATGTTCCGGTCGAAAAGCTGATTTCCAAAGCATATTCCGCCGACTGTCAAAGCCGCTTACGGAATGTTGCAAAGCCGACTCTGGTTGCCAGTGGCTACGAAAGCCATGACACCACGCATGTCACGGTCGCCGACGCAAATGGCAATGTCGTGTCAGCGACCCACACCATCAATGGGATCTTTGGTGCGCGTTTCATGGTGCCAGGGACCGGCATCATTCCTAACAACTACATGATGAATTTCGATCCGCATCCTGGTCGCGCCTTATCGGTCGCTCCAGGCAAAAGGGTGCCAACATCCATGGCACCGATGATCGTGCTGAAAGACAACACGTTGGCATTTGCTATTGGACTACCCGGCGGACTGCGGATCTTTCCATCGGCACTGCAGGCCATCGTCAACTTGATTGACCACGGTATGAGCCTTCAACACGCGATCGAGGCCCCTCGCATCTGGACAGAAGGATACGAGCTCGAAATCGAGAAAACGCTTGCCCCCATTGAAGACGCGCTCGGATCCCTTGGTCACAAGGTTAGACGCATGCCTCATGTTGGCGGCGGCATGAACGCCATCGCCTTTCACCCGGACGGCATGCTGGAAGGGGCCGCGTGCTGGCGGGCGGATGGCACTGTCGCGGCGTTGGGCGGCGGTCGCGCCCGTCCGGGAATACGGTTCTGGCCAGGGCGCGCACCCGACAAAGATCCAAAATGAACGCACGACACCGCGCCGTCGATCAGTATGCGCGCCTCACGTTGGAGGAGCCTGCCATCGCTTCCTTCATTGCTGCTTTGGACGCAATGGAATGGAACGGTGGGGTCCAGACCGAACGGGCTGCGCGTATCGTTCTTTCTACCGACAACAGCATCTATCAGCGCCTGCCGCATGCTGTTCTTGAACCCCACGACATGACGTCAATGGCAGTGGCGATGACACAGGCCGCACAGCATGGAGTAGCGATCACCGCTCGTGGCGGTGGAACCGGCACGAACGGACAGTCGCTGACCAATTCCGTGGCTATGGATTGCTCACGGCATATGAACCGAATTGTCGATATCGACGCAGAAGCCGGGATTGCAGTGGTTGAGCCGGGCGTTATTCTGGATCAGTTGAATGCCGCTCTGCGCCCCTTCGGTTGGATGTTCGGGCCTTCGGTGTCCTCAGCGACCCGCGCAACACTGGGCGGGATGGTGTCCACTGACGCGTCCGGCAAGGGGTCACGCCGCTTTGGTCGAACGTCGGATCATGTGGTTTCCGCAAACGTGATCTGGCCCGACGGCACACAGGATAAACTGCGCGATCTTGACAGGTACGAGGTTGAGAAAATCGCCAAGGAAGACAGCGTTCTTGGAAACCTCACAAAGTTCCTCCGCGATACATTACCTAGCTATCTAGATGACATCACCCGCGTGTTTCCCAAAATGAATCGCGGGTTGACTGGATATAATCTCGACCAGGTACGACATCAGGATGGCGGCCTATCTTTGACGCGCTTATTGGCCGGATCAGAGGGCACGCTGGCGCTGATCGGCCAGCTTACCCTTCGTCTGTCCCGCATCCCGCACCACCGCGGAGCAGTGGTGATAGGATACGCGGATTGTGACACGGCGTTGAGGGCGGTGCCGGACCTTTTGGCGGCAGACCCGGACGCGATCGAATTCCTTGATGGCAAAGTGATAGAACTCGGACGCGCAGCCCCCGTTTGGAATTCAGTGCTGCCGATGCTAGGCGATCTAGCTGATTCCGGCGGTCTGCTCTTTGCCGAAGTTTCTGGAGATACCCGGGATGACGTCGCGGCAAAGATCGCGGCGCTCGAAATTGCAGCAAACACATCCAAAATTCGTAGCATGGGCTTATCGGGAACGCATGATCCGGTCGAAATGGCGGGAATGGCAGCATTGCGTAGCGAGGCCGTGGGTTTGCTTGCATCCGGAGATGGACCTCGACGCGGTACAGCCTTTGTCGAGGACGCAGCTGTACCACCGGAACGGCTGGAAGACTTCGTCTCTGAATTCCGCGCGCTTCTTGACGATCATGGGCTCGACTACGGGATGTTCGGGCATGCTGATGTCGGCTGCGTGCATGTCCGTCCGATGCTCGACATGTTGGAACCGACAGACCGTGAACGCATCCGACCGATTTCCGACGCGGTAGCGGCACTTGCAAAGCGTCATGGCGGGCTGATTTGGGGCGAACATGGTAAGGGCGTGCGCGGCGAATACCTGGAAAATCGGGTTGGCCCAGCGCTGTATAAACTGATGCGCCAGATCAAAACGATTTGCGATCCCGAGAACCTTTTAAATCCGGACAAATTGGTCCAGTCACTTGCGACCAGCACGCCATTGCTGCGGATCGACACCGTACCGTTTCGAGGCGCAGCCGATGCCGAGATCGAAAAAGACGCGCGACAGGATTTCAGCCAAGCGATAGCATGTAATGGGAATGGCGCGTGTTTTGACTGGTCCCCGGTTCGCACCATGTGCCCGTCATACAAAGCGACCGGTGACCGCGTCCAATCCCCCAAAGGACGGGCTGCACTGATCCGCGACTGGCTACAGCAACGGGCCATCGACAAGACCGGTTTATCCACGAAAACGGCCGCTTTGGCATTGGCCGAAAGCTTGGACACCTGTTTGTCATGCAAATCCTGCACGTCGCTTTGTCCTGTGCGCGTTGATATTCCCACTATGAAGGCGGAATTTCTTCATCGACATTATGCGACAGTGCCTCGTCCAAGACGTGATCATCTGGTGCGCTGGATGGAGCCCCTGACACTGGCGGCTCGCCACATGCCGCGCGTGGCCAACGCTATGCTATCCGTAGCGCCCACCCGTCAGTTTGGATTTTGTAATTTGCCCAAGTTCGCCACTCTGCCGGTCGAACGCGCCTTACAACAGGCCGGGGCCAACATCATCCAGATAGACCGCCCCAAACTGACGGCACCGCCTGAAAAATCGGCCATTCTTGTCATCGACAGCTTCCTTGGACTCTTCGACACAGGTCCATTGATTGCCGCAGCCCGCATCTTAAAACGCATGGGGTTCAGTGTTCATGCGACACCACCGGTCGCGATGGGCAAAGCCTTGCAGGTGCGCGGTTTCCTTGACGCATATGGACAGGTTTGCGACCGGACTCTGCCTCATCTAAAGGCACTAGCAAAAACTGGAGCACCTCTTGTCGTCATAGAACCTGCCGTTCTGATGGCGTTGAGACAGGAATGGCCTCTGGTCAAGCATTGTATCGAAATCCTATCGCTCGAAGAGTTCCTGAGTATTCATCACGATAAGCTGCCGCATGCAGAAAACAGGTCTGCGATGGCGCTGATGCCACACTGCACCCAGGCGTCGGGCGACCCAGGTCACACCGCTCTTTGGCAAGGGGTATTCGCCACCTGCAATTTGGATTTAATCACCGAGACGGTTGGCTGCTGCGGGATGGCAGGGATGTTCGGGCACGAAACGGAACACCGGGAATTATCACAAGAAATCTTCGACCTGTCCTGGCGTGAACCTTTGCAAAACATCAGCCGAACACCAGTGGCGTCTGGATTTTCCTGCCGCTGCCAATCCGCCCGCTTCACCGGCCGCCGGCCCGAGCATCCCATCGAAGCGTTGGATAGAGCTTTCAACATTGGCCGAAATGAATGATGACGGTCGACTACACGCGATCTTTTGTACAGAGCTGCAATGCCTAAGCAAACCTACCCCAGCTATGATGCCATCTGCGGATGGAACGATATGTTGCCCAAGCGTAAGGCGAGGCCGTCTTTGGAGCAGGATATATCAGTGGATTTCGCCGTGATCGGCGCGGGTTTTACTGGCCTTGCTGCTGCCCGCCGATTGCACGAGCTGGACGACCAAGCGAGTATTGCGATCTTTGAGGCCAGCGAGGTAGGTGAAGGCTCCTCCGGTCGTAATTCAGGATTTACAAGTTCCGAAGTGTTACCACGCAATGCCACCGCAGAGAGTGCGGTGGCTGCCATGCGGCAGACCGTGTTGATGCGCGCGGCGCTGGATTGGCTGATAGGTCTTGTGGCCGGGCATGGTATTCAATGCGAGCTAGAAAAGCCCGGTGCGATCAGGGCCGCTGCAACCCAAGCAGGCGAAGCCGCACTTCGAAATGTGCTCGAAGTCGCACGCATCAATGGGATCCAGCACGAGGCCCTGTCGCGCGAGGACATCCTTGATCGGGCCGGGACCGGCTACTATCGCTTTGGACTTTATATCAAAGACACATACCTGCTACAGCCTGCGGCCCTTGTTCGTGGATTGGCAGATGCGTTGCCAAGCCAGTTGACGCTCTACGAAAGCACACCTGTTCAGCGACTTGAACGCCAGCAGAACAAATGGATTTTGCACACCCCCGCAGGTCTGGTCAGGGCGCACACGGTTATATTAGCCAACAACGGTTTTATCCCCAAACTCGGCTTTCTAAAATCGCGAATGGCGACGATTTACACGTATGCTGCAATCACGAATCCTCTTACACCTTCAGAGCAATCAAATTTGGGCGGGTCCCCGGCCTGGGGTCTTCTGCCTCCGCACCGCCTTGGCACGACATCCAGACGGATCGGACAAGACAGGATCATGGTCCGGTCTCTTTACGCGCATGAGAAGGGTATTGAGCATTCCGAGGCTGCCGCGAAACTTCATGACCGATTTGCGCGTCGTTGGCCGAACCTTTCCCATGTCGACTTCGAATATGTCTGGTCAGGCGCCACAGCGCTTACGATGAACGGTTCCCCCTGCTGGGGCAAACTTGATGACGGGCTTTATGCATCGGGTGGGTGCAATGGGAGTGGCATAGCCAAAGGGACGATGCTGGGTTTTCATCTGGCAGACTTGATTATGGATATCGGGGATGCGCACACAGTCCCATCGGTCATGGGCAATGCAAGCTTCATGGCCCCAGAGCCCTTTCGCAGCTTAGGTTTCACATTGATTTCGGCAATCGAAAGCCGGAAAGCCGGGCTCGAAATGTGAAATTGTCTTTCGACATGGGAGACCCTGAGAGGTGGCTCGAAAAATCTGAAAAGGTGAGTTAGGTGGATTTTCCGCTCCTGATCCGGCAGCGTGCCGGGACGAAGGAGCGAAGATGACAAGACGACCAAGACGGAACCACAGCCCTGCATTTAAGGCACAAGTCGCGTTGCCGGCTTTGAAGGGCGGCGAAACAATGAGAGAGCTGGCGACACAGTTCGATGTGCATCCAAACCAGATCAAGCATAGGAAGGATCAGCTCCTTGATGGCGTGACGGATGCCTTTCGTGACAACCCCAAGGCCTCGAAGGCACCAAAGATTGATGTCAAATCCCTGCATGCACAGATTGCCCAGCTGACGCTGGCGAATGATTTTTTGGAAGGAGCGCCCGACAAATGTTGATTGTCACTGAAAACTGACCTGGCATTGTCGCCGAGACTTAACCCACCCAGTTGTTATGTCCTTTGCGTCACGATGGCGTCAATGCGTATCCGTCCGATGTCCCCGCTCTGACGTGGTGATGGAGCACCTGCTAAATGTCCACCATCGATAGTGAACATCTCGAGGTGAGCGATGGCGGGCAAGAAAGGCCAGAAGAAGCGGGTCTGTTCAGACGATGAGAAGCTGTCGATCTGCGCGCTGGCGCGGGTTTCCGGTGTCTCGGTTGCGCAGGTTGCGCAGGTTGCGCGGCGATACGCGATGAACACCAACCTGATCTACAAATAGCTCCGCCATGCTCGGTTTGCATCAGAGGATCAGGCTGCGGATTCATCGGTGCCTGAAGGGGCGACCTTTCTTCCAGTCGAGCTTGCGGGCTTGGAGTTTGGCTCTGGAGCACCCGTTTTGCCCACCCCGTCGACAGGTTCCGTCACCGCGCAGCGTGTGGACATCACGTTGTTGGATGGTCGGCGGATATTGGTGGAGGGTGCCAGCGCGCTGTCGGCGATCGTGGCGATGGTCGCGGCGGTGGCGCAATGATTCCGGTGCCGAGCAACACGGGCGTGTGGCTGGCTGCGGGCGGCACGGACATGCGGCGCGGTTTCAACACGCCGGCAACACAGGCTGAACAGGTTTTGGCCGAGGACCCGTATTCCGGGCACATGTTCGTCTTTCGGGATCGCCAAGGTGATCTTTTGAAGATCATTTGGTGGGATTCTCAGGGGGGCTGCCTGTTTACAAAACGCCTGGATCGGGGCCGGTTTGTCTGGCCTGCGGCCAAGGAAGGCAAAGTCAGCCTAAGCCCGTCGCAGATACCGATGCTGCGCGAAGGGATCAAATGGCGGACACTGCAGAAGACCTGGCGACCGCTTGTCGCCGGATAGAGATAATCTCCAACAAAACATGGGCTTTGGGGCTGTTTAGCACTCCCTGAAGTGGGGCAAACTGGTATGGATTGCACCATGCTGGACGCCTTCAAATCCCTGCCCGAAGACCCTGACGAGCTGGGCTCTGTCAGCGAGCAAATGCTCCGGCCTATCCAATCTCTGACCTACCAAAACGAGAAGCTTAAGGCCGGACTGCACGGCCATCGCAAAGCGCGCTTTGGCGCGAAGTCAGAGGGTATGGACCAACTGGCCCTCGATCTGTTGGAAGACGATGAGATCGCGCGTGCCGCAGAAGATCAACTCACCGGGCAGTCACCTGATGATGAAGAGGCCCCACCCAACAAGCGCCAACACAGCCGGAAGCTGCTGCCCGACCATTTGGATCGGCAGGATGAGGTGCTGTCACCCGGTGACACATGTGAAGGTTGTGGCGGCACTCTGCGCCAGGTTGGCGAGGACATCACCCAAGAGCTGGACTACATTCCTGGCCACTTCCTGGTGCGTCGGTTCATCCGCCCCCGCATGGCCTGCACCTGCTGTGAAGCCTTCGCACAGGCTCAGTTGCCGTCGCGCCTGATCGAACGTGGGCGCCCAGGTCCTGGCCTTGTGTCGCACATGCTGGTCAGCAAATATTGCGATCACCTGCCGCTTGGGCGGCAGTCCAAGATCTACGCCCGCGAAGGGGTTGATCTGCACCGCTCCACGCTGAGTGACTGGGTCGGGCGCACAACGGCCCTGCTGGAACCTCTGGCAGAGCATATCGGCAAGCTGGTCCGGGCGGGCCCAGCTCTGTTTGCGGACGATACCCCTGTCAAACTGCAGGAGCGCGCCAACACCACAAAGACAAAAACTGCCAGGCTCTTGAGTTATGTCCGGGACGAACGTCCATGGTGCGGAGCAGCGCCACCATGCGCTTGGTATCAATTCAGCGCTGATCGAAAAGGGGAGCACCCCGCCAACCATCTCGCGAAGTATACTGGCACAATCCATGCCGACGGCTTTGCCGGGTTCAACGGCCTGTTCGGCAAAGGTAAAGCTGACGAACAGGCCTGCATGGTCCATGTGCGCCGCAAATTTGTCGATGAGGTTGAGCGCACCGGCTCCCCATTGCCCAACAGGCGACCAAACAGATTGCAAAGCTTTACGCGGTGGAGAAGGACGCGCGGGGCAAATCTCCGCAAGAGCGTGTCACCCCGCGGCAGGTCAACGCCAAGCCGGTCTTTGATGAGTTAGAGCTTTAGCTGCAAGCGCAGCTGCGCAAAATCTCCGGTAAAACCAAGCTGGCCGAGGCGATCCGCTACGCCCTGAGCCATGTCCCGAAAGCGCGCGGTTATCTCAACGACGGGCATCTCGATGCTGGATAACAATACATGTGGGCGGTCAATCAGTCCTATTGCCGTTGGAAGAAAGAATTCGTTCTTCGCAGGGCACGACGAAGGCGGTCGCACCTAGGCCCGCATCTCCTCCCTGATCGCCACCGCGAAGAACAAAGGCGTGGAGCCCTTCGCCTACCTGAAGGCGACACTCGAAGCCATCGCCGCCGGTCACCCAGCCAGCAGGATTGACGAGCTGTTTCCCTGGAACTTCACGCCTTCAAGCTAAACACGTGTGAGGCGCAGACACCGCTTATATAGTTCGCGGATTTCAGTACTTTTAACGGAAACGTTTGAACTGGCGCGATCGCTCGACAGCCAACTTTTGAAAGGACCGCGGTGACTGACCGCGTGGGTGGAAAACACGAGTTCATCCATGACCAAATCGTTTTTACGGCGCTATGACGGTAAGTCTGAATTGCTGATCATTTCGTTTGTTAAAATTTAGGTCGAGTCCCTGCGCAACGGTACCACCCCCCAACCGCACATTCAAAAGCCGTCGCAGCCTGAAAGGCTATCTCATCACGGTAGGCCGGACCAACAATTTGCAATCCGGTAGGAACACCGTTCTTCGCAAATCCCGAGGGCAGAGATATGACCGGACATCTGCTCAACATGTTGAATGGTGCCGTCATTGCCCATCCAAGAAGAGAATCCACTTCCGTCCCGTTGATACCGACGCGATCTGTAGACGGGTCAAACGTCGCATCGAGCGCAGGGACGGCTGTTGTCGGGCATATGAGACAATCAAATTCCCTTAGCAAGGGGCCCAGCTTTAGGTAGGCCTGTCCGGCAATTTCGAGACTGTTCAGATAGTCACGAGGGCCGGACGATTGCGAACGCTCCGCGAAATCACGGCAATATGTGGTCATCTGATCTGCATGTTCCTGCAACTCGGCGGAGAGGGACACCCCAAAAAGATGTCGTAGGTAAGCGATTGCGCCATAGAGCAGTTCAGGTCCCCATCCGATATCGACCTCTTCGACCGTTGCGCCCAAATCACGAAACACTTGCGCCGCAGTCAGTGTGTTGCGTCGCACCTCCTCATCAACTTCAAAACTACCCAGATCCATCGATAAAGCGATTTTCCAGCCTCGGATGTCAGGATAATGCGTCGGCAGGGTTAGCTTGGGATAAAGCGTTGCAATGTCTTTCGGATGCGGTCCGCACATGACGTTCTGCAAAAGCGCCGCATCAGCGACCGATCTCGCGAGAGGGCCGGTATGATTGTATGGGTCCAGGTTGAAAGGTGGCGTCTGTGGGTTGCGTCCATAGGGCGGTTTGTACCCCACAAGCCCAAAGCAGGATGCCGGAATCCGTATTGAGCCACCGATATCCGTGCCTGTGGCCAGCGAACATGCCCCCGAAGCCAGTGCAGCAGCCGAACCTCCAGACGATCCGCCCGGTGTTTTCTCCGTGTTCCATGGATTGCGCGTCACACCCCATAGTCGTGACCAGGTGACCGTCGCGCAGCAGAATTCAGGTGTCGTGGTGAAGGCGTGCGCAATCGCACCCTCATTCAGAATTCGTTCATTCACCGGCGATGTTGCATCAGCCATATGGTCCTTCAATATAAGGGAACCGCAGGTCGACGGTTTGCCAGCGATTTGTGTTTCGTCCTTGATGGCGACCGGCAGACCGTCAAGGCACCCGGCAGGGGCGCCCTTTACCCATCGCGCTTCGGATTGCACCGCCAAAGCATGTGCTTCGTCGAAATGCGTGTGGGCAAATGCGTTGATGGTATCGGCCGTCGCTTCAGCGCGGGTGATTTGGGCCTCTAAAAGCTCAACTGGAGACAAAGACTTGTCGGCAAATCGCGACAAGGCCTCAGTCGCGGTTAAATAAAGCAATTCATCGGACATTCGGCCTCCCTAGGCGGCGAGAGAAATATTGCCAGTACGCGCAAGGTTAACTCAAAATAACATCAAAACTCTATTTCGATGTCATACTTGTCTTAAATGCCGAAATTCACGCGATCTGCAGCACTCGATATTATGGGCGGATTGTGTTGAAACACTCCAACAGACCAAAATTGTCTGAAGTTCTTGGAACACTGTTCTCAGCAGTACCGCGTCAGAAAATGACGTTTGCGACAAGGGAGTTCTGCGAGAGGATATTCTCGCTGGTTTGACCGTGCGCGCCAAGAGGCCGAGTTTTTCAACAAAATCGGCTTGAAGCTGACTTTTGCCGCACATCCGCGCACCAGGTGCCTTACATGCTTATCCTATTGCGACGCCTGATTTCCGGCTACCGCTTACATATCCGCCCTCAATGCGCCTGAGCATGCAAGACGTCACACCGCGCGCGGACCGTTGTAATCTTCGTCCGACACATGCTCTTGCCAATCCGCCGTCTTTCCGTCGACAGCCGTCTGCACCGCCAGATGGGTCATCGCGCAGTCGGGGGACGCACCATGCCAGTGCCGTTCACCCGGTGCGAACCACACCGTATCCCCTGGGCGCAGCACCTGCACCGGCTGGCCTTCGGTCGCGGCCAGACCCAGGCCCGACAGGATGTGCAAAGACTGCCCGGCCGGGTGCGTGTGCCACGCGGTCCGTGCGCCCGGTTCGAAGGTCACCATAAGGATCTTGACGGCGGACTCGTCATCGCCCGACACGACCGGGTCCATCCGAACGGTCCCAGTGAAATAATCAGGACTGGGAGATTGCGAGGGGCGGTCTCCGGCGCGGTGAATTTTCATGGCTATCTCCTTTGCGAACGTCTGTCACAAGAGGTAGAGCGCCCTTTCGAAAAAGCCCAGCGCTCAGGCCATGCCGCTTTTCAACCAGGCCTCTGCCGTGTCCCGTTCGTCCAGATCAAACGACTTGATGTCAAAGTCGGGGATCAACGCGCCCTCGACTTCGGCCGCGGTGCGCAACCACGCTGCATCGCTCAGAACGGCACAGCGGTCAAAGCGCCCCAAGAGGCCAAACAGCTTGGGCAAGCGCGCCATCTCGACCGCGATGGCCCCCAGATCCGGAAACGGAAACGAGGTGATCGTGTAGAGCATAATACCCTTGTTCACATCCTGCGACATCTCCAGAAGATCATCGAGCCCCGTGGCCATTTCCTCTGATGAGATCCGGCCTGACAGATCGATATCCACGCGATTTGTCTCGGGTTTCGTGATTGTCAGCATGCGCCCCTCCATTGATTGAAACCAGTGCACACCAATTGCGCGAGCACCGCCATGACCCACGTCAAGCCAAGCGGGAATCCGCTGTAAACAAAAGGGCACCACGGGGTTGCGAAAGTGCCGGACACGGCTCTTTCGGACAAATCGGGACCCACTTTGGAGAAAAAATATACTTTAGAGCTAAGATCGCGCGCCTCAGAGCCGTTTACCCATTTGTTAGAAACGGTCTGTTTCCGGGTTATCCCGCGAAAAGCCCTTCATTTTGTGGCCGAGAGGTGCTCAGAATATGGCGGCTTTGTGACGTGGGGACGCATTGGCCGATTCTAGCCGGACCTCTGGCTGGTCGCGCAAATCTGATCCAAAGAAGGAATACTTCATGCCAAAGACATTCACCTATGAAGAAGAGGGCCTCGCCTATGAGGTGACATTCTCCGAAGACGAGAATGGCAACTTTTCCGCGCGCATTGAAATGCTCGAAGGCGCAATGGACGTGAACGCTGTCTATTTCGGCGATGACGACTACTCCGGCGAGAGCGAAAGCCTACGCGGTCCATTGAACATGAACGGAGCGGGCTCACGGTTGGGCGACGAAACGGTACAGTGGGACGACGCCGAATGGGTGAGCGATCCTGGTCTTGGGCCTTTAGATGAGAATGGCGAAATAAAAGAGTCCTACATAACGGAAGGTCAGACGCTCGAAGTTGAACTCGACATTGAAAGTCTCGACGAGATCGACATCTTCGGAGTTCGCGCCACCTCGACGACTACTGAAAGCGGTTCGATCAAAGGCGTTTCCGAAGAAGATCCGGAGTTCAACAAGGTCGCGTTTTTTGGGGAGGCTGACCCGAGTACCGGCGAAGGCGGCTTCGCAGAGTATGTTGAACAAGAAAGTCTTCCTGATGGTTCTGACGGAAGTTTCGCGGACTATGCAAACTACTTCGAAGACGTTGTAGCACCCGAACAGGGTGTGTCAGTTTCCGACGTAGATAGCATCGGGATTTTCGAAGTCACTCCAGTATTGGACGAAAACGGCAACCCAGTGCTTGACTATGAAAATGTGCCACAAGAGGAAATCGTCGAGCTATTCAGTATTGATGCCCCTGAAGGTGGGTTCACTAGTGCCGAAGACATGATTGCAGCCTACGACGAAGCGGTCGAGGGCGACGCGTTGGACGAATATGATGCGGCCAGCGGAGCAGAACTGATGGCAAGCTTTGCACTGCCGCCAGAGCCCGAGGATGATGGCATCGCCGACGCCTCAGATGAGGACGAGGAAGATGAGGACGAGATGGAGCTCGCCTAAAAGCACCAGTCCGCAATCATCAGGTGTTTTACGGACACGGGCCGCGATCCTGCCAAGGGTCGCGGCCCTTTTCTGCCCGGGTCACCGACCGTGCTGCACCAAAGCCCATGCCCCCCGTACTACGCCAGATGCCGCTGCATGAAAACGGCCGGAAAATGGATCCCGGGGCGTAACTCGACGTCGATTTGGCTCTGCGCCACGAATCCCATGCTTTCGTAAAACGGCACAGCAGTAAGGGTGCTCTGACAGTGGAGCTGCATCATCCCGCAGGCATGGGCATGCAGAATGATATGCTCCATCAATCGTCGCCCGATACCTTCTCGGGTGCGGCGGTGGTCGGTCACGACATGGCGGATATGCCCCACACCACGTGTGCCCGGCCTGCCGCCCGGCGCCTGCATCGTCCAGCCACCAGCCCCGACGATCGCTGCCCCGTCACAGACCACAAAGAACGTCCCCGACGCGATTCAGCGCGGGCTGCGCTTTCGACATCAATGGCACTGCTGTGACCAGAACCGACGGCGCGTAGTCGGGCTTGAGCAAGACCGGGTAGCTCTGTCCGAAAAGCCTGTTCAAAGCGTCCGTATCTGAGGGCTTGGCCGGACGCAGCGTCAGTGTTTCAGGTGCCATTGCCGCCTCTGTTTTCTGTTGAGCCTGAGGCAATAATAGACCCGGATCAGCCATCGACCAGATCAGCCCTGATGCGCCAGAATCTGCAACCAGATTGCGGTTTCATCACAGAGAGTCCACTCCCGGCGCAGACCGCGCGGGCCGAACTCTGCATGCGAGAGACCCATGACATGCACCTCTGCCCCGGTGGGAGCCCCGAACGCCCCCCACCCGTCATGTCGCCCGGTCAACGACCAGCGCAGAGCAGCCCGTGGCGGCATGTTTGGTTCATCCATCCCGATCTGGTGGTGCACCTCGAAGTCAGCCGATGGAAAGGCTGCCCGCAACCCAAGCCAAAACGCCTCAACACCCTCGGTGCCATGCACCGTGTGGCCCCCCGGATAGTCCGCCTGCGCCGCGCGGTCATACTGATCCGGGATGACGGAAAACCCGCCGGACATCACCCGGCTCAGAAGCTCTGCGAATGCCTGCCCCCATTGGTTGTCATTGCCCCGCCCCGTATACGGCCCCTGTGCGTCAATCGCCGGACGGAAAGGCTGTGTCTCGGGGTCAAGATGCGCCAGCCGCTCCTGCGCCCAAGCCTTGGGATCAATTCCCAACTGCCGTAAAATTCCACCGGTGTCAGTCACGCTCCAGACATCGCTGATCCGGTTCGCCTTGGCATAGCACTCCGAGATTTCCCGATACCTGATGCGCCTCCCGCTCGCCGGACCAAACGGTCCATCGCCAAGATGTGTGGCCTGTGTCAAAGACCGAAGCGACGCCAGAAACCCAACTTCCGGTGCCCCGGACCACAGAACATCTTCGCCCAGTGGTGTGCAGTCAGGGAACTGCGCCAGACGTTCTATCACCATTGCCGCCTCTGCGTGGACACCAAAGAGGATGCCACCGGGCATGCGTCGAATGACGTCGGGATGATAATATGTCTGCATGGCAGCGCAAAGGTCGCGCCCTTCCAACAGCGCCCGTGTCACTCCGAAAATATAATCCGGGCAGTTATCGAAGCTTGGATCAAATCCTTTCACGAGAACCTCTCGGACAATCGGCGACATGACGTTTCGTCAGTAGCGTGCGGCAATACTTTGTCAGGCGTCCATGGATTCGACTTCAATTTGGTTAACAGCGGGCCAGAAATCTGCGTCCTAAAGGCTCATGGATAGATCAAACCGCGAAACGGAGGAAAATCCGAGTATCGCGCAGCGCGCTGTTCAGATGACTCAAGCGGGGACTGCCCCGCACGCACAAGCGTCCCTCTCGGCGCGATATAGCTGTCGATCCGCCGCGCGGATTTGGGCCGCCAAGACAGGTTGAACGCACAGAGCTTGGGAAAGAACCACGCCTCGGCAAAGGGCAGATGGTCATACATCCACCACGCCAGATCTCGCCAGTCCCGCCCCTGATCGTATTGATCCGCAAACCACGGGATCACGATGCTTGCCCCCGCAACCTCGACATCCGGCAGGTCCCAGATGTGACATTCCAGCGGAGAGTCATTACGCGCGCAATTCAGCCCGTTCTCGTTGCCGAACCGATTGAGCGCCGCCGACCGGAAACCCGACCGCACCGCGATCCGACCGAATGTCTCCTGCAAAGGATCAAGCAGTCTCTCGCAAAGCGCGCGCCCTCTTTCGATGGCGAGGTCAGGGGTATCGGGAATGTTCTGGATCTGATGAAAATTCCCGATCTCCGAGTAAAGAAAATCCCGCATGTAGAAATGCTTTGACAACCGAACCCGGCCCAGCGTCTCAAGGCTCCACATGCTTTTGGGACGTTTCAATACCCGGCCCAGCGGAACGCGCCATCGCTCTCGCGCAGGGGCGAAAACGGGTTATGCGCAACTTCCCAGATATGGCCTTCCGGATCACTGAAATACCCGTGATAGCCGCCCCAGAATACCTCTAGAGGCGGTTTCAGAACGGTGCCGCCGGCCTCGGGCACACGCGCAAGGATCGCATCCACGCCATCCCTGTCCCGAGAATTGTAGCCCAGCGTCATGGTTCCGCGCCCCAACTGCGACACGTCAATTCCGATATCCTCGGCCAGCTTGTCGAGCGGATAAAGCCCCAACGTCTGACCCAGCAGGTCAAAGGCAATAACGCCATCCTGCGTGTCGACACGCTGCCAGCCCAGCGCCTCATAAAACGCCGCTATGTTGTCCATATCGCGAACACCCAGGGTGATCAGCGAGATCCTCTGGTCCATATCAATCCTTTCCTGTCAAAACGGCTACATTACACGCGACATCTCACGCCAAAACTTCGCGTATTGCGTCCTCGATATGACGCAGGTTCTGGGGTTCGGAGAACCGGTGGTCGGTGCCTTTGACCAGCGTCAGTCGCAAATCCGGACTGTCGATATGATCAAGCAACCGCAGCGCCGTTTCGCGGCTCACCGCTGTGTCCTCGGTCCCTTGCACCAGCCGCACCGGAAACGGCATATGCAGCGGAGACCGCAGGACAAGGTTCTCGCGCCCGTCTTCGATCAGGCGGCGGGTGACGATGTAGGGGTCGCCATAATCGGATGGCAGTGAAACTTGCCCGTCCTGCATGATCTGCTGCCGCTGCTCTTCGGTGAACCCGGCCCAGAACCCGTCCTCGGTGAAATCTGGCGCAGCGGCGATGCCGACAAAGCCCACCACATGCTGCAACCGCTGCGTCATCAGCGACGCGATCCAGCCACCCATCGACGAGCCGACCAGCACAAGCGGCCCCTCACAGGTGGCCTCGATCACCGCCTGCGCATCGCGCGCCCAGTCGCCGATGCAGCCCTCCTCGAATACCCCGCCCGAAACGCCATGCCCGGAATAGTCAAACCGCAGGAAAGCGCGGCCGGTTAGCTTGGCCCAGGATTCCAGATGCACCGCCTTGGTGCCCTCCATGTCGGACTTGTAGCCCGACAGAAAGACAATCACCGGCCCCTCGCCCTCGGTCTTGGCATAGGCCAGTCGATGCCCGTTCGGTCCGTCGATATGGTTGATTTCTGTCATGCCTGCCTCCGGTTCGCTCTGCCGCGACTTTACGCAAAGCGCGGCAGAACCCAAGAGGCGACCGGCAAGATCAGCCCTTTTCCACCTCATCGAGCCGCAGCGCCAGCAGTCCACCCGCCAAGGACAAGGCGGCAAACCCGATGAGCGACGCAACAGGCCCCGCAAGTGCCAGAAGCCCGCCAAACGCGCCTGTGATCAAGAGCAGCACACCAATCGCCGTATTCGCCAAGGCCGCGTAGGACGACCGCGCATCCTCAGGGGACATATCCACCAGATAGACGGACCGGGCTGACCTCACGCCCTGATAGGACAGCATGAAAAAGAAAAGAATCACCGGCACAACCCAAGCCGTTCCAGCCCAGCCGCTCAGCTCTGCAAGCACCGCGAGCGTCGCAAATCCGGCGGCCAGCATGCCTGACAAGAACAACACTTTGCGCGAGGACTTGTCCGAAAGACGGCCCCACAGATATGACCCGGCAAAGGCCGCCGCCGACGAGGCCAAAAGCAACGCACCCAAGCTCTGCAAAGCCGATTGCCCATCCCCAAGCAGAACGAAGTACGGCGGCGCCAGAGCGGTGACCGTCAGCAAGCCACGCACGGCAATGAAAAGCCGAAACTGGCGATCTTCCTTGAGCGGCGTGAAATCGACCGATAGTCCGTCGGTGTCGCCAGACGCCTCTTCTTCCAAGAAGGAGAACAAAAACGCCGCGGCGCCCCAAAGCGACGCAGCCAACGTGATCGCCACAACCACAGGCATCACGTCGCGCAACAGGCCCGACAGCAGCAGGCCGGCAAAAACGATCACCGCGACCGAGGCCACCGAGCCCGCCACACCCGTCACCGCGCCCCGGCGGGTTTTCTGGACCGTTTTTCCCAAAATGTCTTTGTAGCTCACCGAACAGGCTGCCCGCGCCAGTGCCAGCACCGCCAAAGCAGCACAAAGCGCGACACCAGCAGCCAGGCCCTCCATCGTCAGCGCAATGAACACGATGATCAACGCCGCGATCCCCTGTCCGGCCGATCCAAGCACCCAGGCCCATTTGCGGTGCCGCAAGGATTGTACCCAACCCGCAAACACGATCTGCGGCAAAAGTGCCCCGGCTTCTCGGATCGGCACCAGAAGCCCGGTCAACGCCGCAGGAGCACCCAAAGCTCCGGCGAGCCAGCTCAGAACCAGTTTAGGGTCAATCAAACCATCCGCCACTTTGGTCATCGACAGGCTGACCATGTGGCGCAATCCGTTGCGCGCTTCCCGCGTCTCGACCGTCTCATCGGCCCCCGTGATCTCTTCGTAGGCATCGGTGACGGGGTCTGTCATGGGCAGGTCTTTCGGTAGTTAAACATCGCTGGCAAACGCGCGCGGTGCAGAAAAGTTCCCTGAGATTGTAAAATTCAGACATCACTTTCAAACAGTTACCGAAAAAAACATCGAAATTACGTTACTAAGTTGTCACGTGACTAAAGAATCACCTATAGTCGCAAACATGGATATGATCTTCAAAGCCCTCAATGACCCCGCCCGCCGCGCGCTGCTTGACAGTCTGCGGCGCAAGGACGGGCAGTCACTCAGCGAACTGGAAGAGCAGCTCGATATGAGCCGGTTCGGCGTGATGAAGCACCTCAAGGTTCTCGAAGACGCCCATCTCGTCATCCCGCGCAAACAGGGGCGTTTCAAATACCACTACCTGAACGCGCTTCCGTTGCAGGAGATGCTCGACCGATGGGTCGCGCCCTTCCTGAGGCCCCAGGCGCAGATGATGAGCGATTTGAAAACCCGATTGGAGAGAGAGACCAAAATGGGAAAACCCGATTTCATGATGCAGACATTCATCCGCTGCTCGCAGGATGCGCTCTGGGATGCGCTGACCAAGGCCGACCAGATGGCCGCCTATCACTTCATGTGCAACGAGGTGCGCGGCGACGCGCACCCCGACACCGTGACCGAGTTCGTCAAACCCGATGGCGATCCGATGCTGCGGCAGATCACCACCGAAATGGACCCCAAGACCCGCATTGCCATGACGTTCGAGCCTCTGTTCATGGGACCAAAGGCACCTGCGTCCCACATGGTCTACCTGATCGAAGAGCAAGGCGAGACCTGCAAGCTGACAATCGAACATTACGACATAGCCCCGGGTCAGGAAGGCTTTGCCGAAGGCTGGGCGCGCCTGGCGGCATCGCTCAAGTCCTATCTTGAGACGGGCAAAGCGATGAAGGGGGCCGCATGATGGAAACCTTCCCCACTGAACTGGGCGTCCTCACCTGCCTGATGACCCTCGCCGCGAGCCTCTGGATTTCCAACATAGTTGGCGTGAACAAACACGCGGTTGCCGGGACGGACCCGGTCTTCCGCCCCCCGCTCGACCAGTTCCCGGCTTTGGTTCACCGCGCGCACTGGGTGCAACGGGGCGCATCTGAACCGCCATCTTATTCTTCTGGGTTCGCGTACTCCACACGGCTGACATGATCTCGGGCATTGCCCGGATGCCGTTCCGGCCCATGCAATTCCTGATCGGCAGGGCATCTTGCCTGATCATGGCTTACGCGGTTTTTACCGCCCGGTTCTGAAAAGGCGTAGGGTGCGTGCTCGCACGCACCTTCCCCTCAGCCGCCGATATAAGCACCGCTCTTGGGGCGGTAAAAGTTCTTCTGGTTATGCAAACGTCCCAGCAGATCGTTGATCCGCTTCATTGAAGCATCAACAGCGCGGGTGTTCTCGCAAGGGTGCAGCGGGTCCGCATCCTGGCTCAGAACTTCGGAATTCAGAGAGCGCTTCGTGGTTCGCAGCGCGTCCTCGATCAGTTCCATGTCTTCGACGGACAGTTCGAAAGTCTTGTTGTAGCCGGGCATTATCTGCTCTCCCGTGTCGCGTGACGCCAAAAGTTTCCGATAGTGGAATGTCGCTATACATAGCAATTGCGTCGCTTTCGTCCATAGGGAAAGAAAAGATTAACACATTGTTTATAAACACTTTCTAATAATACATTGGTATACCGCGCAAGAATCTTTCGCACCTCTCGCCAAAACACCCGACTCACGTGGTCGTTTCCGACACGCCCCGTCTTGACGCGCCGCGCCCCCCCTGCCAAAAGCCGCGCACGATACATAACCCGCAACCGGGCGTTCCGTGGGCGCCAAACTGACGAGGAGCTGGGCCAATGAGCCAGATTTCCCTGACCTTTCCCGATGGCAATGCGCGCGATTTCGATGCAGGTGTGACCCCTGCCGAAGTGGCCGAGAGCATTTCCAAATCGCTGTCGAAAAAAGCCATCTCCGCCACCGTGAACGGGGCGCATTGGGATCTGCAATGGCCGATCACCACCGACAGCTCCATCGCCATCAACACCATGCAGGACGATGAACCGGCGCTCGAACTGATCCGCCATGACCTTGCACATATCATGGCGCGCGCCGTGCAAGAGATCTGGCCCGACGTCAAAGTCACCATCGGTCCGGTCCGCGACAACGGCTGGTTCTACGATTTCGATCGCGCCGAGCCCTTCACCCCGGAAGACCTCGGCGCGATCGAAAAGCGGATGAAAGAGATCATCAACGCCCGCGATGCGGTCCGCACCGAGCTGTGGACCCGCGATCAGGTGCGCCAGTACTACACCGACAATGGTGAGCCCTATAAGGTCGAGATCCTCGACAAGATCCCCGAGGGCGAGGACATTCGCATGTATTGGCATGGCGAATGGATGGACCTCTGCCGCGGCCCGCACCTCCAGCACACCGGTCAGGTGCCTGCAGACGCGTTCAAACTGATGAACGTCTCGGCCGCCTATTTCCTTGGCGACAACACCCGCCCGATGCTGCAGCGCATCTATGGCGTGGCGTTCAAGAACCGAGATGACCTGAAAAAGTATCTGACCTTCCTCGAAGAGGCCGAAAAGCGCGATCACCGCAAGCTGGGCCGCGAAATGGACCTGTTCCACATGCAGGAAGAAGCGCCGGGTCAGATCTTCTGGCATCCGAACGGCTGGCGCATTTACACCACCCTGCAGGACTACATGCGTCGCCAGCAACAGCGCGGCGGCTATGTCGAGGTGAACACCCCGCAGGTCGTGGACCGCAAGCTGTGGGAGGCGTCGGGCCACTGGGACAAATATCAGGAGCATATGTTCATCGTCGAAGTTGACGAAGACCACGCCCGCGAAAAGGCGGTCAACGCGCTGAAGCCGATGAACTGTCCCTGTCACGTCCAGATTTTTAACCAGGGGTTAAAATCTTACCGTGATCTTCCGTTGCGTATGGCCGAATTCGGGTCGTGCAATAGATATGAGCCCTCCGGGGCCCTGCACGGCATCATGCGCGTGCGCGGATTCACCCAGGATGACGGGCATATTTTCTGTAGAGAGGACCAGATCGAAGTTGAAACAAAACGCTTTATCGACTTTCTCAGCAAAATCTATCGCGACCTCGGCTTCGAAAGCTTCAAGGTCAAGTTCTCCGACCGTCCGGACACCCGCGCCGGATCGGACGAGGTCTGGGACAAAGCCGAAGCCGCCCTCAAGAACGCCACGCTTGCCGCAGGTTGCGAGTTCGAGCTGAACCCCGGCGAAGGGGCGTTCTACGGGCCGAAACTGGAGTTCGTTCTGACCGATGCAATTGGCCGGGACTGGCAATGCGGCACCCACCAGGTGGATTTCGTGCTGCCGGAACGGCTGGATGCCACCTATATCGGTCAGGACGGGGCCAAGCACCGTCCGGTCATGCTGCACCGGGCGACCCTTGGATCGTTCGAACGCTTCATCGGCATTCTGATCGAGGAACATTCCGGCAAGCTCCCGTTCTGGTTGGCTCCGCGTCAGGTGGTTGTCGCCTCCATTGTGTCCGAGGCGGATGACTATGTGCACGAGGTTGTAGCCGAGTTGCAAAAGGCGGGCGTCCGCGCCGAAGCCGACACCCGCAACGAGAAGATCAACTACAAGGTTCGCGAACACTCGGTCGGCAAGGTGCCGGTCATCCTTGCCATCGGCCATCGCGAGGTCGAAGAACGCACCGTTACCGTGCGCCGCCTTGGAGAGAAACAGACCTCTGTAACATCTCTGGCGGAGGTCGTGAGCAACCTCGGAAAAGAAGCAACGCCACCCGATCTTCTGTAACATTCCAGCGCTGGAAATTTTAAAAAAGGCCCCGTTTTGTTACGGGGCCTTTTTTATTTCACTGAAAACGAAAGAAATTTCTGTTAAATTCACCTCACCCCACGTCACGCCCGCGTGAAACACACCGCCGTGAATAGCGCGTTAGCCTGCCACACGTCAAAGTTGGGTCATCGACGTTGCTCACGCCACGCCGACCCAGTTCAACACGTTAGGTAACCAAAAGGACCATCTCATGTCGAAAACTCTCAAGACCGTCGCAATCGTAGGCGCAGTTGCAGCAAGCCTTGCCGCGCACACCACCACGGCCACGGCGCAAGCCAAGGAAAAGTGTTTCGGCGTGTCGCTCGCCGGCAAGAACGACTGTGCAGCAGGTCCGGGCACAACCTGCGCCGGCAGCTCGACCGTGGACTATCAGGGTAACGCATGGACGCTGGTTGACGCTGGCACCTGCAGCGAGATCGAACTGCCCGCAATGGCAGACGGCACCGCACGCATGGGCTCCCTCGAAGCGCTGGAGCGTGACCTGCCGCAGGGCTGATCCGACAAAACGATCCCTCAAAGCGTATGCCGGGCATTTGCCCGGCTTACCATCCGCGAGACCCGATATGCCTGACGCCACGCACGCTTTCCCTCACCTGCCCAACCTCCCCGGTGTCGGTTACAAGCCGCAGCACTTTTCGGACATTCTGGACAATCCCGCCCCCGTCGGCTGGCTCGAAGTACATGCCGAGAATTACATGGGGGATGGCGGACGCCCCCTCGCACAGCTTCGCGTTCTGGCCGAGCGCTTCCCGATTTCCGTACATGGTGTCGGCCTCTCTATCGGCGGCGAAGGCCGGTTGGACCCCGATCACCTCGCGCGGTTGAAGCATCTGTGTGACTGGCTCAACCCGGCGAGCTTTTCCGAACATCTGGCGTGGTCGACCCACGACAGCCACTTCCTGAACGACCTTCTGCCCCTGCCCTATACGTCAAACACGCTGACCCGCGTGGCCGATCACATTGACGAGGTGCAATCCATGCTCGGGCGTCGGATGCTGCTGGAGAACCCGTCATCCTATCT
>QCWH01000019.1:7662-69978 GCA_003149565.1 Marivita sp. XM-24bin2 | reverse complement strand
TCCGTCTTAATCAAGTGTTTTTTGGAACCCAGACGCGGTCTGCTTTGACCAGGGCGTTTGCGGTTTCGATGAGCTTTCGCATGATAGCGACGATGGCGACTTTTGCGGGTTTTCCTGCGGCTCGCAGGTCTTCGTATTTGGCCTTCAGATCCGGGTTGTAGCGCATGGCAACCAACGCCGGCATGTATAGGGCATCACGTAGGGGTTTGCGTCCTCCGCTGATGAATGACTTGCCTTTCCACTGCCCTGAATCGCGGTTGTAAGGCACCACGCCAGCGAGGCTGCCAACCTGGCGACGGTCCAATGTCCCGATCTCTGGCAGATAGGTCAGGATTGCAGCGCTGGCGACGCTACCCAGGCCAGGGATCGACGTGACGATCTGGCGGCGGCGCGCGATGGCTTTGTCAGTATCAATGAATGTATCGATTTCCTTGTCGAGCTCAGCGATCTGCTTTTCCACCAATGCCAGACGCGCTTTCGTTTGACGCTTCAAGACTGCGTGCGTCAGGACATGTGCGCGGTTGTTCAAGCGCGTGCGCTCCTTGATCAGAGCCGTTCGCGCCACCTGCAGGTCTTTGAGAATACGCGTTGTTTTTGCAACCGGGGTGTCTGGTTGCAAGTCGAGGGCGATGCCCATGCGGGCTAGGCCCCGTGCATCCAGCGCATCAGTCTTGGCGCGCGTTCCACACGCTTCAACAAACCGACGCGCCTGCAGCGGGTTGACCTTGATCAGGGGAAGCTTGTCGCAAAACCGCTCTTCAAAATTGCGATGATACGGACCTGTCGGCTCATACACCACTCGGGCGATTTCCAGTTTGCCAAGCCATTTTTCAAAGGCTCGAAATCCGCTGATGGAATTCTCAAAACGCTTCGCTTCGCGGCGTTCCGCGTCAAACACATCCAAATGGGATTTGGAAATATCCACGCCGATGGTATGTTCTGCCATCTTCTCCACGTCCTATGCTTGTCATGCGTGACTGAAACACGCGTATCCGTTCAGGCCCAAGGGGAAGACGGCGGTCGATCAAACTCTGAAACGGTCCTTGAAAAGACCAAGCGCCTTACGATCCAACCGCCGCCACTGCACGCCATAAATGGCGTGGCGTGCAGTGGCTTCCAATACCTCGGAAGCCTGTGAAATCCATAAGACAAGCGCCCAAGACCACGCTTGAGAATGGGCGAAAACGACGGCCAATTCATCAGCGCATCAATCTTGGCCAAGGCATCATCCCTACCAATCCGTTCCGTCACTTCACGCAAAAAAAGGTCCATCAAAACCCCCCAGAAATCTCCCAAAATATTACCAAATCCAGTAAATCATGGGAATCCCACATCAATATGCAGAGGTCTTACCTAGCAACGATACATTCTTGCCGTGGAACTGGTCAAACCAATGCGAGATGATGAGCCTTCCAGCCCCATCGGTTGCGGCCGCCACACACCGGTCAGGTCAAGGCAGCACTGCTTCCGGCTGCAGTTATCCACAAAATCCCAACCCACGATAGCATCCGTGTACCGACAAAATCCCCCAAACCAAAATTCCGAGTCTACATAACCTTAAGAGACGCGGGGCACCCCGCAGAAGGTTGATCAAATCGGAGCACGGTGCCGGAGTCCCGGCACCGCAGGGGAGACCGCGGCCCATGGCACGCGACCGGGAAAGGCATGCCAACACAGGACGGCGCGGCAGCACACCTGCCGTGCCGGATGACCTTTCGTCCGGAACCGCCCGGCGAAAAGGGGCCACGCTCCGCTTTACCAACACCGCCACCGCCCAACCGGACCCGCCGGGAGGCAGTCAGCCGCACGGACGGAGATCCCTCAATGAGCGCATTGAGAACGCCCTGTGCGTGGTGGCCGAACTACTCGAGCACGACGAAACCTATCTGCCGATCTTCCTCCGCCTCGAGGCCGAACGCGACAAGCTCGACACCCGCCGCGCCGCCCTCGACCGCGCCCGGGCCTTCCTCAGGGAAACGCACCCTCGATCGCGATCCGGGCCAGCTCCCCGGCCTTGAAGGACAGACCACCGCCCTGGCCGTATTTCTGTCGACCGAGGGCATGGCCCATTAACTCGCGCCTGATGCGCTCATCGATACGGCCCCGCAGCATCCGATCCTCGAAACTGTGCCGCAGGCTGTACATCACGTGCCTGTCGCTCTCCATCAGCCCGTTCTCGCGGAGATAGCTGTTCACCGTCCCGGACAGGGAGGCTGGCTTTTCGCGATAGCGGGGGAAGCCCGCTGGAAAGGCCCGAAAAACCTCAAGGCTGATACCGGTCAGCGGGATCTCGCGCCTGGAGGTGCGGTTCTTGATCTGGCGTGTCGGGTCCGCGGCGATCACCAAGTGCGGCACCTCATGGTCGAGCCGGATGCGGTCCGCCGTCAGACCGGTCGCCTCAGACGGGCGGTAGCCTGTGTTGATCATCCCGACCAGGATCGCGCGGGCCTCGTCATTCATGCCGGCGAGAGCCCCATCGGCAAGCAGCTTCTCCTGGACCCAGCTGTCCGAAAAGGGAACCCGCTCCGCCTTGTCGCCTTCCTTCAGTGTCAGCTTGTGCAGAGGCAGGTCAAGATCGAGCCCTTTCAACTCATCCACGGACCGCAGAACATCCGCGAGATGGATAAGGTCCTTGTTCGCCGAGTTGGGCGTCAGGTTCTCCTCCGCAATCCGCTCCAGCCACCAGGACCGGAAATCGAGGAAATTGGCCCGCGTCAGCGCCGCCACGGGGCGGTCCCCGACCACGTCGATAAAGTTCCGGACCGCCTTTTTCCGGGGGTTCTCCCAGCGGCGCTTCTGGTCGGCGCTCTTGCCCCGGACCCGGTCAGGCGTCAGCGCCCAATACTCGGCCAGCGCCTCAGAAACGGTCATGGAGGGTATCTCCACTGTTCCCAGAACCGCAGGGGCCGCGACGGCGTTTATCGTGCCGTCCCGGCGCTGCAGCACCTCCACCCGAGCGAGCAGCTCTTCTAGCGGCAGTTCCTCTAGGTCGCGGGCGGGTTTGTAAGTCAGCCCATGGCTGGCAGCGATAGCCCGTGCCGTCTCAAGCCGCACAGCCCCATCTTCAGATCGACCCGCCAGCTGCGCCTCCCAGCCTGCGACGAGGCTATCCCAGACCGCGGGGGCCTTCTTCGTGGCCTGCTGGCGCGAGTCGGTCTTGAGCGATACCCAGACCTCTCGTCGCGGCTCCACCGAGGCAAATCGAGCCGGTACTCGCCGCCGCAAGTGCCAAGTCTTCCCCCGCATCACAAGCTGCATTGTACCCCTCCACATCCGCCCATTGTGTAGCAAGATGTGTAGCAGAATCTAAATATTTCAATGGTCGAGCACGTCGCCAAGAGCTCAAATTTAAATATAAGCTACTGTAAACAATCCAGAAATCGATCAGCTTACTTAAAGATTTATGGCGGACAGGAAGGGATTCGAACCCTCGAGACGGTCTCCCGCCTACGCACTTTCCAGGCGCGCGCCTTCGACCACTCGGCCACCTGTCCGAGGCGGTGTTTAGAAGAAACCGTTGGGGGGATGCAAGGGCGTTTCTTGCGTTTGGTGACAACTTTCCATCAATCACTGCGGCTGCGCGCCCACAGCCAGACAAAAACTATCGCAACCACCAGTTCGACAGCGGCAGCCCCCAGAATGGCCGGACGAGCGATGCCGGTGCTCCAGGCGTGTATGCCGGTGATCGCGACACCCAGAAACGCGCCTGCGCTGATCAGGCACAGCCGTTCCAAAAACGGGCCAGGCTCCACCGCGCTTGCGCTGATCAGAAGAGCACCAAGGGCCAGAACGGCCGGGGCAAAGCGTCGGGCCGGGAGATCCATACCGGTTGAGTAGTCAGTCGCATAGAGTTGAAAATAGCTGCCCGGAGCCACCAGCAGGACGATCCCGATGAGTCCGACAAAGCCGCCGACACTCAGAAACACCGCGCGGCGGGTCATGCTTCAAGCGCGATGTTCACTCGGCGGTTTTGCTTACCCTTGTTCTCGATCTTGCCGAACACGATCCGGCCGATTTCGCCCGTGCGGGCCACATGTGTGCCGCCACAGGGCTGCAGATCGACCTGCTCGTCTTGATCACCAATACGCACGAGACGCACGCGACCGCTGCCGCGCGGGGGATGCACCGACATGGTTTTGACCAGCGACGGGTTTGCATCCAACTCGGCATCGGTGATCCAGCTTTCGCTGACCACGAGATCCCGGTCAATCAGCGCGTTCAACGCATCTTCCAGCGCATCCCGGTTGTCCGGCGGTTCCGGCATCATGAAATCAAGCCGCCCCCGTGCTGCACCGATAGCTCCCCCGGTGACCGGCAAGGGGATGACCACGGAAAGCAAATGCAGCGCGGTATGGACGCGCATGTGCTTGTGACGCCGCTCCCAATCCAGCCGCTGCACCACATGCGCGCCGACCGGAGGAAGCCGAGTGGGTTCTGCCGGAACCAGAACACTCTCTCCGGCGCGGCCTTTGACAGTTGTTGCAATCGCCAGTGTTGTGCCATCCCAATCAATCCACCCGCTGTCGCCGGGCTGTCCTCCGCCTGTGGGATAGAACAGCGATGTATCCAGAACAACGCCGCCTTCTTCCGTGTGAGACAGCACCCGCCCCGCGCTCTCGCGGGCATAGGCATCGGTGCGGTAAAGCGGTTCGGACGGCTCGGTCACGATGATGGCTCCTTGGGGTCTGAGGTCTGATCTGCATCGGTCTTGTTGCCCAGACCTGCAGATAGTGTTTCAGGGTTGCGCAACCAGATATCGCGCTGCGCAAAGGGAATCTCGATGCCTTCGCGTTTGAATGCTTCGGCGATCTGATGATTGATCTCTGTGCGTACGACCAGGATCTGCGTCACATCCCGCAAGATCACCCGCACGTCAAAATCGAGGGAATCCGCGCCAAAGCCTTTGAAATGCACAAATGGTTCGGGGTTCATCAGAACCATGTCGTGATTACGGGCGATCTTGTAAAGAATGTCTTCGACCTTGCGCGTGTCGGTTCCGTAGGCAACCCCCACGTCCACCACAAGCCGCCCAAGGACGTTCCCGCGCGTGTAGTTTGTCACCGAATTCGACACCAGATCGGCATTGGGCACGATGACTTCGGTCCGATCAAAGGTTTCGATCCGCGTCGAGCGTACCGAGATATCCTTGACGGTGCCGTGCTGGCCATTGACCTCGATCCAGTCCCCTTCCGAGATCGGCCGTTCGATCAGCAGAATGATCCCGGAGACAAAGTTCTGCACGATGTTCTGCAGGCCAAAACCGATACCGACCGACAGAGCACCGGCAACGACGGCCAGCGCGGTGAGATCAATTCCGGCTGAGGTAATGGCAACAATGGCCGACAGAAAAATACCCAGATAGCCTGTCCCAGATACGATGGCGGTCTGACCACCCTTGTCGATACGGGTTTTCGGCAGGACCGAACCGCGCAAGCCGCTTTGCAGCAATCGGGTCACGACAAAGCCAATCGCGAAGACGATGGCGAACATCAGGAAGTCGGTTGGCGAAATCCGCGTTTCACCAAAAGAGAAACCAGCCTGAAACCGCGCCCAAATCTCGGTCAGATCTGCCACCCGGGCACCCCAGATCAATGCCAGCACCGGCAGTGATATGAGCATCAAAATGCTGCCAGAGAGAACGGGAAGCAGACTGCGCGCCTCATCGAGCGGCGCACCAGTCACCAGATGATACAGGTCACGCGTCAAGCGCTGTAGCAACAACAGACCAGCAAACAAGCCAAGCGTCAGAATGGTCGGGAAGATCAGTGCATCTGCAATATTGACGTACCCGACCAGCGACAGGATCGGACCAACCAAACCGACCAGCATCGCCGCCTGCCCCGCCATACGGGCCAGCCGCGATGGAAAGGACAGCAATTGTGCACCGTCCTCGTCATGCTCGGCGTCGTCAGTCAACGGCCCGGCCTGGCGCAGGATCTGTCCAAGTCGGAACAGAATCAATCCACAAAGCAAATGAATGACGAAGCCAAGAATGGCGCGCGTTTCAATGGCCCATTCACCGATTTCGCTCAGGTAGGCGAACAGCGTGTTAAAAGCGAGCAACCATGAGAGCGAATTGACGTAGTAACGTGCTTCGGTGCGTCGCTCCTGAGTCAGTGAGATCGTGCTGATCTCGTCGTCGCTGGAAAACGTCTCGGCGGCCAACCATCGCGCCAGCAGCACGACAAACAACATGACCGGCAGAACGAATACAATCGTCGAGCCCCGTGATCCAAGAAGGCCGCTCATGCTGAGGGCCAGAACGAACAGCAGCAATCCCCCGGTCGGTAGCGTCAGCCTCAACAGCGATAAAAGACTGCTCCAGAAGCCGGTTCCACGACGTGTCTTTGACCGCAACCAGACACCCAGTCGGTCCACAAGCTTTGGCGCGCGGAACACCAAAAGGCCTGCCAACACGATCAGGAGCAAGATCACCGGCAGCTGATCCAGAAGGGTCTGTCGCCGCACCTCGTTGGACCAATTGGCGCGTATTTCGCTCGCTACTCGCTGGAACGGCTCAAAAAAGCTGCTGATTGCAGGGGCCCAGAGCCTTGGATCAAGCAGCCCCGGATTGCGCTGCAACAGGCGCTCGGTTTCACGAGACCGAATGATCTCGTCAATGGCGGCAATCAGTCCGTCGGCGCGACTATACGCCTCTTCTGCCCGCAAGAGCGGTGCTTGAAGCTGACTGATCTGACGTTGCAACTCTTGTCTGCGCTGCGCAATCTCCTCAGGCTCAGAGCCATCTTCCGGAGCCGCGCCCAAGGCCTCAAGCTGCGCCTGCAGCGTTGCGAGGCGCGGGTCGCGCTCGCTTTCAACGCCAAGCAATCTTTCGCGATAATCGGACAGGTCGGCGCGCAGGTCTTCGAGCGCATCGGTCGACACATCGCGTGTTTCCACGGCGGTTTCCGCACGGGAGGCCAATTGCTCCCATGCCGAGAAATCCATCTGTTCGGTTTGCGCCCAAAGCGACGACGCAGCCAGCAAAGCAAGAAGCGTCGCCGCCCGAAGCGCTGCGAGCAGGCGCATCAGACGTCCTCAAAGACCGTAGGGATGTCGCCCTGCTCTCCGTCCATCCACGCTGGCACCGGCAAGTCCTTTTCTCGCAGAAACTGGGGGTTGAACAGTTTGGACTGATAGCGCGTGCCGTAATCACACAGGATCGTCACGATGGTATGACCCGGTCCCAAATCATTTGCGAGACGGATGGCACCGGCCACGTTGATTCCGGAAGACCCCCCGAGGCAGAGACCTTCTTCGGCCAAGAGATCAAACACGATTGGCAGAGCCTCGGCATCTGGGATCTGGTAGGCCACGTCAGGTTTGAGGCCTTCGAGATTGGCGGTCACTCGCCCCTGCCCGATCCCTTCAGTGATCGACCCACCCTCAGGCTTGAACTCTCCGCTGGTGTAGTAAGAGTAAAGCGCCGAGCCCATCGGGTCAGCCAAACCGATCTTGACCCCCTTTGGCTGCAACACCTCAGCCACCCCAGCCAGAGTGCCACCCGATCCAACGGCGCAGATAAAGCCATCGATTTTACCGTCGGTCTGCTCCCAGATCTCCGGCCCAGTTGTCTCGATATGCGCCTGGCGATTGGACACATTGTCAAACTGATTGGCCCAAATCACCCCTTCGTTGCTCCGCCGCGCCATCTCTTCGGCCAGACGCCCGGAATAACGGACATAATTGTTCGGGTTCTTGTAAGGTGCCGCCGGAACTTCGACCAATTCTGCTCCGGCAAGCCGCAGCATGTCTTTCTTTTCCTGGCTCTGGGTCTCGGGGATCACGATTACCGTCTTAAAGCCCATTGACGCACCAACAAGCGCCAGCCCGATGCCGGTGTTGCCCGCGGTGCCCTCAACAATCGTACCGCCCGGCGTCAGTAGACCTTTGGCAATGGCGTCCTTGATGATGAACAACGCAGCGCGATCCTTGACCGACTGACCGGGGTTCAGGAATTCAGCTTTGCCCAGAATGGTACAGCCGGTCAGTTCGCTCGCCTTGCGCAGCTTGATCAATGGCGTGTTGCCGACAGCCTCGGCCAGTTCACCGGAAAAACGCATGGTGCCCCCGTAAAATTAGGTTTGTTTGGGTGTAGGCTTGCTGAAACAGGAACTCAAGCAGAGGCGCGCAATCTACTGCGCTCAGCGGCAAGCCAGTAAAGCATCATGATCAGAGGCCCGGTATTGATCTCACCACTTTGAACCAATGCCATCGCCTGATCGAACGGCATGACATGACTGCGGATATCTTCGTGCTCAGATGCCAGGCCATTGCGTGAAGCACAAAATTCAGAAAGGTCGACAACACCAAGAAAACAATGGAAAAACTCTGTCGAGTACCCTGGGGATGCATAGACCTGCACCATAGGCTCCAACGCACCGAGCCGCAGCCCGCTCTCCTCCATCGCCTCTCGCCGTGCCGTGTCTTCCGGGTCCTCTCCGGCATCAACAAGACCAGCGATGGGCTCGAACACCCAAGGCTGCGGATCGTCTCGCCAAAGCGGACCAAAACGCAGTTGCTCGATCAGGAGAACTTGATCGCTCGCCGGATCATAAGGCAGCACCAGCGCCGCATCGAAGGCCAGGAAGGCCTCGCGTGTGATGCGTGGGCTACGTGTCCCATCAAAACGCCGATGATCAAACTGAAACTCAGCCAGTTCAAAAAATCCTTTGTAGCCTTCCGCCCTGTGGTGCAGCGTGACGTCTCCATCGCGTGTCGTATGCCGCTGCGTGGAGGGTCCAACACCCTGCCGCGCAAGCATCCGCGACCAGTGCCGCGCCATGAAAAATGGTCGCAGGTTTGCTGCAGTTTCCGCATCATAACGCGCGCGCCGTGCCATCACATCCCGCGCCGCACCAACGGCCATTTCGCCCCAACCACGAACCCAATCGTCCAGCATCCAGTCGGCACCACGCACCTGATCCGAGGACATGGGATAAAAACAAAGCGCTGCAACAGCTTTTCCATCAGAGATAACAGTGATCTCACTTAGATGGTAGGAAAACGCGCCTTCATAATATCTTAGGCGCTCTTCTTCATCTTCCGTGACGCCGTCCAACAAGATCCCATGCGCCACAAATCCGGGCGCTTGTTCGATCATCGGATAGGGCTCATCCTTGACCCAAGACACACGATGATCTGGCAAATCAGCGCTTTGCAACCGCGACATCAACGCAGATGGCGCCTCTCCAAGAACCGCTTCCAGCAAAGGGATGTGGCACAATGTGCCGTAGAAGAACAGGCGCGCCAAACCGATCTATTTCCAGCGCCGCGCTGCATATTCTGAGAAATAACCGGTCAGCAAGGCGCCGATCAGCAGCGTCGAGATGATCATCGGGTTCACCAGCAGCGTACTGTATTCAATGCCGATCTCGAAAATGGCTGAAAACGCCTCAACAGGACCATCATACCTGCGCTTCATCGACAGATCGAACATCTCAAGGCAGGCTTGGACGAACAAGCACCAAAAGATCAACGCCGCCACACCGGTCAAACCATTGGCAAGTGCATCCTTCGTGCCCCGCCCAGCGCGGTTTCCGACAACGATCCAGCCCACCAAGGCCCCGATCGCCGCATTGAATTCAGAAAACAGACCGAAATTCGTACTCGCAGGAAGAAGCGTTTTCACAAGCTCAGACGCCAGATATCCCAAAGCAGCCAAACAGAGTGCGGCAACGGCTTTGGCGGCGGTGGGCATCTAACTTGGTCTCGTGATGGTTATCTGCGTTACATCGCAGTTTCCGCTATGGAAGGTTGCCGCGCAAGAGGTCAGATAAAAATTCCACATCCGGCGAAATCTTTCGTCGAATCCCAATCCGGCCACCTGATCCCATTTTTCATTGAAGGTTTCGTGCCAACGTCGAAGCGTCTGACTGTAGCTCTCGCCAAACTCGATCGAACGCGCGACGCTGAGACCCGCTGACTCGATCTCTTTCCGCAACACACCTGGACTGGGCAGCATCCCGCCGGGGAAGATATATTTCTGAATAAAATCAACGCCGCGATTGTAAATTTCCCAGCGTGCTTCTTCTACTGTGATGATCTGCAGCGTCGCATGCTTACCCGGTTTGAGGCAGTTTTTCACCGATCTGAAGTAGGTCGGCCAATATTTCTGTCCGACTGCTTCGAACATTTCAATCGACGCGATCCCATCATATTGGCCGGTTTCGTCGCGGTAATCCTGCAGCTTGAAAGTCACACGATCCGACAAACCCGCCTTTGCAATCCGGTCAACGGCATACTTGTACTGCTCTTCGCTGATGGTCAGACCGGTCACTTTCAGGCCCCGCTCCTTGGCCGCGTATTCGGCAAACCCACCCCAGCCGCAGCCGATCTCAAGCACATGATCCCCAGGCTGCGCGCCCATTTGATCGACCATGCTTTTGTATTTTGCGATCTGCGCCTTTTCCGTGCTCTCCTGTCCAGTCTCAAACAGGGCCGACGAATAGGTCATCGTATCATCCAGCCAGAGCGCGTAGAAATCGTTACCAAGATCGTAATGGTAGCTGATGTTCTTCTTCGCCTGCCGCTTGGAGTTCGACTGCATCCAGAACCGCAATTGCTCGTACCAGCGAACGAATTTCATGCCCGGAAAGCTGTCATAGACGTCGTTGTTGTCGCCATGCACAAAATCCATGAACGCCTGCAAATCCGGCGTGCTCCACCACCCTTCCAGGTAAGCATCGCTGAATCCCAGATCACCATCGCGGATCAGCCGGGCAAAAAGATCATTGTTGTGCACATGCACCTCAGCCACCGGCCCAGGCTCTGCGCCATCGGCGCGGAAATGGCGACCATCCGGGAGAATGAAATCGATCCGACCCTTTTGAAGCCGGTCTGCCATCGCAAAGACCTGAGCGAAATAGCGCGGCAAGTTGGATTGATTTTCGGTCGATGTCAGGATCATGCAGATTTTCCGCCGTCTAAGTCACATGACACTAGCCTCAGCCAGCCGGAGCAGGCAAGTGTTAACCCTAGGTAGTCCAACCCCGGCAAAGACAAGATTTTATCTGCGTTAAGTCACGGATTTTGTTCATTTTGCGGAAATCTTCACCAAACCGCTGAACCATGTCTAAAAATCCCGGTTCTCATAAGCCGACAGCGCACGCTTGCGGCCCTCGTCCGGCGCAACGATCGGCTCGGGATACGTATCCTGCGGCGACATCGCCCAGGAACGGGGGATCGCCGCGAAATAAGCCAGCGCATCGTCATGCGGCGCGCTGTACTCTTCCGCGATCCAGCGGCTGACATAGTCGCGATCCTTGTCAAATTTATCAAGCTGCGTGACCGGGTTGAACACACGGAAATAGGGCGTTGCATCCGGGCCGGAACCGGCGGACCATTGCCACCCCATCGCGTTCGACGCCGGATCCCAGTCGATCAGACAGTCCTCAAACCACTGCATTCCGATTTTCCAATGGCACATCAAGTGCTTGGTCAGGTAACTCGCCACGATCATCCGACCCCGGTTGTGCATCCGGCCCGTGACATACATCTCACGCAGCGCCGCGTCGACAAAGCGAATGCCCGTCCGGCCCTGCTTCCACGCCTTGACTTCGGCCTTGCGCTCATCCTCGTTCCACGGGAAAGCGGCCCATTCCTCGCGCCAGTTGTCGGTCAGGATGCGCGGCGTGTGCCACATCAGGTGATAGGCAAACTCGCGCCAGACCAACTCTTTCAGAAAGGTCTCTGCCCCCGCCTTGCCATCTTGCATCGCCCGCTGTCCGGCGTGCCAACACTGCGCCGGACTGATCTCACCCAGCGCCAGGTTCTCGGACAGGTTGGATGTCCCATCAACGCCCGGCAAATCGCGCGTCCGGTCATAGTCTGCCACCTTGGACGCCACAAAGGCCCCAAGCCGGGATTGGGCCGCCTGCTCTCCAAGCTGCACAAAGGGGCGCACAACATCGGCCCCGCGGTTCATCGCAGCACCAAGTGCCCAGTCTTTCAGCGCCTCACTCTCGGGCCAAACATCCGGTGCAGGCAAAGACGACGGCGCAGCCATTGGTGCGTCAACCGACCGATCCTGCACCGATTTCCAGAACGGTGTGTAGACCTTGTAAAAATCGCCCTGCTTGGTCTCCACAGTCCACGGCTCGAACATCAGATGTCCAGCAAAACTCTTGGCCTCGACACCCGACTCCTTCAGCGCCCCCTTTACATCGGTATCGCGCTCAACCGAATCCGGATCGTAGGCACGCTGCCAGTAGACCGCGCCAGCCCCAAGCTCTTGCGCCAACGCCGGAATGACCGCGCGCGCATCGCCTGAACGCAGGATCAACCGGCTGCCTTTGGCCTCCAAAGCCTCGGCAAAATGTCCAACCCCCAAGCCAAGCCGCCATTTAGGAGCAGCACCCAGCCCATCCACCAGATCGTCCCGCAGAAACACTGGAATGACCGGCCCGCCGCGCTCCACCGCGGCCGCCAACGCCGCATGATCGCTCAATCGCAGATCGCGCCGGATCCACACCAATGTCGGAGATGTCATCATCCTGCCCCTTGCCACTTTGCCTCCGCGCGACCTAGCCGCGCCGCGTCAAAGGTCAAACGCCCCACAGACCTTCTCTGTTTCCAAAATACCTCGGGGGAGTCCGCCAAGGGCGGACGGGGGCAGAGCCCCCTAAAGCACCGCGTCCAATGCCTCGATGGCCTTCGAGACCTCTGCTTCTGTGGTGTAATGCACGAAACTCAACCTCAGCACGCCTTTGTCCATGTCCACACCCAACGCCTCGAGCGGCCGCACGGCGTAGAAATCGCCGCCGCCACACATCACCTCGTGCTGCGCCAATTCAGCGGCCACCTCTTCACCGGGACGGTTCAACGCCAGTGCCACGGTGGGCGCACGCACCGAAGCATCCGCGGGCCCGAGAAGCCGCACCGAATTGCGATCCTTCACCGCATCCAGCAGCGGCTGCAGCAAAGTCACTTCATGCGCGCGCATCAAATCATGCACCCCGCGCGCAGACACCCCATGATGCGCAGCAAGCGCCTCCATGTAATCCGCCATTCCGGCGCAGGCGGCGATCTGCGCATGATCCGGGCCCGCCGGCGTGAAGCGCTTGTAAAGCACATCTGCGTTGAAATAATGTCCCTGGTTCGGCAGCAACTGCCCCAACCCACGCCGCATCACCATGATACCCTGATGCGGCCCATAGGTCTTGTAGCTCGAAAACAGATAGATATCCGGCCCAAGATCCCCGACATTGACGAAACCATGCGGCGCGTAGCTGACCCCATCTACGCAAACAAAGGCACCTGCTGCGTGACACAGCGCGGTGATCTCCAGCACTGGATTAATCTCACCCACCACGTTCGAACAATGCGGGAAACAGACCAGCCGCACGTTTTCATCCAACAGCGCTTCAAGCGCATCGGTGTCCAGATGTCCGGTCTCCGGATCAACCGTCCACTCCCGAACGTCGATGCCCTCATCCGCCAACCGCCGCCACGGCCCGGAATTGGCCTCGTGATCCTGGTTGGTCACGATGATGGCTTCGCCCGGTTGCAGAAACTGGCGGAATGCCTGCGCCAGCACATAAGTGTTTTGAGTGGTCGACGGACCGAAACTGACCTCGTCAGCCTCGACACCCAGAAGCGCGGCCATGCGCTCTCGGGCCTCGTCCATTTCCGCGCCCCCCAACCGTGACGCCTCGTACGGGCCGTATGGCTGCACCTTGCGCTCTTTGTAGAACCGCGTCAGCCGGTCGATGACTTGCCTACACGTATAAGACCCGCCCGCGTTCTCAAAAAACGCCTGCCCCTCGAGCGACGGTTCGGAAAAGGCCGGGAACTGCGCCCGGACGAAATCTGGATCAAGCATGTGGGTCTCCCTAAAGCGGCATATCAACCGCGACAAACCGACAGCGTCAAGGCCACCCACGAGAAAGGCCCCGGACGGGTATCCGGGGCCTTTCAAAGTCAGTGCCGATCAGCTCAGGTGATCGCGCGTTCGGACGCAAGCCCTTTCCAGATCGCCACGCACATGAGCAGCAGCACGATCGTGAACGGCAGACCGGTCGAGATCACCATCGCCTGCAGCGATACGAGACCGCCACCAATCAACAGCGCGATCGCCACCATACCTTCGAAGGTGCACCAGAACACACGCTGCGGAACCGGGGCATCGACCTTGCCACCGGCGGTGATCGTATCGATCACGAGGCTGCCCGAGTCCGACGAGGTGACGAAGAACACGATCACCAGAACAATCCCGATCGTCGACGTGATCGAGGCCAGCGGCAAGCCATCCAACATCGCGAAGAGCGACAGTTCCGGGACATAGGCGTCGATCACATTTGCCTTGACCGCGCTATCGCCAAGGTTGGTGATCATGTCGTTGATCGCGGTACCGCCGAAGACAGCCATCCAGAAGACGCAGACCAGCGACGGGATGATCAGAACGCAGGTGATGAACTCCCGCACGGTGCGGCCGCGGCTGACCCGGGCGATGAACATACCGACAAAGGGTGACCAGCTGATCCACCACGCCCAGTAGAACGCGGTCCAGCCTTCCCGGTAGCCGTCATCCTCACGCCCGAACGGATTGGACAGCGGCACAACCTCCTGTGCGTAGGCCACAAGCGTGTTGCCGAAATCGGTAAAGATGCCGACGGCCCCCGCTGTGAACAACACGAAGAACAAGAGCAACATTGCCAAGACCATGTTGATCTCGGACAGAACCTTCACCCCGCCATCAAGGCCCCGGACAACCGAAATCAGGGCAAAAATGGTGATCAGGATGATCAGGACAACTTGAACCGTGACGTTGCTTGGAATGCCATAAACATATTCCAGACCGGCATTCGCTTGTTGCGCACCCAGACCCAGCGAGGTCGCAAGGCCAAACAAGGTCGCGAAAACGGCAACGATGTCGATGATGTGGCCCCACCAACCCCATACACGGTCGCCCAGGATCGGATAGAAAGCCGACCGGATAGAAAGCGGCAAGCCCTTGTTATAGCTGAACAGCGCCAGCGCGAGTGCGACAACCGCATAGATCGCCCAGGGGTGCAGCGCCCAATGGTAGGAGGTCGCGGCGAGCGCCATGCGCTTGGCCTCAACAACATTCGCCTCGATCAGCGTACCATCCTCTGCGAACGGCCGGACAGTCCCCAAGGGTTCGTCGCCCCACGGCGTGCCGAAGTAATAGGCTGGCTCAAGAACGCCAAAAAACATCAAACCAATGCCCATGCCGGCTGCAAAAAGCATCGCAAACCAGCCGGGATAGCCGTAATCCGGCGTCGCATCAGCACCACCCAGCCGGATCGAGCCAAACGGGGACACGATCAGAACAAGGCAGAAGATGACGAAGATATTCGCCGACATTAGGAAAAACCAGTCAAAGGTCGACGTCAGTGTCGGCCGCAGCCAGCCGAAGAAATCAGCCGCCTGTGTCGGGGCCACCAGCGCGTAAAGCACGAAGACCACGACTGTCAGTCCCGAGATCATGAAGACCGGGTTGTGGATATCGAGCCCGAAAGGACCGATATTGGTTTCGATATTATCCTGACCGATCTCGTAGTCGGTCTCAATGATATCCGAGGCGCCCTCCGGCGCCGGGATACCTTCATTTACTGATTCATCGGCCATGTGGCCTTCCCTCCTGTTATTCTTTTTGCCGTTCCGTGCGGTCTGCACGGATTAGTCGCGCACCAACATGACCGAGGCCTCGGCATGCTGGGCCAGATAGGGCCCATGGCCTTCGAAGAGGTAATCCGTCAGACCCGGCTTGTGGCTTTGCATCACCACGAGGTCTGCACCCGTCTCGCGAACCGCCTTTAGCAAGTCTTTGTCCATTTCGGCCGCTGGATCGTGGCTTTCGATCACGTGTGACGTGACCGAGACACCGTATTGTTCGGATTGTTCCTTTGCGAAATCAGCCAGCTTCCCTTTGAATTCAGCCGGCGTGTGAGCGATCGCGCCCGGTGTCTGTGCCGTAACACCGACGTAAACGATCTCCGCACCATGCTGCCCCGCCAGATCCGCGGCGCATTTAAGCGCACGATCAAGCGACTCCGCATGGGCAAGATCGACCGGAACCATGATTCGATTGAACACTCTTGTCCCTCCTGCTTGTATCGCCAGCGCGCCTCGGCGCACCGGTCTCTGCTGCACGCGGTGACAGGCGTCCCCCGTCTTATCTTTATGCCGCGTGACACTTTGTCGATGCGCAGAAATCCGCCCGACACGCCGAGCCTAAACGGAACCGCCGCCTCAATGCAAATTGAAGCGGCGGATCATGTCGTTTTTTGACATCCCGCCGGATCAAAACGCCTTGAGAAAAACGGCGATTCCGACGGTTTTTTTCTAGAAACGTCTTTTATCGGCGCTCTGGCCTCAGCAGGAGGCGGTCAGCTGCCCGCGACATCGACCACGACGCGTCCCTTGACCTGACCCTTTAGGATATCCGCCCCAAGCTCCGGCAGATCACCCAATGTCGCCGGCGTCACCATCGCTTCGAGCTTGTCCATCGGCAGGTCTTTGGCAATCCGCTGCCACGCCCGCACGCGATTTTCATAGGGCTGCATCACGCTGTCGATCCCCAGCAGGTTCACCCCCCGCAGCAGGAACGGGATCACCGTCGCCGGAAGGTTAGCACCGCCAGCCAGACCAACCGCAGCCACCGACGCGCCATACTCCATCTGCCCGAGCACACGGGCCAGCATCGCGCCGCCTACGGCATCGACGCACCCGCCCCATGTCTCGGACTCCAGTGGTCGCTTCACGGTCTCGTTGATCTCTTCACGCGCCACGATCTGCGTTGCGCCCAGCGATTCAAGATAGTCCGCCTGCTCAGGTCGCCCGGTGACCGCTGCCACCTTGTGTCCCAGATTGGCCAGGATCGCTGTTGCCACCGACCCGACACCGCCAGCAGCACCCGTGACCAGAACCGGCCCCGGCTTGATGCCGTGATCTTCCAGCGCCATCACCGCCAGCATCGCGGTAAAGCCCGCCGTGCCCACGGCCATCGCCTGACGCGTGTCCAAGCCTTCAGGCAGCGGCACCAGCCAATCGGCCTTCACCCGCGCCTTTTGGGAATACCCACCCCAATGCGCCTCGCCGACCCGCCAGCCGGTCAGAACCACCTTGTCACCCGGCTTGTAGCGGTCGTCGTCCGACGCCTCGACCGTCCCGGCAAAGTCGATCCCCGGCACATGCGGATACTTCCGCACAAGCCCGCCTCCCGGCCCGATGCACAGCCCGTCCTTGTAGTTCACCGTCGAATACTCGACCGACACCGTCACCTCGGCCTGCGGCAGATCATCCAACCCGATCTCTTCCACCGCCGCCGCTGTCTTGCCGCTCTCTTCGTCCTTGCGAACCATCAATGCCTTGAACATGCCGTGCTCCTTTTCATTTTCCAATAAACTCCGGGGTATGAGAGGCTGGCGCCTCACTCCCCACTTCTCAACGCGCTCAGACCCAGAAGGTCTCCCAAACCTGCGCCGCGCGCACTTCGTTCGGCAGCACCACGTCCAGATCGGTGCCCTCGTCCCAATGGGTCATGCGCACCATACCGATGGCCACATTGGTGCCAAAATCGGGAGACCACACCGCACTGGTCACCTGCCCCACTTGTTTGTCGCCTGCCATTATCGGCCAAGGGCGGTCACAGATCGGCACGCGGTCGCCGTGGATCTCGATCGCCCGGATCTGCCGGATCGGCCCTTCCTTCGCCACCCGCAGCAAGGCATCGCGCCCAACGCAGCCAATCGCCGTCTGGGTGTTACAGAACTTGCCCAGCCCACATTCATGCGGCGTGTTGTCGTCCGTCATGTCATTGCCATAGCTGAGCAACCCGCCCTCGATCCGCTCGATCAGATTGGGGCAGCCCGCATGAACATCCAAATCCTTGCCCGCCTCCATCAGCGCATTCCAAAGCGGCATGCCCAGATCGCTGCCTTCGACATAGATCTCGAATCCGCCTTGCCGCGAATAGCCCGAGCGCGCTACCGCCAGCGACCTGCCCTGGAAATCAAGCATCTTGTAGCGGAAGAACCGGATGTCCCGCACCTGATCGCCAAACACCCGCGCCATCAGGTCGTCCGCCTTCGGCCCCTGCACAGCGAGCGGCGACACGTCCGGTTCATCCACCAGAACATCCAGCCGGAAGCCGTAGGCCAATCCCTTGACCCAGTAGAGCAGATCGCTGTCGGCAATCGAAATCCACCAGCGATCCTCGGCCAGCTTCACCGCCACCGGATCATTCAGCATGCCGCCCGTCTCGTCGACGATGGGCACATAGTAGCACTGCCCCGGCAGCATCGACCGCAGATCGCGCGGCGTGAGCATCTGCATCAACCTCCCGGCATCCGGACCACGCAATTCCACCTGCCGCTCGCAGGCCACGTCCCAGACCTGCACCGCTTCTTTCAGATGCCGATAGTCTTCTTCCACCGACCGGAATACCGTCGGCAGAAGCATCCGGTTATAGACCGTATACGCCTTGACCCCGGCGGCCTCATTGCCATCCGAAAACGGGGTCCGGCGGACCCGCCGGGACGGAGAAATCATAGCCATGCGCACACCTCATGCACAGAACTCGGGATGGTGGGCGGGGCGACGCGCAGCGCGCGAGCGCCGTCCAGCAGACCGAAAGGTTACAACCACGGCCCGTCTTCGGGCATAAACAGGATATCGGTCACGGGCGCCTTGGCCCCCGCGTCAGTCAGCATCGCGTGGATTTGTCCACGGTGATGGGTCTGGTGATTGAAAAGATGCATCACACACAGATCGAACGGATTGGAAAAATCGCGGTCTGCCATCACGGAATGCCAGTTCACATCGCCTTTCAGATCAACCGCATGCAGATGCTCCGCCCAATGCAACAGACGCGCATCCGTCTTGAAACGCTCACCCGCCCATACGGCCGGGGTTGGTGTCAGGGTCAGGTGATCCCCGTCCGGAGCCTCTCCCACACCCAGCCGGGCCATCCACATCCGATCCGCCCAGAGAATGTGGTTCGCCGTTCTGAAGATCGAGCCGAAAAACGCCTTGCGCTCCTTGCGCAGTTCAGCTTCGGACAGAGTATCGAAGGCCGTCCGAAGCTGTTTGTTCTGCCACGCATTATATCGCGCCATCGTCACGCAGTAATCGCGCGTCACCAACATCGTTAGGTGCGTCCCGGACCCGTCCAGTGGACAGGAATGATGTCACCAGATTTTCCTTCGAAATCCCAAACACGCCCATAGTCGCGTACTTTCGATTTCAATCCGATCGCCGGGTAAATTGTTGGTCCCATCCAGTATTGCGTATTCTGCATCGATACAGGCGTGTTCGGGTCCTTTCCCGGGATCATTTCAATCTCGCCCTGAATCTTGCGCCCGACCACGATTTTCCGGCGGCGGCCGTCTTTTTCGATGATCACCTTCTCGCGTTCCGCACCAAGAATTTCAGATACTAGAAAATTAAAAACACCGGTATTGCCGCCCGCAGCGCCAGAAAGGATCTGCAGCAACCCGTTATAGGCTTTGCCGCTGGCCTTATCGTCAATGTATGCCGCAACCTTCCAATTGCCCTCTGCCATGCGTCCCGGAATATCAATGAGCAAGGCCACATTCAGACCGGACAGGCTCTCTCCCTCAAAATGCCCTTCGTCGATCTGCATGGCAAACCAAGTCTGGCAATAGCCGTAGGTGGGTGGATGCTGTCCTAGAGAAATCCCACACGGACACACAACCTCACACGAGCAGTTCATAAAAAGCTCGCCCTTGATCTCCCATTCGGTCGGCGTCATGCGGCGCCGCTTGGGGTTCTCCATCCGCTGGTCGATCCTCTGGCTGACCGGCAACCGGTCCGCATCGGGGCGTTTCTTGAGCGCCATCTTATCCTCCCATAACAAAGGGCCATCCGATCACCGCGACACCCGCCGCAATCAGCAAAACCCCCATCGGTTTCGTTGTGTAATGCCCGATCTGGGGCAGTTTTTCGATCACCATGAACAGCGTCGCCAGACCCATCCAGGCAAGATTCATCACGCCGCCGACGAATCCCAGCGCCATGAAGCCCCAGCAGCAGCCGACGCAAAACGCGCCAAGGCCAAGACCCATGCGCAAGCCACCGTCGAACCCGGTTTTCCAGCGCGTCAGAAAATAGCTGATCGGGCTGTGACATACGCCGTGGCACACCGCTTTGGCACGGGTGAACTGGAAGGCACCCACGGCGATAAGCAAACCGCCCTGAAACACCGTGCTGCGCCCGATGCCCAGCATGTCGATCACACCCCCGAACAGCAGCGCCAATTGCGCCGAAGCGATGAGCGCGGCGAAGGCGACCCAGACGACAAAGTAGCCCAGCAAAACGCCCCACCATCCAATCCGGGTGCCATTGGCGCTGACCATAAGGTCCTCATAGGCGCGCAGGGTCGGCACCATCGTCGGCAGCATCATCGCTGCCATCATCACAGCCCACATGGCGAACAGCGGTCTGAACTCTGCCATCGGCATGTACATGTCCATGCGCGGGTCCATGTTTCGCATGGTCTCGCCCATTGGCCCGGGACGACCCAACAAGTCCAGATCCATGCCCAAGGCCATCATGTAAAGGAACACCCAAGCCACGAGAATCGCCGCAAAGAACGACAGCCACCCGATTGTGCGCAATGTCCCCTGCATGCGGGATCCTCCCAGACTCAGCTTGACGCAATGAATGTCAGACAATTAAATGTCTGACAAATGAAAAATCACGTCTCCCCGCCCAGCCTGTCCGCCACAATCGCCGACGCCATTCGTTCGGATATCGTCGACGGGCGCCTTCTTGTCGGCGACCGCCTGCCGTCTGAGACCGAACTGGCGGACCAGCACGGCGTCTCCCGCGCCACCGTCCGCGAGGCCCTCAAACGGCTGGCGGCGCAATCGCTGATCCGCACGGAACGCGGCGCATTTGGCGGGGCCTTTGTCAATCATCTCTCCTATGAGGAAGCCCGCGCGCAGCAGGTCACAACCTCGACCCTACTGTTGGGCATGAACGCCATCGGTTTTCAGGTTGCCTGCGAGGCTCGATATGCGTTGGAACGAAGCTGCACGTCACTGGCTGCCGAACGTCGCACCGACGCGCTGCTCGATGCAATGCGCAAGGAAATCGAAATCCAATCGGCCCCCGGCCTCACCGACGAAGCGTTCTGCGCCTCCGACGTGGCCTTTCACCGGGCTCTCGTGGATTGCGCGGGGAATGAGGTGCTCAGCTATCATCTGGCAGGCAGCGTCGAGGCGATGCAGCCACTGATGAACATGATCACCTTTACCGCGCGCAGCCGGGCCGAGATCATTGATCTGCACAGATCAATCGTTGCGGATCTCGAAAAGAGGGACGCAGTCTCGGTTGATCGGGCATTGGCAAAGCTTGAGGCCTACACGATCACGCTTGGCCAATCCGTTCTCAAGGCCCGCGCCACGCGCTGAACAGGTTACCCCAGCAGCGCCAATCCCGGAAAGGTCTCAAGCAGCCAGAAGGCAAACGAGGTGAACGCGCCCGTCACCAGCGCGATGCCTACGATCACCAAGAGCGCGCCCATCGCCAGTTCGATCTTGCGCATGTGCTTCTTGATGCGGTTCATCAGCCCCATCGCGCGTGTCATGAACATCGCTGCCAGCAAAAACGGAATTCCCAACCCAGCGGCATAGACGCCCAGCAGAACGCTCCCTCGGGTGACCGAAGCCTCTGACGCCGCCAATGAAAGAATCGCGCCCAGCTGAGGTCCGATGCAGGGCGTCCATCCAAAGGCAAAGGCAAGGCCCAACACATAAGCCCCAAACGCCGACCCACCGTGGTCCCCGGCGTCCAACCGCTTTTCCGTATCGAGAAAGGGGATGCGAAAGACACCCAGAAAATGCAGACCGAACAGGATCACCACCACGCCGGACGCTTGCGCCAGTTGCGTCTGATAATTCAGGAAAAACGCCCCGAATGCGGACGCCGTGAACCCCAACAGGATAAAAATCGTCGACAGGCCCAGAACAAAGAATAGCGCCGAGATCACGGCCTTTCTGCGCCCCGAACCTCCCTGCTCCATGTCGGCCACGCTGACACCGGACATATATGCCAGATACGGCGGCACAATCGGGAGCACGCAAGGGCTGAGGAACGACAGCGCACCTGCCAGAAGCGCAATGCTCATGGCCGGAAACAGGGCTGCGTCGATGATCTGAAATTCAATCATGAAACCGACATACGCCAAGCCTCCGGCACTGTCACGCGACGCGCGGTCACATGATTGTGGCAAGCCTGTGGACACCATCGTCGCCGCGGCCTAAATCCCGAACATGAGCGAAGACTTGGATGCCACTGGGCTTTTGTGCCCCCTGCCCGTTCTCAAGGCGCGCAAGCGTCTGACAAGCCTGCCGTCTGGCAGTGAATTGCGCGTGTTGACGGACGACCCGGCAGCCATCGTGGACATGCCGCACTTCTGCAATGAAGCCGGACACACGCTGGTCAGCTCCGAAAGCCGCGACGGCGCTATGCTTTGGGTAATCCGCAAAGCCTGACAAAAAACGCCCCCACACTTTGTGCGAGGGCGCTTCCTATCCGGCGTTCTGTTCGTTCAGCGGCCCAAAGACCACCAACCCCGGCGTTTTTTCTTGGGAGCCTCTTCGGCTTCGCCGTCCGCCTCGGCAGCTACAGGCTCCGGCGTTGCAGCCTCTTCGGCAACCGGCACAGCAGCTTCTGCGGCAACGGGTGCGGCAACCTCTTCCGCCACAGGCTCGGCCTCGGTCGGTTCGTCCGCAGGAATGGGTTGTGCTTCAGCAACGACTTCGGGCACCGGTGCGATCTCCTCGGCGGGCACCACAGCAGACGTGGATTCTTCGGCCTTGGCCGGCTTCTTGGCCCGGGTCCGCTTGGCCGGTTTTGCCTTCGGCTCTTCCGGTGCCTCTGCTGTCGATTCAGCGCTATCCGCCTCAGGCTCAGCCTTTTTGCGAGACCGGCTGCGCGGCTTTTTCTTCGGCGCCTCTTCGGCCCCTGCAACAGGACCGGCCTCCGACACGGCCGCATCGGGCGCGGCTTCAGAAGCGACTGCATCGGGCGCGGCTTCAGGCGTTTGGTCCTTGGTCTTGCGACGCGTGCTCTTTGCGCGGGACTTCTTCGGCTTTGGCGCGTCCTCTGCAGGCGCAGCCTCAGTCGCCGCAAGCTCTTCTGCCGCCTCAGCAGAAGCGCCGGCCTCCGTCGCGTCACCTTCGTCGGTCTTTTTGCGCGACCGGCTACGGGTCCGTTTCGGTTTGCTCGGCGTGGTATCTTCAGCCGGGACATCCGAAGGGGCAGCGGCGTCCTCGATCACCGCCTCTGCTGCGGCATCGTCACCAGAGGAATCCGCACTTCCGCCAGCTTCGGCGTCGCTTGCTTCAGCCCCATCGTCGCTCTCGCCCTCACGATCCCGGTTGCGGTTGCGACCGCGACCACCGCGACGCGACCGGCGACGGCGCTTCTTCGGCTTGGTGTCATCGTCTTCCGATGCATCAGAAGTTGCGTCTGACTGATCCTCGGCCTCGTCATCCTCCGCCGCGTCTTCGTCAATCTGATCCATGATCGACGTGTCCACCGACACAACATGCGCCGGTGCTTCTGGAACAATGCGGGTCGCTGTCTTGAACTTCTCAATCGAGAAATCCGGGCTCACCAGATGCACATCGCCTTCGATCCGCACAGACAGACCGTAGCGCGCCTCAATCTGAGCCACATGTTCGCGCTTCTGGTTCATCAAGAAGTTGGCGATGGAGACCGGGCACTTGACCAGCACTTCGCGTGATCGGCGCCGCACGCCCTCTTCCTCGATATGACGCAGCACCTGCAGCGCCATGTTGTCATCCGACCGGATCAGACCGGTGCCATGACAGCTTGGGCAGGGCTGGGTCGTCGCCTCGATCATACCGGGGCGCAACCGCTGGCGCGACATTTCCATCAGGCCAAAGCCGGAAATCCGGCCCACCTGAATGCGCGCACGATCGTTCTTGAGCTTGTCCTTGATGCGCTTCTCGACGGCGGCGTTGTTCTTGCGCTCGTCCATGTCGATGAAGTCGATCACGATCAGACCGGCCAAGTCGCGCAGGCGCAGCTGACGTGCCACCTCTTCGGCGGCCTCAAGGTTGGTCTTGAGCGCCGTTTCCTCGATCGAGCCTTCCTTGGTGGCGCGGCCCGAGTTCACGTCGATGGCCACCAGCGCTTCGGTCACACCGATCACGATGTAGCCGCCGGACTTGAGCTGCACGGTCGGGTTGAACATGCCCGACAGGTAGGACTCCACCTGATGACGCGCAAAGAGCGGCATCTGGTCGACGTAATGCTTCACGTTCTTGGCATGGGACGGCATGATCATCTTCATGAAGTCCTTGGCGATGCGGTAACCGCGTTCGCCCTCGACCAGAACCTCGTCGATGTCGCGGTTATAGAGATCGCGGATCGACCGTTTGATCAGGTCGCCCTCTTCGTAGATCTTCGCCGGCGCGATGGATTTCAGCGTCAGTTCGCGGATCTGCTCCCACAGACGCTGAAGATATTCATAGTCGCGCTTGATCTCGGTCTTGGTGCGCTTGGCCCCCGCCGTACGGATGATCAGGCCTGCACCCTGCGGCACGTCGATCTCGTTGGCGATCTCTTTCAGCTTCTTGCGATCCGGCGCGTTGGTGATCTTGCGGCTGATGCCACCACCCCGTGCGGTGTTCGGCATGAGCACGCAATACCGACCTGCCAGCGACAGATAAGTGGTCAGCGCTGCACCCTTGTTGCCGCGCTCTTCCTTGACGACCTGCACCAGAAGGATCTGGCGGACCTTGATCACTTCCTGGATCTTGTACCGCTTCGGCCGCGGTTTGCGACGCGGGCGTATCTCTTCCTGGGTGTCGTCATCCGCAACAGCTTCGATGGTTTCATCACGGTCAGCCGGTTGCGACTGGCCATCGTCTTCATCATCGTCGTCGTCATCAGCGCCATCGGTCTGATCGTCGGCATCAGCCGCGACGGCGCCCGCATCGGTGTCTTCCGGCTCTTCAACAGGTGTCTCGGCGACCGTTTCCATCGGAGACAGGCCCTCAGCCTCATCGCCATCGTCGCTAAGATCGATCGTTTCCATCCCCGAGATTTCTTCGGATACATCTTTGGTTGCGACCGCATCCTCGTTTTCAGCCTTGGCTGCGCGTGACCGGCTGCGCCCCCGCCCTCGGCGCGATTTCGGTTTCTCGTCCTCATCATCGCGCTTGGCCTGCGATTCCGCATAGGCACGCTCTTCTTCCATAAGCGCTTCGCGATCCGCGACCGGGATCTGGTAATAATCTGGGTGGATTTCCGAGAACGCGAGGAACCCGTGGCGGTTGCCACCATAGTCCACGAACGCCGCCTGAAGCGACGGCTCGACCCGTGTTACTTTTGCGAGATAGATGTTGCCAGCGAGCTGGCGTTTGTTTTCGGATTCAAAGTCAAATTCCTCAACCTTGTGTCCGTCGACCACCACAACGCGGGTTTCCTCCGCGTGGGTGGCATCGATAAGCATTTTCTTGGGCATAAATTCCGTGCGCACAAACGCCGCGGCCGCCTCTTGTCAGGAAGAAGCCGGGATCGAATGTGTCTTGTCATGGCGAGGGCGTACGCAGTGGCCGGCCGGGGCGTACTGCCCCGTTGCTCTAGCCTCATGTCCTGCGCGCGTTTCATCGCGTTTCTTCTCCGATGCATATCACTCGCGTGACTGCATCCATTGCGAACCTGATGTTCGGATAAACGCCAGGTGTTTGTAGAAGGCCTTTTGGGCCATATCAGCCTGTTCAAAGCTCAGGACACTCTGCCGATGCTCAGAACAGCGAAACTCTCGGGCCTCAGTCCGGCGAACGGATTGGGCTAACAGCTACAATAAGGGCAGAGGTGTCGATTGCACAATGGGCAATCTCACCTTTTCTGCATATGTCTCGCATCTTATGACACCGCGACAGACACAAAGATGAAAAGAGCCCCTTATGAGCAAGAGTCTCCTCCGCGTCCGCACAGCGCTTGAAACATTGGGACTTCCTGCCGAGATCCGGGATGTTGGGCAGGCCCGCACCGCTCAGGAAGCCGCTGACAGCGTGGGATGTCATCTGGATCAGATCGCCAAGTCGATCATCTTCCGCGCCGAAACCAGTGGCGATGCCGTGCTGTTTTTGACGGCAGGTGGAAACCGCGTCGATTCGAACAAAGCTTCGCTTTGCGCGGGTGAATCCCTGGGCAAGGCAGATGCGGACCTGATCCGTAAACAAACCGGCTTTGCCATAGGTGGTGTATCCCCGGTTGGTCACCTCAATCCGATCAGGGCGTGGCTTGATCCCAGACTGCTGGAATTCGACGTCGTCTGGGCCGCAGCGGGCACACCACGGCATGTTTTTCCGCTCGATCCGGCCCTGCTTTCAAAAATATGCGGCGCACAAGTTACTGATTTTAAACTATAAAATAAGTAAATGTAAAAAACATTCACATTTTCCCTTGCAAATTGTGGGGCAAGCTCCGATCTTTTCAATGTGAAAGACATTCACATCACGCAAACAACGGAGATAAAAATGAGTACGATCGCCGCCCCCGCTTCTGTTCCCGCCCGTATGGGCTGGTTTTCCCGCGCTGAGGCGTGGCTGGATAACAAAGGTAAAGGCGCCTGGATCGCCGCAATGGTCCTTGGCTTTATCTTCTTCTGGCCGGTCGGCCTCGCCCTCCTCGCCTACATGATCTGGAGCAAACGCATGTTCAACAAGTCCTGCCGCTCGCGCATGATGTCGCCGAAATTCACCGCGATGCGGTCCTCCGGCAACGCCGCCTTCGACGCCTATAAGAACGAAACGCTGCGCCGACTCGAAGAAGAGCAGGAAAACTTCGAAGCCTTCCTGGAGCGTTTGCGCGAAGCCAAGGACAAGGCCGAGTTCGACCAGTTCATGGATGAACGCGCCAAAACTGCCAAGGAAAGCCGCGAGACCGAAGACGCCTGATCCTTGTACGTAGTTCCCGTGGCCCCATATCGGGGCCACGATCCTCTCTCAGCGAAAGAACGGTTTTTGACCATGTACGCCACCGATGCCTATTCCAACCTGCCAGATCCGATGGTTCAGCCCGAATTCTACGACAGCGTCACGGTCAAACGCGGCCTGGCCTGGCTGATCGACGCGGTCTTGATTGCCGCCCTGCTGGTGCCCGTGGTTGTGATGACGGCGTTCATCGGTCTCTTCTTCCTGCCGTTTCTGTTCTTCGTCACCGGCTTCATCTACCGAGTCGCAACGATCACCGGGCGCTCGGCCACTTGGGGCATGCGCCTCATGTCAATCGAGTTTCGCGACAGCCGGGGCGAACACTTCGACTTCAGCCAGGCCTTCATGCACACGCTGGGCTACACCGTGTCGATGGCGGTCTTCCCGTTGCAACTGATCTCGATCGCGATGATGTTTCTTACCGAACGTGGACAGGGCCTGACCGACATGGTTTTGGGCACCGTGGCGATCAACCGCCGCCTGTGACCCTGTACAATCCATATTGACAGACTCACCGCTCTTCGCCATCGAAAGCACAGATGTGCCGACGATGGCGTCGTCGGAGCAAGACCCACATCAAGCTTTCAACAGAAAGCGTATCGTCCTGAACGCCCGGATGTGATGCCGGGCGTTTTTTGTGAAGTCCCGGCAGATGTACGGAGACTTGACTATGTTCGATACCCCCAACCGTCCCCAGACCTTCACCTGCCACAATGGCGAAAAAGCCCCCCTGCCCTTTGCGCAAGCCGAATATGACCAGCGCATCGCTGGCCTGCGCGCCATCATGGCAAACCACAACCTCGACGCGGTGCTGCTCACCTCGATGCAGAACATCGCCTATTATTCAGGCTTTCTCTATTGCAGCTTTGGCCGCCCCTACGGCCTTGTCGTGACCCACGACACCTGCACCACGGTCAGCGCCAATATCGACGGCGGTCAGCCGTGGCGCCGGGCGCATTGCGACAACGTCATCTACACCGATTGGGAGCGGAACAACTACTGGCGTGCGGTTGCGGCATTGGTCGGCACAGGCCGCCGTATCGGCGTCGAAGGCGACCACCTGACCCTCACCGCCCGCGCCACGCTGGATACGTTCCTCAACACCCCCGAAATAGTCGACATCGCGCCGGACACGATGCGATCGCGCATGGTCAAATCCCCCGCGGAAATCGCCCTCATCACCGAAGGCGCGCGCGTCGCTGACGTCGGTGGGTACGCCATCCGCGATGCCATCCGGGCCGGTGCGCGCGAGATCGACATCGCCATGGCGGGCCGCGACGCGATGGAGCTCGAGATCGCCCGCAGCTTTCCTGACAGCGAGATGCGCGACAGCTGGGTGTGGTTCCAGTCCGGCCTCAACACCGACGGCGCGCACAATCCGGTGACGATGCGGGAACTGCAATACGGCGATATCCTCAGCCTCAACACCTTTCCGATGATCTCGGCCTATTACACCGCTTTGGAACGCACGCTGTTCCTCGGCGAACCCGACGCCGAGTCCCTGCGCATCTGGAACGCCAACGTGGCCGCGCACGAGTTGGGCCTCAGCCTGATCAAACCGGGCATCTCCTGCGCCCAGATCTGTGATGAAATCAACCGTCTGTTTGCGCAGGAAAACCTGTTGCAATACCGGTCCTTCGGCTACGGCCACTCTTTCGGCATCCTCAGTCATTATTATGGCCGCGAAGCCGGTCTGGAACTGCGCGAAGACATCGACACGGTGCTGGAACCGGGCATGGTTGTCTCCATCGAACCGATGCTCTGGATTCCCGTAGGCACAACGGGCGCTGGCGGCTACCGCGAGCACGACATCCTGATCGTGACCGAGGACGGGGCCACCAACATCACTGGGTTCCCGTATGGGCCGGAGCATAATGTGATCGGATAAGATCGCCGATCATGAGAGCCGCCGTCGCGCCAGCGGCGGCGACGCGTCCGACGAGTGCGTTGGCAACGTTCTATCCCGATACCAATCCAGCACATAGACCCGGATCGCAGAGGCCAATCCGACCTCAATCTCCCGCGCCTCGTCGATCTCTGCCGCAAGCGCGTTGATCGGCATGTCCCGCGCGGCGGCAATGTCCCGAAAAGCGCGCCAGAACGCATCCTCCAGCGACACGCTGGTGCGATGTCCCCGCAGGGTCAGCGACCTTTTGACAGGCCGCCCGGTCATGTCGTCGATTTGCCGTCCAGCTCGCGCTTCGCCTTCTCGGCCTGCGCTTTATCCAAAGCCTTCTGCGCCTTGGTGCGTCCAAACTTCACCGCGTTCTCATCGGCCTTCGCCCGCTTCTCGGCCCGCGCCTTGGTCTTGCGGAACTGGTTGAGGTTGGTGACGTTGCTCATGCGCAAGAAGATAGATGCCGCCGCCCCGGACGCAAGGCCCTTCGAAGGGCCTTGCTGCCGCGATTTCGAAATCGCGGTCCCAAGCGCGTTCGAACGCGCTTCGCGGAAGCCGTTTCGAAACGGCTTACCCCTTCGGCCCGATCATGTCCTCGGGCCGCACAACCCGATCAAAGGTCTCTTCATCCACAAAGCCCAGTCGGGTCGCCTCTTCCTTGAGCGTTGTGCCATTTTTGTGTGCCGTCTTCGCAACCTTGGTGGCGTTGTCATAGCCAATGGTCGGCGCAAGAGCTGTCACCAGCATCAGCGACTCTTTCATCAGCTTGTCGATGCGCGGCTCATTCGCCTCGATCCCCAGAAGCATGCGCTCAGTGAAACTGTCCGCCGCGTCACCCAGCAACTGCATGGATTGTAACAGGTTATAGGCCATCATCGGATTGTAGACATTCAGCTCGAAATGCCCCTGAGACCCGGCGAACTTGATCGCCGCGTCATTGCCCATGACATGCGCCGCGACCTGCGTCAGCGCCTCGGCCTGCGTCGGGTTCACCTTGCCCGGCATGATCGACGATCCCGGCTCGTTCTCGGGCAGGATCAACTCACCCAGACCGGAGCGCGGGCCGGACCCAAGGAAGCGGATGTCGTTGGCGATCTTGTAGCAGGATCCGGCGACAGTGGCCAAAGCGCCCGACATGAAGACCATCGCATCATGCGCCGCGAGCGCCTCGAACTTGTTCGGCGCCGTCACAAACGGCAGGTCCGTGATCTCGGCCATGTTCGCGGCCACGGTTTCGCCCCAGCCTTTTTTCGTGTTGAGGCCCGTGCCGACAGCCGTGCCGCCCTGCGCCAACTCATAGATCCCCGGCAAACAGGCCTTCACCCGCGCGATACCCTGGCGGATCTGGTGCGCATAACCCGAGAACTCCTGCCCCAGCGTCAGAGGCGTGGCGTCCTGCGTGTGTGTTCGGCCGATCTTGATAATGTCGGCGAATTCTTCCGATTTCTTTTCAAGTCCTGCCGCCAGCTTCTCCAGCCCTGGCAGCAGCGTGTCGCGCACCATCATCGCGGCGGCGATATGCATCGCGGTCGGGAAGGTGTCGTTCGATGATTGCCCCATGTTGCAATGGTCGTTCGGATGCACCGGGTCTTTCGATCCGATCTCGCCGCCCAGAATCTCGATCGCCCGGTTCGCGATGACCTCGTTGGCGTTCATGTTCGACTGGGTGCCCGACCCGGTCTGCCAGACCACCAGCGGGAAGTTGTCGTCGAATTTGCCGTCGATCACCTCACCCGCCGCCTGAATGATCGCATCCGCCAGACGCGCATCCAGATCGCCGGCCGCCTTGTTCGCCTGCGCGCACGCCTTCTTGATCACGCCCAAAGCACGCACAATCGCCACTGGCTGCTTTTCCCAGCCGATGGGAAAGTTCATGATCGAGCGCTGCGTCTGCGCGCCCCAATATTTGTCCGCCGGCACTTCAAGCGGGCCAAAACTGTCGGATTCGGTGCGGGTCTGAGCCATGATCGCCTCCTCGGTATACGGTTGCATGCCGTTTACAGGCACCTGGCCCGAGGAGCAATTGTCAATCCATGCACAAATTACTTGCGGAACGTGTCGAGGCTGACCACTTCAGCGTCTTTGCGCTCGGCCTCTGCCTTTCCGGTTTTGTCGGCTTTCGAACGCGCCGAGGGCTCTTTGGCCGAGGTCGGCGCAGGCACCAGAGCACCTTCGTCCGGGCTTTCGCCTTCCATGCTCTCAAAGCGCAGCCCGAATTCGACGGACGGATCCACAAAGGTCAGAATGGCATCGAAGGGGATGTAGAGCCGTTCCGGTGCATCTCCGAAGTTCAACGTGACCGCAAACCCGTCATCGCCGACCTCGAGATTGTCAAACCAGTGTTGCATGACCACCGTCATCTCGCCGGGATACCTGTCCGACAGCCAATCCGCGATTTCGACATCCGGATGCCCGGTATCAAAGGTGATGAAAAAGTGATGCTCTCCCGGCAGGCCGTCCTGCTGAACGTCCTCTAGAACGGCGCGGATCAATCCGCGCATCGCCTGATGCATTAGGCTTCCATAGTTGATGCCAGTCGTCATCGCGTCCTCTCCCGAGTCACTTCGATCATATTGCATAAAATCCAAAACAAAAGGCTTGGGATGCCTCAATGTCGTGCAACTGGCACAAATTCCTCAACCGAAGACCGTGCTGATTTCACGCAGGATTTTTCGGCGGATCGCCCGGGCATAGTCCCGGTGCCCGCGCGCGGTTTCGACGAACCCATCTGCGGTGATGACATTGCGCTGATAGTAATTGGTGATGGCGCGCCCCAGCCCCTCGATCGCCAAACCATTCACCGTCACGCCGGAACGTTCTGCCGTGCGACGGAACCGTCCGATATCGCCGCCTGCATTTGGCGTGCCGTCACCAGACATGTCGATCACCCGCCGCGCGCAGTCGGGTCCGCTGTCGAAGTGGAGCAGCGCCCTGTTCAACGCCTCAGCCGGCGCGGTGTTCGACATGACAAACGCGCGCGGCAGGCGCTGCACCGCTGCCGCAAACAGTTGCACATGGCTGGGGCTGAGCATCTGGGTCCAGTCGAGGCTCACCTCCTGCGCATCGACACCCGACCATTGAATCACGCTCAACGCCACCTGATCCCGCACGAGGATCTCGGCAATCTCGGGGTCCCGCAGCGCGGCGGCCAAACCATCGATCTGCAAACGATATTCTCCGGCGTCGACAGATTGCGACACATCCATCGCCAACACCAATGCCGTCCGGCAGGCCTGCACCGGTTGCGCAAGACACAGACAAAAGAACAGACTTCGCCACAACATCAGCCCAAGCTTGCTGTCTGACGGAGGCAGGTCAAGAAAAACACGCGTGATCAAAATCCACCTGACTGCGTTTTCCCTTTGATCTTGCACCCATGCCGCAGTCATATGCCCAAAAAATGGGAGAAGACCATCATGCGCGCAGCCGTCATCCAGGCGTTTAACGAAGACCTGTCCATTGAGACCGTCGCCGACCCAACCTGCCCCGAGAACGGCGTTGTGCTTCAGGTCGAAGCCTGCGGGGTGTGTCGGTCGGATTTCCACGGCTGGACCGGCGAGCACCCAAAGGTGAAACCGGGCGACATTCTGGGCCACGAATATTGCGGCACCGTGGTCGAGGCTGGTGCGCAGGCCAAACACAAGATCGGTGACCGGCTGATCGCTCCGTTCATCCTGTCCTGTGGCAGTTGCCAAGCCTGCCAGACGGGTGTTTCCAACACATGTGCAAATCAGATCGTGCCGGGTTTCGGCACACCGGGCGCTTATGCCGAACTGGTGGCGGTGCCATTTGACCACAATCTGGTCCCCCTGCCCGAAAGCATGTCCCCTGCGCTTGCTGCCGGTCTTGGCTGCCGCGTCACCACCGCATGGCATGCGCTGACCGATCGCGCCAATGTCCGCGCCGGGGAATGGGTCGCTGTGCACGGCACGGGAGGCATTGGACTTTCCGCAATGCTACTGGCCAAGATGCTCGGTGCGCAGGTCGTGGTTGTCGATGTGGTGGAAGAAAAGCTTGAGCACGCCAAAAGCCTCGGCGCTGACGCTGCTGTGAATGCAATGAACTCGGATGTCGCCGCTGCGATTCATGACATCACCAGCGGCGGCGCGCATGTGTCGATCGAAGCGCTGGGGATCGAGGCCACCACCAACGCCTCTATTGATTGCCTGCGCATTCTTGGACGCCACGTTCAGGTGGGCATGCCCGCAGGCGAAACCGGCATGATGACAGTGAACATGCGTGGGATATACGGCAAACAACTGTCCTTTTTCGGCACGCGCGGTATGCCCGCGTGGAAATACCCGACGCTGCTCGACATCATAGAACGCGGTCAGGTGGATCTCAGCCCGATGGTGGCGCGCGAGGTCACCTTGTCCGGGGCCAGCGCTGAACTTGCGGCGATGCATGGGCCAACGGCGCCGGGAACTGCGGTGATCACAGACTTCACGCGATAGGTGAACTTTATACCTCAGGGAATTGAAAATGCAGGCTTCTGTTGCCAGGTGCCTGCGAACCCCGCCTGACGCGGCTAGGCATCAGGGCTTAAAGTTTCGGTAGATCCGACCGCTTACGCAGCCATTGCCACCGGAGCATGGTTGTCATTTGCAACTATACTTTGTGAACCGATAACGGTGGTATCTCACCGGGACAAAGCTAACGTGTTTAGACGTTCGTCGATCCTGTTTCGGCCCCATGATCCTGCAAATGACAGGTATTTGGTGGAGCCGCCGGGTACCGCCCCCGGGTCCGAGCCGCTTATTGAACGCGCGTTTATGTCCATAGTCCCCGAAGGGACAAAACGAATATCGGCCTTTGACGGCGGGATTTCAAGGGCAGAGTGCAGGTGTCACGGACGAAATTCCTGCGCTTCGGCAATCGCGTCCGCATCAAACATCCGCATCATCTGATGTGTGTGACTGCAGTTGCGCCGCAACAGCAAGTTCACCGGCTCTGCAATTTCCCGCCCCGTGTCATCGGTAAATTTAACTCCGCCAATCCGATCGAGAAGCGGCGCGCAGAGGTCGGCATCTGGAACTGTGTATTTGTGGATGAGATCCATTTTCGCGGCTGGCATATCCCAGCCAAGAGGCAGATCCATCGCGGCATTGTTCACCAGAGATTGGAACGTGCCCCTGTAGATCTGCGGATTTGGGTCTCCGCTGCCCGCAAAATCCTGCCTCAGGCTGCATGACGAGCCCCCCGAAAATCCGCAGCGGCGTTCCTCAAGCATGGCGATGGCAAGCTCTCCGCGCGCGGTCCGGGATTGCAAAAGGGTTTTGATCGGATCAGCCAGAAATGACTGCTCGCCGCCAGTGACGAACTCGGCTGGCGTGTTGCGCACCAAAACACTGACCACAAAGAACGGAACCTCACATGCGCCCCAGCTCTCGGAGTTGTTAAGCCGCGCGACAGGGCGTCCACGGATCTCGGTACAGCCAGATGGCGGCGTACACGGAGACGCCTGTGCCAATGCCCGATGCGCATAATCATCATCCACGCCATCCCAGATCGCGTCTGCCCGAGACGAACACGACAGGCTGACGCCACCAACCGTGTCGGACGTGATGGACAACATGATCTCGGAAAGGGTTTCAGCCCCGGAGTTTTCGAAATACCCACCATCAACTAGGTTGACGGAACGGCGCTGAATGGGTCCGTCGGTTTGCCAGGTGTCGTCCGGTGTGCCCGGTGGATTGTCGAGAAATTCGTTGAACGCCCGCTCCGTCGTAAATCGCAAAGAGGGCGTCACCCAGGGAAAGCTTGCCGACGCAAGGGCGACACTGCCGATCTCGGGCCCGATCAGACGCTGCTCCCCACCCTCCAGATCGCCAGAATACCGGAAAAAGTCGATATTGGTCTCGGCAAGGGTCTCAAACCGGAACGGGGAAAAGACAAAGCGGTTGCCCGTTTCGACATTGGTGGTGACGGACACAAGCGCTGGTTTCTTCCCCAGCTTGTAACCGTAAAAGTCGTGCTCCTCGTCAAAGGTCCAGAAATGCTCCCAATATGCTGCATCTGCGACCGGGCGATATGGCTCGGAGACCGCATTGAAGCTCTCCAAAAGCACATGCGACCGTCCCTTGTCTGACGCGCCCAAAAACAAAAGCTTGCGCGGGATCTCGACAAAGAGAAAATGCGCCAGAAGCGGCGTCAGGTGGTCTGTGGCGAGGTAGCCGGTGTGCAGGGTTGCTGCGCTATCGCCGCAAGGAGCCATCTCGCTGCGGTCAGTCCCGTCCATATTGGCATGAAACAGCGTGTTGCCCACCTGTCCACCGGACACGCCCACCATCGCAAAAACGTGTTGGCCAAAATTCGGACAGCGTTCGCTCATCTTCGACAGGAACGTGAAGCTATGCGCCATCGCATACCCACCGCCACCCTCGGACGCGATCAGAAAGACTGGGTATGGCAGGTTGTTTCGGCGATAATAGTCGGCGTCGGGACGATCGAACAGCCAGAGCGCAAACGGGTCCGCATGGCCGAAATTCGACCCGGCATAGGGTTGGAGCGGCTTGTATTCCGCGTTGTGCTGGAATTCGTAGGCCAGAAGGCTGGCAACAACCAGCGCCACCGACGCGAACAGCCATCTTGGCCACCGCGTCAGGATCGCCACTCCCAAAGCCAACAGCGCCAGAAAAAGGGTGATGACCATCGGCGCGCCCATGTCCCGCGGCAGGTCCACCGGGAAGAGCGAGAAAAGCACGTAGAGCACGACAAAAATGCCGATCACCACCGCGCCGATATAGGCCATCTCATCGCCATTCTCCCAGCGCGATTTCGGAGCCATAAAAAACATCAGCACAGCTTGACCCGCGACAAGCGCCGCCACCGCCAAGTCGCCGCCGCCACTCCAAGGCGCGAGGAAGCCAACGATCCCTGCCGGAGCAAGAAAAAGAATGGCTTCCGGTATCAGCCAGTAGCGCGTCCGCACAAACGGGCGCACTGCAAAAAGCAACAAAGCCCCCACCGCAATCAACAGTGTTGCAACCACCCGTTCCCACGGGCCCGAGAGATCGGCAAAAGCGGCTTGAACCTGAAGATTTGCACTGGTGACAAGAAGGTAGAGAGCCAGACAATACACGATCACCACAGTCCGCGTGACTGCGTAATCGCCCAGTTTGGCCAGAAAGCTGCGAAGGGTCCTGAATGACACGTGACAAATCTTTCGGTGACAAAATGAATGCTACGACAATGTTGGCAACCAAGACGGTCGTGCAAGGATTCATCTCAACGGTTGGTCGAATCCGCGGTCTAAAGTGTATGGCGCTGGCGCATTGATCATTGCATGCTGAAGAAAACGCAGGGAAGGAGTCGGCATGGCGCCATCGGACACCGTGTCCTTCACGCAGATGAAGGACGGCACGAAAGAAGACTACGAACTACTGGAAAAGCTGGAAAAGCCGTACCTCGCCCTGACTCCGGATCGCGTGCTGGACGAATTGCGGCGTCAAGGCGAAACCACGCTCGAAGGATACCGCATCACCCGATTGCAGCACGGGTTGCAATCCGCCACGCGCGCCGAGGCCGATGGCGCGGATATTGACTGGATCGTCGGCGCGCTTTTGCATGACGTGGGCGACGGGCTCGCGCCGCAGAACCACGACCGGTTCTCGGCCGAGGTAATCCGCCCTTTCGTGCGCTGGGAAGTGGCTTGGATTGTCGAACATCACGGGATCTTCCAGATGCTCTACTATGGCCATCACTACGGCTGGGACCGCAACGCGCGGGACCGCTTCAAGGACCACCCATGCTTTCAGTCTTGCGCGGATTTCTGCGAACGCTGGGACCAGTCGTCGTTCGATCCCGACTATCCCATGAAACCGCTTGAGCATTTCGAGCCGATGGTACGCAAGGTTTTCGCCCGCAAGGCCTATGACCCTGCCGTCATTCGCGAAGGGGTCGTTGTCAGGCTGCCCTGAACGCTTGCGGGACCGGGCAGCCGGATCGTCATTTGCGGATCGCCGTCACAAGCATCGGCACGATCCGCCCGTCCCCGATTGCCGTCGTGTTATTGTTGCGCCGCTCATCCATCCCGCTGCCCATCGCCGGCGTGTCCTTTGGAGCAGGACCACTGGGCGGCGGTGGCGGAGGTGCGTTCTTTGCGTGGTCGGTGACATCCGCAAACCCGGCCTCGGTCAAGCCTTGCAAAAAGGCGTCGGGTGATGTCGCAAAGCTTGTTTCTGCCGTCATTGCCCAAGGAAGGGGGTAATCCACCGGCGCGCTGCCGCTCTCACCCAGATGGGTCAGGACGTAGGTTCCGCCGGGGCGCAGAACCCGATACGCCTCTGCAAACATGGCCGCCTTGTCGGGCACGTTCATCGTAACATTCTGGCTCCAGACCAGATCGAAGCTGCCGCTCTCATAGGGCAAGTTCGTGACCGATCCGACCCGGTGCGAAATCCGATCCTCCAAACCGACAAGAACATCAAGCTCGGCTGCGGTCTTTACAAACTCTGCGCTTAGATCAATCGCCTCAACCACGCAGCCAAAATGATGCGCAAGCCACCGCGAGGCCCCGCCGATGCCGCTGCCCGCGTCCAGCACCGAAGCACCGTGGTGCACCTGTGCCGCATCCGCCATGCTTTGGGTCAGACGCACACCTCCGTGATGCAATTGGTCGAACGGAAACAGCACCTCCAACGGCACAGAGCCGGGCTGCGCATCAGAAAGTCCCAGTTCTTCAAGGATGCGTCGCGTCAGGTCGGACGCGCCATAATGCGCCGCAACCTTGTTTTCGATCTCTGCGTGATCCATCACACCCACCCCATTTGCGCCGGCATGGACCGGAGCATCACCCTAGCACAGCAGCCGCAGTTGCATAGCTTTCGTTCCTGTACGTTGGTTAAGCTACGCTGAACCAGCAGCGCGAAGCTCATTGGTGTTCCGAGTGAACGACTTGCATCCTGCGCCAAGCTTATGTGAGCTTTCTGCACCGTACCGGGAGGACCCAGATGCCACAGACCCGTCCCTTCACCGCCAAACTGGGCCAGACGCTGTTTCAACCCGGTCAGGAGTGCCCCGGCTTTCTCGACCTGAGCAAAGGGTCGATCCGGGTGATGCTGACAGGTGCATCAGGGCGCGAAGTGGTGCTCTACCGCGTCCGCCCCGGAGAGGTCTGCCTGCAAACCTTCTCCTGTCTGGTGGACAAGCACACCTATGGTGCCGAAGGCATCGTCGAAGCGGATATCGAAGGCACGCTGATTCCGGCGGAACAGTTCCGCCAGCAGATGGAAAACGACGCCACTTTCCGCCAGAAGGTGCTCAGCTCTGTCGCGCTGCGCTTTTCCGAGTATCAGCAGCTGGTCGAGGATGTCGCCCTGACCGGGTTTGACACACGGCTGGCCAAGGCATTGCTGCGATTGGCCGACGCGGATGGAACCGTCCATGCCACCCATGCCGCGCTCGCCGCCGAAACCGCCTCGGGCCGCGCCTATGTCACCCGGCGATTGGCCGCGATGGCCCGCAATGGGGTCGTCGCACAACTGCCCGACGGCATCGCAATCAAGGACAGACGCGCCTTGGAACAGATTGCCGCAGATGCTCGGTGACTCTGTCACCGTCAGCCGCTGGGACCCTTTGCTAGTCTCCCCTCAGGAGCATGAAAAGGAGACCCATCATGACCAAGAACGAAGGAACCATCGACCGAGCCCTGCGTGTGATTGCAGGCCTTGTCCTGCTGTCGCTCGTCTTTATCGGACCGCAGACCATGTGGGGCCTGATCGGGATCGTACCACTCGCCACCGGATTGATCGGAAGTTGCCCGCTCTATTCGATCCTGGGCATCAACACCTGCTCAATGAAAAGCTGAGACCCAAAGGATTGCGCCGCTCGCGCAACTTGTGATTGGACCGACCGCTTTTGGTTGGGCATCGTGACGGCATGAAAACCGTTCTTGCCCTTCTCATCGCGGTCGGCCTCTTTCTGCCGCGCGCCGCCACAGCCCAAGAGCTCGAGGTCGATCTCGAACTGGTGCTGATGGTCGACGTGTCGCGGTCGATGACCGAGCGCGAATTGGAGATCCAACGCAAAGGCTACGCCGAAGCGCTGCGCTCGGACGAGGTTTTTGCAGCGCTGCAATCGGGTCTGCTTCAGACCGTTGCCGTCACCTATGTGGAATGGGCCGGCACGCAAGAGATCGTGGTGGATTGGCGTCTGTTGCACAGCCGAGACGACCTTAACGCCTTTGCAGATGTGCTCATCTCGCGCTTCGATCCCGCATTACGGCGCACCTCGATTTCCGAAGCGTTGCTATTTGGTGAATTTCTGATTGAAACAAACAAATATAAAGGCTTGCGGCGTGTCATCGATATTTCAGGTGACGGGCCGAACAATCAAGGCCGCACCGTGACCGTTGCAAGAGACGCTGTCGTGGCCAGCGGAATAACCATCAACGGCCTGCCTCTGCTGACCCGCGAAGGGATGGACAGCAGCTGGCATCTGGAAAACCTTGATATCTACTACGAAACATGTGTCATCGGCGGCCCCGGCGCATTCGTCATTCCGGTTTTTGACTGGGATGATTTTGCAGAAGCCGTCAAACGCAAACTTGTCTTGGAAATGGTGTCACGCCCACCACAGGCTGAGATCGTGCCGGTTCAATCCCTGCAGCGCGATCCGACAGATTGCCGGATCGGCGAGAAAATCTGGCAGGACCGCCGCCGCTACTGGGACAGCCCCTGAGCACCCGGCAGATTGAAGATCAGCAGCCAGGCTGCAAACACCGCCTCGAAGAGGAAATAGAGATGCGCCTTGGGAAAAGGCGGCTTATCCAGAAGCAGCGAAAGCCCGCGCCCCAGCCCGGCACCCAGATAGACAAACCCCATCATCGCATAGGCCCAGGGCGTACCCAACCACAGACACGCCGCCCCCACGATTACAAACATGCCTCCAACAGATGCGCGCAGTTCCGACAGGCCCATCGTCGTGTCGCCGGTTTTCAAATCCAGCACCCCGGCCGTGTAGCGCGGCGCCAGCATCCCGAACGCGCCCAGCACGATCGTCAAAAGAGCGGCAACGATGTTCAGAATATCAATCATGGTGGTCCTTTAAGTGTGCAAGCGTAACATCTCACATAGCTCTCCGTTCCCGCGCTTCACCAAAAAATTGGCGCATTGTTCTGGCACTGCTACACTCGACCAAAAGCAAGAGCAGTCCGCCCATGCCCGCCCCGCCCCAAACCGTGCGCCGCCGCAAGGTGTTCTACATTCCCGGATACGATCCCTTTCCGGCCCGCCGGTACCGCGAGCTGTACCGCACCGAGGGTACCAAGCAGGCCGAGATTTCGGACTACGGTTTGCATGTCGAGGCCAGCATTCAGGACGGCACCTATGGCTGGCACGCCTCGGCCCTTATCGACGACACCCCCGTCACCGCCGATTTCGAGGTGCTGCTCTGGTCCGATATCGTCCGCGACAGCATGTCGAACAGCATCCCGGGCACCTATTGGCAACTGATCCGCACAAGCTGGATCTATATCGCCAGCGGCACACTGCGGCGACTGGCAGTGCTGCCCAAAGGCCCGCTGGTCGCCGCCCTTTACCCAATCGGCGTCCTGATCCTGCAACTCTTCGCCGCGCTGCTTGCCGCGCATCTGGTCGGCTGGGGTCTGAGCACCGCCTTCGAGGCTGCCATCCTCTGGGCGCTCGGCCCCGGCGCGATCCTCAATTGGGGTATATCGCTGCTTTACTGGACACCGTTCTTCGTCATCGTCGTGCTGGTCCTGCGGTGGTTCAAATCGCAGGATCGCCGGATCTACGCCTATTACCTGATGCACGATTACGCGTTTTCGGCAGGTCTGAAAGGCGCAGCCCCGCCCGCCCTGCAAACCCGCATGGACGCGTTTCGCGGCACCATCGCAACCGCGCTTCTGCAAGACTATGACGAAGTGCTGGTGGTCGGGCATTCCTCGGGTGCGCATCTGGCAGTGTCGATCCTCGCCGACATCCTGCGCGACAACCCAGACCTGCCCGCGCGTCCGGCCCTGTCGTTTCTCAGCATCGGCCACGTGATCCCGATGGTGTCCTTCCTGCCCGACGCCTGGGAATTGCGCCGCGACCTACAGTTCCTGTCCGAACAGGACGAAATTGTCTGGATCGACGTGACAGCCCAAGGCGACGGCTGCTGCTTTCCCCTGTGCGACCCGGTGGGCGTATCGGGTGTCGCCACCCGCGACAAGCAATGGCCTGTGGTATTCTCGGCGCAATTTTCCCGCACGATGGCCCCCGAACGCTGGTCAGCGCAGCGGCGGCAGTATTTCAAACTGCACTTTCAGTATCTCTGCGCCTTCGAAAACCCTGCGGATTATGATTATTTCCAAATCACCGCAGGCCCGTTGACCCTTGGCCAGCGCTACGCGACCCGCGCCCCGTCCCCCAGCCGCATCGACGTACCGGTGTCGAAATACACAAACACCGCCCCGTGATCCCGCCCAAGCCCATATCGCGCCCCGACCGCGTGTCGCTCTGGCGGTATCTGCGGCTGTTCCGGCAGGATATCCTGTCGGCCCAGCCGGAACGACTTTACGGCGCATGGATGGCCGAGTTTCGCACGCCGTTCTTTCGCTCCTACCTCGCCAACGATCCCGCCTTGGTACAAACCATCCTGCGCGACCGGCCGCGCGATTTCCCGAAATCCGACCGCATCGGCGAAGGTCTGCGCCCGCTTTTGGGACAGTCGGTCTTTCTGACCAACGGTCCTGTCTGGGACCACCAGCGCCGCATCATCGATCCGGCCTTTGAACGCGGGCGCCTTGCGCACGCCCTTCCTTCCATGTGGGACGCCGGTCAGGCGATGGTCGCCCGAGTGCTGGACCAGATCGGCGATGGCAAAGAGATCGAGATCGAGGAAATCGCCAGCCACGCCGCCGCCGATGTGATCTTCCGCACCCTGTTTTCGATCCCCATCGAGGACGAAATCGCCGCGCAGGTCTTCCGTGAATTCCGCGCCTACCAGCGCAGCCAGCCGATCCTGAACCTTGCCGCCTTCATCCCTCTGCCCCGCTGGTTCCCACGCTTGCACCGGGCCGAGACCAAACGCGCTGCAAAGCGCATCCGCGCGCTGATCACCCAGCTTGTGGACGCACGTCGAGACGCCATCGCAAACGGCACCGCCCCTGACGATCTGGCGACCCGGATCATGACCACGCCTGACCCCGAAACTGGCCAGTGCTTTACCGCCGCCGAAATGGTGGATCAGGTCGCCATCTTCTTCCTCGCCGGTCACGAAACCAGCGCCAGCGCGCTTGGCTGGGCGCTTTTCTGCTGTGCTACCGCACCCGACTGGCAGGACCGCATCGCGCAGGAAGCAGCCGAATTGGTCGATCCGAAAGAGGTCAAACGACTCACCACCAGCCGCGACGTGTTTCGCGAAACCCTAAGGCTCTATCCGCCGGTGCCGATGATGGTGCGCGAAACCACGCGCCCCGAGACCTTCCGCAAACGCGCCATCCCCAAAGCCGCGCAGCTGGTGCTCAGCCCATGGCACCTACACCGGCACACGAAGCTCTGGGAGGCCCCTGACACGTTCGACCCATCCCGCTGGCAAAGGGGCAACACCCGCCAATCTGCCCGCGACGCCTATATGCCCTTCAGCGCAGGCCCCCGAGTCTGCCCCGGCGCGGGCTTTGCCATGGCGGAAGGGCCGCTTCTGCTGTCGCTGCTCCTGCGCGCGGTCGAAGTCAGACCCGTGGCTGGGAAGACCCCCCAACCCGTCGCGCATCTCACAGTGCGGGCACGCGACGGGATATGGGTTCACGCTCACCCTCGGCATAGCGCAGCAACAGATCGCGCGACATAGAGGTAAGGTTAGCGCTAACCTATTGTCATACCACTATCTTTTTAAAACAGGCTGATCTAGGACAACGCCAACCACTTCATTTCAGCTTGGGGATTCCTCATGACCGACACCGCAATGGCAGATCGTATCGAAAACGGCTCTGGCTTTATCGCCGCGCTTGATCAAAGCGGCGGGTCCACCCCGAAGGCTCTGCGCCTTTATGGCATCGAAGAAGACGCCTATGGCAGCGATGCCGAGATGTTCGCCCTGATCCACGAGATGCGTTGCCGCATCATGACAGCCCCGGATTTCACCTCTGACAAGGTACTCGGCGCGATCCTGTTCGAGCGCACCATGCGTGACACGGTCGAAGGTGTCCCGGTGCCCACCTATCTGTGGGAGAACCGCGGCGTGGTGCCGTTCCTGAAGATCGACAAGGGACTTGAGGACAAAGAAAACGGCGTACAGGTGATGAAACCGATGCCGGGGCTCGAAGCGCTGCTGGCCGATGCCAAGGCAATGGGTGTCTTCGGCACCAAGGAACGTTCGGTCATTCACGAAGCCGATGCCAACGGCATCAAAGCCGTGGTCGCCCAGCAGTTTGAGGTCGCCAAGACGGTCTGCGCCGCCGGTCTTGTTCCGATCATCGAACCCGAAGTGGACATCAACAGCCCAACCAAGGCCGAGGCCGAAGCAATCCTGAAACAGGAAATCGCAGCCCAACTTGACGCGTTGGGCGAAGGTGAAACAGTGATGCTCAAGCTCACCATACCGACCGAGGATGGGCTTTATGTTGACCTCGCGGATCACCCCAAGGTGCTGCGTGTGGTGGCGCTGTCCGGCGGCTACACCACCGACGACGCGTGCGAACGTCTGGCCCGGAACCCCAAGATGATCGCCAGCTTCTCGCGCGCATTGGCCGAAGGTCTGTCCAAGCAGCAATCCGACGACGAATTCAACGCCGCCCTTGGCGCGAATATCGACAAGATTTTCAGCGCGTCGAAATAAGGATTGAAGGCAAGATTGAGAATGGCAGAAAGGCGGGGATCACCCCGCCTTTTTCAATTCCTCAACCGTTGATCCGTAACCGCCGCCAGTCACATAGCTGAGTTCGGTCACCGTTGAATGACGCCCCAACGCGGTGTTGCGATAGGGGAAACGGCCAAACTTGCGGATCACCTCACGATGCGCGCGCGCATGCAGCAGATTGCTGGCGCCATGCTCGGGCATGCGTTCCAGCATCAGGCGCACACAGCGGTCCTGATCACACAGATTTTCGGAATGCATCAGCGGCAGGTAGAAAAACTGCCGCACCGGTTCGTCGATCTTGAGATCCCAGTTCTTTCCGATCGCCTGCTTGGCCGCCGCAAGCGCAAAGCGGTCCGATGCAAAGGCTTTGGCGGACCCCCGGAACATGTTGCGCGGAAACTGGTCCATCAAGACGATGTAGGCCAGTGTGCCACTTGGATAGGTCAGCCAAAGGGCGTGGCGGCCTTCCATCGCCCCGGCCCAGCCTTCCGCAAACCGGTCACGGATCTCCTGATCCAAAGCCTCGTCGGATTTATACCACCCATCTGGACCAACGTCGTCGATCCAAAAACTCAATACCTCTTCAGGCGTGACCATGCTTCTCTCCCACTCACGCGCGGTCTGTCTCGATGACGGTAATCAAGAAATGATTCGTGAAACAGTCACTTTTCATGTCAGCACCGACATATGGCGCGCGCTGCGTATCCGTTATGCATCACGACGCAACGTGCTTCGGCTTTTCCTCAGTATCTTCATGCGCTTCGGCTTCCGCCTCGGCGGTTTCGATGGCCCATTCCGACGCAATCTCAACCGTCACCGGCGATGCGGTCGGCATCATGCGCTGATAGGCGCTGGTTTCGTCGGCTGACGGGGCCGGACGCTGTGTCATCCGGTAGACCGCATAAGCGGTCAGCGTGAGAAGAACGACCGACAACAAAACGAAATATCCCGGCGGACCAATCACCTGCATCGCGTAACCGATGATCAACGGACCCGTGATGGCTCCTACCCCGTTGACGAACAACAGCCCGGCAGACGCCGCCGCCATGTCTTCATGTTCAAGAAAGTCATTCGTATAGGCGATGAGCAAGGAATAGAGCGGGTTCGACAGCCCCCCGATCAGGAACGCTGCCGCGACCAATATGTAAAAGTAGCCGCCCAGCAGCATCCCCATCAGCGAGGCCAACCCGGCAATCAACGCCGATAGCGCAATCAAAACGCGGCGGTCAAAGCGGTCTGACAGCCATCCGACCGGGTACTGAAAGATCAACGCACCGACATAAAACGCCGCCGTGAAAATCGGGATCTGCGCAATGCTCAACCCGGCCTCGGTTGCATAGACCGCAGCCATACCGAACTGCGCGGCAAAGACGCTGCCCATCAGGAACATGCCGACACAGCCCAAGGGTGATACTTTGTAAAGCTCCGTAAGCGTCATCCGCTTGGTGCTTTCAAACGCCGGTGTCGGCGAGATCGACAGCAGGATCGGCGCGAACGCGATAGAGACCAGCACCGACGGGATCACAAAGAGCAGATAGCCCGAGGGGTCAGGCACCACCAGCAGACCCTGCGCAATGATGATGCCCAGCATTTGCACGATCATATATGCTGACAAGGCCTGCCCGCGCGTCTCATTTGTGGCCGAGTTGTTGAGCCAGCTTTCCGCCGTCACATAGACACCGCAGAAACAGAACCCGATCACCACGCGACCAAGGACCCACGCAATGGGATCCTGGATGGTGGGAAACAGCAGCAAAGCGGCCGACACAAGCGAGCCAAGCGCCGCAAAAACCCGCACATGCCCGACCCGGCGGATCATGTTGGGCGTCATCCGCGACGCAAGCAGGAAACCCGCAAAATAGGCCGACATGACCACGGAAAGCTCGACCGAGGAAAAGCCAAGCGTGGAGCCGCGCACCCCGAGCAGCGACCCCTGCAAACCGTTGCCCAGCATTAACAGAAGCATGCCAAGCAGCAGTGGCCAGGATGTACGCAGAACGGTCAGCATGAAGCCCCCTTGTGGTGGTTGCGGCCTGTAAGCCGGTCACGTGGTCCGCCCCGGCTAGAACAGCCAGCGCCCAACCGCAATCACATCAGCGACCTTTTTTGACGTTTCCTTGGTCAAACCCTCGTCACGGTCAGGGGATCAAAAGCGAGCTGTCGCCATAGGAAAAGAAACGATACCGGTTCTCGATAGCATGCGCATAGATCTCGCGCACACGCTCTTGCCCCATCAATGCCGAGACCAGCATCATCAGTGTGGATTTCGGCAAATGGAAATTGGTCATCAGCCCATCCGTGACCTGAAACTCGAAACCCGGATAGATGAAAATATCCGTATCGCCTTCCCAGGGCTGGATGCTCCCACCCCTTGCGGCGCTTTCGATCAGCCGCAGCGCGGTGGTGCCCACGGGGATCACCCGACCACCCGCCGCCTTGGTCTCGGCAATCTCCGCGGCAGCAGTCTCTGACACCCGGCCCCATTCCGCATGCATCTTGTGGGTTGTCACATCCTCGACCTTGACCGGCAGAAAGGTGCCCGCACCCACATGCAAGGTGACAAAGCTCATACCCACACCCCGCGCCTTCAGCGCCGCCACCAGCGCCTCATCGAAATGCAGCGATGCGGTCGGGGCCGCCACTGCGCCCGCGTTGCGCGCCCAGATGGTCTGGTAGTCTTCCTTGTCCTTCTCATCCGCAGGCCGCTTGGCCGCGATATACGGCGGCAAAGGCATCGCCCCCGCCTCGGCCAGAGCCGCGTCGAAATCGTCGCCGGTCAGATTGAACCGCAACAGCGCCTGCCCATCGCTGCGCCCTTCGAGGCTGGCCGAGAGGTCGGACGAGAATTCGACAACCTCTCCCTCGCGCAGCTTCTTCAGCGGTTTGACCAGAGCCGACCACGTGCCATCTGCCTGTGGCTCCAGCAGCGTGACCTCGATCTTGGCTTCGGTCAGCCCGGTGTCGCCCATCCGCCGCCGCACCCCGAAGAGCCGCGCCGGGATCACCTTGGTATCGTTCAGAACCAGCCGGTCCGTCGGACGCAGGATCTCCGGCAACTGATTGACGATCCGATCCGCAATCCCCCCCGCTTCGGCGTACAAAAGCCGCGCCGACGACCGTGGCGAGGCGGGCCGCGTGGCGATCAGCTCTTCAGGCAAGTGGAAATCGAAATCGCTCAGTTTCATGGGTCCGGTCCGGTGCTGCATCTGTGGCCGCAGCCCATACCGAACTTGCAGGCGCAACAAAAGCACGGAGCACGCATTTCGCTGAGGAGATCGGCCGACACGCTGTGACGCGAATGGCGGGATTGAGCCCAAAGCGTCAAACGCTGCGAAATCTCCGAATGTCTGCTTGCGTCGGACCGCCGTGCCAAATCACTTCAGAAATGGTCTGGGACATGACCTGATGCTCCTTGTCACAGTTCATGCGCATAGCGCTTCTGCTTGGTCAGGAGCTTCGCGAGTTCTGTCGCTCGGGCCGTTTTGCGATGCGATAGTCCGGTTCTGCGCGCCCCTGCATCTGCCCCGACAAGAGACAGCACCACGATATCATCTCGCGTCTCGCCATGTGATGCGGGCACCAACGCGACGCCCAGGCCTGCCGCTATCAAATCGAGCAATTGCTGGTCATTTGTTGCATGTGCAACCGAGGCGACCATAGATGGCACAAGCTCCATCCGATCTGCATTTGGGCAATATGAGCGGTGGATGAGCGGTTGTGTGCGCAGGTCTTCGATCCTGACCTCCTCGGATGCCGCTAGCGGATGGTGCCGAGCGACAGCCACTTTGAAGACTTCTTGAGCCAGAGGGATGAAAGAATGTGTTTCAGGTATGCATGCGTCTGAAACATAGGCCAGGTCGCTTGCCCGCGCGTCGTCAGTAAAAGCGAACTGCAGACCTTGGAACCGGCGGCGAAGGCTGTTCAGATCAGGTGCGATGTGGCGCATCAGCATGTCCGGCGCACAATAGATCCGAACGATCTGCGACGGTTCGTCGAGAAGTCGTGTTTCCAACGCAGCAAGGTGGGTCACGGAATCAATCACGTCATGATATAAACGCTCAGCGAGCGGATAGGGCTTTAGGCCTGTCTTGGACCGTCTGAACAAGGGTGTTCGGAGCCGGTCTTCCAATTTCTGAATTGCAGCCGAAACGGTCGGCTGGCTGACCCCATTCACATGGGCGGCCTGGCTGAATGTGCCGGTCTCGAAGGCGCTGGTGAAATAGCGCAGGGTGCTTAGTTCTATCATAGCTATTTGCTATACCAAGAATAAATAGTAGCGCAATTTCCTTTACTCACTCGTCCTGCCAATGTTTCAGGATCAACCAAATGGGGACCAAAGAAAATGCATCTGAAACCTGTAGCAACCGAAGACACCGTGATCGGCCAAGTGCTGACAAAATTCGCGGCTGGAGATACTTCGCTATTCGAACTGATTGCCGAGGATATCGACTTTCGCATCGATCATTTCCGCGATGAGATCGACACAAGCTGGCAACAAGCAGAAACTCGAGACGGTCTGACCCAGGTTATCGGCCGACTAGGGCAAGAGGTGTTTCCAAAAGGGACGGAAGCACTTGCGATCAACTGTTTCGAGCTTGGGGCCGGCTGGAATCTGACGTGTTTCAACCAACGTTTCTTTTACGGCTTGCGCCAGAAGGATGTCACGAGTCTCACCTACATCGTCTCACACGAGGCAGACGGTCAGATGGACTACTTTCGCGAGACCGTGACCAACATCGTTAATCGGCAAGAGACCGCGTAGGCCTACCAACGACCTGTCGCCGGACGCACTTCGCGACGCGCAATGAGATCACAGGAGCGGACCTTCAAACATCGTTACCGGAGGTACGCTCCGTCCGCGTTCCCGGCTTTGGAAAGATGCGAAATATAGAACGGCGCCCTCCCCCTTACTCCCCCACCACCGGCGGGGGTCGCCTGAAAATCTCGCGGAACATGCCCGGGGTCAGGGCCGATAGCGGGTTGACGCTGACATTCGGCTGATTGGCCGGGCCAGTCAGGTTGAAGTTGAATCCGATCAGCCCCTCGCCCTTGCGGGTAAAGATGCTGCCGATGCCGTTGAGGAAAAAGATCGGTGACAACACGCCCTGAAAATCCAGTGTGCCCGCGCCAAGGTTGTAGGTCCCGTCCATCGAAATGCCCATCGACGGCCCGGTTGCACTTGACCGTGTCAGCACCAGACGGTCGGGGGTCAGCCGGAACCGCGCCTCCACTTCGGTGAAGAGAATACCCGGCCCCTCCAACTGGTCTATCAATCCGACAATGCTGATCGCATCCAGAAGAGACGCAATCCCCGGCGCCTCGCGCAGCCGTGTGTTCACCACGTCCAGCGCGCCGTCATAGCTGCCGGGCTGACCCGCCACAGGAGCCAGCGCCAGCGTCATGTCGCCACCGGCCACGGTCTTGAGGATGCCTGCCTCACGGATCACTTTGCCCGCGTCGTCCGAGCGAATGCGAAACGCCGTGCCGCCGCCCTGCGGCAAGGCCTCTCCGGTGATCGGAACCGCGCCATTGATGTTGGCCACAAAGTTGCCGGTCAGACCGCCGCCGGACTGCAGATCGGCGCGGAAATCGGTGAGGCGGATGCTGTTGGACACCTGCAACTGATCCAGCGCCAGCGTCAGAGGCACACGCCCGCCCCCGGGGTCGCCACCACCGCTCCCCCGACCAAACGGCGCATTGCGAAGATCGACACTGCCGCCGGTGATCCGCACCGCCGGTGGCACACCGGCCCCACGTCCACTAAGCGTCACAGCTGCGTCAAGCCAACCGCCTGCGCGCACCCGCTCAAGATCAATGCTGCCAAGCGAGCCATCGTTGTTCAGAGTGATCACGCCTTGCGCCTCCAATCCCGGACCTTCCAGCACCAGCCGCTCCACGCGGGCCGGTCGCGATAGCAGGCCCGCGACCTCAAGCGTGCCGGCCGTGGCCTGCGGCAGGGTCCAGCCGATGGGTGGCAAAGACAGCCCGATCCCGGTCAGGCGCGACGTCAGAGAAAACTCCGCCGGCATCCCACGTTTCAGATCAACCCGCAGATCCGCTGGCCCAGAGCCGCTCAGGAACCCTGCGGGCAGCGCCACACCAAAGGCGCGCGCCGCAGCGTCCGACAGTGTCACCTGCCCCTCGACGGTACTGCCAGCTGAGGGCGTGCCCGGTGCAGGAATGGGCAGCGTCCACGATCCGGTGAACGGCACGCCAGAAAGCGCCGCCTGCCCGGACACCTGCAACCTTTCATTGGTCACCGATACGTCCAGCACTCGCGCGGTCAGGTCACGGTTTGGCACAATCTGGTCACTCACCACCGAGGTGGCCTGCCCGTCCAGTGCCAGCACCATGTCCGGCAGCCGCACCCCGCGCCGCAGCGGCAGGTCCAGTGCGCCATCAAAGCGGACCCGCCCGGACAGAAGGTCCACCGGACGACGCGCCTTCTGCATGATGTTCATCGGCGGGCTGTCGAGATAGGACAACATCGCTTCGATAGAGCCCTCGCCAGCCAACTTGATCTGGCCGTCTGCCGGGCGCTGGCGCGTGTTGGGAATGACAAATGTGCTTCCATCCAGCGTGATCGCCCCCCCCTGTGGCGGCGTGATCCTGCCTTCTGTCATCCGCACGGCAAAGCGGTTGGCGTTGAGCGTCAACGTGCCGACCCCATCCGTGATCACCGGCAGCGTCCGGGCATAGCGCACCTGTGCCTGATCAAAGCTTGCGTTGAGATAGATCATCGGGCGCGGGCCGTCTTGCGACCGCAGGGCAAACTGGCCCCTGGTGATCGCCCCGCCCTGAATGTTCTCGACCACCCATTTGCGGGCGCGCGGTGCCATCGACACCGGCCAGAGATGCAACAGCGCCTCCGGTGTGAGCATGCCGAAACGCCCGTCGAGCGCATAATCCCACGCATCATCAGACGGGCGCAGCTTGCCGGTCGCGCGCAACGGCACCTGCGGGTCGTCAATCCACAACCGCCCCAGATCAAGCTCGAAGGGAGTGAGCCTGAGCCGGAAATCGGCCTCGGCCCGATCCAGAGAGAGCGGTGCATCGAGCAATGCGCCGGGCGCGGCCTCGAGCCGGGTAAAGCGCACCTGCCCCAGCATCTGCGACGGGATGCCATCCCGCAGGTCCGCAAGGGTTGCGCGGCCCTCGGCCGCCGCGCGCACCAGATCGCTGTCGACGGACAATTCGGTGAAGCGGATCTGAGAGCGATCCGGGTCGTAGCTGAAATAACTGCGTGCCGCGTTGAACGGGATTGGCGGCGTGTCCGGCGTGGGCTGCACAACACCGGCGTCGATCTGCAGGCTTGCGTTGAGCGTGCCCAGCGTTCCATCGGCCTGCATCGACGCGCGCAAGTCCCCCGAAATCGGCGCCCTGAGCGCCCCCAGCCAAGCCAGCGCCGGGCCTTGGGTGGCGATGTCCTGTGACGGCATATCATCGAGAGAGACACCAAATGCGACCTGAGGATCACCGATTGTCGAGGACGCATCCAATTGCAACCGTGTCGCTGTGGCGCCGCCTCCCAGCAATGCGAAATCTCCGGACAGGCGCAACAGGTCATTGACCCGGTCCAACCGCAACCGCCCGCCATCGACAGTCCAGCCGCGCCGCGCGCGGGCGTCTTCAAACCGCAGGGTGAGCGCATTGGCCTCAACGCTTTGCAGGCGCGACAGCCGGTCATCCATCAACAATCTGTCGATCCGTGACACAAGCGTTGGCACATCCGGCGCGCCGCTGCCGTCCATTGCAAAGGCATCCCCAAGCGCCAGCCCCAACTGACCCGCGCGATTTCGGCTCAGCGTCACGAACGCGCCGGTCACACTCAGATCCCGCAAAACGACCTTGCGACGGATCAGATCGTGCACCGCCAGACCGATTTCAACATCCGACAGAACGGCGACGGGCGATCCCGCGGCGGTCTCGACATCCACGTCGATGAGAATGATCCGCGTGCGTCCATCCTGTTCCAGCCGCAGCTGCACATCGCCGAACAGGACCCGGAACCCCGGCAGAGCCGATGCAAGGCGTTCTTCCACCGTGTCACGCACCCAGTCAGGCGCCGACAAACTGCGCCCGACCAGCGCCCAGCCCGTCGCCAGCACCACCAGCACCACGGCAAGCAGGACAGCCATGACCCATTGCACCCGCCGTCTGCGACGCGGCTGGGATGGGAGGAGATGTGACTGATCCTGCGTGGTCACTGGAAGCGGCGTCCTTTTGCGTTATTCTCTGTCCAGCCGGGAATGACCCCGATCCGTTTTCATCTTTTTAAAGGATAGCGCCATGAGCGATACACTGGAATTGGCTCCGGACTTCACCCTGCCGGTTCAGGGCGGCGATCACAGCGAAGTCTCACTGAAGGACCTGCGCGGCACGCCGGTCGTGCTGTTTTTCTACCCCCGCGACGACACCTCGGGCTGCACCAAGGAAAACGAGGCCTTCACCGCGCTGGAGGATGCCTTTGCGCAGATCGGCGTGAAGGTGTTCGGCATTTCCAAGGACAGTCTGGAAAGCCATGAAAAATTCATGGTCAAGAAGAAACTGACCATCCCGCTGATCTCTGACGAACACGGCACCGCGTCCGAGGATTTCGGCGTATGGAAGGAAAAATCCATGTATGGCAAGACATTCATGGGGATCGAACGATCGACCTTCCTGATTGATGCCGAGGGCCGGATCGTGCGGGAATGGCGCAAGGTGAAAGTGCCGGGCCATGCCGACGAGGTGCTTGAGGCCGCAAAGGCGCTGTGACGTGACTTGGCTCGGATCGGGCTTTGCCCGATCCGACCGGAGCGCGCCTTCGGCGCGCATGAGGGCTCTGCCCTCATACTCCCGAAGTATTTTTCAACCGAAGAAGATGACAGCTTGAGCTTGCAGTCCAGGACGCACCGCGCGATGAGCAGGGCATGATGACTTTATGTGATATGGCGGTGGACGTTCTGACCACTGCAGACGGACGAGAGAAGACCGCAAAATCGCGGGACTATGCGGCGCAGTGGTTCGCGGCGCGCGAAGCGGGCACACCGCTTGAGATCGGCAGCGCCACCCCGCCGCTGCGCCCGTCCCGGCCTGACGCGCCGGAGCTGCTGGACCCGCGCGATGTGCCCAAGCGCAAGCCCGGCAGCCCACAGGGGCGGATCGCGCTTTTGCATGCGGTGGCGCATATCGAGTTGAACGCGGTCGATCTCCATTGGGACATCATTCCCCGTTTTGCACATGTCCGTATGCCGATGGGCTTTTATGATGATTGGGTCAAAGCGGCAGACGAGGAATCCAAGCATTTCAACCTGATGTGCGATTGCCTCGAAGAGATGGGCAGCTTTTATGGGGCCCTGCCCGCCCATGCCGGCATGTGGCGCGCCGCCGAGGACACGGTCGAGGATTTCATGGGCCGTCTCGCCGTCGTTCCGATGGTGCTTGAGGCTCGGGGGCTTGATGTGACCCCCGGCATGATCGAGATTTTCCGGAAGGCTGACATCCCCAGTGCGGTGGCTGCGCTGGAGACCATCTATGCCGAAGAAGTGGGTCATGTGGCCTATGGCTCGAAGTGGTTTCACTTTCTGTGTGGACGCCATGAGGAAGACCCAAAGGACGCTTTCCACACGCTGGTGCGGCGTTACTTCAAAGGCGCGCTGAAGCCGCCTTTCAACGAGGAAAAGCGCGCCGAGGCCGGTTTGCCGCCGGATTTCTACTGGCCTTTGACCGAGACCGGATAACCCGCTGTCCGCCTGTGGCTATTGAGCATCGTTTCATAAGCCCCGAAAAGATCGGCGAAATCTTGCCAATTCGGCGCCGGATCGCGCGCGCTTCGCCGCGACTGGTCCAAAAACGTTGCCAATTTGGGAATCGGTCTTTAGAGCCGTAACAGATACGCGCCCGGAGTTGGGGCTTTAGAGGCGCGACCTAGGGACGGGATAGAGGAACATACAGGTGCGCACACGTCTTGCGATCAAACTGCATGCCACGCTTGAACGCTTTTTTCCGGAACGTCGTCTGTTCCTGCGCTCCGACACCGACACACGGTTCATCAGATTGAAATCCAGCACACAGGCGTTCGCGTTCGCGGGCGCCTCTCTTGTTCTGGCCTGGAGCATCATCGCCACGGCGGTGCTTTTGATGGACTCGATCGGATCGGGCAATTTCCGCGAACAGGCCCGTCGGGATCTTGAAACCTACCAGCTGCGGCTGAACATCCTGTCGGAAGAACGCAATGCCCGCGCCGCCGAAGCGGTGGCCGCGCAGGAGCGGTTCAACACGGCGCTGGAGCAGGTGTCGGTCATGCAGTCAAAGCTGCTGGATGCCGAGACCCGCCAGATGGAACTGGAATCCGGTCTGGAAGCGGTACAACTGAAACTGCGCGATGCCATCCGCGCGCGCGAAGAGGTGCGCACGGAATTGGCCGCATTGCAGAGCGAGATTGCCGAAGGCGGCAGCGCACTTGCGGCGACCGGCGATGTTGACACAACCACGCTGGATTTCCTGTCCACGGCGCTCGCGCGCACGGCCGAGGAGCGCGATCAGGTTGTGGCTGATGCGCAGGACGCGCTGATCCGTGCCGATGAGATGGCGACAGAGATCAAGCTGATGGCCGAGAAGAACGACACGATCTTCCGCCAGCTTGAAGAGGCCATGACCGTGTCGGTCAAGCCGCTCGACAAGATGTTCGAAGCGGCCGGCATGAACCCCGACACTATCCTCAATCAGGTGCGTCGCGGCTATTCCGGCCAGGGTGGCCCGCTGATGCCGCTGAGCTTTTCGACCCGTGGCGAGGAACCATCCGAGGACGTGCTGCGTGCCAACCGCATCCTCAACCAGATGGACCGGTTGAACCTGTACCGGATCGCCGCAGAAAAAGCGCCCTTCGCCATGCCGATCAAGGATTCGTTCCGCTTTACCAGTGGATTCGGATATCGCTGGGGCCGTTTGCATGCGGGCACTGATTTCGCCGGAGCTCATGGCACGCCGATCTATGCGACAGCGGACGGTGTAGTGACCTACGCGGGCTGGCAATCAGGATATGGTAGGCTCGTCAAAATCCAGCATGAGTTCGGCATCGAGACCCGCTACGCGCATAACTCGAAACTCTACGTGAAGAAGGGTCAAAGGGTCTCGCGCGGAGATAGAATTGCTGCTATGGGGAACACTGGACGTTCCACCGGCACCCATCTGCATTACGAAGTCCGTGTCGGCGGCAAACCTGTCAACCCCATGATCTACATCAAGGCTGCAAACGATGTTTTCTAAAAGCAAAATCAATGAGCCCGGCCCCAAGTCTGACGAGGCGAGCGCACCGAAACCCGCCATGCCGGACACGTCGCGCCCGTCGACCGAATTCAAGGCATCTGCCCCCAAGGCCAAGCCGGCGGCTTCGATCCTGTCGAGCGACCTGCACATCACCGGCAATCTCAAGACAACCGGTGACATCAATGTCGAAGGCACCGTCGAAGGCGATATCCGCGCGCATTTGCTGACCGTTGGCGAAAGCGCCACGATCAAGGGCGAAGTCGTGGCGGACGATGTGGTTGTGAACGGCCGTGTCGTGGGGCGCGTGCGTGGTCTCAAGGTGCGCCTGACCGCGACGGCGCGCGTTGAGGGTGACATCATCCACAAAACCATCGCCATCGAATCCGGCGCGCATTTCGAAGGCTCGGTGCAGCGTCAGGACGACCCGCTCAACGGTGGCAAGAAGCCCGTTGCGGCCGCCCCTGCCCCGGCAGCGTCGAACGGCTGATCCTTGGATCACTTGGTATGAATGGGGCCGCCTTCGGGCGGCCTTTTCTTTTGGCTCAGTCCAGTTTGCCCGAACGCAGGCGTGGTCGCCGCGTCCGGCGTTCGCGGTAGACGATCATCAAGCCTCCGATAACGATCAGCAACGCCCCCGGCCAGAGGTCCTGCACCGGGGCTTCGTCGAAGAACACCCAGCCCAGAAGAAACGCGATGGGGATACCGAAATAGCTGAACGGCGCAAGGTTGCTGGGTTCCGTCATCCGGTACGCCACCACAAGGCACAGCACAGCCGATCCGCCGAACAGCCCCATCAGGATAATGAAACCGAGGTCCATAAGGCTATCAAGGGGCGTGAAGCCTCCAAGAGACATCGCCAGCGTGAACGCACCCGCCGCAGCCACAATCGAGGAGTAGAGATTGAAAAGCGGCGTTGGCACCTCTGCATCGATCAGGCGGGCGGTTACTCCGCTCAGTGCATAAAGGAACGACGCGCCCACAGGCAAAACAAGCGCCCAGGTAAAGGCGTCACTGCCCGGGCGCAAAATCATGATGACACCGACAAACCCGATGGCCACCGCCACCCAGCGCGCCCAGCCGACCCGCTCGCGCAGGATCGGGACAGCCAGAGCTGTGGTAAAAAGCGCAGTGGTGTAGGAAATCGTGGTCGCCGTGGCGAAGGCCATGATCCCCAGCGACAGGTAGAACATCAGTTGCGCAAAGGTCACCGCCACACCGCGCAGAAGCGCCAGCCGCCATTGACGAATACGCATCGGGCGTCCTCCGCGACGCCATGCAGCCGACATCCAAAGCGCAATCACGCTGGGCACGATGCCGAACAGGTTGCGATAAGCCGACAGTTCGGAGGCAGAGTAACGGGGCGAGAGATACTTGATGATCAGGCCCATGAGATCGAACAGGAGGAGGGCTGCAATGCTGATCAGAATTCCCAGCACGGCGTTCTCGGTCGTTTTCGACTTGTTGCCCTGCTGGGGGTGTGACGGACCCGTCCGGTCCAGAGTATTGCGCGGGATCACAGGACGCGCTTGAGAAAGGCCCGCGTACGGTCTTCGCGCGGGTTTGAGAAAAGTGTCTCGGGCGGGCCTTCCTCAAGGATGCGGCCTGCATCGAGGAAACAGACCTTGTCGGCCAGTTCGCGGGCAAAGGCCATTTCGTGGGTGGCAAGGATCATCGTCATCCCTTCGGTGCGCAGCTGCCGCAACACGTCCAGCACCTCGCCCACCAGTTCCGGATCCAGCGCGCTGGTGATCTCGTCAAAGAGCATGATCTCGGGTTGCATCGCCAAGGCGCGGATAATCGCGACGCGCTGCTGTTGGCCGCCGGAGAGCTGATCCGGGTAGTGGTGCATCCGCTGCCCCAGATCGAACCGGTCGAACAGCGCCTTCACAGGAGCCTCCAGCGCGTCGCGGCTTTTGCCCAGCACCCGACGCGGGGCCAGCATGACGTTCTCGGCCGCGGTCATGTGTGGGAAGAGGTTGAACGACTGGAACACGATCCCGATACGCGCTCGGATCGGCTGCGGGTTCAGCCCGGGTTCGCTGATATCCAAACCGTCAAGCAGAATGCGCCCGTCGTCGATGGGCTCCAGCAAGTTGATGCAGCGCAGCAGCGTTGACTTGCCCGACCCCGACGCGCCGATCAGGCAGACCATCTCGCCCTCGTCCACCGACAGATCGATGCCGCGACACACCATGTTGTCGCCAAAGCTTTTGGTGACGCCTTGAAGGTCCAGTTTCGCCATCAGCTCTGCCGCCGCCGCTGTTTGTTCATCAGGTAATCAGCGTATCGCGTGGCTGGAATCGTAAGCGCGAGGAAGATCACCGCAGCCCCCACATAGGGTGTGAAGTTGGCCATCAGGGATTTGTAGACCCCTGCCTGCCGGAACACCTCGACCGGGCCGATGAAGCTGAGCAACGCCACGTCTTTCTGCAGCGCGATAAAGAGGTTCATATTGGCCGGAGCTACGTTGCGGATCGCCTGCGGCAGCACGACATAGCGCATGGTTTCGCCGTCCGACAAACCAAGCGATGCCGCCGCCGCGCGCTGGCTGTGATGGATGGAGTCGATGCCCGACCGGATCACCTCGGCCACATAGGCGGCATAGACAAGGATGAGCGCCAAGGATCCCCAGATATACGGCGAATTCCACGGTCGCGGCAGGCCAAGGCCGGGCACGCCGAACCCGATCAGGTAGATCACAAGGATCACCGGCAAGCCGCGAAACACATCCGTATAGATCGCCCCGAAAAGCCGCAGCGGATAGAGCGCGGGCGAGCGCACATCGCGGAAAAGCGCAATCACCAGCCCCAGAACGGCGATGATCGGCGCGCACCAGAGGAAGATGGCAACGTTCATCAGGAACGCGTCCAGCAAGCCCGGAAAGGTCTTGGCGAACACCTCGCCGTTGAAAAAGCTGCGCTTGACCGCGTCCCAGCCGGGGGCTAGCGGGACCAGCAGGACAACCGCCAACACGACGGCCAGCGTTGACCCCGCAGCGATGGTGGTCGACCGTCGCCGCAGGCGGAGTTCATAGGCTTGGCGACGGGTCAGCGCTTGCGCTGACCCGCGTTGCAGACTTGTCTGATCCGTCATGTCACTCGATCACGGGAACGCCGGTGGCTTCCTGCAACCATGTGGCTTCGATCTCGGCCAGCTTGCCGGACTCGGTAAGCGCAGTGATCGCCGTGTTCACGCAGTCGCGCAGCGGGTTGCCTTCTTCAAAGAGCAGACCGAACTGGTCCGGGTTTTCGGAGCGGTCCGCCGGGAACTGACCCAAAAGAACCCCGCCGTCGACCACAACCGCCGACAGATAGAGCGCCGTTGGCAGATCGAACAGCGCCGCGTCGATCTGGTTGGCCTGCATCGCGGCGGTCACATCGGTGTTGTCGCCATAAAGCAGCGGGTCTTTTTCCGGTGCCACGATCTCGGTCAGCATCGGCAAGGCGGTTGTGTTGGCATCCGCGCCCCAGACCAGCCCCTTAAGACTGTCGAGCGTCGCTGTCGCGCCTGCGTCCACCACGCTTTGCGTTGTCAGCACAGCCATCGCCGATGTGTAATAGGGCAGCGAGAAATCGACCATTTGTTCACGTTCAGGCGTGATCGAGTATTGCTGCATGTTGAAGTCGAAATCCTTGGCCCCCGGCTGGATCGCCTCGTCGAACGAGGTGCGCACCCATTTCACCGCGTCTGCCTCAAATCCAAGCTCTTCAGCAATCGCATAGGCAACGGCAGCCTCGTAGCCTTCGCCGCTTTCGGGCGCATCGTTGAGCACCCACGGATAATAGGCCGGGTTGCCTGTGGCGATGGTCAAGACGTTCTCTTCCAGCGTCAGCCCGCCGGCGCAACTGCCATGCCCGGCAGCGAGGGCCACAGACGACGTGGCAGCAAGAAGAAATGCGGAAGTCACAACGGTTTTCATTGGTCTTATCGTCCTACCCTGTTGAGTCGCCCAGAGGTTAGACGGCGGCAGGAATTTGTCCAGCGACCAGCAGAGCATTTGGAAGACCCCATGTGTCAACGACAATACGGGCCAAGTTTTCCGCCACCGCATGCTCTTTGCCACGACAAGTCCCCTGAATTCGACATCGTGCTCTTGGAGCTTGATCTCGCCGAGCTGATCACCGTGAAGTCGGCGGGGCATCTCGCGAAATTGTCTTCGCCTGGCAAGACGGTGCTTTTCTCACGACATGGCGTCGAATATCAGTTCCGCCGCCCTTTCCATCCGCCGCGGCGGCGGGCAGGTTTCGAGGCGCCCAGCCCTTCGGTCAACACCTGCGTCATCGGGTGGTCTTCTACTGGATGGCGTGCCAGCAACTCACGGATCAATGCCGCACTGTCGGCGTCCAGCGGCACCGCCAACGCCCAGTCAAGAAAGATCGACCGGCACTCCTCGTAGGTGATCCCGTCTATCTTGTAGGACTCAGCGATCAGGCCTTTCGGATCGGTGGCGTCACCTTTGCGCATGGCTCACACCTCCTCGCCAATTTCGGGCAAGGCCGCATCGATCATCTCGGCTGCGCGTCGGGTTGTGCTGTGCAATTTGGATTGCAGCATGTCTATGCTCTCTGTCCCGGTGATCCTACACAAAAAGTCCGATGCCGCGCTGCTGTCCTGATCCGGAGCGACCGTTGTCTCCGAGATCAGTCGAGACCCGATCTGGAGCGACCAGCACAGACGATAGGCGTCACATAGCGCCTCAGCCGCATCCTTGGAGAGCCACCCGCAGGAGGCTCCAAGCAAGAGCGCATCGGTCACCGAGCCAAGCGGATGCCCGGCGATCAGGGCAGCAGCCTGTGCAACCAGCTCGATGTCCTGCAACCGCCCCTGCCCCAGCTTGGCTTCCCACGGCCCGCCATCGCCTTTGGCCGCGGCAATTCGATTGCGCATGATCGCAACCTCGCGCAGCACGTCGTCCCGGTCGCGGGACGCTGCCATGACCTCGGCCTGAACCGCAGCGACATCTTGCATCAGATCGGAAGGTCCGGCGACACACCGCGCGCGGCTCAGTGCCAGATGCTCCCACATCCAGGCATCTGATTTCTGGTAGCTGCGAAAGGACTCAAGGCTGGTGGCCACCGGACCCTGATTGCCTGAGGGGCGCAGCCGCATGTCGATTTCGTAGATCCGGCCCTCGGCCATTGGTGCCGTCACGGCGGTGATCAAAGCCTGCGTCAGCCGCGCGTAATAAGGCCGTGTCGCGAGCGGACGGCGACCTTCGGACGTGTCCATGTCGCCGGGATCGTAGATCACGATCAGGTCAAGGTCAGAGCGGGCATGCAACCGGCGTGACCCGAGACTGCCCATACCGACAACCACCGCGCCGCGACCAGGGCACGGTCCGTGCTTACGGGCGAACTCGGCCTGCACTTCAGGGGCCAATGCGCGCAGAGTGGCATCGGCAAGATCGGCGTATTGCTCTGCCGCCTCTTCGGCCCCGATCAAGCCGCGCAGCATGTGCACGCCGATACGGAAATGCCATTCTTTGCCCCAGCGCCGTGCGGTGTTCAGCTTGTTCTCGTAATCGCTTTCCCGCGCAAGAAGATCGGCCAAAGCAGCGTCCAAGGCATCAGCGCCCGGCCAATCGGCAAAGAAATCCCCACCGATCACAGCGTCAAAAACCGAGGCATTCCGCGAAAGGTATTTTGCGAGATCGGGTGATACACCCACAATGTCGATCAGAAGGTCGATCAGCTGCGGATTGGCCTCAAACAGTGAAAACACCTGCACCCCGGCGGGCAATCCGCTGAGAAAGCCATCAAAGGCAGTCAGCGCGTCCATCGGGTGCGACGTCTTGGCGAGACGACCAAGGATCTCGGGTTGGAGCCGTTCGAAAATGCCACTGCCGCGCGCCGAACGCAAAGCGGGATAGGTGCGCCAGCGGCTGACAATTTCAGAGTTTTCCAGTTCCTCAGGAACCGCGCTGCGCCGCGAGGGCGTACTGTCACCCCCGAAGAAGCCCTCGGTCAGGGAGTGGGTTTCTTCAAGACGCGCGCGAAGCTCTTTCTGAAGCGCCGCACGGTCCGTGCCCATAAAGGCTGCCAGCCGGTCAAATCCGGTGTCGGATTGCGGCAGATCGTGGGTCTGTGCATCGCGCAGCATCTGCACGCGATGCTCGACCTCCCGATGGGCGCGGTAGTGGTCTGTCAACGTATCGGCCACATCCTGCGGCACCCAGCCCTTATCAGCCAGCACGGCCAGCCCGGGCACCGTGCCCCGCACCCGCAAATCAGGATCGCGCCCGCCAGCGATGATCTGGCGGGTCTGGGTGAAGAACTCAATCTCACGGATGCCGCCGCGCCCCAACTTCATGTTGTGCCCCGGCAGGGTGATCGGTCCGCCCAGTCCTTTGTGGTCGCGGATCTTGCGCACCATGTCATGCGCGTCCTCGATGGCGGCGAAATCCAGGTGCTTACGCCAGACAAACGGTGTCAGTGTCTTGAGAAACTTTTCCCCCGCGCTGATGTCACCCGCACAGGCCCGCGCCTTGATATAGGCGGCACGTTCCCAGGTGCGCCCGAGGCTTTCATAATACCGCTCGGCGGCTTCCATCGCGAGGCAGACCGGCGTGACCGAAGGATCAGGCCGCAGCCGCAGATCGGTGCGAAACACGTAGCCGTCGCCCGTAAGATCGCTGAGCATCGCGCACATCTTGCGCGTGGCGCGTACCAGCGCCGAGCGCGCTTCGTGGTAATCGTCGGGGTCAAAGCGGGTTTCGTCGAAAAGGCAGATCAGATCCACATCCGAACTGTAGTTCAACTCTCCCGCGCCCATCTTACCCATCGCCAAGGCCACCATGCCACCCGCCTGGTCGGCGTCGTTCTCGGTCTGGCCGGGAAGCTTGCCGCGCTTGATCTCGTGCAGTGTGGTGGCACGCATGGCCAGATGCACCGAGAGATCGGCGAAATCGGTCAGCGCCTGCGTCACGGTTTCGAGCGGCCAGACCGCCGCGAGATCGGCGAGCCCGGTCAAGAGCGCGATACGCCGCTTGGCTTGTCGCAAACGGGTTGGGAGCGCGTCCGGCGCAGTCGAACGCAGGGCATCATGTTCGTGCAAAAGCGCGGCTTCGGGATCGTCCAGCGCGGTTTCGAGCCAGCCGCTTTCCTTGTCGATAAGGGATTTAAGGTACGGGCTGCACCCGCCTGCCCCATCGATCAGCTTTGCAATATCCCCCGTCGCCCAAGACGCGGCCTTGCGCGCATCAGCACCCTGTTCTGGCTCATAGGCGTGCGGAAGGCGGGTGATGCGGCTGGCAAAAGTCATAGCCGCAGATGGGCATGGGTTGGGGGAAAGTGCAATGGGGCGCAGTGGCGCTCTAATAAGCGCACCGCCTTGTCGTCCCCGGGCGGAGACCCGAGGAGCACTGTTATCTGAGGCCCTCGGGTCTTCACCCGGGGATGATGA
>QCWH01000019.1:0-6661 GCA_003149565.1 Marivita sp. XM-24bin2 | reverse complement strand
AGTGACAGGCGTTAAGGATTTGGAAAGCCTGCGTGCGGTGTAAGCGTTTTGAGCCGTGCAACGCGCCACAGCGCCCTGCGATCACCAACACCCCTGACAGCCGCAAGAGAATCTGGCAAAATCTTGTCATTGCACATAAATATTTGGAGTGGCGCGAACATGGCTTTGGACATTATCGGCGCAGGGTTTGGGCGAACGGGCACCGAATCCATGAAACGCGCGCTTGAAATGCTGGGTTACGGCCCGTGCTATCACATGTACGAAGTGATCCCGAACAAAGACCGTTTCGAGATGTGGCAAGGCATCTATGACGGCACGATCACACCCGATTGGGACACCGTTTTTGACGGTTTTAGCGCCACCATGGACTGGCCGGCGGCTCGCTACTGGCGTGAGCTCGCGGCGCACTTTCCCAAGGCGAAGATCCTGCTAACCTATCGCGATCCGGAAAGCTGGTACGCCAGCATGGAAAAAACCATTCTGACCTTCCTTCGCGATCCGGAAAAAACCGAAGGCATGGCGCCTCGGCTCCGGGACACTGTTTTTGAAGGAAACGTCTCCGACAAGGACCACGTGATCGCAGTTTACAATCGGAATGTTGCTGACGTTCAAAGCGCCTTTGGACCGGAACGTTTGCTGACCTATCAGCTTGGATCGGGTTGGGAGCCGCTTTGCCGTTTTCTTGACTTGGACATTCCCGAGGTGCTGTTTCCAAGCGGCAATGAAAGTGCCAGCTTCCACCAAAAGGACCAAGAGTTGTCAAAAGCGCGGCAGGCGTGATCGCGCCTGCCGGCCTACACCCGTCGCAGGGCCAGCACCGAATTCAGCCCACCGAAGGCAAAGGCGTTCGACAGCGCCACGTCGACCTTGGCCTCGCGCGCCTCGTTGGGCACGACGTCGAGCGCGCATTCGGGGTCGGGTTCTTCATAGCCGATGGTGGGCGCGATCACCCCGTCGCGCAGCGCCATGATGCAGGCCAGAAGCTCGATCGCACCGGTGCCGCCGATGCAGTGCCCGTGCATCGACTTGGTCGAGGACATCATCAGCCGGTCGGCATGCGCGCCGAATACATCCGCCACCGCGGCGCATTCGGTCTTGTCATTGGCGGCCGTGCCGGTTCCGTGGGCGTTGATATAGCCCACATCCTCGGGATTGATCCGCGCGTCTGCCATCGCACCGGCGATGGCGCGGGCGGCGCCGTTCTTGGACGGCATCACGATGTCAGAGGCGTCCGAGGTCATGGCAAACCCCACCACCTCGGCGAGGATCTCGGCACCTCGTTTGCGGGCGTGTTCGTAGTCTTCGAACACGAAGACCCCCGCGCCTTCGCCCTGAACCATGCCGTTGCGGTTGGCGCTGAACGGGCGGCAGGCGTCTTTGGACATGACGCGCAGCCCTTCCCATGCCTTGACGCCGCCAAAGCAGAGCATGGATTCCGATCCGCCCGTGATCATCACCGGGGCCAATCCGCCATGCACCATCTGGAACGCCTGAGACATGGCGTGGTTGGACGAGGCGCAGGCGGTAGAGACGGTGAAAGACGGACCTTTCAGGTTGAACTCCATCGACACATGTGAAGCCGCGGCGTTGTTCATCAGCTTGGGCACCACGAAAGGATGCACCCGGTTCTTGCCCTCTTCGTAGACCGAGCGGTAATTCTCGTCGAGCGTGGTCATGCCGCCGCCCGAATTGCCCAGCACCACACCGGACTTGGCGGCCAGTTCGCCCGAGAATTCCAGCCCGGCCTGCGCCAGCGACTCGCGCGCGGCGATCAGGGTGAACTGGGTGAAGCGGTCGTACAGCGACAGTTGCTGCCGGTTGAAATGCGCGGTCTCGTCGAAGTCGTGCACCTGCGCGCCGATCTGTATCGAAAGCCGTTCGACGTCGCGGAACTTGAGCGGGCCTATCCCGCAGCGTCCTTCACGCATCGCTTCTAGCGTGTCGGGGACGGTCAGCCCCAGCGCGTTGACGGTGCCCGCCCCGGTGATGACCACGCGCTTCATGACCGGCTACGCCTTTTGCCGGGCGATCAGCCCCTCGACCCCAGCCACAACCGTCTGAACCGACGAGATGTCGAAATCGCTTTTCTCCGGCTCATTGGCGTTGAAGGGTACTTCGATGTCGAACTCTTCCTCCAGCGCGAAGATGCATTCGACCAGACCCATGCTGTCAATGCCCAGATCCTGCATCGTGTCGGTCAGGGCCACATCCGAGGGTTCGATCATGGCCTGCTCTGCAATGATGCGGATGACCTTGTCTTGAACGCTCATGGCTGTCTTCCAAAGGCTGTTGCGTCTGCGCCAGTGCTTTAGTCGCTCGCGTCGGTCTTTGAAACCGATTTCTTGAGTCTGGCAACATCCGCGATCAGGCGCGGCAGGCGGCGCAGTTGGCGATAAATCTCAAGCTGGCTGTCCATTTTCATCGCTGGATACCCCAGCATCACGCGCCCTGAAGGCACGTTGGAGAGCACTTTGGTTGCTCCGCCGGTGACGACATTGTCACCGATGAAGATGTTGTCGCTGACCCCGGTCTGGCCGCCAAGCACCACGTTATTGCCGATGCGGCTGGACCCGGCGATGCCGACCTGCGCGCAGATCAGACAGTCGTTGCCGATCACCACGTTGTGGCCCACCTGGGCAAGGTTGTCGAACTTGCAGCCATTGCCGATGCGGGTGGCGCGGACGGTGCCCCGGTCGATGCAGCTGTTGGCGCCCAGTTCGACGTCGTTGCCGATCACAACCCCGCCCAGCGAATGAATGCGGGCATAGCTTTGTGCGCTGGCGCCTGCCTGATCGCCCAAGGTTTCGCGTACCTTTTCCGCCGCTGATGGTTCCGGAGTGACGAAGGAAAATCCGTCAGCCCCGACCGTCGCACCGAAATGCGCGATGAAGCGGTCACCGATGGTGACGCCGTGGCCGATCTTGACACCCGGATGCAGCAACGCGTCGGCTCCGATCACCGTGCCCTGTCCGATGAAGACCTGCGCGCCAATAACCGATCCAGCCTTGATCTCGGCACCCGCGCCGATGACCGCGAAGGCCCCGACCGAAACGTCCTCGGCAAGCCGTGCTGTTGGGTCAATCACTGCTGTTGGATGTATGCCGGCCGCATAGCCCGCGCCTGCGTCCATCATCGCCGAAAGTCCCGACATCGCGTAACGTGGGCGAGGCGACATCAGGGCGGCTTTCAGCCCCATCGCCTGCCAATCCGCCCCATCCCAGAGCATGGCCGCGCGGGCCTTGCCTTCGGAGAGTTGCTCTGCAAAGTCCGGCTTCATCGCCAAGGCCAGATCAGACGCTTGCGCCTGTCTTGGCTCAGCGACGGCAGTCACGGTCAGAGCGGTATCGCCTTCAGCCCGGATGCCGAGGGCGTCCGCGATCTGCGCAATTGTAAAGGACATGGGAGCCTCCGGCCTGATTGGCCAGAGGTTTAGCTGCGAATGCCGGCGATCTCCACCCCTGCCGCGCTAAGGGCGTTCCAGATCGCCGCGTCGCGCCCATAGACATCGCGCCGGAACTGAGTGTGGCCTTTGGCATGGGTAAAGGCAGTGCGGTAGATCAGATGCACGGGCACCGGCTGATCAAGATTGACCCGCGTCTCGGCCCCGCTGCGCAGACGAGACTGGAAAAACCCAACCGGATCGTCGGTCTGACGCGCCAGAAGTGTATAGGCAAAATCATGCGGATCATTCAGACGAACACAGCCGTGGCTGTAAGTACGCACTTCTCGTGAGAACAGGGATTTTGCGGGCGTGTCATGAAGATAGATGTTGTACTTGTTAGGAAACATGAACTTGACAGTCCCCAGAGCATTGCGTGGCCCCGGCGGCTGACGCATGGCAAAAGGAAAGCTGTTGCCCGAATATTGCGCAAAGCTGCGATTGCGGCTGACAACCCGGCCACGGCTGTCTGTGATCTGAATATGGGACACGGCCCCCGGATTGTTCCGCAGCTTCGGCAAATACTCGTTCACGATGATCGAGCGCGGAACGTACCAACTGGGGTTGATCACCATGTGATCCATCTCGTCCGAGAACTCGGGCGTCTGGCGATCCCGGTCCTGATGCCCGACAACGGACCGGGTCTCAAAGGTCAGCTTTCCGTCGTCAAAAATCCGCGCCTGAAAGTCGGCGATATTCACAAGGATGTGGCGCTGACCAAGCCCTCCGGGCTGATTCAGCCAGCGTTCCCGCTCCATCGCAACCATGACGGATCTTAGACGGTCCTGCGGCGCCGTGTTGATCTGATCCAGCGTAGAGCCCCCAGCGACACCATCGACAACGAGGCCGTGGTCTTCTTGGAACTGGCGCACCGCGTTGGTGATTGATGTGTCATACCGCGCGGTCACCGTACGCTCGAGATACCCCATCGCGATCAGACGGTCGCGCAGCGCGACGACCCCTGCCCCGGTGTCTCCCGGCTCGTACTTGCCGGAGGGCACGACAGCGCCCCAGCCCCCACGTGCGATCTCATGTTCAAGCCGCATCTTGGCTTTCATCAAGCGGGCATATTCATGCGATTGAGGTGCAAGCGACGCGAGAAAGTTGCGCGGTGCATCGGACATCAGCCCGTCGAGGTAATACCGGGTCTCGCGCAGAGGGATTTCGCGGACGATTTCGCTGCGCACACTGCCCGGATTGTCGATGACGCCGGTCTGCAGGTCGCGGGCAAAATCCAGATACAATTCCGTCAGCGCAACTTCGAGAGAACCGCGATCAAATCCGCTGCGGACGGACGCCATGCGCGATAGCAGTGCGTCGGTGTTGTATTTCGAGGTCGGCAGCCCGTGGTAGCGCGCTACACTCAAGGCTTCGAGCAGAGCGGTGCGCCGCTCCAGATCGGCGTCGGTGCCGCCCGTCCAGATCGGTTCGAATCCACGCTCGCGGTAAAAGGCAGCAATCTGGTCATCGTTTGACACGTTTTCCGCTACAGCCTGCTGGAATGCAGTGACCTGAACCGCCCCGGCGCTCTGCGGCGACAAATAGCTTGCCGCGACAATCGCGATCATCGCTGCGCCGCGCAAGAATGTTCGGTGGGTCATCGGTCACTCTCCTAAATCGTCTAAAACCAACGGATTTTCTGGCCGTTGGTTCCAAAATCCCGCGCGTCAAACGGACTGTCTATTCACAAAGTCTTGCTCTTTGCGTTTTAAGAGGCACCTGCGGCAGCGCTGCATCGCCTCTTCGGGGTGTAGCGTAACTTTAACACACTTGGACACTTTAAGCAGATTCCTGCCGAAAATTCTTGAACTAAAAATTTTTCGGGAACTTTAGGTTTTTTTGGGATTCGTCATGTGTCATAGTTTCGACACGACAGGCATTCGGCAGGCTCGTGGAACGACATGAGTGAATGGCAAAGTGAAAACGGGACAGGCACTTTCAAATGACTGACACGGTATCTGGCGGCTTAACGCGCCGTGGATTGCTTGCAGCATTCGCAGCAACGGCAATCACAGCGGCTCCAACCTATTCAAATGCGGCGGGCTTCCTGCGTGGTGGGGGCGATATCCGGCGGATCAAGATGTATTCGGGCCGGACCGGTGAACGGATCGACATGATCTACTGGATCGAAGGCGATTACATCAAGGACGCCGTCAAAGAAATCCACCACTTCATGCGCGATTGGCGCACCAATGATGTAAAGTCCATCGACCTGCGCACGATCGATATCATGGCAGCCGCGCATAATATGATGGATGTTTCCGAACCATACATGCTTCTGAGCGGCTATCGCAGCCCAAAAACCAATGCCATGCTGCGCAGCCGCAGCTCGGGCGTTGCGAAAAACTCGTTGCATCTTAAAGGACAAGCGGCAGACCTGCGTCTGAACTCCCGCTCAGTCAACCAGATTGCGCGCGCTGCGGCAGCCTGCAAAGCAGGCGGCGTTGGCCGCTATTCCGGCTCGAACTTCGTGCACATGGATTGCGGCCCGGTCCGCAGCTGGGGTCGTTAACACTCCCAGGCGATGAACTGATGCGAAAAAGGCTGCCTATCTGGCAGCCTTTTTTATCGCGTTAACGACCGGGGGCGAAACGCCCCCGCCTCAATCAGAACGTCATCTTATACGTCACCGACCCGGTGAACCCGCGCGAGCCATCCAATCCAACCGAGCTTGCCCCGGTCAAGCTGAGGAACGATCCCGACCCCAGTTCCTTGACCATCGAGCCCGAAATATACCCCCAGGTCTGGTCCGGGCGCGGCGCAGAGACAGTGCCCAGCGTATCGGTATTCGGCCCCAGCGACACTTTCAGTGGGTCGTCGTTGAAGTCATGTTCGATGGAGCCACGCAGATTGAACACCAACCCGTCCATATTTGCGGGTGCGAAGATCGCAGACAGCCCAGCGGTCAAGCGCTGCGATTCGTACTCGGTGTCACCATAAGACAGGCTCGCCGCGCCATTCGACTCGGTAAAGCCGTCGATCGAGACTTTCTCCCATGTATAATGCGCAAACGGATTGAGCCGCACCTGATCGTTCAGCGAATACAACGCACCACCGCCGATCCGGGCAAACCGGTAGCTGCCCTCGGTATCTGCCGTGTAGGTTTCGGTCGCCGGTCCAAGTGCAAAGCTGCGGGTGATGTCATCAACATTGATCCGGCCTCCGCCGAATGCCGCGTTCACGTAATACTTTGGCGACAGCGCAATCTGGCCAAAGACCACA
>QCWH01000018.1 GCA_003149565.1 Marivita sp. XM-24bin2 | reverse complement strand
AGTGGCCCACCGGATGGTGGCGACCGAGGCCGCTGCGTGACAACAATCACTGCCCTCCGTCAACGCTCCGAAGAGGAAGCCGCCAAACTCCCGGCGCTCTTGGCCCGGGCCGAGCATTTGGCCGGCACGGTTCTCTTGGGCGAACATGGGCGGCGGCGTTCGGGGCTTGGGGACGATTTCTGGCAATACCGACCGATGCAGCAGGGCGATGCCCTGCGCGATATAGATTGGCGACGCTCGGCCCGCAGCGATACGCAATTCGTGCGTGAACGCGAATGGCAGATCGCGCAAAGCATCATTCTCTGGGTCGATCAGGCCGCGTCGATGCGCTTTGCCTCCGACAGCAATCTGACCACCAAAGCGGATCGCGCCCGAACGCTTGCGCTGGCAAGTGCGATCCTGCTGATCAGGGGCGGCGAACGCGTGGGGCTGACCGGTTTCGACCTGCCACCCAGTCGCGGACAAGCACAGATATCCCGTTTGGCCGAGATGCTCTCAGTGGATCAGGGCGACGATTACGCCGAACCAGAGGCCCGCGGCATGATCCCACAATCGCGCGCGATCTTCTTTTCCGATTTTCTCGGCGACCCAGCACCCGTTGAAGCTGCCCTGACCAAAGCCGCGGATCGCGGTGTACGCGGTGCTTTGGTGCAAATCCTCGATCCAAGCGAAGAACACTTCCCTTTTGACGGTCGCACCATTTTCCAGAGCATCGGCGGCGGTATCGTGCATGAGACACTCAAGGCAGGGGACCTCAGAGCCCGCTACCTTGACCGTCTGGCCGAACGCAAAGACAGGCTGGAGCAGTTGTCGCGGCTGACCGGCTGGCAATATCTGTGTCATCATACGAGTGACAGCGCGCAGTCTGCGCTTCTGTGGATCTACAGGGCAATGGATGGGGCGCACGCATGACAATCTTCGGAATAGGCTTTGCAACCCCCTGGCTGCTGCTGACGCTTCTGGCGCTGCCGATCCTGTGGCTGATCCTGCGCGCCGTGCCGCCTGCCCCGATCCGCCGCATGTTTCCTGGCGTTGTCCTGCTGCTCGGCCTCAAGGACGATGATCAGGTCAGCGACCGCACCCCGTGGTGGCTTTTACTGCTCCGCATGCTGGCGGTGGCCGCGCTCATCATCGGGCTGGCCGGTCCGATCCTGAACCCGCAAACCGACGATATCGCGGCCAATGATGGCCCGCTGCTCGTCGTGATGGATGGCTCGTGGGCAAGTGCTGCAAGCTGGCGCGCCCGCAAACAGGCACTCGACGGGCTTTTGGCGCAGGCCGCCCGCGACGACCGCCGCGTTGCCTTGCTCAAACTCAGCGCCCCGGAACCCACCAACTTTCAAACCGCCGACGATCTGCGCGCACGTCTTGTGGGCCTCATCCCGGAACCGTGGGCGCCCGGTGAGGCGCAAATCACCCGTGCGCTCGACCTCTTGCCCGAAGGCAATTTCGACACCTACTGGATGTCCGACGGGCTGGACCGCGACACCCGCGCGACCCTTCTGGACACACTCGAAGATCGCGGCACCGTCACCGTATTTCAGGCCGGCCAGACAATCCTCGGACTTGCCCCCGCCCGGTTCGAAGATGGCAACATCGTTTTGACCGCCCTGCGCGCCCAATCGGGCAGCGACCGCGAGGTAACGATCCTTGCCCAAGGCCGCGACCCGGCTGGCAACCCCGCTGTCCTCGCCCGCGCCACGGCAACGTTCGAGGCCGACGCAACGACAGCAGAGACCGAGCTCTCCCTGCCCTCGGAACTGCGCGCCCGCATCACCCGCTTCGAGATCGAAGGCAACCGCAGCGCCGGAGCCACCACCCTGCCCGACGACAGCCTGCGCCGCCGCGAAGTCGCGCTGATGGCGGGCCGCGAAGACCGCGAAGGGCTGCAGTTGCTCTCGCCCCTGCACTATCTGGAAAAAGCGCTCGAACCCAGCGCCGACCTCCTCAGCGGCGCGCTGATGGACATGATCCCCGCCAACCCCGACGTGATCGCGCTTGCAGATGTGGCCACCCTGGGGGCAGCCGAGGAAGAAGCCCTTCTCGACTGGCTCGACGGCGGCGGCATCCTGTTGCGCTTTGCAGGCCCACGTCTTGCCGCAAGCGATGTGAGCCGGGAAACCGAAGACCCATTGATGCCCGTGCGCCTGCGTGCCGGGGGCCGCAGCGTCGGTGGCGCGATGAGCTGGGGAGAACCGAAATCCCTGGCCGAGTTCGGCGAAGAGAGTCCCTTTTTCGGCCTGTCGATCCCCGCTGACGTGACCGTCACCGCCCAAGTCATGGCGCAACCCGACCCGGCCTTGGCCGACCGCGTGATCGCCCAACTCAGCGACGGCACGCCTCTCGTCACACGCAAGGCCGTGGGTCAGGGCCAGATCATCCTGTTCCACGTCACCGCCAACGCCGAATGGTCCTCTCTGCCGCTCTCGGGACTTTTCGTGCAGATGCTGGAACGGCTCGCCATCGCGGCTGGCAGCGCAAGCCAGCCCAGCGCCGAAGATCTCGCCGGAACCATCTGGCAGCCGAACATGGTTCTCGACGCGTTTGGATCGCTCAACGACGGAAGCACCCTGCCCGGCGTGCCGGGCGAAGACATGATCGAAGCCGCGCTCGGCCCCGATCTGCGCCCCGGCCTCTACCAAAGTCAGGACCGCACAATGGCGCGCAACGTCCTTTCCCCGGCTGCAACACTGACCCCTGCGAACTGGCCGTCGGATATCACGGTGCAAGGCCTCACCCAATCCGAGGAAACACCGCTCGCAGGTTGGCTGTTGGCCCTCGCCATCGCGCTGCTGTTGGCCGATATCATCGCCTCGCTCTTTCTATCCGGTCGCCTCTCCGGCCCCCGCGCGACCACTGCCGCCGGAATCGCTCTTGCCCTGCTCGTGATGCCCATCACCCCGGTACAGGCGCAATCGACCGACGACCAGTTCGCCCTCGCTGCCACATCCGAAGTCACCTTCGCCCATGTCATCACCGGCGACGAAACGCTTGACCGAACGGCGCAGGCCGGTCTGCGGGGGCTCTCGGAAACGCTGTTCTTCCGCACCTCGGTCGAACCGGCAGATCCAGTTGCCGTAAACCTTGAAACCGACGAACTGGCGTTCTTCCCGTTCCTGTACTGGCCGATCACACCCAACCAGCCGACCCCTTCGGCCGAAGCCTATACCAAACTGAACACCTATCTCCGGTCCGGCGGGATGATCATGTTCGACACCCGCGATGCCGACATCGCCCGTTTCGGCACCGGAAGCCCGAATGGCCGCAAGCTGCAGCAACTGGCCGCTCCGCTGGACATCCCGCCGCTTGAACCAGTGCCGGAAGACCACGTTCTCACACGCACCTTCTATCTGCTCCAGGATTTCCCCGGCCGCCACAACAGCCGCGACGTCTGGGTCGAAGCAGCCCCGCCCGACGCCGAACTGGTCGAAGGCATGCCCTTCCGCAACCTCAATGACAACGTCACCCCGGTGATCATCGGCGGCAACGACTGGGCGTCGGCCTGGGCGATGGACGAACGCGGCAATGCACTCTTTCCGATCGGACGCGGCTATTCCGGCGAACGCCAGCGCGAAATCGCCTACCGCTTCGGGGTCAACCTGGTCATGCACGTGCTGACCGGGAACTACAAATCCGACCAGGTTCACGTGCCTGCGCTTCTTGACAGATTGGGCAATTGATGACCGGCAGCATCGTCTTCGATCCACTTCTTCCGTGGATGTTCATCGCCGTTCTGGCCGCGCTCGCCGCACTCGGCGTGGCGCTGGCACTCTGGCGCGGGCTGCAGGGCTGGGCACTCCGCGCGCTTGCAGCGCTTGTCGTGCTCGCCGCCCTCGCACAACCGTCTTACCAGATCGAAGACCGCGCACCGCTGTCGAACATCGTGCTGATCGTCGAAGACAAAAGCGCCAGCCAATCTCTGGGCGACCGCCTCAACGACACCACCAATGCCGCTGTGTCGTTGGCCGCACAACTGAATGCCCGCGACAACACCGAAATCCGCCGGATCGAAGTGCGCGACGGCGAAGGCGACACCGGTACGTTGCTCATGTCTGCCGTCTCTGATGCTTTGGCCGAAGAACCGCGAGGCCGCATCGCAGGCATCTTCCTGCTCAGCGACGGGCGGGTGCATGATCTGGAACGCACACCCGACCTGCCTGCGCCAATGCACCTCCTTCTTACCGGCAAGGAAACCGACTGGGACCGCCGCCTGATCGTCCAGAACGCCCCGGCCTTCGCCATCCTTGGCGAGCCCGTCACCTTGACCCTGCGTGTCGAAGACGATGGCGCCGCCCCGCAAGCGACGTCTACAGTGATCGACATCTCGGTCGACGGTGCAGAACCGCAGCGTTTCGACATGCCCATCGGCGAAGACATTGAACTGCCGATCACTCTGCCTCACGGCGGGCTCAACGTGATCCAGTTTACCGTCCCAACCGCCGAGGACGAACTCACCGACCGCAACAACACCGCGCTGGTCCAGATCAACGGCGTCCGCGACCGTCTGCGCGTGTTGCTGGTCAGTGGCGAACCTCATGCTGGTGGCCGCACATGGCGCAATCTTCTCAAATCCGACAGCTCGGTCGATCTGGTGCACTTCACCATCCTGCGCCCGCCGGAAAAGCAGGACGGCGTCCCGGTCACCGAACTGTCCCTGATCGCCTTCCCGACGCGCGAGCTTTTCCTTGAGAAAATCGAAGATTTCGACCTCATCATCTTCGACCGCTACAAGCGTCGCGGCATCCTGCCCGCCATCTATCTCGACAACGTTGCAAACTATGTCCAAGAGGGCGGCGCGGTTCTGGTCGCCGCTGGCCCGGATTTCGCCAGCGCCGACAGCATCTACCGCTCGCCCCTCGCTGACATCATTCCGGCTGAACCCACCGCCCGCGTGATCGAACGCGGCTACCTTCCGGGCATCACCGATCTGGGCGACCGCCATCCCGTAACCTCCGGCCTCGCCGGTGCCGACACATGGGGCCGCTGGATGCGCCAGATCGAAGTGGACCCCATCGGCGGCGACGTCGTGATGAGCGGCATCGACGACAAACCGCTTCTGGTGCTCGACCGCGTTGGCGAAGGCCGCGTTGCACTGATCGCGTCTGATCATGCGTGGCTCTGGTCGCGGGGGTTCGAAGGCGGTGGCCCGCAGCTAGATCTGCTGCGCCGTCTGGCACACTGGATGATGAAGGAACCTGAGCTTGAGGAAGAAGCCCTTTGGGCCGAACCCACGGGCCAGACCATGCGCATCATCCGGCGGACGCTCGACGAAACCATCGGCGCGGTGACGGTGACACGCCCGGATGGCACCGAAGAAGAGATCACGCTGGAAGAGGTCACTCCGGGCCGCTTTGAAGCGCTGTATACCGGCCCTGAAATCGGCCTCTACCGCCTTGCCGAAGGTGATCAGCAAGCGGTTGTCGGCCTCGGCCCCGCCGCCCCGCGTGAGTTTGAACAGACCATCGCAAGCGGTGAGGTTCTGGAAGCCACGGTCGACGGCACACGCGGCGGCGTCCGTCGTCTGGAAGAGGGCCTGCCCAGCATCCGCGCCGTCGGCGAAGGCCGCCCGGCCGCAGGGCGCGGCTGGCTCGGCATCACCCCACGCGAGGCGTTCGAGACGTTGGACGTGACCCAAACGCCGATGCTGCCCGGCTGGCTGGTCCTGCTGCTCGCATCCGGCCTGATCCTCGGCGCATGGCTTCGTGAAGGTCGGCGCAGCTGACCATCGCGATATCAGGCAGAGGTGAACCCATCAAAGTAGTCGGCAGGCAAAACGCCGATCGCAGGCATCAGAAACTCGGGCGTGGCGTCTGACAACGCCGCATCAAACGCATCCAGAGCGGCCTCACCGGCACCGAAATAATCGCGTGTGCTTGCATCGCCGTAGGTATCCATCACTGCACTGGCCGCGTCGAGATTCGACAGTCCGAAATTCACCGCAAAATACGATCCGACCTCGACCTTTTCCGACAGATACGCCCGATCCGCCAATTGCTGATCAATGAACTCTTGGCCAAGGCTTGGATCAGGCTCCGCTTTGGCCCCTTCCAAGACCCGGAGGATAAAGACATCTCGGGCAGTATTGCCGGAATCAAGCGCACTGACCCAAAATGCCAGGCCCTCGGCATCTGGGGTTCGACCCAGCACGTTCTCATAAACCGTTGTCGCAAATTGTTCATTGGTGACATCCGACGGGAACGCCGCCAGCGTTTCCGGCTGGGTGGCAAAATCCGCAGCGATGCCTTCCAGGCTCAATCCGCCCTCTTCGCCCGCAAGCCCGCGCGCATAAACCGTCGCCCAGAAATTAAGCCCCAGCGCATCAGGAGCACGGTCGTAATAGGCGATGTAGAGTTCCGTAAGCGCCAGAAAGTCCTCAAACCCCAAGCCGCCTGCACCGCCGAACTTGGTCAGGTCAAAAGGTGCGATGGCTGCGTCCCCTTCAAAGCCCAGCGTTTCGATACTGCGCAGCGTATCCAGCCCATCTCCACCGTCACGCCGATCCTGAACCGTGGTGTCCCCCGGCGAAATGGTCACCGTATACGTCGCCTGTGGCCCGTTATAGGCCACCGTATCAATCCCCTCACCGCCATCCAGAGTGTCGTTCCCTGCACTGGCCTCAAAGGTGTCATTTCCCTCAAGCCCAAGCACAAGCTCGGGGCCGGGAGTCCCGCTCAGTGTGTCTGGCCCCGGAGTGGGGGAAAGGTCATCGTCCACGCCGCCGAAGGTCACGGTGATCAGGTCCGTCGCCTCGTTATTGCTGCCTTCGGAATCCTGCGTCAGCACAAACAAACTGGAGACCTGGATCGACCCGGGTCCGTCCGTTGAGAACGTGTAGGCGAACACATCCGTATTGTCCGAAACAGACCACAGAATACTCAGCTCGACCGCATCAGTCAGAAAGTTGTTTTCAATCTCAACATCGCTGGAGATGGACCCCGAGACCAACAGATCGGTTTCCACATAGGTGGCATTCGACAAAACAAGCTGCGGGGCGATCTGGACGTTGAAATCACCAGATGTTCCGGAGTCCAACGAAAATATGAGTCTGACGGTTGATCCGTTTTCCTCGCCACGAACGGAAATGGGCATAGTGCGGGGTTCCTGATTTTAACAGAACGCAAAAATTGATACAGTCAGCTAGAAGTAGAAAGTTAAAATAAGCCTGTCAACGAAAACGGCAGTAGCGCTGCATGATCAATCGTTGGGAAAATTGCGGGTTAACAAGTGGTTAAAAGGTCCGATGCGGACCCTTTGTTTCGCGCGCGAAACATTTGGACCGATCCGGACCTATCACTGTCACACGCCCAAACACGCAAAAGGCCGGTCCAATGAACCGGCCTCTTTGCACTGTTTCGAAAAAGCTTAGCTGCCCAGCTTCTCGTCCAGGATCTCCTTGAACTCGCCATAGCTCATGTTCGAATAGGTGGTCCCGTCGATGACAAAAGACGGGGTCGAATTGATCCCGTGCTCATCTGCGTTGGCCTGATACCACTCGATCAAAGCACGCGCCTTGTCGCCATTGCTCAGGCAGGCCTCAAGCTGGTCATTCTCAATCCCTGCAATCCGCCCGATCTTGCGCAGCTCATCGGCAATGGCCGCTTCGGAACCCGCGCGGGACCACTCGCTCTGCGTGTCGTAGATCATCTCGGTGATGCCAAAGAACCGGTCTTCACCACCACAGCGTGCAACCAACGACCCCCAAAGGCCATAGCGGTCGAAATACACCTCACGATAGATAAATTTCACCTTGCCGGTATCAATGTAATCCGCCTTGAGGTCCTTGAAGACGCCCTTGTGGAAACTTGCGCAATGCGGACAGGTGTAGGAGGCGTATTCGATCATCTCGACCGGCGCATCCTCTGCACCGATCACCATCTCCTGAATGGTCACATCTGCGGCCTGGCTTTCCTGCGCATTGGCGGCGCCCGGAAGCGCAACGGCCTGCCCGTTGAGCGTCGGCGCTTGTGTCCCCATTCCGGCAACCCACCATCCGGCGCCCGCGACGAGCGCCGCTGCAAGTACAAGTGTCATCAACCGTTGTTTCATTGCGAAACCCTTTGCTCTGTTTGCCTGCGGACCTAAGTCCGATTTTGCGTTTTTGAATAGACGTTCGTGGCCAGACGTTCCAGCGCCGCGCGCAGGCCATCGTCCTGAACCCCGTCCGCCAGCGTCTGTGCCTCCGGCAGAATCGGGGCCGGTGTATCGTCGCGCGCAGACTTGGAGCGGTGGTCGAAACTCACCTGGCCCTCGGAAAATCCGGTCGCGGCCGTTTGCGTGATCCGCACCTTGGAGATCGCATTATAGCCGTAAACCGCATTCACCTTCTCGCGCAGCTTTTCCTTCTGCATCTCCAATATCGGGGCATTGGCTCCGGTGGTCAGCAGCGTCAGCGTCGCGCCAAAACCACCCCGCCCATAGCGTACGTCGACGGGTCGGCTGATGGCGGCAATGTCCTCGCCTGCAATCTCGGCCCAATGGGTCAAAAGCCGCGATTGCGCAAAGCCACGCGTCTCGGACGTCTTGCGGATCTGTGTCTGCAAGAGGCTCGACGTTCGTTTGAAGCCGTGGGTCTGTCCGTTGCGCGGCGGCATGTTTGACTCCCTGTCTCGAACACTATTCTAGTAGCGCAGCGCTCATGCAACCAGCCCACAAATGAGACCCGAGTTCAAAGGAATGTCAGACTTGCGTGAACGGCCCGACCCCGCCGCGTTGCTGGACTGGTACGACAGACACGCACGCCAGATGCCGTGGCGGATCGGTCCGAAGGCTCGGGCGCAAGGCGTCCGCCCCGACCCCTACCGTGTCTGGATGTCAGAAATCATGCTCCAACAGACCACTGTTGCAGCCGTCAAAAGCTATTTCGAGGCATTCACCAACCGTTGGCCCACTGTCAGCGATCTGGCGCAGGCCGAAGATGCCGATGTGATGGCCGCATGGGCCGGACTCGGCTACTACGCCCGCGCCCGCAACCTGCTCAAATGCGCGCGGGTCGTGCATTCCGATCACGGCGGTGTATTCCCCGACACATATGACGGTCTGATCGCCCTGCCCGGCATCGGACCCTACACCGCAGCCGCCATCGCTTCCATCGCTTTTGATCTGCCGGAAACTGTGCTCGATGGAAACGTCGAACGCGTCATGGCCCGGCTCTACGACGATCACACGCCTTTGCCCGCTGCGAAACCCGTGTTCATGGATTACGCCGCCGCCCTCACCCCACAGCAACGGCCCGGCTGCTATGCGCAGGCCGTGATGGATCTTGGGGCCACCATCTGCACCCCGCGCAACCCGGCTTGCGGCCTTTGCCCATGGCGCAAATCCTGCGCCGCGTGGGCGGCGGGCACAGCCAGGGAGCTGCCCAAGAAAGCCCCGAAGAAACGCAAACCCACCCGGCTTGGCATCGCCTACCTCGCCCGGCGCGTCGATGGCGCATGGCTGCTGGAACAACGTCCCGACAGCGGGCTTCTGGGCGGGATGCTGGGTTGGCCCGGCAGCGACTGGGGCGACGATCCAACCGAAGACCCGCCCATTCGCGCGGAATGGCGCACACTGCCCGCCGAGGCGCGGCACACGTTCACGCATTTCCACCTGCGCCTGACGGTCAAGACAGCCCTGGTCCCGATGGACCGCGCTCCGACACGCGGCATGTTTGTTGAATCTGACGCATTCGATCCGAATGATCTGCCCACAGTGATGCGCAAGGCATTTGCGTTGACCAAACACACATGACGCCACGTCACGTCAGTGTTGGTTGGCACGAATTCTGCCGTTAGTCATTGAAAGGAGTTCGCATCCGATGAGCGCCATGTCCGACAGCGCATCGCACACATCTCAGGAACACCTGCCTTTCCGGGCGGCGATGCCGTTCTGGCTGTCATTGTTGATGATCCCTCTGGTTTTGTCCGGCGCATTGGTCGGAGGGATCTGGGTGGTGGTGCCGATCATCGCCACCTGGGGCGTCTTTGCCACGCTCGACGCAGCGCTTGGCCTCGATACCAACAACCTCGACCCGCAGACAAAAGACAGCGCGCTCTATTGGCATCGGATGATCACGCTGATCTGGCCGCCGCTGCAGTTTCTGATGATCTTTGGCCTGATCTGGTACATCCCGCGCGCAGACCATCTGAACGCGCTGGAAATCTATCTTGTGACTGTAGGCATGGGCATTCTGTCGGGCAGCATCGGCATCGTCTACGCTCACGAACTCATGCACCAGAGGAACAAGCTGGAACGCGGGTTGGGCGATCTGCTGATGTGCATGGCGCTCTACGGACATTTCCGCTCAGAACATTTGCTCGTGCACCATCGCCATGTCGGCACCCCGCGCGATCCGGTGACCGCACGCTATAACGAAAGCTTCTGGCGGTTCTACCCCCGCGTGCTGAAGCAAAGCCTGCTCTCCTCGTTTCGCGCCGAACGCGAGATGCTGGCCCGCAAGTCCTTGCCGTGGTGGCATGCCAGCAACCCGTTCTGGCGGTACTGGGGCCTGCAGGCGACCTTCCTCGTGCTGGCCTTTGGGTTGGGCGGCTGGCTGGGTGTGCTGGTCTTCGTGCTGCAAGCACTCGCCGCGATCTTCCAGCTCGAACTGGTGAACTATGTCGAGCATTACGGGCTGACGAGAAAATACCTGGGCGCCGGCAAATACGAACACGTCAAACCGCGCCACAGCTGGAACGCGTCACAGAGGGCGTCGAACTGGTTTCTGATCAATCTGCAACGGCACTCGGATCACCACTACAAACCAGACCGCCGCTTTCCGCTGCTTCAGACCTATGACGAAGACGAGGCCCCCCAGCTGCCCTACGGCTATCCGGTGATGACCCTTTTCGCACTTTTTCCGCGCAAATGGCGCGCGATCATGAACCCGCGCGTGCGGGACTGGCGCAAGAAATACTATCCCGAGATCGACGATTGGTCCGCATACAACAAGGCCCGGCACAGAGTGTAATCCGCCACCGGGCCAAAACTCTTCAAAGAGTTTTCGGCAATCCTTCAAAGGATTGCCGCACGTCTCAAAGCGCGTCGAGCAGCGCCTCGCCGCCGGACACTTCGCAGACGCCGGGGTTTTCTTCGACCTGAAGGGTGGTCACTTTGCCGTCATCGACAACCATCGCATAACGCTTGGAGCGGGCAATCAGACCGGCGGGCGGCGCGGTGAAATCCATGCCGATGGCCGTGGTAAAGGCGCTTTCCGCATCGCCCAGCATGGTGATCCCGGCCTCGGTCGCGCCTGTGCTTTCGCCCCAGGCCTGCAGAACAAACGGATCGTTCACGGACACGCAGATGATCTCGTCTACGCCTTTCGCAGCGAACTGATCCTTGGTGCGGATGAAGCTCGGCACATGCGCGGAATGGCAGGTTGGCGTGAACGCGCCCGGCACCGCGAAGACAACCACTTTCTTGCCTTTGACATGCTCGGCCAAGGCGACCTGTTCCGGGCCTTCAGCCCCCATTTTCACCAATGTTGCCTCTGGCAGCGTCTCACCCGGTGCGATTGTCATCTTCAGTCCTTCGTTGTTGAATTGCAATTTCGATGCTCTGCCATATAGGGTCCCGCGGAACGAGACCAATGGCAGTGTGCAAAAAGGTTTGGCGATGAGTCATGTTATTGTTGTCGGGGCTGGTCAGGCCGGTGCGTCCTGCGTTGCACGGCTGCGGGCCAAAGGGTTCGACGGGCAGATCACGCTGATCGGGGAAGAGCCTTTTCCGCCCTATCAACGGCCACCCCTGTCAAAGGCCTATCTGCTGGGCGAGATGGCGCGCGACCGGCTTTATCTGAGGCCCGAGAGTTTCTATGCGGAACAGGACATCGCGTTGCGACTGGGCGCGCCGGTGACAGCGATTGATCCGGCCACACAAACGCTGACCGTGGGGGATGAGGTGCTGCACTACGACGATCTGGTGCTGACCACGGGATCGACCCCACGCCGCCTGCCCGCGTCCATTGGTGGCGATCTGGACGGTGTGATGGTGGTGCGCGGGTTGCACGACGTCGATGCGATGGTGCCCCGCTTTGCCGGAAACGCGCGGGTTCTGATCGTTGGCGGGGGCTATATCGGCCTTGAAGCGGCCGCGGTGGCTGCCAAGCTCGGGCTGAGCGTGACACTGGTTGAGATGGCGGACCGCATCCTGCAACGGGTCGCGGCACCCGAGACCTCGGCCTATTTCCGGGACGTGCACAGTGGGCATGGCGTGGATATCCGCGAAGGCGTTGGCCTGGATCACCTGACCGGTGCAGAGGGTCGCGTGACCGGTGCGGTGCTGAGCGATGGCAGCACGCTCGAGGTGGATTTCGTTCTGGTGGGTGTCGGGATCACTCCGAATACGCAATTGGCCGAAGCGGCGGGCGTGCGGCTCGATAACGGCATCGCCACGGACGCGCTTGGGCGGACATCGGACCCACATATCTGGGCGGCGGGGGATTGTGCCTCTTTCCCGATGAACGGGCAGCAGATGCGGCTGGAGAGTGTGGGCAATGCCATCGATCAGGCGGAATGTGTGGCAGACAACATTCTGGGTGAGAACCGGCCTTACCAGGCAAAACCGTGGTTCTGGTCGGATCAGTATGACGTCAAGCTGCAGATCGCGGGGCTGAACACCGGGTATGACCGGATCGTCACACGTCAGGGCGAAGATGGATCGGTGTCGTTCTGGTATTATGCGGGGAACACACTCCTGGCGATCGACGCGATGAACGACCCGCGTGCCTATATGGTGGGCAAGCGGCTGATCGAAAGTGGCAAGTCTCCGGACCCCGACGCCATTGGCGATCCCGAAACCAATCTCAAAGGGCTGCTCAAGGCGTGAGGATCATCGCCGGCAGATGGCGCGGGCATCCGCTGGCGAGCGTCGGCAAAGGCGATCCCGGTGCGCATCTGCGCCCGACAACGGACCGTGTGCGGGAAAGCCTGTTCAACGTGTTGGCGGGCGGACGGTTTGGCGATCCGTTCGAGGACGCGCATGTGCTCGACCTGTTTGCCGGAACCGGGGCGCTGGGCCTGGAGGCGCTGTCGCGCGGGGCGGTGTCGGCTGTGTTCGTCGATGATGGGCGCAAGGCACTGTCATTGATCAAATCAAATCTCAAGACGTTGCGCTGCGAAACGGGGCGGGTGATTGCGCGGGATGCCACACGGCTGCCGATCTGTGACAGGCAGCCGGCCACATTGGTCTTTCTGGATCCGCCATACGGCAAAGGTCTTGGAGAAAAAGCGCTGGCTGCCGCCGCAAAGGGCGGCTGGCTGTCCGAGGGTGCACTGGTGGTCTGGGAAGAGAGCGCACCGCAGAATGCGCCTGAAGGGTTCACGCGCCTTGATACCCGGCGCTACGGCGACACTCATGCCACGATGCTAAGGTTTGGGCTGGCAGACGAAATGTGATACGGTCTCACAATGGATGTATTTGCACCCACGACCCGCGATTTCACGCCCATGCAGGACTGCTCAAAGGCAGAGAAGCGCGCGCCGGTGAAGGGTGGACCGGTGTTGATGGCCGATTGCATCACACCCGTGGCTGGTGAGACGCTTTTATCCCTTCTCTGGAAGCGGTGGAATCGCGACGACTGAGCCAAAGCGGGGTTTTGCGTCGACGCAAAACGACGCGGCATTGATGCCGCGTCGCCAGTGGTTGGGAAGGTTCTTTACCCGTCGGTTCCGCTCGCCGCGCCGCGAGTCGCTTCAACAGCCGCGCGGGCATCTTCGACCAGTTGCGCGCCGTCCAGGCCGCGCTCGGTCATCTCCGCGATCCACTCCTGTGTCACCTCATCGCCCAGCGCCACGATCTGCGCCGTGACGTCTTCGCTCAGCGTGGCGATCTCGTTTCCGGCGTCTTCCATCAGGACAAACCCGTCGTGGTCACCCGTATCATGGGCGCGGCCTGCCATCGCCGATGTCTCCAGACCGGAATTGGCGTCGATGACCGCTTTGAGATCATCGGGAAGCGCATTGTAGCTGTCCTTGTTCATCGCCCATATGAAGTAGAGGTTGTAGAGCGATTTGTCGCCCGCCACGTCGGTGTGGCTGTCGGTCAGTTCGTCGAGTTTGAGCGAGGGCGACATTTCCCAAGTGATCACACCGCCATCAACGACACCTTTGGACAGCGCCTCGGGGAATTGCGGCACTGGAAGGCCGATGGGTTCGGCCCCCAGCTTGTCGAGCAAAAGGGTCGCAGGGCGCGACGGGCCCCGCAGTTTGAGACCCGCGAAATCGCTCAGGTCCTCGACGGCGGCGCCTTTTTTGTGCACGATGCCCGGCCCGTGCATGTGGGCGGCGATCAGGTGCACGTCAGCGAAATCGTCCATCAGGTGCTTCTGTGTGAATTCCCACGCAGCGCGAGAGGCGTCTTCGGCGCTTTTGGTGACCATGAAGGGCAGTTCCAGCGCTTCGGCTTCGGGGAAGCGGCCCGGGGTGTAGCCGGGGATCACCCATCCGCCGTCGATGACACCGTCGCGGATCAGGTCATATTGCGCGGTGGCTTTGCCGCCGAGCTGCATGAACGGATAGATCTCGATCTTGATCCGGCCGTTCGACTCGGCTTCGACCTTTTCGACCCAAGGATCGAGGAAGTACTTGGGGTTCGCTGAATTGGGCGAGACGAAATGCTGGAACCGGAGGGTGACCTCCTGAGCGATTCCGGTGGTTGCTGTGATGCCAAACATGGCGGCGAGAGCGGCGGTCTTGAGAAACATCATATCCGCGCCTCCTCTATGAAGCGTTGGTTGCATGCTGCTGCGCTGCAGCACGACGGCTATGTATGGCGTCTTTCCGTTAGCTGCAAACCACTCGCAACTATTCACCGGCGGAGTATTGCCTTTAAGTGGGTGAGATGGATTGAAAAACACGCAATGGGGGGGAATTGGTCCGCCTTTTTCCCATCAGCTGAACAAGCGGTCTGCAAAGACAAAAGACATTTGCGGCGCGTGGCCCAAGTATGTTATTCACAAATATGAATTTATCTCTGGGAGGAGACCCCATGCTATTGCGCCCGACACGCCGGACGTTTCTCAAAACTGCTGCCGCGATGCCTGCCTTTGCGCTTCCGGGCGCACAGGCGCTGGCCGAACTGGGTGGCCCCGAGGGCGGCAACCCCGCGCATTTCCGCTTTACCCTTGGCGATGCCAAAATCACCATCGTTTCGGATGGCTATCTGAGCCTTCCGACGAACGGTCTGGGAGTGAATGCCGATCCGGCCGAGGTGCAGGCCTTTCTGGCCGCGCATTACCTGTCGACCGAGACCAACACCTCGCACACCAACCACCTGATCGTCGAGATCGGCGGAAACACCGTGCTGGTCGATGTGGGATCAGGCAATCGCTTCCTCGAAACAGCAGGACGGCTGTGGGGCAATCTGGATGCCGCGGGCATCGACGCGGCGGCGATCACGCATGTGGTCATCACCCATGCCCACCCGGATCATATCTGGGGAATCCGTGACGATTTCGATGAGGCCATCATCCCGGACGCGGCTTATTACCTTGGCGAGACCGAGCATGCCTACTGGATGCAGGACGGGCTGGCGTCACAGGTGCCTGTGGAAATGCAGCAATTCGTCGTCGGCGCCCAGAACTCAATCAATGTCGATGGCGCCGAATGGGAGCTGATGTCGGACGGCTTCGAGGTTGTGCCCGGTGTGCGTGTCATCGACACACCCGGTCACACACCCGGTCACATGGCAGTTGTGGTGGAAAGCGGCGGGCAGCAGTTGATTGCTTTGGGCGATGCCATGAGCCATGCCTACACCAACTTTGCGCATCCGGATTGGTACAACAATTTTGATGCTGACGGGGATCAGACGGTGGCGACCCGCAAGCGGCTTCTGGACATGGCCGCCACGGATCGGATGGCGGTTTTGGGCTATCACTTCCCCTTCCCCGGTGTCGGACACGTGATGCGCGACGGCGAGGCTTACAGCTTTGTCCCGGCGCTTTGGAAGTTTGACTGACCAGAGCTTTCGAGTAACGCAGTTGCGCCGGGCCGAGACGCCCGGCCCCTGCGGTCAGCTATCGCGCGGCGCGGCGGCGCGGCTCAGTCGGTCATTGATCGCGATGCCCAGACCTTCGTGCGGGATGGGCGAAACGGCAATGGTCCCGGCCTGTCTTGCATCCAACTGGTGCAGATAGTCGAACAGATTGGCAGCGGCTTCGACAAGGTCTTCGCTTTCGGACAGGTTCAGGTCACACTCGACCTCGCCAAACCCAAGACGCAATTCGTTCGGCTCCCATTCTGTGGCGTTCAACCGCACCAGCGAATCCGGTGCGTAGTGCGACATCAACTGACCCGGGGCCGAAATCGCCTCGGCTTTGTGGCGCACCGCCAGATGACGCCCAAGCGTCTGTGCCAGCTCGTCCTCAGTGATCCCACCCGGACGCAGCAGCACTGGCTTGTCGACGAGACCGACAATCGTCGATTCGACGCCCACTTTGCAGGAGCCGCCATCCAGAATGGCATCGACTCGCGCACCCAGACTGTCGCGTACATGACCTGCCTGTGTCGGACTGATCTGGCCGGAGCGGTTGGCCGAGGGCGCGGCCACGCCACCGCCAAATGCCCGCAGCACAGCGCGCGCCGTGTCATGCGCCGGCAGACGCACCGCGAGCGTCTCAAGCCCCGCTGACACCAGAGGAGATATGGGGCTGTCGGGTTGCCGTTTGAGCACCAGCGTCAAGGGTCCGGGCCAATAAGCCTGCGCCAGAACATCCGCCTCGGGCCGCCAGACAACATGCTGTCTGAGTGTCTCGAGGTCCGCGAAGTGCACAATCAGTGGATTGAAGCTTGGCCGTCCCTTTGCCTCGTAGATGCGCGCAACAGCCCGGTCATCGCAGGCATCGGCCCCCAAACCGTAAACGGTCTCGGTCGGGAAGGCGACCAATCCGCCATTGCGCAAGAGCTTGGCCAGATGCGCATGCGATGCAGCCGTGTCGGACAGAATTTCAGGCGAAGACGTGATCATGGGTTATGACGCCGCGTTTTTGTTGATGGGCTTGGCCGCATTCGTCAGGGTCGCATCAAGAGCTTGCGGCTGCTTACCGTTCTGGCACCCAATTGCCAAGCCGCCGCTTGTCTGTCCTGATGTTCGAGGAAAGCTGACCATGCCATACCGCGCCCCCGTTTCCGAATTTCGCTTCCTGTTTGACCATGTCATCGGTTTTGATCAGGTCGCCGCAACCGAGCGCTTTTCCGAAGCCACCGCCGAAACCGTCGAGGCGGTTCTGGGAGAGGCTGGAAAGCTGTGCGAGGAAATTCTTGCGCCGTTGCAGCGTGCAGGGGACCTGCACCCGGCACAGCTTGAGAATGGAATTGTCCGGACGTCCCCGGGTTTTGCAGATGGGTATCGGGCCATTGGCGACGGTGGCTGGATCGCGATTGCCGCGGATCCGCAGTATGGCGGTATGGGATTGCCGATGACGATGACCACTGCGGTCAATGACATGATGAGCGCTGCCTGCCTGTCGCTGCAGCTTGCCCCGCTGATGACTCAGGGCCAGATCGAGGCGCTGGAGAATCACGCGAGCGACGCACTCAAGGAACTCTATCTACCCAAGCTGATTTCCGGCGAATGGATGGGCACCATGAACCTGACGGAACCGCAGGCGGGCAGCGATGTGGGCGCATTGACCACCAAGGCCGTCCCGAATGGGGACGGGACCTATGCGATCACCGGCCAGAAGATTTACATTTCCTGGGGCGATAATGACATCACCGAGAACGTCTGCCACCTTGTACTGGCGCGTCTGCCCGATGCAGTACCGGGCACCAAGGGTATCAGCCTGTTCCTCGTGCCAAAGCGCATTCCAGACGAAAACGGTGCGCCCGGCGTGGGCAACAGCCTCAAGGTGGTGAGCCTTGAGCACAAGATGGGCCTGCATGGCAGCCCAACTGCGGTAATGCAGTATGACGGCGCAACCGGCTGGCTTGTGGGCGAGGAAAGCGACGGCATGCGCGCAATGTTCACCATGATGAACAACGCGCGTCTGGGTGTCGGCGTCCAAGGCATCGGTGTGGCCGATCGCGCTTATCAGCAGGCGCTGGCCTATGCAGAGGGGCGCAAGCAGGGTCGGACAGAAAACAATACGATCACGGATCACGCCGATGTGCGCCGTATGCTGGCGACGATGAAGGCCGATACCTTTGCCGCGCGGGCGATTGCCCTGGCCAACGCTGTGGCCATCGACATGGAAACAGCGACCGGCCATGCCGACTGGGCCGCGCGCGCGGCGCTTTTGACACCGATCACCAAGGCCTTCGGAACAGAAACCGGCATTGACGTCGCCGAACTGGGCGTGCAGGTGCATGGAGGTATGGGATTCATCGAAGAAACCGGCGCGGCGCAATATTCGCGCGATGTGCGTGTCACCGCCATTTACGAAGGCACCAACGGCATTCAGTCGATGGACCTTGTCGGGCGCAAGCTGATGGATGGCGGAGAGGCGGCGTATCGTCTGCTTGACGAGATCGAGGCCGAGGCCGAAGCCGCACGCACCGAACTGGGCGATCTGGCCGAAGCCGTTTGGCAGGCCTGCGAGACCCTGCGCGAAACCACCGAATGGATGGTGGCGCATGGTGCTCAGGACCGCTTTGCCGGCTCGGTACCCTATCTGCGTGGCTTTGCCCGCGTACTGGGTGCACATTTCCATCTCAAAGCGGCGCGCGCTGATCGCGGTGGTACACATGAACGGCTGGCGGCGTTCTATATCCACAGCCTCCTACCCGAACATATCGGTCTTCTGACACAGGCGCGTCAGGGCGCGGACGAGCTATACGCCCTTAGCCTCGACGATCTTGCCGCATGAAGGATCGTAGCGCAGGCGGGATCCGCTACCCCTGGGAGACACCCCCGGAAGAAGGTTCGGCAACCGAAATAGCCGAGGGGGTTCTCTGGATGCGCCTGCCGCTCCCGATGAAGCTCGACCATGTGAATGTCTACGCGCTTGACGACGGTGACGGGTGGACATTGGTCGATACTGGCTTTGCCTCGAAACGGGGCAAGGCTATTTGGGTCAAACTTATGGCTGGCCCACTGGGCGGCAAACCGGTCCATCGGGTCATTGTAACGCACCACCATCCCGATCACGTTGGTCTCGCAGGCTGGTTTCAGACCGATCACGGATCAGAATTGATCACCACACGCACTGCCTGGCTGATGGCGCGGATGCTGCGCCTTGATGAACAGCCGGTACCCAGTGCCGAAACTCTGACCTTCTGGCAGCGGTGCGGCATGGACCCGGCCATTCTCGAAAAGCGGAGATCCGAACGACCATTCAATTTTGCCGACTGCGTTGCGCCTCTGCCGCTCGGTTATTCGCGTATTCAACAGGGCGACACGATCACCGCCGGTGGGCGGACATGGGACATTCACATCGGCAATGGCCACGCACCCGAACATGCCACCTTCTGGTCGCGCGATGACCATCTTGTTCTGGCGGGAGACCAAATTCTGCCGTCGATCAGTTCGAATATAGGTGTCTATGCGACCGAACCCGAAGCCGATCCCGTTGCCGATTGGCTCGAGGCCTGCGAACGTCTGGCGACCATCGCGCGCGAGGATCATCTCGGGCTTGGCGGGCATAAGCTTCCGTTCACTGGCCTGCCTCTGCGTCTGCAGCAATTGATCGAGAACCACCACGGCGCCTTGCGGCGTCTGGAGACCCATCTGACAGAACCGAAATCCGCAGGCGCATGTTTTGCGCCGCTCTTCAAACGCCATATCGGAGACGGCGAATACGGCCTCGCTCTGGTCGAGGCGATGGCTCATTGCCAGCACCTCTGGCACGTAGGGCGGGCCACCCGTCATCTTGATGACACCGGCGCATGGGTGTTTCAGACGCGGTCCTGATCTTCTTTGTTTTCAAAATATCCCGGGGTGAGACCCGGACGTCGTCCGGGTCGAGGGGCAGCGCCCCTTGCGAAGGCTTGTCCTTCGCCGCGCGCCTTTCAGGCGCGTCCGCCCTCTGAGGACAGCATTAAAGGGGGCACACCCAAAGTCCCCAGTGCAGCTTCCCACTTGTCGGGATCGGCGGTGTCGAACACCAGTTCGTTGGAGGCTGGACAAGTCAGCCAGCCATTGGCGGCAATCTCGCTTTCGAGCTGCCCAGGCCCCCATCCCGCATAGCCCAGAACGATCAAGCGCTTGGCAGGTCCTGCCCCCTGGGCAATGCTTTCCAGAACATCCAGCGTGGCGGTCATGGCAAAGGCTTCATCAATCTGCAAAGTCGTCATGTCTGACTGAAAATCCGGCGAATGCAGCACAAACCCCCGGCCCACTTCGACCGGTCCTCCAAAGTGAACCCGGATGTCGCTCAGGTTGCCGGTGTTTTCGATGGGCAACTGGTCGACAAGCGTTTCAAAACTCATCTCGGCGGACGGCTTGTTCACGATCAATCCCATCGCGCCATCATCGGAATGCGCGCAAAGATAGATTAGGCTGTGCTCGAAGCGGGGATCAGTCATCCCAGGCATCGCGATCAGCAAATGTCCGGTAAGATCGGTGATGGATTCTGTCTTGGTCACATAGCAAACATGGACAGCACGGGATGCGGTTGCAAGGGCACAGGGACCCTTCACACACGGCGGATCGCCGGTTTGTGACTTTTCATCACGTCAGAAAACGGCCACATCCTTTGGTCATGACGCATCTTCGCTCTCTGATTTCGACGCTGGCACTTGCTATGTGCCTGCTTACCACGACCTTTGCGATGGCGGGCAACACGCCCGGTTTGTCCAAGGTTGAGCTGCGCCCCGGCTGGCGGATGGCAGATGGCACACATATGGCCGCGCTGCATATCGTTCTTGAACCGGGGTGGAAGACCTATTGGCGCGCTCCAGGAGACGTGGGCATCCCGCCACAATTCAGCTGGGACGGGTCCGAGAATATTCAAGCGGTCTCGGCCAACTGGCCGACACCGGTTGTCTTCTTCGAACAAGGCATGCGTTCGGTCGGGTACACATCCGAAGTGGTGATTCCGTTGCATATGACGGCGCAATCCAGCGGGGCCGCCATGCACTTGCAGGGAGCTTTGCAAATTGGTCTCTGCAAAGACATTTGCATTCCGGCAAACCTGGCATTCAATGCCGTGCTGCCCGCAGACGTGACGCGTCCCGATCCGGTGATTGCGGCTGCCATGACGAACCGCCCCTATTCCGCGCGGGAGGCAGGGGTCCTTGGTGTGACCTGCAGCATCGAAGCCGCAACGGATGGTGGATTGGTCTTACACGCCAAAATCAACATGCCGTCCGCTGGCGGCATCGAATACGTGGTTGTCGAGGCGGGCAATCCGCGTCTTTGGGTGGCAGAGCCGGACAGTCACCGGGACGGTATGACACTTCACGCCAGCACGCGCCTCATGCATGTCGACGGACGCAGTTTCGTTCTGGACCGTTCGACGCTGCGCTTCACGGTGATCGGCGAGTCGCGCGCTGTCGACATCCTTGGTTGCGCCTCCTGACGATCAGGCCGGATGGCGCATCCGCGACACAAGCAAGGCGATGGCCGATACAAGATAAAGCGCCATACAAATGACACCTGCCCCAGCGATGAAGAGGCCCAGACTCGCGCCCAATGTGACGTCTTCGGCGAAGGGTGTCCCGGACAAGACCTTACTGATCGCCTGGGGTAACGCACCGGTCACAGCAAACGCGCCCATCGTTGCGCCAAGCCATGCCATGATCAGCGCTGCTCCGGTACCCAGGGCAGCCCGCACGCCGGGTCGCCGGAAGCGCAAGCCGCGCCGGGTGGTCTGGGTCAGACGGCCAAGGTCGTTCTGGATCGCGATCAGAGACGGCACAATCAGCAGCACGAGGAACATTCCGAAGCCGAGACCGTAAACCAGTGTGATCACGGTGGGTTTAAGGAATTGTGCCTGACTGGATTGCTCATAAAGCAGGGGCACAAGGCCGAGCACCGTTGTCGCGGTCGTCAGAAACACCGGACGCAGGCGGTCAGCGGCACCGTCAATGATCGAGGGGATGAGGCCCCGATCCTTTGCCTTTTCGTCAATGGTCGTCACTAGAACGATGGAATCGTTGATGATGATCCCGGTCATCCCCAGCAGTCCCACAACGGTGAACATACTGAGTGGCACGTCCCAGACCGCATGACCGTAGATTGTGCCAACAAGTCCGAACGGGATCACCGACATCACCACCAGCGGGCGGGTCCAGCTGGCAAAGACCCACGACAGCACGAGGTAGATCGCAAGAAGCGACAGGATCAGGCCGGTGCGCGCGTCGTTCAGGAATTCGCCTTCCTGTTCGCTCAGACCCGAGAGGCGATATTCGACTTGGCGTTCACTGGCGATCGTTGGAAGGATTTCTGTCTCAAGCGCGAGCATGATATCATTGGCGCGGGCCGGATCGTCTTCGGAAATATCTCCGGTGACCGAAATCAGACGGATGCCATTTTCACGGCGTACGGTGGAAAAGCCCGTGCGGCGCTCCACACTGACGATATCGGCAAGTTGCACATAAGCACCTTCGGGGGTGCGCATCTGTGTGCGTTCCAGAAAGTCCGCCGTCAGTTCGCCGCTGGGCAATTCCACGCGGATTTCAGCACTGCGCGGACCATCGGGATAGGTCGCCGCTTCGATACCACCCAACCGCGCACGAAGAACCCGACCAAGGCTGTCGATGGTAAAGCCCAGTGCTTGCCCCTGCGGAGTAAGCTCGAGGATTAACTCTTCCTTGTCGTAGGAGAGGTTGTCCTCTACCGCAGAGACCTCGGGGTATTGCAGCAAGGCATTCTTCAGGTCCTCAGATGCGCCTTTCAGTGTTTCGGCGCTGGCTCCGTAGAATTGCACGTCCAACGCGTCACTTGCAGGGCCGCTGCCCCAGCTGCGGAAACTGATGGTCTCAACCAAAGGATGGCGCGGGACGCTGTCCTGCAACTCACTGACAAAGGCGCGGCTGGAGAAAGGTCGCAAGTCTGCGTCGATCAGTTCGATGGAAATTCCGCCCAGTTGGTCGGCATCCTTGGTGTCGGCCCCTGCGATGCCGCGTCCTGCGTTGCCGCCAACTTCGGCAATCACATAGTCGATGGGATTGACGCCATGCCGTTCTTTAAAGCTTTCGGCGACGTCCTCGACCGATTTCTGGAAGATGCGCATCATCTCGAAGGTGTCTTCACGGGTGGCACCGGGGGCCATCGCGAAGTTGCCGGTGACTGAGCTTCGTTCCGGTGAATTGAAGAACCGCCATTGCACATCCCCCCGGATGAAAAGCGCCGCCTGTGAAGCCAGCAGCACAACCGCGCCAGCCAAGACGGCGTACCGCGCGTGAATGATCAGCGCCATGAACGGACGGAACAAAGTCTCGCGCATCCAACGGAAGCCCCGGTTCACCACGCGGGAGGGCATATCGTACCAGTGTTCCTTGGCGCTGTGGGCGATGGCGTGAGCCATGTGGTTCGGCAGGATCAGGAAGCATTCGATCAGCGACGCGGTCAGCACGGCGATCACCGTGAAAGGGATGTCCGCGATCAGATCACCAAACCGGCCACCGATGGCAACAAGGCCAAAGAACGCGATAATCGTTGTCAGAGTCGCCGCAAAGACCGGCAGGGCCATACGCTGCGCCGCGTGCTCGGCCGCTTGGACCGGGGGCAATCCGGTACGGGCGAGATGATCTGCGTGTTCACCGACCACGATGGCATCATCGACGACAATGCCCAAGGTGATGATCAGCGCAAAAAGCGAGATCATATTGAGCGTGATCCCGGCAGCATACATCAAGGCAATCGCCGCCATCATTGCGGCGGGAATACCTGCCGCCACCCAGAACGCCGTGCGGGCGTTCAGGAAGAGGAACAACAGCATCACAACAAGCCCAAGACCCGTCAGCCCGTTATCCAGCAGGATATCCAGTCGCCCCGTGATGGCCTCGGCGCGGGTGCGGATCAAATCGACTGTCACACCGTCCGGCAGGGAAGATTCGAATTCCGCAGCCACCTCTTCGACTGTGCGCTGAATAGCGATTGCGTCGCCTTGGTCACTGCGATCGACCCGGATGGAGATGGCGGGGTTTTCACCGACGAAGTAGCTGCGCTGCCGGTCAATGCCTTCGATGATGATTGTGCCGACATCACCGACAGTGAGATTCGATCCATCCGGATTGGAGCGCAGAGCAATATCGGCAATCTGATCTGCACTCCGCTTTTCGACACCGGTTCGGACACGAGTGTTGGCGTTGCCAACATCGCCCGCTGGATCGGCATCAACCTCTTGCGCGATGGCATCGGCGATCTCACGCATCGAGATGTCAAATGCGATCAGATTGGCCGAGGGGACTTCGATCACGGTGCGCGGGGCGGACAATCCGCGAATGGTGGTGCGGGTGACACCTTCGGCAAAGAGTCGCGCGGAAAGTTCATCGGCAAATCGCGCCAATTGATCGACGCCAACAGGGCCTGTGATCACAAGGTCGGTGACCCGGTCGCGCCAGCCCCCACGCCGGATCACCGGGTCTTCGGCATCGGCGGGCAGGGTTGAGACGGCGTCAATAGCGGTCTTCACATCGTCGGCAGCGCGCGACATGTCCCAGCCGGGTTCAAATTCGAGCCGGATGCTGGCCCGCCCCTCGCGCGATGTGGCCTCAGAACTTTCTACGCCTTCGACGGCCAGAACAGCCGGTTCCAGCACCTGAACGATGCCGCGATCCACATCTTCGGCCCCGGCCCCGGCCCAGACGACCGAGACATCAACATCATCGACGACCACATCCGGAAAGAATTGCGCGCGCATATTGGGAATCGAGACGGCTCCGGCCGCAAGCAACAGGATCAGCAGCAGGTTCGCCACGGTCCTGTGACGCACGAAATAGCTGAGGATGCCGCCTGCCCGACCTGATAGCGCACGTGCCATGGCCTAGCCTCCCATCCGGGATTCGATGCGTTCGACGACCTGTGCAGGCACCGCGCCCTGAGACAACTGCTGCAGAATGCGCTGTCGCGCTTCCTCGGGCATCCGGGTATTTGCCTGCACGAAGGCCGTGAGCCGGGCGCGGCGTTCTTCGGTAAGTTCGAGCATCTCGGGCTCTTCTGGCGCGGCCTGTCCGGCATCGCGCAACGGGCGCACCTTGATGCCCGCACCCAGCAGCGGTGTGCGTTCCGCGACGACCTCTCGGCCTTGCAGGTCTTCGGCTCGAACCAAAACATCATCGCCTTGACGTCTGAGGAGGGTCACCGACACCACGTCCAGCCGATCATCCTCGGCAACGACCAGCACCTCATTCGCCGCGTTCAGGGCCGAGGCCGGGAGACGTGCTACATTGGCAAGCGGCGGCTCTTCGATCTGAACCGTGACGAAGTCGCCAGGACGGAAGCCCGGGGCACTGTTCAGCGTTGCGAACAATTGACGCCCGGTCTGGCCGTCGCCCACGGCGGCCCCGGCGCGGCTGAGCGTGCCCGTGGCGGTGAGGTTTGTGCCAAACACATCCAGCACGACAGTAACGTCTGATTCAGTGAGTTGGCCGTCCTCGTTCAAGAGCCGGGCGAATTGCTGGGTGGAAACGCGGAACGCCACTTCAAGCGCATCGGCGTCGATCAGACGGGCCAGTTGTTCATTCGAAGATACCAAACGCCCTTGCACGACGGACACATCTGCAAGAGTTCCCGAGAAATCAGCCGTGATGATCGTGTCGTCCAGACGGCGCTTGGCTTCGGCCTCGGCAATCACGGCACGGGACAAGCGTGTGGTCGCCTGATCAATGCGCGCTTCGGCTTGTGCGACCGCCTGCCGTCTTGAGAGCACCGCCTGCCGCGCTTGCGCAGCGGCAAGCTCTGCAACCTCGACGGCAGCCGCCGTGCCGACACCGCGATCCTGCAGGTCGACCTGCCGCTGGTAGGCGCGTTCCCGCAGGGTTGCCTGTTCCTCGGCCGCAAGCAATTCATCGCGCGCAAGTACCAACGCGCGCTCTGCTTCGCGCTGTTCCGCTTCGGCATCAAGGATGTCGCTTTGAACACGCTGCAGCACTGCCTCTGCATCTGTAGGGTCGAGCCGGACGAGCACCTGACCTTCGGTCACGGTGCCGCCTTCGACGAAGTCTGGAGCAATTTCGATCACGCGCCCTCCTGTCGCTGCACGCAATTCCAATGTGCGCACGCTCTCAATCTGGCCAAAGGCTGTGAGAACAGGCGTTACGGTTTCGAAATCTGCGGCGACAACATTGACGGCAAAGACCCGTTCGCGCTGTGGGAAGCTGCGCGGCTCCTGCGCCATTCGGTCTTGAACGGCGTCCCGTACCTGCACCCCGGCATAAGCAAGCAGACCGAGGGTCAGCGACAGCAAGAAAAGCCCTGTCAGGCTACGGCGTAAAAACCGCATGTGCGACAATCCTCTTTGACGGCATGACTAACAGGTAGCCACAAGGCGCTGTTTTCCAATAACCATGCGCTTCGTTACACGAAGAATACGGCTATTTCCGTCGCAGATGCTCGTCCAATCGCGGTAAAATCTCGACAAAGTTACAAGGACGGTGCCGATAATCGAGCTGCAGGCTCAGGATTTCGTCCCATGCGTCCTTGCAGGCGCCGGGGCTGCCGGGCAGTGCAAAGAGGTAGGTTCCGTTGCGCACACCGCCCGTTGCGCGGCTTTGAACGGCGCTTGTGCCGATCTTTTTGAACGAAACCATCGTGAACACGGTGCCAAATGCGTCGATTTCTTTTTCGTAGACATCGCGATGCGCCTCGACGGTTACATCACGTCCGGTCAAACCTGTGCCACCGGTTGAGATAACCACGTCGATCTCCGGCTCATCGCACCACTCCCGCAGTTGAGCTGCGATCTCCTCACGTTCGTCGTGAATGATCTTTCGATCCGCAACGATATGCCCAGCGCCTTCGATCCGGCCCACCAGCGTGTCGCCGGAGCGGTCTTCGTCGAGCGATCGCGTATCGCTGACCGTCAGCACGGCGATCCGGATAGGCAGGAAGTCTTTGCTTTCGTCGATACGGCTCATGGTTCAGTCTTTCTTGGTCAGGCGCGCCTGCAGGTCGAGCAGGTCGGCCCAGGCCTCGCGCTTGGCGGCTGGGTTGCGCAGCAGATAGGCCGGGTGAAACATTGGAATTGCGGGCAAACCGTCGACCTCAGCCCATTGTCCGCGCAGCCGGGTGATGCCGCGTTTGCCGAGAAGCGCCTGACACGAGACATTGCCCATGACGACCAGCACGTCGGGTTTGGTTAATGCGATGTGTCGCTTCAGAAAGGGCAACATCATGGCGATTTCATCAGGTTTCGGATCCCGGTTCTGCGGCGGACGCCAAGGCAGGACATTGGTGATGTAGACCGCGTTTCTCCCGTCGGGGTCTCTTCCCAGATCGATCGCCGCCAGCATCTTGTCCAAAAGCTGACCGGCACGTCCGACAAAAGGTTTGCCGATCCGGTCTTCATCGCGGCCCGGAGCCTCTCCAACGATCATCACACGAGCGCCCGGCACACCGTCAGAGAAGACAAGATTGCGCGCGCCTTTGCGCAATTCGCAATGAGGATAGGCTGCCAATGCGGCCTTTAAAGCGGCAAGATCGGAACACGCCTCAGCGGCCACCTCGGCCTCTGCAACCGGGTCTGTGGCAGGCGCCGGCTGCACGGGTACCGCCGGTGCGGCGACGCCGGGTCCCACACCCGCTTTGGGTGGTGGCTGCATTTGCTCAAAGCGATTGATCGGGATGTCCGAGATCGTCTCGGTCACCCCCATTTCCATCTGCCATTCGAGAGCAGCGCGTGCCGCATGCCAGTCAATCTGCGAATCCATGCGGCTTTGTACCCCGGCAAACGCGCACGCAAAAGCGGGCATGCCGGGGTATGATATCAAAGCGGTGGGAATTGACCCGGGTAACGCTTCCAGTTGGGCAATATGGGTTCGGGCGCAGAGTAGGTCGGCGCCGGTGTCACATCGCCCTTTGGTGATGTCACCGGAACATGTGCCGGACCCGCACCACGGATGCAGTTCTGCTCAACCATCGCCTTTGACAGCGCATCGTAATGACCGCGTGCCGTCGCCAGCTGAGCGGACTGATCCACGCTGATGGGCAGCGCAAAGATCGCAGGCCAGAAGATCAACGCGCTGGCCGTTACGAATACCGTGTCGGATTGCGCGGCATTTCGCTGCTCTGCCGTGATGTGCCTTACATAGCCTGCCAGTTTGACACGTTCCTGATAAAGTTCGTGGCAGCTTGCACCCCGGTAAATGATGCTCGGGATGTAGGAAGCCGGAACGCGCTGGGCTTGCTCAGCACATGCCGACAAAAGGACACTCGCCCCCAAAAAGAGGCCGGTTAAGCTACTGTTAAATTTCATGATTACCCCAAAGATGCAGTAATTTTCAGGTTAGACACGCATATGTTGATCGTCAACCAGATGAAGGCGAAAAAACTGCAACACATTCTACATATTGTGATGGGACCGAGAGCAGGCATGTGCCAACGAGTCCGCTTGCTGGCATGGCAGTGCCTGCCTATAAGCAAATCGCCAGCGTTCTGAGGCAGAGAATGAATTTCACACAAAGACACCTGCTTGGGATCGAACCCCTGCGTCCTGATGAGATTACCGCTTTGTTGGATCTGTCGGACCAATATGCGGACCGAAACCGCAAACGGACCCCCAGCACGGATGTTCTGGCGGGGATGACGCAGATCAACATGTTCTTCGAAAACTCCACCCGGACGCAGGCCAGTTTTGAACTGGCAGGCAAGCGTCTTGGCGCGGATGTGATGAATATGGCGATGGAGGCGTCGTCGGTGAAAAAGGGTGAAACCCTGATCGACACTGCGCTGACTTTGAACGCAATGCATCCCGATCTGCTTGTTGTGCGTCACCCGCATTCGGGAGCGGTGGACCTGCTGTCGCAAAAGGTAAACTGTGCGGTTCTCAACGCTGGCGACGGCAAGCATGAACATCCGACGCAAGCGCTGCTGGACGCGCTGACCATTCGTCGCGCGAAGGGCCGGTTGCATCGCCTGTCAATTGCCATCTGTGGCGACATTGCCCATAGCCGTGTGGCGCGGTCCAACATCCTGCTGCTGGGCAAGATGGAAAACCGCGTGCGGCTGGTCGGCCCTCCGACATTGATGCCGTCGGGCATTGGAGAGTTTGGGGTCGAAGTCTTCGAGGACATGCGCGAAGGTCTGAAAGACGTCGACGTGGTGATGATGCTACGGCTCCAGAAAGAGCGCATGGACGGTGGTTTCATCCCATCGGAGCGTGAATATTATCACCGATATGGTCTCGACGCTGAAAAGCTTGGCTTTGCCAAAGATGATGCAATCATCATGCATCCCGGACCGATGAACCGAGGCGTCGAAATTGACGGCACTTTGGCGGACGACATCAACCGGTCGGTCATTCAGGAGCAGGTGGAAATGGGTGTTGCCGTCCGTATGGCGGCAATGGACCTGTTGGCCCGATCCTTACGGGATCGGCGCGCGGCACAGCCCAAGAGTGTGATGGTATGAGCACGCGCATGCACATCAAAAGCAGCGAACGGGGCGTAGTGCGAGTCTTTCACATTGATCTGCCCCGCGAAGCCATTGAGCGTTTCACGACACAGGCCGGAACGGGTGAATGGCCGTTGCAATATGCTCTTGGAGCAAAGTCCCTTCGATCGGCGTTTGTCGAAGTGGTCGACATTCGCGACCTTGGGGACATGACCCTGTCTCAATATCTGAGCAATGCGCATGATGTTACCGGGCAGGATTTCGAGGACATGCGCGCCCGTTTGGACGAGCTGAATGGTCATGTGTTGATATTGCCTTCGCAGGCGTTCGACCAAACCGAACAGCACCTCGCCATCGCATCGCCTTTGCGCTGGGTCGGGACCTTCAACGAACCCAAACCTGCAGGCAGCGGCGCGCCAATCCGAAGCAAATCAGCTGCTGGCACAATCGGACAATCTGGGCCCAGCAGGTCGCAAAAATCGAACACAGGACTTTGGGTCGCCGTCTCTCTTTTCGTGTTGATCGCCGTCGGGATCATCCTTGCCAAATTCATGCTAAACTGACTGTTCGCTTAACCCCTTATGATCGAATTCAAGCCCGAAATGTCCACCTATCTCCGCGCGCATGCTGTGATGACCGCCATCGCAATGGCGGCGGGTATGTTGATCCTCTGGGTGCTTGGCAACCCGCATATCTGGACCGGTGCGGTTGGCGGTTTTGCGGCGGTGGCACTGCGCGGGTGGTATCTGGCTGACGAAGTGATGGACGAGGTCTGGACGATGTCCTCAGTCGGGTTAAAGGGACCGTATGGGCGCACGGCCCGGTTCGAAGACATCAGCAAGCTTCGCACCATCGCCGGGGCAGTCCAGATCGTCACAAAATCTGGTGACAAGCATCTGATCAAGTATCAACCGGACCCAAACGCGGTGATCGCGCAGATCAACGCAGCGCGACAGAAAAAGGCGGCGTGACATGACCCTTTTGATCACAAATGCCCGTTTGGTCGATCCTGAAACTGCCTGCGTCAAACCGGGTGCAATTCTGTTGCGCAATGGCGTGATTGCCGAAGTCTTCGACACACCGTTGCCGGACATCAGCACAGATACAGTTCCAACAGAGAACCGCCGGGATGCGGGTGGAAAATACCTTGCTCCGGGCATCGTCGATATCGGCGTCAAAATCTGCGAACCCGGTGAGCGCCACAAGGAAAGCTATGGCTCTGCCGGTCAGGCTGCGGCCGCAGGCGGTGTGACCACGATCGTCACACGGCCCGACACGACACCGTCGATCGACACGCCCGAAGCGCTTGAATTTGTGCGGCGGCGCGCCAATGAGGCTGCACCCGTGCATGTTTTGCCGATGGCCGCATTGACCAAGGGCCGTGACGGGCGCGAGATGACCGAGATCGGCTTCCTGATGGATGCCGGGGCCGTCGCCTTCACCGATTGCGACCGAGTGGTGCGGGACACCAAGGTGCTCAGCCGTGCCATGACCTATGCCCGTGCGTTGGGTGCGTTGGTTGTTGGTCACCCGCAGGAACCGAACCTATCTGCCGGGGCGGCGACGACGTCGGGCAAATTCGCATCGCTGCGGGGTTTACCAAGCGTCACCCCGATGGCAGAGCGTATGGGGATCGACCGCGACATCGCCTTGGTCGAAATGACCGGGGTGCGTTACCATGCCGACCAGATCACCACGACCCGGGCCCTGCCCGCGCTGGAACGGGCCAAGCGCAACGGGTTCGACGTGACAGCGGGTGTCTCAATGCACCATCTGACGCTTAATGAGTATGACGTTGCCGACTACCGCACGTTCTTTAAGGTCAAGCCGCCGCTGCGCGCGGAGGATGACCGTCAAGCGGTCGTCGAGGCGGTCAAGTCCGGCCTGATCGACGTGATCGGATCTTTCCACACCCCGCAGGACGAGGAAAGCAAGCGCCTGCCGTTTGAGGAAGCTGCCAGCGGCGCTGTCGGATTGGAAACCATGCTGCCAGTGCTGATGCGGCTTTACCATTCCGGCGATCTGGACCTGCCGACGCTGTTCCGCGCACTGTCGTTGAATCCGGCCAAGCGGCTTGGCCTTGACTGCGGACGCCTGAGCAAAGGCGCGCCAGCTGATCTGGTGCTGTTTGATCCGGACAAGCCCATTGTGCTCGACCGGTTCAAGCTCAAATCAAAGTCGAAAAACACGCCCTTTGACGGCGCGCGCTTGCAGGGTAAGGTCCTTGAAACTTTCGTCAGTGGAACCTCGGTCTACCGGAGCTCGTGATGCCATCCTTTGAAAGCGGCATAGCCATCCTAGGCCTCTGGGCAGTTGTCGGCTACCTGCTCGGCTCCATTCCATTCGGCCTTGTCCTGACCAAGACAATGGGGCTGGGCAATCTGCGCGATATCGGGTCCGGAAATATCGGGGCCACCAATGTTTTGCGCACTGGAAGCAAAGGCGCGGCTGCGGCGACTTTGTTGCTTGATGGCGCAAAAGGTGCAGTTGCGGTCCTTCTGGCACGCGCAATGGCGGGCGAAGACGCAGCACAGATCGCGGCCCTTGCCGCATTCATCGGCCACTGTTTTCCGGTATGGCTTGGTTTCAAAGGCGGAAAAGGCGTCGCTACGTTCCTGGGTCTGATGCTGGCGCTTGCATGGCCAGTGGGGCTTTTGGCCTGTGCGACGTGGCTCGCCACCGCCGTGATCAGCCGGATTTCCAGCTTGTCGGCGCTGGTTGCTGCCTCATGGTCGACCCTGTGGTGTCTGGTGGTGGGGCAAGGACAGGTCTTTGTCCTGACACTGATCTTGGCGCTGTTGATCATTTGGCGACACCGCGAGAACCTGGCGCGGCTCAAAGCCGGCACCGAACCGCGAATTGGTCGTAAGAAAACCTGAGGCCACAGCAACGAAAAGGCCCGCAGCCGGGCCCTTTCGTGATCGTTCGGTAAACGTTACTCTGCTGCGTCGCGCTTTGGCAGAACCCAGTCGGGACGCGGAAAATGGCAGGTATAGCCATTCGGGAACCGCTCGAGGTAGTCCTGATGTTCTGGTTCCGCTTCCCAGAAATCGCCCACCGGTTCGACCTCGGTGACAACCTTGCCCGGCCAGATACCACTCGCGTTCACATCGGCGATGGTGTCAAGCGCGCAGTCTTTCTGCGCCTCGTCCACGTAGTAGATGGCAGAGCGATAGCTCATGCCACGGTCATTGCCCTGCCGATTCAGCGTGGTCGGATCGTGGATCTGAAAGAAGAACTCCAGCAGCTGGCGATACGAGATCACCGACGGGTCGAAGATAATCTCGATCCCCTCGGCGTGGGTGCCGTGATTGCGATAAGTCGCGTTCGGCACGTCTCCGCCCGTGTAGCCCACCCGGGTTTTCTGCACACCAGGCAGCTTGCGGATCAAATCCTGCATCCCCCAGAAACAGCCTCCAGCCAATACAGCCCGTTCAGTCATGCCACGTCCTCCACTTGATCCAGATAATCGCCATAGCCTTCGGCCTCCATGTCGTCACGATGGATGAACCGCAGGCTGGCGGAGTTGATGCAATAGCGCAATCCACCCCTGTCTTGAGGTCCATCCGGGAACACGTGCCCCAAATGACTGTCGCCATGAGTTGATCGCACTTCGGTGCGGATCATTCCGTGACTCAGATCGCGCAGTTCGTTGATATGCGCGGGTTCAATCGGTTTGGTGAAACTCGGCCAGCCGCACCCGGATTCGTACTTGTCAGCGCTTGCAAACAGCGGTTCTCCGCTCACGATATCGACGTAGATGCCGGGTTCCTTATTGTCGAGATATTCCCCCGTGCCGGGCCGTTCGGTTCCGCTCTCTTGCGTCACGTAGAACTGCTCGGGCGACAGCGTCGCGATCACGTCCGGGTTCTTTTCATACTTGGCCATACGGGCACCTCCGTTCATCGTCTTGACCCTATAGATGGCGCAAATCTTGGTGAGTCCAACCCTTGTTACAGCCCTGTCTCCGGCTCGTGAGTGGCGATCCTTGGACGACCTGTCGCCTCGACCACAATACGCGCCTCCACAAACATGTCGCGCGCTTCAATCTCGGCACGTTTCACCTCGCGGGAGACTTGAATGTGAACAGATGCGGCACCGGCCTTTTTGGCATCATCAGATGCAAGCCGGGTCAGCGCGGCCTCAAGCGCCGCCATCGCAGCTTCAGGCTCTTGGAAGTCCTGAGGTGCCTCTTTGAGATGCGCGCGATACAGCCCTTCGGACGGACTGCTGACCAGGCCTTCCCGCGCCATCCGAATCCGCCCGGTGACAGCACCAATGGCGTTCGCCACATCGCCATGATCCGGCAGCAACATTTTGGCGTTCAGGTACTGCCCGACTGCGGGGTAGGTTGTCTGCGCCGATGCCCCCAGGCCGACCACAGGAACAGACAACTCGGCGGTGAGGCGCACGATCCCCGGTGCCTTCCGCAATCCGCGCGCCATCAATGGGTGGACTGCAAGGGCTGAGGGGTCCTCCATGCCGTCCTCGGCGAAGGCAGCTTCCAACAACGCGGTGCCCGTGCTGCGCGTCAGAGCATCCACAACCTGCTGCGCCATGTCTTGCGGGCTTTGAGCATAACGCTCTCCCGAGCCTGCACGGTTGCGCGCCAGCAGCATCATGGCTTTTTCAGACGCGGCCGCGTCCCAATGTGTAAATCGCCCCAGAACATGCAGCGCATCGGTCGGCGTCGGTCCAGCAACCTGAACCAACCCCCGCGAGACCAAAAGCTTCAGTGCCTGAGCTTCCAATCGGGAATGGATCACAGATCCCAAAGGTTGCGCCTGATTGGTGATACGGGCCAAAACCGTTTGCGCCCGATCTGGCAACCCGACCGCGTCCTGGCCATCTACCCGCAGGACAAAGCGTCCGTCATAGTCGCCGGGAACGGCCCGGTTCATCTGCTCATCAAGTGCCCTGTGCACGACGTCAGGAGCATCCTGTGCAACGAGTGCGACGGGCAGAACGCGCCGCGGGCCAAGGCTTACGCCACCGATCAACCCTCCGGTTGCCAGATGCACCTCGCTGTCGCCGCCCAAACCATGCGTGCGCATCGCCACCGCTTCGACCATCGTGCGATGCAGACCAACCCGCGCCCCGTCCGGATCAATCACCGGCTGTCCATTGCGCAGAACGGCGATATCCGTGGTCGTCCCGCCAATATCAGAGACCAGCGCCTCATTGGCGCCGGTCAGCCACTTCGCCCCAACAATGGAAGCGGCGGGTCCACTCAGGATCGTTTCAATCGGACGTTCCTGTGCCTGCCGGGCAGACATCAGCGCGCCGTCGCCACGCACCACCATCAGTGGCGCGTCAATTCCCAAGTCGCGCAGAGCACCCTCGGCCCGCCCGATCAAGCGATGGGTCAGCCCGATCAGACGCGCGTTCAGCACGGCCGTCAGCGCACGCTTCGGCCCGCCAAGCTTGGCCGACAGTTCATGCGAACATGTAACAGGTTTCCCGGTTGCTCCTCGGATGGCATCCCGCGCCGCGACCTCATGCGCAGGATTGCGCGTGCCGAACTGTGCCGCGACAGCAAAGCCCGACACGTCCTGCGTCGCTGCCCAGTCCGCAACTCGTTGCACGTCCAGAGGAGCGGCTTCCGCGCCACTGTGGCTGTGTCCGCCCGGCGTCACCAGAACGGGATCGCCGGACAAGGCTTCGGACAACCCCTGCGCGGCCAGATCGCGTTCGGAGAACCCGATATAGATCAACGCCACCCGGGCGCCTTGCCCTTCTACCAAAGCATTGGTCGCCAAGGTGGTCGACAGAGACGCAAGCGCGATATCGGATGGTGATACCGACGACGACACCAACACGGCCTTGACCGCCTCATGTACGCCTATGGCCAAATCCTGCCGCGTCGTCAGCGCCTTGGCACTGGCAATCACAGCGTCTTCATCGCGCATCAGCACCGCGTCAGTATAGGTGCCGCCGGTGTCCACACCCAATAGTATCGCCATAATCGGGCCTCCCGGATTTGACCTAACCTAGTCGCCAGACCCGGCCCGCGTGTTTGCGACATCAGCAAGTCGCATCACGGCCCAGCGCGCCGCATCAGCTACAGTGGCGTCAGGATCTTCCACCAAATCCTGCGCCACGGCGCGCAAATGCGGCAGGCCTGAATTTCCAATGGCGTACAGCACATTACGGACAAAGCGGTTGCGACCGATCCGCTTGATCGGAGAGCCAGAGAAGCGCGCCCGAAATGCCGTGTCGTCGAGCCGCGCCAATTCGGCCAGACCCGGTGCCAGCAGATCATCCCGCGCATGGTATTTCACCTCTGCCGCCCGGCTTGCGAATTTGTTCCACGGGCAGACTGCGAGACAGTCATCGCAGCCGTAGATGCGATTGCCCATCAGTGCGCGCAGGTCTTCGTCAACCGGTCCGTGATGCTCGATCGTCAGATAGGAAATGCAGCGCCGCGCATCCAACTGATAGGGTGCCGGAAAGGCATTTGTCGGACAGATATCGAGACAGGCCCGGCACGATCCACAATGATCCACCTCTGGTTTGTCCGGAGTCAGATCAAGCGTGGTGAATACCGACCCGATAAAGAACCATGACCCCAGTTCGCGCGAAACAAGATTGGTGTGCTTGCCCTGCCAACCCAGCCCCGCCGCTTGCCCCAGAGGCTTTTCCGGAACCGGCGCTGTATCAACAAACACCTTCACCTCGCCACCTGCCTCGGCAATCAGCCAGCGCGCCAGCCGCTTGAGGCGCTTCTTGACCACATCATGATAATCGCGGTTCTGCGCATAAACAGAAATGGCGGCTTTCTCTGGCTGCTCCAAAATTTGCAGTGGGTCGTGGTCAGGTCCATAGTTTTCAGCGAGAACAATCACCGACTGCGCTTCCGGCCACAGCACATCCGGGGCGCCGCGCCAATGTGCCCGCTCGGCCAGCCATCCCATCTGGCCATGATAGCCTGCATCGAGAAAAGCTGTCAGCCGCGTCGGTACCTCTGGCACATCCGACGGACGGCAAATGCGACAGGCTGAGAACCCCTCAGCCGCTGCCTGTGCTTTCAACCTCGCCGTCAATGACATGTGTGAACCCAGCTTCTTCTTTTCATAAATATGCCGGGGGTTTGGGGGGCTGGCCCCCCAAGATCCGGGACGCCTCAAGAACGATACAGCCCTAATCAGAAATCCAGATCGGCATAGTGCGGCGGTTGCGGGAAACCCGGGACCTGATCGGCCAGGATGGACCGGAAGGCCGGGCGCGATTTGATCTTGGCGTACCAATCCTTGACGACCGCGCTGCGGTTCCAATCCACATCGCGAATGTAGTCGAGTGATGACAGATGCGCGGCTGCAGCAAAATCAGCCAAAGTCATTGTATCGCCAGCAAGCCATCGGCGGTGGTCAAGCAACCAGGCCATATAATCCAGATGATACTTGATCGCCTTTGCGCCGGATTTCACGTTGCCACTATCCGGAAAGCCCTGCTTGGTGACCTTTTTGTTCACGCGTTCGTAAAGCAGCTTGGAGGTGACCTCATTGTGGAATTTGTCGTCGAACCATCCGACGAGACGCCGTACTTCGTACCGCGCGTCCGACGAGCGCGGCATCAACGGCGGTTCCGGGTATTTTTCTTCGAGATACTCACAGATGGCGGCGCTCTCCGCCATCGTGCGTCCGTCGATCTTGAGCACAGGCACTTTTGCAGCCGGGTTGCGGCGCAGGAAATCCGGATCTTTCTCCCAGTATTTCTCTTCCACCAGTTCGCACTCGATCTTCTTTTCCGCAAGGCTCAGCCGGACCTTGCGGCAAAACGGCGACAACGGAACATGATAGAGCTTGGCCATGCGAAACGAGTCTCGGAGATAGGGTGGTCAATCATCCTCTAATTGCCGTGAAGCGCCCGCCAATACAATGGGCCGCCGCCGGTTTAATCTCTGGCGCGCGGTTTTCGTCTCATCGGACCTCTGTCAGCCTTGGAAGCAATCAGCGCGTCCATCCTGATTGATCGTTTCGGCCCCGCCGCGGATCGACCGGGCGCGCCGTTCTACAAAATTGCTGGGTCGCGACGCTGATCTCGTCTTGGGCGAGGGCAGGACTGCGGCCAGTCGAGCCGCCTGCAGCGCACTGAGGTCACGTGCATCTACACCAAAATAGTGCTGCGCTGCAGATTGAACGCCGAAAACGCCCTCATCAAACTCAGCCACATTTAGGTAGAGTTCGAGAATCCGCCGTTTCGACCACATCGCCTCTGCAACCGGCGTAAGGACGGCTTCCATGCCCTTGCGGACCCAGGATCGGTCCTGCCAAAGAAACACGTTTTTGACCACTTGCTGGGAAATCGTGGATGCCCCCCGCGTGCCTCCCGCTTCGATTGCGGCCTGGATCGCTTCGACGTCGAATCCCCAATGCAGGCAGAAATTCGCATCTTCTGCAGCCACGGCTGAACGGAACATCACAGGAGCAATCTGGTCCGCATCGACCCAGACCTGATCCACCGGAGCGCCCAATCTGCGCCCTTCGGACCAAATCGTATGTGTGGTCGGCGGTGCGACAAAACCAAACAGACCAACGATCGCAAGCACCAGAACACCGACAGTCAGAACGCTGCGAATGCTCCATTTCACCAGCCATCGGTAGGGAGCGAGAATTTTATCGACGATGCCTGATTCCTTTCGGGAACGCCCCTGTTTTGCCTTCGACTTGTTCAGTCGCGGCCCTTGTTGAGGTGCTTGTTTTGGTTTCCCGCCTGCCATCGCAGGCACATTAGGCCCAACAGCCATCCAAGAAAACATCCCCTGCAAATCTGTCAGGTTTGCCAAGCCCGCTGCGGCTTTGCCCCACGCGGGTCCCCGCTTGTGTCAGGCGCGATTGCGGAGTTGATGTGGTTGCCCATCTCCGAATCTGGTCGTGGTGTCAGACTGTCAAATCCTGTCAGTCCAGCCTTTGCACAGCCGCTTTGCTTAGCGAACTTGCACCCTGAGCAACATACGCCGCTCATCACACTGGTCTCCGGAGGAGCGGCATATGCGGTGCAAGCTTCTCCCATACATTCATCAGCGCTGTACGGTACTGCTTGATCGGGCGTTCAAAAAGCGCTGCGAAGGCAAAGCAGATGGACAATGTCAGCATAAGCAGCCAGAGATTATACCCCGGCAATGTCTCAGGCAGCGTCGAATCCAGCAGGTGCAGTGTCGGATAGTGCATCAGGTAGAGTGAGAAACTCCCACCGGCGATCCACCGAATAGACTTTGCAAACGCTTTTTCCTGACGTTCCGGCCACGTGCGCGCCAGATGCCGGATGCCAACAAGGTGCAGTGCCAGACACAATGCAATGACGGTGTTCCACAAGACTTCGTTGGAATAGACCAGCACGGCGTGGTGATCATATGGTGCCAGCATGCGGGCAGTGAAGCCTTCCAGATCGGCCGGGATCGAAGAAACCTTCATCATCACAAGAGCGACAATACTACCAACGGCGAGGAACCATGCGCGACCTTGGCCGTGACCATCCGTCAGGACCGAAGCGTGCCGCCAGACCCAAACGCCAATCCACCACGCGGGCAGCAAAGCCAGAGCGGGAGGACCGACAAGTAGAACAAGGGTCAAAAGAACCGCCAAACGAAGCGCGCCGTTGAGGAACATCACCGCCCCGAATATCAGGTAGAAAGCGACCTCGTAGCTGAGAGACCAGATTGGGCCGTTTGTGCCCAGACGCACCCAATCACTGGTGCCAGTCCAGAGGTTTGTCACCGTCAGACCACGCCACAGGAATTCCCCAAGCGACAGTTCCTGATAGTACGGCGCTTGGTACGCTGTCATATCCGTTGCCGTGCCCATCGCGTCAAAGATCAGCGTCAACATCAGCGCGGGGATCAGAACCGACATCACGCGCGTGATCCGGTTGAACGCGTAGCGCCCCAGCGTGCCATCGCGTTGTGCAGCATAGGCTATCACAACACCAGACAGGACAAAAAAGACCGCCACAGCATCGCTGGCCACGTTCCAATCGCGCAGGAAATAGTAGTCCCCCCCGGTAAAACGCACATGCGCCATGTGCCCCAAAAGCACAGTCAGCGCCGCGCCGGCGCGCAATGCATCCAGCCATAGGGAAAACCCCGGCGTCATTCGCATGTCCTTCTCCGCTGCGTGTGACGCGTCACGACCTTTCTTCAGCATCCCCATGACATTCTGGGCGCTTTCTACGAAAGGCTTGAACAGAGCGGCCCCAAGAGTCTCATAGGGTTGGGCGCGGCGTTGGCCCTTTTCATCCGACACGCCAAAGGTCAGGTCTTCATAGCTTTCCGGGATATAGAGTGTCCCGAACATCCAATCCCAGATCGCAAAGATTGACCCATAGTTTTTGTCATGGTGCTTGACCGCAACCGAGTGATGGATCTGGTGCTGTGCGGGAGAAATCAGGATGTGCTCCATCACCCGACCGTAGCTGATCCAGATATGGCTGTGACGGAAGTTGGCACCGAGCGTGTTGAACAGGAAATACGCGGCATTGGCCCCGCCAATCGTGAGAATGCTGGGATCACCAACAAGAAAATAAAGCGCCAGCCCTTGTGCAATGCCGACGAAAAGCGTCATCAGGAGCGAGTTGATCATCGGCTCAAGCGGGTGAACACGCTGAACTGTCAGCGGCGTCAATACGTCCGCCGAATGATGTACCGCGTGGAAAGGCCACAGAGCTTTCCACTCGTGGTGCGCGCGATGCGCCCAATATTTGCAGAAATCGCTCACCACGACGACGATCAGCGTCACAACCGCGATGCGGACCCACGTTGTTTCCGGCGGCGCAAAGTCACTGCCACCGAAATGCGCCAAGAGGCCATAGGCAACGGTTGTCGGAAAGAACACGGCCCCGAACACGCCCAGGACCGAGAACAAACGGGATGCAAAGAACAGCTTGATATCCAAAAGGTTGGAGCGGTGGCGGTACACCTCTTTCGGCAGAAGCCAAGCCACAAAGCTCCCTGGGCTGCCGCGGTATTTCCAGATGCCAAAGGCAATCAGCACGGTGCAGATCAGGTAGAAAATCGAATACCGCACATTCAGATCGAACGGCGCGTCCAGCGCAGCAGAGAAGAAAGCCTGCAGTGTTTCCATATCCCGGACTCCCAATGGATTACATTCGGGATAACCGGGCAATTTGGCCGTATTGAGGCTCGTTTTTGACGCCAATACGCAATCAATAGCGCCAAAACAAACGACCCGGCGCACAGGCCGGGTCGCTGTAATTCGCGATGCGCCGATCTTATTCGGCGGGCACAGCTGCCTTTTCGATCCCCAGCGGATGCGGGATCTTGTCGAGCATCTCTTTCGGGCAGACCTGAACGAAGTTCGCCAGTTCGATATCCCAATGCTGAAGGATATCCTGCGCCTTTCGGCTCATGGTTTCTTCGACATGGCGTTCAATCAAGCCCTTCAACTGGTTCTCCCAGTGGTCAACCGACACCGGGCATGTGACAAGGCTTTCCTTGTTCATCAGCGCCTCGGCCTTGCCTTCCGGGTCGTAGAGATAGGCCATACCGCCGGTCATACCCGCGCCGAAGTTGGCGCCGATATCGCCAAGGATCACGGCCACGCCCCCGGTCATGTATTCACAGCCGTTCGATCCGCAGCCCTCGACAACGACCTTTGCGCCCGAGTTCCGTACAGCGAAACGCTCACCGGCGCGGCCTGCTGCAAAGAGGTAACCGTCGGTCGCACCGTACAGAACCGTGTTCCCGATGATCGTGTTCTCGGCAGCGACCAGGGGCGACATCATCGGCGGACGCACCACGATGGTGCCGCCCGACAGACCTTTGCCGACGTAGTCATTGGCATCGCCCGACACTTCGAGCTTGAGCCCCGGAGCGGCAAACGCGCCCAGCGACTGTCCCGCAGAACCGGTCAGCTTGACTGTCAGATGGTTCGGCTGGAGCGCGTTGCGCATACCGAACGACTTGACGATATGAGACGAGGTACGCGTGCCCACGGTACGATGCGTGTTCTGCACCGCATAGGACAGTTGCATCTTCTCACCGTCCTCAAGGAACCGCGCCGCATCGCGGACGATTTCCGCGTCGAGTGTATCCGGTACCGGATTGCGTGGCTTGTTGCGGTCGTAGACAATGTCATCCGAGCCATCAACACGGATCAGCAGCGGATTGAGATCCAGATCGTCCAGATGATCCGACCCGCGGCTGACTTGGCTCAGCAGATCGGCCCGACCGATCACTTCGTCAATGGAGCGCGCCCCGATAGATGCCAGCACTTCACGCACTTCCTGCGCATAGAAGGTGATCAGGTTCACCACCTTGTCCGCGTTGCCGGTGAACTTGGCGCGCAGCGATTCGTCCTGAGTACAGACACCAACCGGGCAGGTGTTCGACTGGCACTGACGCACCATGATACAGCCCATCGCGATCAGCGCTGCGGTGCCGATGCCGTATTCTTCGGCCCCGAGCATCGCCGCCATGACGATGTCGCGCCCGGTGCGCAGACCACCATCGGTCCGCAGGGTCACGCGATCCCGCAGCTTGTTCATCGACAGAACCTGATGCGCCTCGGTCAGGCCCATCTCCCACGGCAAACCCGCATATTTGATCGAGGTCGCGGGCGATGCACCGGTGCCGCCATTGTGGCCCGAGATCAGGATCACATCGGCCTTGGCCTTTGCCACGCCAGCGGCAATCGTGCCAACACCAGACGACGCCACCAGCTTGACCGTCACCTTGCAGCGCGGGTTGATCTGCTTGAGGTCGTAGATCAGCTGCGCAAGGTCCTCGATCGAGTAGATGTCGTGGTGCGGCGGTGGCGAGATCAAAGTCACGCCCTTGGTCGAATGGCGCAGACGGGCGATCAGGTCGGTGACCTTCATGCCCGGAAGCTGGCCACCCTCACCCGGCTTGGCACCCTGTGCGACCTTGATTTCAAGCTCTTCGCACTGGTTCAGGTATTCCGCGGTCACGCCAAAGCGGCCAGACGCCACCTGCTTGATCTTGGCGGACGGGTTGTCGCCGTTCGGCTCCGGCACGAAATGCGCCGGGTCTTCGCCACCCTCACCACTGTCGGACTTGGCCCCGATCCGGTTCATCGCCACGTTCAGCGTCTTGTGCGCCTCGGGCGACAGCGCCCCCAGCGACATGCCCGGCGTCACGAACCGTTTGCGGATGGAGGTGATCGATTCCACCTGTTCAAGCGGGATCGCGTCGCCCAGCGGCTTGATCGCCAGCAGGTCGCGCAGATGGATCGGCGGGTTGGCCTGCATCGCCTTGGAATAGGTCTTCCAGATCTCGTAGGACGCCTTGTTGCAGGCCATCTGCATCAGATGCATCGTCTGCGCGCCCCAAGCATGGGTCTCGCCCGATTTCCGTGCCTTGTAAAAGCCACCAATCGGCAGGACATCCTGTCCACCCCGGAAGCCCAGCGCGTGGATCTCTTCGGCCTTGCGTTGCAGACCGTTCAGGCCAATGCCCGAAATCCGCGACAGCATGCCAGGGAAGTATTCCGCGCACATTGCCCGGCTCAGGCCTACGGCCTCAAAGTTCAAACCACCGCGATAGGACGAGATGACCGAGATGCCCATCTTCGACATGATCTTGAGCAAGCCTTGATCGACAGCTTCGCGGTATTTCGCAACAGCGTCGGTCAGCGACAGGTCAATCAGCCCGCGATTGATGCGATCCGCCAAAGAATCCTCGGCAAGATACGCGTTTACGACGGTCGCACCTGCGCCAATGAGAACTGCGAAGTAATGCGGATCGATGCATTCTGCCGACCGTACGTTGATCGAACAGAAGGTCCGCAAACCCTTGCGGGTCAGGTGGCTGTGCACAGCACTGGTCGCAAGGATCATCGGCATCGCGACTTTGTCTTCGCCAGAATGTTCATCCGTCAGGATGATATGGCCCGCGCCAGAGCGCACGGCATCTTCCGCCTCGGAGCGAATGCGTTCCAAAGCAATCTGCAGCGCGCCGTGCTCGCCGTTTGCCGGGAAAGTACAGTCAATCTCGCACAGTCCGGCGTTGAAGTGATTGGCCAGTTCCTTGAATTGCGCGTTGCCGACAAACGGGCTGTCCAGAACAAGGATCTCCGTCTGCGCACTCGACTCATCCAGCACGTTCTTAAGGTTGCCAAACCGGGTCTTGAGGCTCATCACGCGGTATTCGCGCAAGCTGTCGATCGGCGGGTTGGTCACCTGGCTGAAGTTCTGACGGAAGTAATGCGACAGCGGGCGATACTTCTTCGACAGCACTGCGGATGGTGTGTCGTCGCCCATCGAGGCGACAACCTCTTTGCCGTCCTCTGCCATCGGGGCAAGGACCTGCTCCAGTTCTTCGATGGTGTAGCCCGCCGCGATCTGACGGCGGCGAAGTTCCGCGCCTTCGAACATCGGGGTTTCGGTCACCTTCGCCAATTGTTCGTCCAGTTCGTTGATCTTGCCGACCCACTCACCGAACGGCTGGCTGGCCGCCAGTTTGTTCTTGATCTCGATGTCGTGGTAGAGCTTGCCTTCCTGCATATCCACAGCCAGCAATTGCCCCGGACCAAGCGCGCCTTTTTCGCGCACAGTGCCTTCGTCGACGGGCACCATACCCGCCTCAGACCCGGCGATGAGCATACCGTCGCCGGTCACCACATACCGCATTGGGCGGAGGCCATTGCGGTCAAGACCGGCACAGACCCAACGGCCATCGGTCATGGCAAGCGCTGCGGGACCGTCCCAAGGCTCCATCACCGAGTTGCAATAGGAATACATGTCCCGCCAAGCCTGCGGCAGTTCCACCGCCTGCTTCGACCAGGATTCAGGGACCAGCATGGTCTTTGCCATCGGCGCATTGCGGCCTGCGCGCACCAACACTTCGAAGACCGCGTCGAGGGCCGCCGAGTCCGACGCGCCATTGGCAATGATCGGCTTGATGTCTTCTGCCATGTCACCAAAGGCGCTGGAAGCCATGCGGATTTCATGGCTCTTCATCCAGTTGACGTTGCCTTTCAGCGTGTTGATCTCGCCGTTATGCGCCAGCATGCGGAACGGCTGCGCCAACCACCACTGCGGGAAGGTATTGGTTGAGTAACGCTGGTGATAGATCGCAAAAGCAGATTCAAACCTTGTGTCCTGAAGATCGGGATAAAATTCCGCGACCTGTTCAGCCAGCATCATGCCCTTGTAGATGATCGAGCGGCAGGACAGCGACGCAATGTAAAGTTGACCAATGCCAGCCGCCGCAGCCGCCTTCTCGATCCGCCGACGGATCACATACAGCTCGCGCTCAAACGCCTCTTCATCCACGCCCTTCGCGTTCGAAATCAGGATCTGCTCGATCTCGGGCCGGGTCGCGTTCGCCTTTTCACCAAGACAATCCACGTTCACAGGAACATGGCGCCAGCCATAGATGTAATGACCCATGCGCAAAACTTCAGTTTCCACGATGGTCCGGCAGGTTTCCTGAGCACCAAAATCGGTGCGCGGCAGGAACACCTGGCCAATCGCCATCAACTCGTCCTTACGCGGTTCGTGCCCGGTGCGCTTGATCTGGTCGTAAAAGAACGGAGCCGGGATCTGGACGTGAATACCCGCGCCATCGCCGGTCTTACCATCGGCATCCACCGCACCCCGGTGCCAGATCGCCTTCAGCGCATCAATGCCCGCTTCGACCACCTTGCGCGACGGCTTGCCATCCAAAGAGACAACGAGCCCAACTCCACAAGAAGAGTGCTCTTCCTCTTCCGAGTAAAGGCCGTTCTCCGCCAGCCATTTCCGCTTGGCTTCCTCGGCAGCAGCCCAGTTCGCATCATATTTGGTCATGGCGTGTCTCCTTCGACAAAAGGGTTTTTCGCTTCGTATTGCGCCTGCGTTGCGCGGGTGTGGTCACCTTTCAGTTGCCCGTAGGCCGGTGCGCGGTCGCAGTAGATTTCAGAAATGACCGGGAACGAATCCGCCGCTTTGAAAAGCGCTGGCATCAATTCGTACTCGGCGTCGTCTTCGTTGTTTCGCAGCCACAGTGGTGTTCCGCAGACCTCGCAGAAGCTGCGCGAGGCGAAAGGTGTCGAGGCATAGGACTTTGTCGGGCCTTCAACATGAACGGCCTCCGGCTTTGCCAGGAAATATCCCGTGATCGTCCCAGACCAGAGCCGGCATTTCCGGCAATGGCAGATTCCCACTGCGGCCACATAATCACCATCCACACGGATCAGCGTTCCGCCGCACAGACATGCGCCGTCAAGCGTACCGGTCCGCCGGTAAGGTGCCGCCAGATCGCTCATTCAGCAGCCACGGCGCTCGCGCCGTTGAACTGGCGCAGCACAGCCTCAGCACAGTCGCGCCCATCGCGAATGGCCCAGACGACCAGTGACGCACCACGTACGATGTCACCGACGGCATAGACGCCCGGCAAAGCTGTAGCCCCGGTGGTGAACTCGGCCTTGATGGTGCCCCAACGGGTCACTTCCAGTTCTGGCACACCCCAGAGCGTCGGCAGTTCTTCCGGCTCAAAGCCCAGCGCCTTGATGACGATATCCGCAGGTTCAACGTAGTCCGAACCTTCGATCACCTCTGGCATCTGACGGCCGGTCGCATCGGGCAGGCCCAGACGCATCCGCTCAACGATCACGCCATCCACCGGATCACCGGTAAAGCCCTTGGGCGCGGTCAGCCATTCGAACTGCACCCCCTCTTCCTCGGCGTTCTGCACCTCGCGCTGCGAACCAGGCATGTTGGCACGGTCGCGGCGATAGAGACATTTGACCGACTCGGCCCCCTGCCGGATCGCGGTGCGCACACAGTCCATCGCGGTGTCACCACCGCCAATCACGACAACCTTTTTACCTTCGGCATTCAGCTTGCCGCTATCGAATTCGGCCACATCGTCGCCAAAGCTCTTGCGGTTTGACGCGGTCAGATAATCCAGCGCCTTGACGATGCCATCGGCACCCGAACCCGGACCAGCCAGATCGCGCGACTTGTAGACGCCGGTCGCGATGATCACAGCGTCATGCTGCGCTCGGATATCTTCAAACGACATGTCCTCGCCGATATTGCAGTTGAGAACGAAGCGCACACCGCCTTTTTCAAGCTGCTCATTTCGGCGCATGACCACCGGCTTTTCCAACTTGAAGCCGGGAATACCATACGTCAGCAGACCACCGGCGCGGTCATAGCGGTCATAGACCGTAACCTGCACACCCTGACGGCGCAGCACGTCGGCCGCAGCCAGGCCTCCGGGGCCAGCGCCGATGATCGCGACGCTTTCCTTGCGTTCCTGCGCTGGCTTGATCGGCAGAACCCAGCCTTCTTCCCATGCCGTATCGGTGATATATTTCTCGACCGAGCCGATGGTCACAGTTCCGTGGCCCGATTTTTCGATCACGCAATTGCCTTCGCACAGACGGTCCTGCGGGCAGATGCGGCCACAAATCTCGGGAAAGGTGTTGGTTGCCTGGCTGACCTCATAAGCCTCTTGCAACCGGCCTTCGGCGGTCAGGCGCAGCCAATCGGGAATGTTGTTGTGCAGCGGGCAATGCGACTGGCAATACGGCACACCGCACTGCGAACAGCGGCTCGCCTGCTCTTTGGCCTTGGCGTCGGCATATTCTGCGTAAATCTCATGGAAGTCCTCGCGCCGCTCGTCGGCAGCACGTTTTGTGGGCATGTCGCGTTCAACTTTGACGAACTTCAACATAGGCTGTTTGGCCATGACTCACGTCCTTCCTGTCCTGTGGTCGGGTCTGATTATAGAAGTGCGCCGGAAAAGAAAAGTCACTTATGCTGACCTATTTTTCCAATTTTTCGCCAGATCTGACGCGATGCGTGCTGCAGCGCAGCTATTTTAGGTCCGATCCGGACTTAAATTAATCCTTCCTATTGGTTTTTATGGGTTTATACCCAACAAAATATTCACATCCGGACAGCGCGTCATGGCCCTGACACATCTGCTTATCCTCGCTTTGATTCAGGGCGTTACGGAATTTCTGCCGATTTCGTCTTCCGGACACCTGATTCTCCTGCCGAATCTCACCGGTATCGCGGATCAAGGGCAGGCGCTGGATGTTGCCGTGCACGTCGGCACATTGCTGGCTGTCGTGCTCTATTTCTGGTCGGATGTGAAAGCGGTTTCCCAAGGTTTGGGGCGGCTCATTCGCGGGCGGATCGATACGCAAGGTGCCTTCTGGGCACTGTGCCTGATCATTGCGACCATACCGGTTGTGGCGCTTGGCGTCGTTCTCAAGCTGACCGCCCTGAACGACTTTCTGCGATCTACCGCGGTAATTGGATGGACCATGCTTGCCTTCGGCATTGTGCTTTATTGGGCCGACCAAACCGGACCGATCACAAAGAGTGCGGCGAACTGGAGCCTGCGTGACGCCACCATTATGGGGTTGTGGCAAGCCTTGGCGCTGATCCCCGGAACGTCGCGGTCGGGCATCACAATCACCGCAGGACGACAGATGGGCTATGATCGCGAAAGCGCGGCCCGACTCTCGATGTTGATGTCAATTCCGACCATCTTGGCCTCCGGAGCGCTGCTGAGCGTCGAAGTTGCACAAGATGCGGACATGGCCCTTTTCCGTGATGCCGCAATTGCCGCTGTGTTTGCATTTCTGGCAGCACTGGCCGCGTTGAAGCTGATGTTCAAGCTGCTGCAATCCGTCAGCTTCACACCTTATGTGATCTATCGCGTGATCCTTGGCGTGATCCTGCTGGTCATCGCCTACACCTGATCATCTGTGCCCGCTTTCGGTTGACCGAAAGCCGCGATGCGTCGACGCATCGTGTCCTCTTCAATCCCTATGATAGGGCGAGCCGGCAATAATCGAGGCAGCACGGTAGAGCTGCTCGGCAATCATCACCCGTACAAGCTTGTGAGGCCAGACCATCTTGCCGAAAGACAAGAGCATGTCCGCCTCTGCTCGCAGCGACGGGTCAATGCCATCTGCCCCGCCGATGATGAAACAAACATCCGAGCGCCCCTGGTCGGCCCAGCCCTGCAGCTTTTTGGCAAAATCAGGCGAGGACATCGGCGCCCCACGCTCATCGAGGCATACCAGAAGGGATCCCGCTGGGATCGCGGCCCGCAGCAATGCCGCCTCGGCCATCATCCCACCGTTTTTCTTGTCCTCGACCTCGGTCTCGCCCGCGAAGCGCCAGCCCAGGCCACGCCCGGTCTGACCGAACCGAGAGAGGTAGTCGTCAACCAGCGCGCGTTCTTCGGAGCGGCCGCCAAGCCGCCCCACCGCACGAAGATGAACGCGCATCCTAGCTGGTCAGTGCGACCCCAGCCGGGAGCCACATTTTTTCCAACTGGTAAAATTCGCGCACTTCGGGCCGGAAGATGTGCACAATCACATCACCAGTGTCGATCAGAACCCAATCACCCGTTTCCTTGCCCTCGACTTTGGACAGGATGCCGTGTTCGGACTTGAGTGTCTCGATCAGCTTTTCGGCCAGTGCTGCAACCTGGCGGGTCGACCGCCCTGAGCACACAACCATGTAATCACCGATAGATGTTTTACCGCGCAGGTCGATCTGCACAATGTCTTCGGCTTTGTTTTCATCGAGTTCAGACAGAATCGTCGCGAGCGTCGCATCGCTGGCCGATCCGGTTCCGGGTGTGCCGGTCATGGGCAGACCCCCGTCAGTGGCACTGGCCACATCCGTTTGAAAAGACAGGACATCGTCCTCCTAAGTGTAAACGCCGTTCCGCCCCGGCGCTGGGTGATTAAAAAATAGCATCGCATTGCCGAATTCTCAATGACCCACGCGAAAATTGGCAATCATGCGCCGTAAGGCACCCACACCGTCTTGGTTTCGGTCGCCGCATCAAGGAACGTGCGGCCTTCACCATCGGCTCCCATCCAGTCGCGCGACCGGCCATTGTTGATCCATGTCCGCTTGAGGTTCAGCGCCGCACCGCGCTCAATCTCAGCCGACAAATCACTCGAAGAGAACGACCAGACCGCCTCCACATCCATGTGCTGCGCCAATGTCGGGGCCAGCTCCGCGTGCCGCCCGGTCAGGATATTGACCACGCCACCCGGCACATCCGACGTGTCCAGAACCTGATAGAAATCCGTCGCCGCCAGCGGGAACGGCTCTGACGCCACGAGAACCACACGGTTGCCCATCGCCATGGCCGGGGCCATCACCGACACGAGGCCCAGAAGCGGATGATCGTCCGGGCAGAATGCCCCGATCACGCCACAGGGTTCGCGCATGGCCAACGCCACGCCGCGCAAAGGCACCTGCGCCACGCGCCCGTCGAACTTGTCGGCCCAGGCGGCATAGGTGAAAAGCCGGTTCACCGCGACATCCACCTCTTTCGCGCCGGTCTTCGCACCGGTCATCTGGTTCAGCCGCGCTGCAAACTCGTCTTTCCGCGCGGCAAGGTTCTCCGCGATGTAGTAGAGGATCTGCGCCCGCAGATGCGCCGTTGTCCCGACCCAGCCTGCCGCCCCGCGCGCTGCCTCGACCGCGTTGCGCACATCCTTGCGGTTTGCCAGCGGCGCCTGCCCGATCAGCTTGCCCGCCTTTGTGAAGACCTCATAGGCGTAGCCGCCATCAGGCCGCGCCTGCTTGCCCCCGACATAGAGTTTCGCCGTCCGATCCACCGCTTGCGGCTCGGCATCCGGCCCGCTGCTGAAGCCCTCGATCTTGTCCAACGCTTTGCCGGTACCCGACGGCTTGGTGTAGGCCATCATCCCCTCCGGTCCGCCTTCACGCCCGAACCCGCTTTCGCGGATGCCACCAAACGGTGCCGCAGCGTCGAACATATTGGTCCCGTTGATCCAGACCACCCCTGCCGCCAGCTTGGGCGCGATGTCCAACGCGACGTTGATGTTCTCGCTCCATAATGTCGCCGCCAGCCCGTAGCGCGTGTTGTTCGCCAGATCGACCGCTTCGGATGGCGTGCGGAACGTCGTAGCCACAAGCACGGGGCCGAAGATTTCTTCCTGCATCAGAGGGTCAGCCGTGCTCAGCCCGGTGATAAGCGTCGGCGGGTAGAAACACCCGCTCTCCGGCATTTCGCAATTCGCGCGATAGGTCTCACCGGCTGTGTTGCTGTCGACCAGACGAGTGATGGTCTCCAACTGCTTGGGGTCGACAATCGCCCCCACGTCGATCGACTTGTCCAAAGGCGATCCGACACGCAGCTTTTCCATCCGCGCCTTCAGCTTGGCATAGAAGCGATCCGCGACACCCTCCTGCACCAGAAGCCGCGACCCCGCGCAACACACCTGCCCCTGATTGAACCAGATCGCATCGACGAGGCCCTCAACGGCAGAATCCAGATCCGCATCCTCGAACACGATGTAAGGCGACTTGCCGCCCAGCTCGAGCGTGAGTGCTTTGCCCGACCCAGCCGTCGCCTCGCGGATACGCCGCCCCACGGCTGTCGATCCGGTAAAGGCCACTTTGTCCACATCCGGGTGCGTGACGATCATCTCGCCCACGGCCCCATCGCCGGTGACGATGTTCACCACACCTTTCGGCAGCCCGGCCTGACGGCACATATCGGCAAACAACAGCGCGGTCAGCGACGTGTATTCCGCAGGCTTGAGAACAACCGTGTTCCCCGCCGCCAATGCAGGCGCGACCTTCCATGCCAGCATCAACAGCGGAAAGTTCCACGGGATGACCTGACCACAGACGCCATGCGCCTCGCGCCCGGCAAATTCGCTGGCGAAAAGTTGCGCCTGACCCGCGTGATAGTAGAAATGCCGCTGCGCCAAAGGCACATCAATGTCCCGGCTTTCGCGGATCGGCTTGCCGTTGTCCAAGGTCTCAAGCACCGCGAAAAGCCGCGCATGTTTCTGCATCAAGCGCGCCAGCGCATAGAGATACCGCGCCCGTCCCGCGCCGCCCAACTTGGCCCAAGCCTTCTGCGCCTTGCGTGCCGCCACCACTGCTGCATCCACATCCGCCTGCGTGGCTTGGGTCAGATGCGCCAGCACCTCGCCATTGGCAGGATTGCGGCTTTCGAAAACTTCGCCCGGATCGGTCATCGTACCATTGATAAAATGGCCGAACCGATCCCCCTGATCGACCAGCCATGCCAGCGCGTCGCCTGCCGATTCCGGTGCGGTTCCGTAGTCCATACTCTCGAAAATCTCTTGTACGGTCATTGGAAGGTGCCTTTCAAAAGCAGGAAAACAACATAGGCCAGCCAGAGCAGCGCCGCCCCGCGGATGACCCATTCAACTTGCCGTGTCCGGCTGTGCAGATGCGCAAAACGCTGCAGGGCTTCGGGTGGGTCGGCAGGCGGGTCAAAGGCCGGTTCCGGCCCCAGCATCCGCTGCATCAGCGTCGGCAAATCGCGCGCAGCGCGCTTGAGCCTGCGCCGCCGCCAGTTCTGCGCCCCCAGCCACATCAGCGCCGAAAGGCCGAACAGCAGGACCATCGGATTATTGCCCATGGTCTCACCTCACCCCGCAGCATGGCGCCAGGACGCGGAATAGGCCCCGGTCACATGATGCTCCAACTGCCGCTCGATATCCCCCAGAAGCGACGACGCGCCAAAGCGGAACAGATCGTTCTGCACCCAACGGTCGCCCAGCTCTTCCTTCATCAGCGCAAGGTACACCAGCGCGTCCTTGGCCTTGGAAATCCCGCCCGCAGGTTTGTAGCCCACGCGGTAGCCTGTCTCTTCGAAATAATCCCGGATCGCCCGGATCATCACCAGCGAGACGGGCAGCGTGGCGTTCACGCTTTCCTTGCCGGTCGAGGTCTTGATGAAATCCGCCCCCGCCATCATGCAAACGAGCGAGGCACGCGCCACGTTCTGCAATGTCCCCAATTCGCCCGTCGCCAGAATGGCCTTCACATGCGCCTCACCACAGGCCGCGCGGAAGGCGCGCATCTCGTCATAGAGCGCCTGCCAATTGCCCGTCAGCACATGCCGGCGCGAGATCACGATGTCGATCTCGGCAGCCCCCGCTTTTACGCTTTCCTCGATCTCAGCCACCCGCAGATGAAACGGCGACAAACCCGCCGGAAACCCCGTGCTGACCGCAGCAACGGGAATACCTGTGCCTGCCAGCGCCTCCACCGCTGCCTCGACCATGTCGTGATAAACGCAGACCGCACCGACATTGAGTCCGTCCATGCCCAACGCCTCCAGCAGCTCCGCCCGTACCGGCTGCCGCGCCTTGGCACAAAGCCGTGCCACGCGCCCAACGGTATCATCCCCGGCCAATGTCGTGAGATCGATGCAGGTCACAGCCCGGCACAACCACGCCGCCTGATAGTCCTTTTTCACAGACCGCCGCCCCGGCAGAGTTGCCGCCCGCCGCTCAATCGCCGAGCGGTTTGCCGTCGCGCGCATCACCCAGTCCAGATCCAGCGCCATCCCCGGATTGCGCGGCTCAAGCGTCTGCGGCAAATGCACCGCGTCTCGTGTCGTCGTCTGCATGGATCACTCACTCCTTGAACGCGAATGCTGACACGGCCACACGGCACAGACAAGACACGACGCCGCGTAGCGCGCCCCTACCGGATCAGGTTCGAGAACCACCGCTTCAGCGCATTCTTCTGCGGCCGCAGGATCGGCAAGTGCAGGATACGTGGCTTCGGCTGGTCCGACCAGATCAGCTCCGACGCCTCAAAAATCCGCTTGTTGAATTGCGGCGGGAACACGTAAAACCGCAGTTCCGAATTCCACAAGGTCTCGCGGAACGTCGGCTGATCGATCTTGAACCCCGCCGCGTCATAGGCCGCCTGCCAGTCATCGAAGAATGCATCGGTCGCCGCATTCTTGCGATACAAAAGCACCCCGCAATTGATCTCGGGAAAAGTCTCCGGCACCTCGGTCTGCCATTTGCGCTTGTGCCGGGGCCGATGCCACAGCATCACATGCGCCCCGCACAGATCGAACTTCTGCAAGAGGTCGAACAAAGACGACAGATCCGCCCGGATCATCGTGTCATTGTCCAGATACAGCGTCTCGTCATACGGGCTGAACTTCAGCGCCCCCACTTTGGGCCGGGTCATCTCGGGCGGAATGACAAAGCTCTGATCGAACCCGCTGGTGTCATCGTCCGCCGCACACCAGATCGCCGTCTGCAGTCCCGGGTTGTACCGTTTCACCGACGCCGCCGACCGCCGCGCCACATCCACATGCGCCTTGCCCCAGGCCACATACATCACGCCGCGTGTGCGGGTTTCGCCTTGCATCGCACCACCTCCAGTTGACACGCAAAGGACTAGAGCCGCCGGGACCCCAAGTAAATGCAACCCGATGGTTTTTTGCTTGACCAGATGCAGCGTTGCAGGGATTGCAGGCAGCCATGACCCATGCCCCCCTCATCGATATTCACACCCGGTCCGAGGGCTTCCTGTCGAAGATCGACATCGAAGACAGCCGCAATCCCGGCGCCGTGCTGGTCACCGCATCCTTCCACCCCGGTGCCTTCGCGCAGTCCCTGTTCGACAGCCTGCACATCGTTTGCCCGACACACCTGATGGGCGCAGTCGAAAAACGCCGTGCCGAATATCTCGCAGGCCGGGCCATGGCACGGGCCGCGATGGCGCTTCTGGATCATCCGCCGGCCCGCGTGGCCACCGAACCCGGACGCGCACCGCTCTGGCCCAAGGGCCTGTCCGGCTCGATCAGCCATGCGCGAGGCCGTTGCGCCTGCCTGCTGTCCCGTGACACGACCCACAGCTACGGCGTCGACACCGAAGCCATCGCGTCGGGCCGCAGTCTCAACGCGATCCTTTCCGAAACCCTGAACGTCACCGAACGCGACAGGATCACCCAGGGCACGTTTCCCTCGGCCACCAACGCCACGCTTACCTTCTCGGCCAAGGAAACGCTGTTCAAGGCGCTCTTCCCGCAGGTCGGTCGCCATTTCGGCTTTGACGCCGCCGAACTGACCGAAGCCCCCGGCCAGACCAGCCTGACCCTCGCCCTGACCACCGACCTGACGGAAACCCTGCCAACGGGCCGCCGCTTCGAGATCCATCACCGCCTGACCGGCACCCATGTGCTGACATGGCTCTCCGTGCCCACCCCCTGATCTTCTTCTTTTTCCAAATATGCAAAATCCACCGCCACCACAGCGCGGGGCGCCTGACTGACTCGAATCACTGGAAAAAGAACAAAATAAGAACATAAAGACGGGTATGTTCGCAGAGCTGTCGATCACCTCCAATTTCACCTTCCTCACCGGGGCCTCCCACCCCGAGGAGTATATGGAGCGTGCCGCCACGCTGGGCCTCTCGGCCATCGCCATCACCGACACCAATTCGGTCGCCGGCATCGTCCGCGCCTGGACGGAGGGGAAAAATCTCCAGCGCCTGATCCGCGAACGCACCGACCTTGAATCGCGCAATGGCCCCATCGGCCCGCCCGTGCCCGCTCACATCGACCACCGGCGCAGCCACATACTCACCCATGTGCCCCGGCTGATCCCCGGCGCGAAGGTCGTCACCGACACCGGCTTCACCGCCACCGCTTCGGCCAGCACACGGCAAGGCTGGGCGCAGCTCTGCCGACTCATCACCACTGGCCGCCGCCGCGCGCCCAAAGGCAACTGTCACCTGACACTCGATGATCTGGTCCAATGCACAGGCGGTCTCATCTGGCTCCTGCACCCGCCAACACAGGCCCTGACGGCCACGGGCGGCGCGAGTGACTGGTCGTCACAGGCGGAACGGCTGTCGCGCCGCTTCCCCGGACAGACCCATCTCCTGCTCAGCCCGCTCTATGACGGGCAGGACAGCCCCCGCTTCGACCGGATCGCAGCGCTGGCACACCGCCTGAACCTGCCCACCGTGGCCTCGGCCAACCCGATCATGCATCACGGCCGCCGTCGCAAACTTGCGGATGTGGTCACCGCCATCCGCCAGGGCTGCCGCGTTGACGAGTTGGGCACCAAGGCGCTCGCCAATGGCGAACAGCGCTTGCGGTCTGAGGCCGAAATGCGCCGCCTGCTTGGCCCCCATGCCGATGCGGTGGACCGTGCCGCAGAACTGGCCGAAACTTGCACCTTCGATCTCGGCCAGTTGCGCTACGAATACCCCAGCGAAATCACCGGCACCGAGACTGCCTCCCAACGCCTCGCGCGCCTCGCGCATGAGGGGTTGAAATGGCGCTACCCGCATGGTGCGCCGGACAAGGTGAAAAAGCTGCTCGCGCATGAACTCACCCTGATCGGCAAACTGAAATACGAACCTTACTTTCTCACCGTGCGCGACATCGTGGCCTTCGCACGCGAACGTGGCATCCTGTGTCAGGGGCGCGGCTCTGCCGCCAACTCGGTGGTCTGCTACTGCCTTGGCGTGACATCGGTCTCGCCCGAAATCGGCACAATGGTGTTCGAACGCTTCGTGTCTGAAGCCCGGGATGAACCGCCCGACATCGATGTTGATTTCGAACATGAACGCCGCGAAGAGGTGATCCAGCACATCTACGACCGATATGGTCGCCACCGTGCCGGCCTCTGCGCCACCGTGATCCACTACCGCGGCAAACGCGCCATCCGCGAAGTCGGTGCTGCCATGGGCCTGTCCCAAGACACCATCGGCGCGCTCTCCTCACAACTCTGGGGGTTTTTTTCGACCAATGGACTCGAAGAGCACCGCATGCGCGAAATCGGGCTCGACCCGAACGATCACCGCCTGCGCCTGACGATGGAGCTGATCTTCGAGATCATCGGCTTCCCCCGCCATCTGTCCCAGCATGTCGGCGGCTTCATCATCACCGAAGGGCGGCTTGACGAACTGGTCCCCATCGAAAACGCCACGATGGAGGACCGCACCGTCATCTGCTGGGACAAGGACGATATCGACGCTCTGGGTATCCTCAAGGTCGATGTACTGGCCCTCGGCATGCTGTCCTGTATCCGCAAGAGCTTTGATCTTCTGAAACTGCATCACGGCCAAAGCTACAACCTCGCCACGCTCCCTCCCGAAGACCCGGCAGTCTACGACATGCTCTGCAAAGCCGACAGCATCGGTGTGTTTCAGGTCGAATCCCGCGCCCAGATGAACTTCCTGCCGCGCATGAAGCCCCGCACCTTCTACGATCTGGTGATCGAGGTCGCGATCATCCGCCCCGGCCCCATTCAGGGCGACATGGTCCACCCCTATATCCGCCGCCGCAACGGCGAAGAAGAGGTGAGCTTTCCCTCGGACGAGTTGGGCGCGGTGCTGGGAAAAACCCTTGGCGTGCCGCTCTTTCAGGAACAGGCGATGCAGATTGCCATCGTCGGCGCGGGCTTCACTCCCGAACAGGCCGACCGTCTGCGCCGCTCTCTGGCCACCTTCAAGAAACACGGCAACGTGTCAGAGTTCCGCACCCTCTTCATGCGCGGCATGCGCAACAAAGGCTATGACGACGATTTCGCCGAACGCTGCTTCTCCCAGATCGAAGGCTTCGGATCTTACGGCTTCCCCGAAAGCCACGCCGCCAGCTTTGCCCTGCTGGTCTATGCCTCTGCATGGATCAAGCACCACCACCCCGGCATCTTCGCCTGCGCGCTGCTGAACTCCCAGCCGATGGGCTTCTACGCCCCCGCCCAGATCGTCCGCGACGCGCGCGAACATGGCGTGACCGTCCTGCCCGTCTGCATCAACGCCAGCTTCTGGGACAACGTGATGGAGCCCGACGCCAAAGGCGGCCTCGCCCTGCGGCTCGGCTTCCGGCAGATCAAGGGCCTGAACGAGGAAGACGCGTCATGGATCGCCGCCGGGCGCGGCAATGGCTACCAGAGCGTCGGTGACCTCTGGCGCCGCGCCGGGCTGGACCCCACCACCATCGCCCGTCTGGCCGAGGCCGACACCTTCCGCGAGATCGGCCTCACCCGCCGGCAAGCCCTGTGGGAGGCCAAGGCGCTCACCACCCGCAAAACCCTGCCGCTCTTCGACGGCGACATCGACGGAGAAGCCATCGTGGAACCCGCCGCGCTCTTGCCGCAGATGACCGAGGGCGAACAGGTGGTCGAGGATTACGTCGCCCTGCGCCTCACCCTGCGCCGCCACCCGGTGGCCCTCCTCCGCCACATCCTGACGCCGGACCCCTCCCGTACGGTCGAACCGTACGTTTCAACAACCAAACCGTACAAACCACCGATGCCGCTGCCGTTCACCCGCGCGAACCCGGATTGATTGCCACGCCACACCGCGCCATTCTCCGCCCCAAAAAGGAAACCCAAAATGATCGCAATCATCTTCGAACTCATGCCGGCAGACGGCCAAAAAGACGCCTATCTCGACATCGCCGCCACCATGCGTCCCATGGTGGAGCAGGTCGAGGGCTTCATATCGGTCGAACGCTTCCAAAGCCTGACCAACCCCGACAAGCTTCTGTCGATCAGCTTCTTCGAAGACGAAGACGCCGTCCACCGTTGGCGCAAACTCGCGGCCCACCGCAATGCCCAATCCAAGGGCCGCGATGGTATCTTCTCGGACTACCGCCTGCGCGTCTGCCATGTGATGCGCGACTACGGCATGTTCGACCGGGAACAGGCACCGGAAGACAGCGTCAAGGCGCATGGCTAGCGGCTTCTTCTTTTTACAAATATGCAAACGCAACTTTGCAAATCACACAGCGCCCGATACCGCATCACATCACCACTGGCCCGAGGACAAAGCCGAAGGCGGCGGACGAGACAAAAAGAATGGGCGCCCAAAGGCGCCCATGCAGTTCAAAACAAGATTCAGGTCAGATCCCGACGTCGATCATCGCCTTGGCAAGGATCGGAACCGAGTCCTTGTTCAGACCAGCGATGTTCAGACGGGAATCCCCGACAAGGTAGATCGCGTGCTCTTCGCGCAGGCGCTCCACCTGCTCGGGCGTGGCCCCGAGGCGCGAGAACATGCCCCGATGCTGCGCGATAAAGCCGAAGCGGTCCGACCCGGAGAGGCGCTGCAACTCGGACGCCAGTTGCTCGCGCAGGCCCAGCATACCGTTGCGCATCTCTTCCAGCTCCGCCTTCCATTCGGCGCGCAGCGCGTCGTCGTTCAGGACCATCGTCACGAGACGCGCACCGTGATCCGGCGGGAAGGAATAGTTCTGACGGTTGAGATAGGCCAGCGTGCCCTGATTGACCTTGTGCGAACCCGCCTCCTGCGACACCGCCATCAGCAGACCGGTCCGTTCGCGGTAAATGCCGAAATTCTTCGAGCAGCTCGCCGCGATGATCGTCTCGGGCACGGAGGAGGCGATCAGGCGGGTCGCCGCCGCATCTTCTTCAAGCCCGTCGCCAAAGCCCTGATAGGCGATGTCAACCATCGGAGTCGCGCCCGTTTTGACCAGCAGGTCAACCAACGACTTCCACTCGGCCATGTTCAGGTTCGCACCTGTCGGGTTGTGGCAGCAGCCATGCACCAAAACGATGTCACCCGGACCAGCCTGTGCGAGATCTTCCATCATGCCGTCGAAATCGACACCGCGCGACTCGTCGTCGAAATACCGGTAGGGCACCATGTTCATGCCCATATGCTTGAGGATCGACAGGTGGTTCGGCCAGGTCGGGTCGCTCACGAAAACCTTCGCCTGCGGGTTTGCCATGCGGACCATATCAAAGCCTTGGCGCACCGCACCCGTACCGCCGGGCGTTGCAACGGCCGCCACATTGGCGCGCGGCACGGCATCGCCCAGAACCATCGCGATCATCGCATCTGCGAAGGCCGGATCACCGGCAAGACCCGTATAGGCCTTGGTCGTCTCGGCCTCCCATAGCTGCTGCTCGGCGGTCTTGATCGCGCGCATGATCGGCGTGTTGCCCGACGCGTCCTTGTAGACACCGACGCCCAGATCAATTTTCCCATCGCGTGGATCGTCGCGATAGGTCTGCATCAGCGCCAGGATCTTGTCGGCGGGTTGTTCCTTGAGGGTCTCGAACATCAATTATCTCCAGTGGCCACAGGTACCGTGGGGAACATCCCCCATTCGGACCACGAGCCGTCGTATAGGGAATGGTCATCTTTGCCCATGCGCGCCATGGCAAGGGACAGGATCGCTGCTGTCACGCCTGAGCCGCATGTGGTGATTGCGGGTTTCGACAGGTCCACACCAGCCGCTTCAAAAATCGCGCGGGTCTCTTCTGGCGTTTTCATCGTCTGATCGGCATTGAGCAAGCTGGAATAATGCACGTTCTTCGATCCGGGAATGTGCCCCCCGCGCATGCCAGGGCGCGGTTCGGGCTCTTCACCCCGAAACCGGCCGGGCGAGCGCGCGTCGATGATTTCCTGATCGCGCAGTTTGGAGGCCGCCGACACCTGTGTCACATCCTTGACCAGATGCGCCTGACGGCGCACCGTCATGTGCCGGTCACGGATGATCGGCGGCATGTCCTCAAGCTCACGACCTTCGGCAACCCATTTCGGAAGACCGCCATCCAGAACCGCGATGTCATTCTGGCCCATCAGCTTGAAGAGCCACCAGACACGCGCGGCGGAAAACAGGCCCGCCCCGTCATAGACCACAACCTGGTGCCCGTCTCCGACGCCCATCGCCCGCATGCGGGACATGAACTTTTCGATCGGTGGCGCCATGTGCGGCAGGTCCGAGCGGCTGTCAGAAATCTCGTCGATGTCAAAGAAGCGCGCGCCGGGAATGTGGCCGGCAGCGTATTCGGCTTTGGCATCACGACCGGCATCGGGAAGGTAGAACGAGCCATCGAGAATGCGCAGGTCTGGGTCGCGCATATGCGACGCAAGCCATTCTGTCGAAACCAGAGTCTTCGGGTCGTCCTGTGCCATGTCTGTCGCCACATCTGATTAGGATCGGTTCTGCATAGAACCCAGACGTCCGACTCGCAAGCGATTGACCTCAGCGCGCCGCACGATGCGTCAACGCATCGTTGCTTTCCGTCAACGGAAAGCGGCCCCGGCCTTATCCCGCGTTCTTCAACAGACGCTGTTTCTGGCGGCTCCAATCGCGCTTGGCTTCGGTCTCGCGCTTGTCGTGGTTCTTCTTACCCTTGGCGATGCCAATCTTCATCTTCGCAATGCCCTTGTCATTGAAGTAGAGCACCAAAGGAACCAGCGTCATGCCTTTGCGCTGCGTCTCGTTCCAGAGCTTTGACAATTCCTTGCGCGACACCAGGAGCTTGCGGCGACGTCGTTCCTCATGCGGGAACATGGCGCGGTTGTAGGGAGCGATGTAGGAATTCACGAGCCACAGTTCGCCGTCCTCAACGGCGGCGTAGCACTCCGTGATGTTCGCGCTGTTTTCGCGCAGCGATTTCACCTCGGACCCCTGCAGCACGATCCCGACCTCAAGATCGTCCTCGATGGCATAATCAAACCTCGCGCGACGGTTGTCGGCGATCACCTTGTAATTCTTGTTTTCCTTTGCCTTGGCCATCGATGCGGTCTCCTTCGCCCGCAAGAGGGGTAGATATAAGATGTCGCCGCGATTTTGAAACCGCTTTCGCACCGGATGATGTGAAAAGGGCAGTCCAGACGGCCCGCCCTTTCGCATGTCAGGTCGAGCAAAGGGACCAGGAGAACTTCTTGATCTCACCCGACTTCAGCCGCGACCAATAGCTGTCCAGTTCACACTTCACGATCGGCATCAGCACGTCGAGGTCGATGATCGGACCAAGGCTGGCCGCCGCGACGATGATGACGAAAATGCAGAAGATCAGGCTGACGAACAACCCGTCGAACTGGCGAAGATTTCGTTGATGGCTTTGTCAGTGGATTGAGCTGACGCTGACACAGCCGCCAAAATGCAAAAGAAGACGGCCAGCCACGCCGGTGCCCGCCGGTGCGCAATGCTGTCGCAGGATGCGGGAAACCTGCATCTGTGACCTATCTAATTTCCTGACAGAAATGGTTCCTTAAAGGTTGGTCACATGGACACCCTTATTCTTTCCCGCATCCAGTTCGGTGCCAATATCTCATTTCACATCCTGTTCCCGACGATCACCATTGCTTTGGGCTGGGTGCTTTTGTTCTTCAAACTGCGCTTTGCCCGGACAGGTGACCAGAAATGGGTTGAAGCCTACCGGTTCTGGGTCAAGGTCTTTGCGCTCAGCTTTGCGATGGGAGTGGTGTCCGGCATCACCATGTCGTTCCAGTTTGGCACCAATTGGCCGGGCTTTATGGAAAGCGTCGGCAACATTGCCGGGCCACTTCTGGCCTATGAGGTGATGACCGCCTTCTTCCTCGAAGCTGTGTTCCTCGGGATCATGCTCTTCGGTATGTCGCGGGTTCCAAGCTGGCTGCACACGCTCTCGACGTTTCTCGTGGCATTCGGCACCACCATGTCGGCCTTCTGGATTCTCGTCCTGAACAGCTGGATGCACACTCCAGCCGGGTTCGAAATGCGCGACGGAGTGGCCTTCGCCACAGATTGGTGGGCGATCATCTTCAACCCGTCAATGCCATATCGCCTTGTGCACATGCTGCTAGCCTCCGGCCTGACCGTGGCCTTTCTGTTGGCCGGTCTGAGCGCATTCCGCTGGCTGATCGGCGACCGGTCGGATGGGGTGCGTGCAACGCTCAAGACCGGCATGACCATCGGTGCGGTACTGATCCCGCTGCAAATCCTCGCAGGCGACTTCCACGGCCTGAACACACTGGAACATCAGCCGCAAAAGGTGGCGGCGATGGAGGGCAACTGGGAGACCGGGCCGAACGTGCCGCTGGTACTGTTTGCGATCCCAAACGAAGAGACACGGTCCAACGATTTCGAGATCGGCATCCCGAACGGTGCGTCGCTGATCCTCAAACACTCGCCTGATGGCGTGGTGCCGGGTCTGAATGACTTTGTTGCTGAAGATGGCACTGTGCAGCACCCGCCCGTCGCACCGGTGTTCTACAGTTTCCGCATCATGGTGGCGACGGGCATGGCGATGCTGCTGCTCAGCTGGGCCAGCTTGTTCTTCATGGCACGCAAGAAGCGCGGTGTAGAAGGCCTGCCCAAGCCGCTACTCTGGGCGATGGTGCCCATGGCGTTCTCGGGCTGGGTGGCAACGCTAGCCGGGTGGTACACGACCGAGATCGGCCGCCAGCCATGGCTTGTGCAAGGGGTGCTGACCACAGAGGCCGCTGTTGCTGATGTGCCCGCCCCGATGGTGGCTTCGACACTGATCGTCTACCTCGCCATCTACGCGGCGCTGCTTGCGGCCTATATTGGCGTGCTCTTCTACCTTGCGCGTAAGGCCGCCAAGGGCGAACCGCTCGGGACGCGCATCCCAGCCGCGCCCGAAGCCCAAGTCACTGTTGCGGCGGAGTAAGCTATGTATCTGTTCGGAGACCCCGCCACATGGCTTCCCTTGGCCTTCGCAACCCTGTTGGGGCTGTCCATCCTGATCTACGTGGTTCTGGACGGGTTTGATCTGGGCGTTGGGGTCTTGTTTCCCTTCGCCGACCAGGATGAAAAGGACCGCATGGTCGCCTCGATCGGCCCGTTCTGGGACGCAAACGAAACTTGGCTGGTCTTGGCCATCGGCATCCTGCTCGTGGCGTTCCCATCGGCGCACGGCACTATTCTGACCGCGCTTTATCTGCCTGTGGCGGTGATGCTGGTCGGTCTGATCCTGCGCGGCGTGTCCTTCGAGTTCCGGGTCAAGGCGCCGATCGAGCATAAAGGCGCGTGGGATGCGGCGTTCTATACCGGATCCATGATGACCTCGCTCAGCCAAGGCTACATGCTGGGCATGTATATCATGGGCCTTGAAGTCACCGCGTTCACTCTGGCCTTTTCGGCGGTGACAGCCGTGTTCTTGACCGTGGCGTACAGTTTCATCGGCGCGACATGGCTGATCCTGAAAACCGAAGGCGCATTGCAGCTCAAAGCAGTGCAATGGTCGAAAGGTGGTATCTGGGGTGTGGTTCTGGGCCTCGGCACAATCTCGGTCGCCTCCCCTCTGGTGAGCCCACGCATCTTTGAAAAGTGGTTTTCGATGCCCGAATTCTTCCTGCTGCTGCCGCTGCCCCTTATGTCCGGCGCGTTGATTGTCCTGCTCTGGCTGGCCCTGCGCCGTTTGCCCACCAGCGATGACAGCTTTGCATGGTTCCCCTTCGCGGCCACCATCGTACTCTTCGTGCTGGGCTTCTTCGGGATGGCCTATTCGTTCTACCCATTCATCGTGCCCGACCAACTGACGATCTATGAAGCGGCCAGTGCACCAGAGAGCCTGTTCATCATCCTGATCGGCACGCTCTTTGTGCTGCCGATGATCCTGGGCTACACCGCATTGGCCTACACGGTGTTCCGCGGCAAAGCGACAGCGCTGAGTTACGACTGAACCTAGACGGCGGTCTCAATGCGCTGACGGCCCTTCGCTGTCAGTGCAAAAACCTGTCCGGCGTCGATCACCACTGGCACCAATTCTCGACCGTATCCAGCGCCCGTGTCGATTGCCAAACGATTGGTAAAAAGCTTGGGATATTCCACGGGCGTATGACCGTGGATAACCAGCGCCTGATGATCTCTCCGATCCTCAAGAAACTCCTGCCGTATCCAAAGCAAATCATTCTCAACTTGCTGCGTCAGTGGCACCCCGGGGCGCACTCCCGCATGGGCAAAAAACAGGTCCCCAACCTGATGACTTAAATGCAGCGTCTCGAGGAAGCGCTTGTGGCTGTCCGGAACCGTTCGCCTGACCTCGGCCGCAAGATCGGATTGGCGTATGCGGTCCGGGATGTCGATGCCATACGACCCGATCGTCGCGCGACCGCCGATTGCTTCGTGAAACCAATGATACCCGACAAGCAGATGCGGATCGAATTGAGGTTCAGGTTCGGCCAAAAACCTTTCGAAGAACCGGTCGTGATTTCCTTTAAGGCATGTCCAGTCTCGGCCCAAATCCAGACCTTCCAGGATGCGTTCAATAACGCCTTGGCTGTCCGGCCCGCGATCCACGTAGTCGCCAACAAACACAACCTTGGCATTTGCACCGCCGTCAGCCTCCACACGAGCAAGCGCGGTGTCCAGTTGTTCGGACTGGCCATGTATATCACCGATGGCGTAGACGGGCTTCATGGTTGTGCCTTTCGAGACAAGATCAGCAGAGGCAATAAAAAGGGCGGCTCAAGGCCGCCCCTTTGCAAACTCACTTTAGCCTTTGCTCAGGCGACATCAAACTGCAAGGGTTTGATTTGGCGGAACAGCCCGGTTTCCTGCAGTTTTGACACAACATTGGCCGGGACCGGCGCATCGACGTAGAGCAAAGCAATCGCTTCACCCTTGGCCGCAGACCGACCGAGCGTGAAGTTCGCGATGTTCACGTCGTTCTGCCCCATCGTCATGCCAAGTGTACCGATGATGCCAGGCACGTCTTCATTGGTCGTGTATAGCATATGCGACCCGATTTCGGCGTCGATATTAATGCCCTTGATCTGGATGAAGCGCGGCTTTCCATCACTGAACACAGTGCCCGCGATCGAGCGTTCGCGCTCGGCTGTTACAACGGTGAGTTTGACATAGCCATCAAAGGCGCCGGACTTCGCCTGATTGGTGGTGCTGATCTTGATGCCCCGCTCTTTGGCGATGAGTGGCGCGCTGACCATGTTCACGTCCGGGTTCACCCGCTTCATGATCCCCGCAATCGCCGAACAGTTCAGGGCGTCGAGATTCATCTGGGACACCGAACCATCATAAAGGATATTGATCGCCTTGATCGGCTCGTCCGTCATCTGGCCGATAAAGCTGCCCAGATGGTCGGCCAGCTTGATCCAAGGACCCATGATCTTGGCTTCTTCCGCTGTCACCGACGGCATGTTGAGCGCGTTTTCGACAGCGCCCGTCAGCAGGTAATTGGCCATCTGCTCGGCCACCTGAAGCGCCACATTTTCCTGCGCTTCGGTGGTGGCCGCACCAAGGTGCGGAGTGCAGACAACGTTCGGCAGGTTGAAGAGCGGGTTCGCTGTCGCGGGTTCTTCGCTGAACACGTCGAACGCGGCACCAGCCACATGACCGGATTTCAGCATGTCGGCCAGCGCCTCTTCATCCACCAGTCCGCCACGTGCACAGTTGATGATACGGACGCCCTTCTTGGTCTTCTCAAGGTTCTCACGGCTCAGGATATTGCGCGTCTGATCGGTCAGCGGCACGTGCAGAGTGATGAAGTCAGCACGCTTGAGCAGGTCGTCCAGTTCAACCTTTTCAACCTGCATCTGCTTGGCCTTGTCTTCACCAAGGAAGGGGTCGTAGGCGATGACCTTCATCTTCAAACCACGGGCGCGGTCACAAACGATGCCGCCGATATTGCCCGCACCGATCACACCCAGCGTCTTGCCAGTGAGTTCGACACCCATGAATTTCGACTTCTCCCACTTGCCGGCATGGGTCGAAGCAGACGCCTCGGGAATTTGACGCGCGCAGGCGAACATCATCGCGATGGCGTGTTCAGCGGTTGTAATCATGTTGCCGAAAGGCGTGTTCATGACGATCACGCCTTTCTTGGAGGCCGCTTCCTTGTCGATGTTGTCAGTGCCAATCCCGGCGCGGCCGATCACCTTGAGATTGGTGGCGTTCTCGAGGATCGTCGGCGTAACCTTGGTGGCCGAGCGGATCGCGAGACCATCATATTGGCCGATCACCTCGGCCAGTTTTTCTTTGTCCTTGCCGAGGTTCGGCTGGAAATCGACCTCGATCCCGCGATCCTTGAAGATCTGGACGGCGGCATCGGAAAGTTTGTCAGAGATGAGTACACGGGGGGCCATGTCAGTGGTCCTTTGAAAATATGGGAAGGGTGGCGGGCAAATGCCCGCCCTACGCATTTTGGGTAGGCCGGGCATCTGCCCGGCACGCGTCACGCGGCCTTGGCGAGCGCTTCGATCTCGGCGTGGAACGCCCAGTCGAGCCAAGGCAACATCGCTTCGATGTCCGCCGTTTCGACCGTGCCGCCGCACCAGATGCGCAGACCAGCAGGCGCGTCGCGATACGCACCGATGTCCAGCGCGACACCTTCGGCCTCAAGCCGCTTTGCGACAGCCTTCGCGAACACTGAACCATCAGTGATCCGATCATCGGTGAATTTCAGGCAGACCGACGTATTCGACCGCGTTGCCGGATCTTCGGCCAGATTCGCGATCCAATCATTGGCTTCGCAGAAATCCCACACCGCCTGAGCATTGGCATCCGCCCGCGCCATCAGGCCCTTGAGACCGCCCACCGACCGCGCCCAGTCGAGCGCCAGCAGGTAATCCTCGACCGCCAGCATGGAGGGCGTATTGATGGTCTCACCCACAAAGATGCCTTCGATCAGCTTGCCGCCCTTGGTCAAGCGGAAGATCTTGGGCAACGGCCATGTCGGTGTGTAGGTTTCGAGCCGTTCAACTGCGCGCGGGGATAGGATCAGCATTCCGTGCGCCGCTTCGCCGCCCAGCACTTTCTGCCAGGAGAACGTCGTCACATCGAGCTTGTCCCAAGGCAGGTCCTGCGCAAAGGCGGCCGACGTGGCGTCGCATATCGTGAGGCCCTCGCGGTCCGCCGGGATCGCGTCACCATTCGGCATCCGCACGCCAGAGGTGGTGCCGTTCCAGGTAAAGACGACATCGGTGTCGTAATCGACTGTCGCCATATCGACGATCTGGCCGTAGTCTGCGGTCTTCACTTCGGCGTCGATCTTGAGCTGTTTCACAACGTCAGTGACCCAGCCTGCGCCGAAGGATTCCCAGGCGACCATCGTGGCCTTGCGGGCGCCCAGAAGCGACCACATCGCCATCTCGACAGCGCCGGTATCGGACGCCGGTACGATACCGATGCGGTAATCCGCGGGCACACCAAGCAGCTCGCGCGTTTCTTCGATCGCGGCCTTGAGCTTGGCCTTGCCGACACCAGCGCGGTGCGAGCGGCCCAGCGGCGCGTCAGAGAGATTTTCAAGTTTGAAAACGGGGGGTTTGGCGCAGGGGCCAGAAGAAAAACGCGGATTGGCCGGCCGCGTTGCCGGTTGTGCAATAGCCATTGATGCTACCCTTCCAGATAAGCGCCCCTCGTTGGGGAGGGGTGTCCCACCGCCGCGTTTATGCGCATGACAGAGGTCCTGCAAGTCGGAAAATGCCGTCAATGTGACGCATTTAAGTTTCCAGATTGAACCGATGTAGCAGATCGGAAACACCGGCGCTGCTGCCCTTATTGTGAGCGAGCGGTTGCGAAGTGCCGCGCGAATTTTCAAAGACAGCAAGACCTTCTCGCCGTTCTTCCATCTGGCCTTTTTGGCGGGCCGTCGATACATCACCGAAAACCTGTCTGGAGGCTTGTCATGTACACCGTCACGTTGATTGCCCGTCCGGGATCGCTGGACCCTGCGCTTGCCGAATCGCTGCGCAATGCCTGGGGGGGTGGCGATCTGGTCTGGCTCTCACCTGACGAAGCAGCCGAATTCGACATTGCAAGCGTTCCGGACACAGCAGAAAGCAGTTGGTCGGCACTGCAGGATCAAGGCGTTGATCTGGCGATTCAGCCAAGTGCGGGTCGCCGCAAGAAAATGCTGCTTGCCGACATGGACAGCACAATGATCCAACAGGAATGTATCGATGAGCTGGCGGAAGTCGCCGGTGTTGGCAATCAGGTGAAAGACATTACCGCCCGGGCAATGAATGGTGAGCTGGATTTCGAAGGCGCTCTGATCGAACGGGTGGGTTTGCTGAAAGAGCTTCCGGCAAGCGTCATCAACGAAGTACTGGCCGATAGAATTTCATTGATGCCGGGCGGCGCAACACTCTTGGCGACCATGAAAGCACACGGGGCCTACGCCGCACTCGTGTCCGGCGGCTTCACTGCCTTTACAGCACAGGTGGCGGCTGCGCTCGGCTTTGACGAAAATCGGGCCAATATTTTGTTGTCGGAAAACGCAGTGCTCACCGGCGACGTCGCGCGCCCAATCCTCGGTCGCGAGGCCAAAGTTCAGGCACTGGAGGAGATCACAAAGCAGCTCGGCATTCCCGAAGACGCGGTTATGGCTGTCGGTGACGGAGCAAACGATCTTGGAATGTTGCAGCGCGCAGGCGCGGGCGTTGCCCTACATGCCAAGCCCAGCGTTCAGGCGCAGGTGCAATTGCGGATCAACCACGGTGACCTGACAGCCCTGCTTTTCCTGCAGGGGTACAGCCGCGACGCCTTCATTGAGCCAGAAGTCCCGCCGCTGGTTTGATTTCCCCGGTCACCAATCCGTCTCTGTTAAGGATGGCCGGGTTCAGAAAGGCTTTGACCCCTGGATCCTGCGCATCAAGAACCTCAAGCCGGACAAGCAGAGCGGCAATGGCACACTCTGCTGCTCGGGTGGCACCGTCTGCTGCTTTGACAGCAATACCCAATCCGCGTTTGGGCAGAATGGCGATAAAATAGCCCTCGGCGCCGGTCTTGAGAGCAACCGGTTCTTTGGATGCTCGCATAAGGCGCGTACAGGCTCGCCCCTCCCCCGCGACCAACAGAGGATGCGAATACATCGCATCGACAAGGCGCGCCGCAGCCTTGCTCAGACCATCTGAACGCTGCGCAGACGTCGCGAACCACGCCATTGCACGGGCCATCCCATGCATTGTCGTGGCGAAATTCGGGGCAGAGCATCCATCGATACCGAAACCGGGGCTGGTCTGGTCGGTTACGGCCTCAAACGCCTCAAGACAGGCCTTCTGCACCGCATGTTCGGGATCAACGTAGTTCGGACCGGCCCCCAAATGCTGCGCCAGTGTGAGAAAGCCTGCATGTTTACCGGAGCAATTGTTGTGCACGCGACAGGGCGCCTCGAACGCCCGGATCATCTCGAGCTTGAGCTCCTTGTCGCGACTGACTTGCGGTCCACAGCAGAGCGCATCGTCACCCAGACCAAGATCCGACAGCCATGCGTTGACCATATCAACATGAATTGGCGCACCTTCATGTGAGGCGCAGGCAAGTGCCAGCTGCTCCGACGTCAGACCACGCGCATCCGCTGCACCAGATGTTATCAATGGCAGAGCCTGTATCATCTTGGACGAACTGCGCGGCAACACAACTGCCTCAGGGTCACCCCAGGCCGCAATGATTCCACCAGACCCATCGCAGATCACCGCGTGGCCGCTATGGTGGCTCTCAAGAAACGGGCCTCTCCAAACCTCGGCCAGAGGCGCTGCGTTCGCCATTGATGAACTCCCCTTCCAGTTGGGCAAAAAACTGCCAATTGGGCTTTAAAGACCCCCATAAATCAGGCTATTCTCGCGCCGTCGAGGGCAAAGTTGCAGTGACATAACAGGGGTTAACCCCATACTGTGACAGACAAACGAATTGAGGCTAAGGACAGTCTGGAGGCTGGACGCATGAGATCATGGATTGCCGGTGCGGTTGTTGGCGCGATATCGCTGATGACAGCGGGCGCGGGTGCAGCGCAGGAAACAAGCACCAACCGTGTTAATGCCATTACCGACTGGAGTGTATTCGAAGGTCAGGACCCGCGTGAGTGCTGGGCAGTGACGACATACAAAGAAAGCGTCAATACCCGTGGTGGGCGGGTTGTGGCGGTGACCCGCGGCGAGATCCTTCTGATGGTGTTCTACCGCCCAGGTGCTGAAGTGCAGGGTCAGGTGGCCTTCACCGGTGGCTATCCGTTTGCGCCAGGTTCAACTGTCAACGTGAATATTGGCGGCACAGAGTTCGAACTCTTCACCGAGGGTGAATGGGCGTGGCCTGCAACACCGCAGGATGACGCCAAGATCGTCACAGCGATGAAGCGCGGGGCCGACGCGGTACTGACCGCACAATCTTCGCGCGGAACGACGACCAAAGACACGTTCTCGCTGCTAGGCTTCACCGCGGCTGTCGAGGACGCCGAAAAGCGCTGCGCACAGTAACTCTGATGTGTGAGTAAGCTCTGAAGGTCGGACAACCTGTTCGGCCTTTTCTTGTTATAAAGTTCAATCCTTATCTCCTGCCAAGCGCCTGTGGACGCAGGGTAATGCCCAGTGTCCCGCGCCGATGGCAACGGGACGAAAATTTTGTCTTGCATAAAAACTATATTTCTAGTTTTATAGTTTTATGAATCAGACACAATCTCACGCACGTGCACTTGCAGCTTTGGGCCACGAGGCTCGGCTTCAAATCTTTCGATTACTGGTGCAGGCCGGTCATACCGGCATGACAGTCAGTCAAATCGCAACGCATTCCGGCCTTCCTGCGTCGACGCAGGCACATCATCTCAAGACACTGGTGGACGCAGGGCTGGTCACACAAACCCGACAAGGCCGAGAGGTGGTGAGCACCGCTGATTTCGACCGCATGAACAGCGTCATTTCCTTTCTCTCAGAAGCCTGCTGCGCCGGATTTGATGCGGACAGCACAACCTCTGCCGCTTAAGCCAAGGAGCCCCACTATGGCTGATCTTTCCTCGAACGCGCCGCCAAACCCGGTTTGGATTGGCCTCAAGAAACAACGGGTCTGGATCGCATCTGGAGTCCTGCTGGCTTTGGTTGCCGTATTGTCGCCAGGGCAAGCACCCGAAAGCCTGAGCTTCGTTCTGCAATCGCTTGCCAACACGGCACCGTATCTTCTGCTGTCGATCGGGATTGCCGCTTGGGCTGTGGCCACCGGTGCCGACAATCTGATTGCTCGAGCTTTTACCGGCTCTCCGGCTTTGATGATTTTTCTTGCCGCACTTGCTGGCGGTTTGTCGCCCTTCTGTTCCTGTGGAGTGATCCCGTTGATCGCGGCACTTTTGACAATGGGTGTGCCGCTCTCTGCGGTTATGGCGTTTTGGCTCGCGTCGCCGGTTATGGATCCGTCTATGTTCCTGCTCACCTCGGGCGTGCTCGGGTTTGAATTTGCCATCGCCAAAACGCTCGCCGCAGTCGGGCTGGGCATGGCCGGTGGCTTTATCGTTTTGGCACTTGGTGGCAGCCATATACTGCACGATGCGCTGCGCGACGGAGTAGGCGATGGCGGGTGCGGCGCGTCCAAAATCCGCAGCCCCAAGCCCGTTGTCTGGCGTTTCTGGGAACACTCAGATCGCGTCCAGAAATTTGGCAAGGAGGCAATCAAGACAACGCTTTTTCTTGCCCAGTGGCTGACGCTCGCGTTTCTTCTTGAAAGCTTGATGCTAGCCTATGTGCCTGCTGAAACCATAACTTCGGTTCTGGGCGGCACGGGGATCGGGCCCATCGCAATTGCCACTGTGGTTGGCGTCCCTGCATACCTGAATGGCTATGCCGCGCTGCCCCTCATCAGCGGGCTCATGGAACAAGGGATGGCATCCGGCGCCGGGTTGGCGTTTCTGGTTGCAGGTGGCGTGACCTCACTTCCTGCCGCCATCGCAGTCTGGGCGCTCGTGAAGCCCCGCGTGTTCACACTTTATATTGCGATATCGCTTGGCGGCGCATTTCTGATCGGGTTGGCCTACCAAGGCTGGAGCATGATTTGACGGCCGGAACAAGACGCAGGACGCGCTGACTGGGGCGCTTTCGGATGCCCCGGTCAGTATTCCCCTTTGGCAAAGACCAAAGAATCCTATATGTGGCCCATCTCTTTTCGAAAAAGGCTGACCCAATGACCGGCGCTGCACCGATCACACGAGACGTTATGACCATCCCCCGGAAGCTACCGGAGGGCGGCAAAACGAATATTGTCGGACTGACTCGCGACAGGCTGCGCGAGGCACTGGTCGGCATCGGCACTCCCGAAAAGCAATCCAAGATGCGGGTCAATCAGATCTGGCAGTGGATTTATCAATGGGGTGTGCGCGACTTTCACGCGATGACAAATCTCGCCAAGGCGTATCGCGCGCAGCTCGATGAGCATTTTGAAATTGCTCTGCCAGAGATCGTCTCGAAACAGGTCTCGGCTGATGGCACGCGCAAGTATCTGGTGCGCATCGCAGGCGGCCATGAGGTCGAGGTGGTCTACATCCCTGAAACCGACCGCGGCACGCTTTGCATTTCATCACAGGTTGGATGCACGCTGACGTGCTCGTTCTGCCACACTGGCACGCAGAAACTGGTGCGCAATCTGACTGCCGGCGAGATCATTGGGCAGGTTATGCTGGCGCGCGACGATCTTGGCGAATGGCCTCAACCGGGCGTCGGGACAGGCGAAAGCGGTCCGCGGCTTCTGTCAAACATCGTGCTGATGGGTATGGGAGAACCGCTCTACAACTTCGAGAATGTTCGCGACGCAATGAAAATCGCGATGGACGGCGAAGGCATTGCCTTGTCGCGCCGGCGCATCACGCTCAGCACCTCAGGCGTTGTTCCCGAAATC
>QCWH01000017.1:25127-74067 GCA_003149565.1 Marivita sp. XM-24bin2 | reverse complement strand
CTTCAATATCTCGTGATGCAGCAGAGCAGCTTGCGCTTCAAGCTGTGGTCTGGCTGGCTGGCAATGATGAACTTTTGCCAGTTTTTATGGGGTCAACCGGGGCCGATGAGGCGGCGTTTCGGGAAAGCCTTGGGGTGCCGGAATTCCAAGCTTCGGTGCTCGATTTCATTATGATGGATGACACTTGGGTGATTGCGTTCTGTGACACCCATGCCGTTCCGTATGATCGCTTGATGCAAGCGCGCGCAGCTCTTCCGGGCGGTCAACAGGTGAACTGGACATGACGCAAAAGGATATCCAAGCCATTCTCTTCGACAAGGATGGCACGTTGTTCGACTTTGAAGCGACGTGGAACGTTTGGGCCAACACTTTCCTCATGCGGATGGCAGAAGGCGACCACAAGCGCGCAACTCATCTGGGGCACCTCATAGGGTTTGATTTCGCGACGGGCGTTTTTCGTCCGGACAGCTTTGTCATAGCGGGCACACCTGATGATCTGGTGGCAGTGCTCCATCCTGAATTCCCTGAATTCTCGCAACAAGCGCTCGCTGATCTGATCAATGAAGAGGCCGCCGCCGCACCTATGGCCGAGGCAACACCGCTTCGACCTTTACTTGAGCGCTTTTCAACTGCAGGTCTGCGGTTGGGTGTTGCAACGAATGATGCCGCAACCCCTGCGCTTGCGCATCTCGATGCTGCTGGCATCCGATCGTCTTTCGAATTCATCTGCGGCTCGGACAGCGGCTTTGGGTCAAAACCTGAGCCGGGGCCGCTCTTGGCTTTTTGCAATGCGGTGAATGTCGCACCGAACGCCGTTGCGATGGTCGGCGACAGCAAACATGATCTGGTCGCGGGAAGGGCGGCCGGTATGACAACTGTTGCCGTTCTGACCGGACTTGCTGCAGCGGCTGAGCTGGAGCCGTTTGCAGATGTCGTGCTTCCCGATATCGGGCATTTGCCGGATTGGTTGGGGTTGGAGTGATCTCGGACGTAAAATGACAAAAGCGACGGTATCCGTCGCGTTTCGACAGGATTGGCTGCATCTGCGGTGCCTAGCTAAAGTGGCAAACCAGGAGAATGCCATGGCTGAGGCTATCACACGCAAACGTCGGAGTGGGGGAAGGTCCGGTCATGCCGTACGTCGGGGCACGTCCGTGATCGAGCAGCTGCCCTGGACGCTTCCTGTCAACATTGATCGTCCGACCGAGCCGCTGACCGAAGAAGGCGTGGCCCGCATTCACGATGCGGCAATGGTGATTCTGGAAGAGATCGGCATCGAATTCCTGAACCCGAAAGCAGTGCAAATTCTGAAGAATGCAGGCTGTACGGTTGTCGGAGAAAACGTACGGATGGGCCGCGATTTCGTCATGGAATGGGTCCGCAAGGCACCTCGGTCATTTTCCATCACGCCGCGCAATCCTGACCGACAGATTGTGATCGGAGATGGGCATATCCTGTTCGGCAACGTGTCCTCTCCGCCCAATTACTGGGACATGGAAGTTGGCCGCAAAGTACCTGGCACTCGTGAGATGTGCCGCAACTTTCTCAAGCTTTCTCAGTATTTTAACTGCATCCACTTTGTCGGGGGTTATCCGGTTGAACCTGTCGATATTCATGCGAGCGTGCGCCACCTTGATGTGCTTTACGACAAACTGACGCTGACCGACAAAGTTGCACACGCATACTCGCTGGGCCAGGAGCGTGTCGAAGACGTCATGGAGATGGTGCGCATCGCGGGCGGACTGACGCATCAAGAGTTCGACGCCAGCCCGCGAATGTACACGAATATCAATTCCACCTCGCCACTCAAGCACGACCATCCGATGCTAGACGGTTGGATGCGATGTGCCACACGCGGTCAGGGATGTATCGTAACGCCCTTCACGTTGGCGGGGGCAATGGCCCCGGTGACAATGGCAGGCGCGGTGGCGCAGTCTCTGGCCGAAGGTCTGAGCGCGATCGTACTTGCGCAGATCATTCGTCCGGGCGCCCCCTGCGCAATCGGAACATTCACGTCGAACGTTGATATGAAATCTGGAGCACCTGCCTTTGGGACCCCGGAATACATGCGGGCGACCCAAATGACCGGGCAAATGGCGCGGTTCTATGGATTGCCCATGCGTTCTTCTGGCGTTTGTGCCGCCAATGTCCCGGACGGACAGGCCGTGTGGGAGACCGAACATAGTCTTTGGGCAGCGATCCAATCGGGGACGAACCTCGTTTACCATGCGGCTGGTTGGCTTGAAGGTGGGTTAATCGCCAGCCCTGAAAAGTTCGTGATGGATTGCGAAGTGATTCAGCAGTTAATCCGTTATTTGGATCCCGCGATCTGCGATGTCAGCGACGACGGCTTGGGGCTGGAAGCAATCCGAGAAGTTGGCAGCAACGGTCACTTCTTCGGGACCAAGCACACCCAGGAGCGATATACGACGGCGTTTTATCAGCCGTTCCTCTCGGATTGGAAGAATTTCGAAGCGTGGGAAGCCGCAGGCAGTGTGTGGACGGCCGAGCGTGCACATGTGATCTACAAAGCGATTCTTGAAGAGTTTCAGGCACCGCCGATGGATGCTGCAATTCAGGAAGAACTTTCCGCCTTTGTTGACCGTCGAAAAGCCGAAGGCGGTGCGCCGACGGATTTTTAAACCATCACCAGTTTGCCGTTTCTTAAGACCAGCCTGCAATGGTGTGCGCCGAACAAAAGGCGCTTGCCATGCATGGTCTCATCTTTCGTACTCTTGAAGCGTTTGTATCCGACACATTCGGCCCATCGTGCTGGGGCAGGGCGGTCGCGGTATCCGGTCAGCCGGTGACGTCTTTCGAAGCGATGCTGCAATACGACAAGGCGCACCTCCCAAAACTTTTGCACGCGTGTGCAGAGGTTCTGGACCGACCCCAATCCGAAATTCTCGAAGATCTGGGGACCTACCTGATTACCCGCCAAAACCATGCATCGGTGCGACGCCTGTTAAGGTTTGGCGGCCAGACGTTTTCGGACCTTCTGCATGCGCTTGACGATCTGCCTGACCGCACCCGAATGGTCGTGCCGGGATTGGAGCTGCCGCAGATCAGTGTTCGCGAACCTGTACCACGACGCTTCACGGTCCAATGTACTGGTGATCCGCACGGGTTCGGACATGTTTTGGTCGGCCTCTTGCGCGCAATGGCGGACGACTATGGAACGCTCGCCTTGCTGGCTCATCTAGGCGACCGGGACCGGGCTGAGGTGATTGATGTGACCGTCGTCGAAACGGCGTTCGCGGATGATCGCGGCTTTTCGCTGGCCGACGCTGAATTGGTCGGAAAATCATGATCTCAGCCTGCGATTTGTTACTGGCGCTCAGGCCCATGCATGTTTGCATTTCGCCAACCGGCCACATTCGGCAGGCCGGAAAAAGTTTTTCCAAACTTGTATGTGTCGATCCCACAGGGTGTCGATTTCTAGAAGTGTTCGAAGTGATGCGGCCAACAAGGCCGTCGACCATGACAAATTTGCGAAGCCTGGTTGGCCAGGTGCTGCGCTTAAGGCTTCGATCTGAACCTAAACTTATCCTTCGCGGTCTGGTGATCGACGATCAAGCCCATGGCGTCATCCTCGACTTATCTTTCGGCATCGCCGTTGTGGATGCGGTGCAGCGCTTTGGACTGACGGCACAGGATTTTGCGCCAAGTGACCTGGTGATGGAACTTCTTTTCCTGCAAGAGGCGAAATCCAGCGCGATGGCCGCGTCCTTCAGCTTGAACGCTCGTCTGAACGGGGCCCGCCTCGCAGCCGAAACGGCAGCATTGACCGACGGCTTGACTGGCCTGCACAATCGTCGGGCTCTGGATGCGGCTTTGGATCAATTAGGACAATCCGATACCGAATACGCCGTTCTGCAGATGGACCTGGACCGTTTCAAGCAGGTCAACGACAGTTTGGGTCACGCCGTCGGTGACGAGGTTCTTAAACGCGTTGCCGCAATCATGCGCAGTCATACCCGACAGGAGGATCTTCTGATCCGATCCGGAGGCGATGAATTCATCATCCTGTGCCCAGGGCTAACCAACCGGGCGCGCCTTGCCGAACTCGCCGCTTCATTGATCAGCGACATCTCGGAGCCGCTCCCAATTGCCCCCCACTCAATCACAATCGGTGCAAGTATCGGCGTGATGGTCACGCGCGATACAGCTCCTATTTTGCCTGCGGAGATGGTGGAACGCGCGGATATCGCACTCTACGCAGCAAAGCGAAAAGGCCGCGGGCGGCATCTTTTCTGGGCACCGAAGATGGGAACCGATCTGGCAGTTCTCGACCTTTCGAAAGCTGCATCCCAAGACCAGGCGTGAACGCGCTTGAAAACGCCAGATGTCTCGCGCAAGACTTTCGAATGGGTATTCTGCGTCGTCTTGTTTTTGTTGTTGGCCTGTTCGTCATTGGCACAGGTCCAGTTCCGCTGTCTGCGCAAACCGCTGAGCAACCGACAGGTACGATTGCTGTTTCTGACAGTGCCGAACAGGACGCGGCCATTGCGACCCGGATCCGCGAAATCCTGATGGAACTTGACGGGTATGACGATGTGACTGTCACCGTAAATTCGGGAATTGTCACACTTCGAGGTACGGCACTGGATGGGGCGGCCCTCGAACGTTTGAATGAGATCGCCGGCCGAGTTGAAGGTGTGGTTACCATCGAAAACCGGGTTCAGGAAACCACGGATGTGGCGCGGCGGCTCGATCCGGCACTGGAACGGTTTTTTGCGAGGTTCGAGCAGTTCATCAACTATCTGCCGCTTCTCGCCATCGCGGTGGCGGCATTCACATTCGTAGTGATGATTGGCTTTGTGATCGCCCGGCTCAAACGGCCTTGGGACCGATTGGCTCCAAATGCCTTTATCGCCGACATCTACCGTCAGGTTATTCGCATTGCTTTTATCCTGGGCGGACTTGTCATCGCCCTCGACATTGTGGGGGCAACCGCGCTTTTGTCGACCATTCTCGGCGCTGCGGGAATCATCGGTCTTGCCATAGGTTTCGCCGTTCGGGACACCGTCGAAAACTTCATTGCCTCGATCATGCTGTCGATTCGCCAACCGTTTCGCCCTAATGATCAGGTCGAGATTGAGGGTGACATTGGCAAGGTGATCCGCCTCACCAGTCGGGCTACCATCCTTCTGAGTTTTGACGGAAATCACATCCGTATCCCGAATGCGACCGTCTTCAAAAGTCGTATTGTAAACTATTCCCGCAACGATGAACGCCGTTTTCTGATCAGCCTTGGTGTCGCCTATGACACCGATCTGGCGCGCGCGCAGGATCTGGCACTTCAAACAATCACAACTTTGCCTTTTGTGATCGACGAACCTGCCCCGGCGGTCTGGATCGAGGAATTGGGAGACAGCGCCATCATACTGAATGTGGCCGGATGGATCCGGCAGCATGAGACCAGCTATCTCAAGGCCCGAAGCGAAGCCTGGCGCCTGTGCATCGCTGCCTTCGATCACGCCGGAATCGTCATGCCAGAGACAACCCTCCGTGTTGTTGGCATTGGCGAGTCTGACGGTGCGGTGCCAAAAGCCTCAGAGACCAAGCAACCTCGCCCGTCGAATGCCGCGGCCGTCGCCGCCGCAACCGCAACTGTTGGCGACACCGAGGCCGCGATGGATAAAGAGCTTGAACGGATTGTTGCGTCGGAACGCGCAGAAAAAGGTGGAGATGATCTTTTGGAGAAGGACGCTCCGGAAGAGTAGGAAATTTTTCGAATTCCGGGTCTTGATCCCGTTCACAGAGCGGCGTAAGTACGCCCGCACGGTTGGGGTGTAGCCAAGTGGTAAGGCAACGGTTTTTGGTACCGCGTACCGTAGGTTCGAATCCTACCACCCCAGCCAGTTCTTCCTGACATCAGCAACTTACACCTCCCTCAGACCTTCCGGGCCAGTTAACGCCCCTCTCTTCGGGAGGTATTCTGGTGGGTTAGAGGTCTCCTAGGAATTTGGTATTGGTAATGTAAGGCGGCCGAGTCCCGCCACTAAGGGCTTTGATGATGGGACCGTCCTCCTTTGTGGATCATCGCCGCCCCACCTTGGCACATTGATGCCAACGGGGGGCGGTCTTATCATCAAAGCTCTGTCAGCCGTCAGTCATCGTCTTTTGTGGTGTCGGATTGCTGGCTCAGAATGAACTCACAGACGCCAATGGTATGACTGTTTTGATTCTGCGCGAGGGCCCGGGTTGGGACAAGATGCCCGTCACCGGAGCCGAACTTGACCGGAAGCAAGACCATTTGGACATCAGGGGCTTGTATTTTGCGATCTTGCTTGCACGCAGGCGCCGCGTGGGCGGGTGAAAGAACACTGAGGATGGCAAAGCAGGCGATGGCTGAAACTGTGGGCAGGTGCTGCATTGGAGTCTCCCTTGGTTGAAGCTTTGAACAAGGGATAGGCCATGGTGCATTCAGGGTATTGACCGTTCGAGCCACGCTATTGACCGAAGCTGCCAAAGAACATTTGCCGTGACCCGCCTGACGATGCCTTAATCTTGTTTGATATGGCCGCGCGTCAAATTTCTTAAGGGGGCCCATGCCAGCAACAACAACGTTGGAAGAGCGGTCCCGAGCCAGACAACGCTGTAAAGCGCTGCTGGAATGGCGAACGCGTTGAAGGTGGGCCCATTCGCGACGAGCAACCCCGCGATGGCCAGAGCCAAAGCTCCGTTCTGAACGCCTGTCTCAACTGCGATTGTCTTTGCTTCTCTGTCGGAGGCTTTCAAAATGCGGGACACGGTGAAACCAAGGATTGAGACGGATGCGACCAAAGCGAACAATCCAAGGCCCAACTGCGCGATATTGTCTTCAACCACTCGCCAGTTCGAAATAACGGCTCCTGCGATGACCACCACGAACAGCAAGATCGCAAGCTTTGCCAGTGCCGGCGCAAATCTCGCCGTCCAAGTTGGTAGCGAAGCTCGAAACACGATGCCAAGCGCAATCGGTAGTGCGGTCAAAAGGAAAGCAGTGATCGCAGTTGACGAAATATCAATGGCTGGTGCCGACGTGCCCATGAAATGAGTCACTGCGAATGCAAGAACGACTGGTATCGTCACGGCGCACGTCAGGCTGAACGTTGCTGTCAGCGTCACTGACAAGGCAACATCCCAGTTGGCCAGTTTCGTGATGATATTACTCGCAGCCCCGCCCGGACAGGCGGCGAGGATCATTATGCCGACGGCGGTTTCCGCAGTGAAACCGAAGGCAAGAATAATCACGTAGCCTATCAGTGGAAGCAGAAAAATCTGGTTGAGCGCGCCGATGCAGAATGCCCGCGGACGCCGCGCAATCCGTTGAAAATCCTTCGGCGTGAGCCCAAGCCCCAAGCTGAACATGATGATCATGACCGTAACAGGCAGAAAGGTCGCAACGAATACGTCCATCTCCACCCCACCGCTCCAGCTGATCCAAATGCTGGGCAGAGCTTATGCGACGGTGACGTATTTGACGAGACCTGTCCTTCGCGAAGACTACGCGGCCGGCGGTCGTAAGAGTGGATTGTTCAAAGTGGGAAGGACAAAGGCCGGTGGCACGTTTCCCCTGGCGGTTGAATTTGCGACGCGCATACGGGATTGTACGGCGGTCTTGGGGACACTGTCGGCTGGCGGCACTTCCGTCACAAAGCGCGGATGCATGCCGAGTGCCTCGGCCGCATCGAAGTCTCTTCGGTGAGCAACCAGAACCTCGACATCGTCGTGCCCGACATCAAGAGACGCCGCGGTTGCAGAGAGCCCAGTCGCGGTGCTTTGCAACTCTGCGGGATCGGCGGGCACGGTAAGCGTCCCGAGTGAAGTGGCGTGGGTCAACAAGGCCGAAGACCTGATCAGGTTCGTGGTCAGCATCGGGTACTCCGACAGGAACCCTCGCGGCCGCGCATATCCAGAGGAGTCCAACAAAGCAGAGAACGCGCTTTGTCGGGCGGAGAGGGAGGCGCTCCAAATCTGGTCGTTTAGGGCTTCCAGATAGCTGTCGATCAACTCGCGACGCTGTTCCGGCGTTCCTGCCAAGCGATTTAGAAATGTCAATACAGGGGTCTCCTTGAGGAGCCTCGTGTGGTCTTGATCGGTCAGAATGCCCGGTATCCCGTGGATTTCACATGCATGGTTGCACGCCATACGTTCGAGGCGAGACAGATCGCATAAGGCGTGGACGGAACAAATGATAAGAGCTTTCATGACGACCACCGATCGTGCACACGAAAAGAAACTGCCCGACCGAAGCCACATGGCCCGGAGCTAAAAATTCCCAAAACTTTGTTCTGCATGGATCATACTCCTTGGTTTCGAATTTCGACCAAGGGATAGCGGTTCAGTCAGCCGGGATATTGACAGCTCTTGCCAGTCTCTTGACCCCAGCGGCCAAAGGCTCGCTAATTCAGCAGTGATTTACGGTAATTTGCGGGCGTCTGGTTTGTCCAGCGCTTGAACGCGCGGTTGAATGCACTTTGTTCTGAAAACCCCGTAAGGAAAGCGATTTCGGAGAACGGGCAGTTTTCGTCGCGAAGCATCCCGAGCGCTATCTCGCGTCGCGTCTCTTCTGCCAGCGTTTGGAAACTCACACCGTGGTCGGCCAAGCGTCTATGAAGAGACCGTACACTGAGACCAAGTCTGCGGGCGACATCGGCCATCTTTGGCAAGCCTTCGCTCAGTGTGCGCGCGATCTCGTCTTTTGTGGAGCGCACAAGTGGCGGCTCAGATTTGAAATTTTCAAGTTCGGCCTCAAGGTGCGATGTCAAGAATTCCGAAAGCGCCCGATCACCCAACTTGTTTTCGGTGGCGAGGGTGGCTTGAGAGAAAAGAATTCCATCGGCCTTTGCGCCGAACTCTACTGTGCAGCCAAAAAACGCATCAAACAGTTGCGCGTCACGCGGTGGTGAATGGCGAAAGGTCACCAGATCAGGTTTGATCCGGTCGGCAGCCACCTGATCCACTAGGCAGAACAACGCCGACAATCCGGCTTCGGGTGAAAAGACCAGCCCCGGACCTGACCCTCTAAGCACGTCCTGGCGCAGAAACTTTGATTGTCCCTCGACCTCAAGATGATAGCGGACACTGTCGGAAATCAGCGTTTGATATCGCGCCACTCGTTGAAGCACACCGTCCACGTTTGGCGCGGCTTTGCAGGCCAATGCGAGAGTTCCAATTTTGTCGATATCAATCGCTTTGGCATAGCGAAGAGAAACCGCTGCACGATCTGGCACCGTATCCGCCACGAGGCCGAGTATCTCGTAATGGGACTCTGCAGTAATCCGGCCGTTTTCGACGGGAAATTTTTCAAGAGTCTCGTCGCCGCTCAGAAGGGTTCCGTCCGGCGTCAGGGTAAAGCCGGCTGCGCCTGCAAAATACTGACCGATAATAATTGAAACAGAAGGCATAAGTTTGTCTGAATGGAATACAAGCTAGATTAGCCTGCAACCTTACAGATCAATGCAGTCCAATCCACTGTTTTGGCCTTAATGGGTCGACAAATTGCGCACAGCTTTGCTATCGGCGATGCGAGTGAGACTGTCGATGGTATATTGAGGTGCACTGAGTGTCTCAATTCTTCTCGCCCGCATCGCCCAAGATATTCAGTTGTTGGCATGCTCACAGGTTATGTTCGGGTTAAACGGCATTAGCATGCCCAAAGGGTTTTCTCGGAATAGCCAGACATGCTGATCGTAGTGAGGCATGAACCCGTGAGCTTCATCACCAGAAGTGTTTGGGTCATCGGCCATGTGATCCCACATGCGACCGTTAAGCATGGGCGCTTCTGCCATTCCTGCGGCTTGCCAGGCAGCCTCAAAAACAAGGTTCTCGACTGCCACAAGTTCGAGTGATCCGTCCGCTTGCGGCTCGTAGATCAGGATCGAGGGTTGTGACCAATCGGTGTAGGTCGACTCACCATTCACTCGCGGCTCGGTTCCAGTGATTTTGAGCATCGCCGGATGGATGTAGTGGATGCCCATTCCCCCCAGTTCGGCAGGCAACCCTTCTCCTGCTGCAGAAACACAGTGGTTGTCAGGTGTGATGTAACCATCTGCAAGTGCTACATTGATATCCTTGTATTTTTCGACACTTGCGCGCATAGCCTCAAGATCGACGTCCTCGGCCAAAACCGATATCGGTGCCAAGGCAGCGAGCACTGCCAGAATTGCTGTCTTCTTCATTTGTTCCTCCCAATTGCCGGGCTTGGCGAGCACAAAACTCACTTCGGCATGAAAACATTACCACGAAATCTGGCAATTTTCTTTAATTTCAAACTTCGACCGATGGTTCGGCTATAATGAAAGACGGTTGTGAGTCGCTCATGCGACAACGCACAGCAGCTTTGGAGTGAAATGATCTCTCTTCGTTTGCCCTTTTCAATCGCCGCGCTTCTGGTGCCGCTTGCGGCCTATGCCGAGAATAAGGAAACTCCGGATTGGGTCGATGTGAGCGCCATATTCAACGCGCGATGCGTTATGTGTCACTCGAAGGTGGCAGGTGCTTCAAAAGGTCTCCGGCTGGACGATTATTCGGCCGCCCTTTCCGGAGGCGAGCGGGGTGTTGTTTTATTGCCCGGCGACGCTGCAGGAAGTGAGCTTGTCCTTCGTTTGCGTGGCGAAAGCACTCCGCGCATGCCTTTTCTCAGTCGCCCATTGCCAGAGCACCAGATTGCCTTGATAGAAAGCTGGATTAACGCTGGTATGCCGAACTCCGGCGGAGTCCTTAAGCAGTAACCGAAGTTTGTCTGGTGACACCGCAAATTCGCATTGTTTTTTCGCTGCTCTCGTTAGTTTCTGCGTTTAAGGTGAACTCCGTTCAAGTTTGCGTCATTACCTGACCGATCGGCATATTATGTGGCGACACGCTAAAGCTGTCTGCGTCACCCATTGCGGGTGATGAAGATAATGCCACGCAGGACACATCTGTTATCGACACGACGTCTGCTCGCGGACTTTTAGAAATAGAGTTTCCCCCAACCGCCTGGTTATGCCGTCACCAACTTTCTCGCATAGGTCTTCTTCGAAGCAATCGCATTGGTCTGCGATCTCTTCCCTTTGTTCGAGTTCGCGAACCGCTCCTACGCTGCCGGATAAGTCGCTGTTTAAAAGCGAAGCGCTTCACGGAACCAGAAATCGCTGGATCATCGCGATAGGCGTCCACAGAACTCTCTTAAATCAACTTTGAGTTGTCACCTGGACACGTCTACTTTTCTGTTCCGAAGAAGTACTTTCGCGGAACCTATGATGATATTCCCAACTGATGGTCCTTAAGGAGCACAGGATTAATCTCGGCGTCGATCCTATGGTCAGACCCCAACATAGGCGTTTGACACTTCTGGCGTCATCTCGTCGAAAGTTCCGGACCATGCCGTTTCGCCACGCGCGAGGATTACGGCCCGGTCGGATACCTGTGCTAACTCGCGCACCGATTTATCGACCAGCAGGATCGCTGTTCCGGTCTCTCGCTTGAGGCGCGCAATGGCGGACCAGATTTCTTGTCGGATGATCGGAGCCAACCCTTCGGTCGCTTCGTCCAGGACCAACAGGCGCGGGTTTGTCATCAGCGCACGCCCGATTGCCAGCATCTGCTGTTCACCACCAGAAAGTGAGGCCGCGCGTTGGTGTCTGCGTTCGCCAAGTCGCGGGAAAAGGTCGGCAATTTTCTTGAGGGTCCAGTCGCCGGGTCGCGCAGCCGCGATCAGGTTTTCCTCTACCGTCAGGTCGCGGAAACAACGCCGTCCTTCCGGGGCAAGTCCGATGCCAAGACGCGCAACCTTGTGGCTGGGCAGACCGTGCAGGCAGTGTCCGCCAAAGCTCAACCCGCCGTCCGACGCGATCATCCGGCAGATCGCCTTGACGGTTGTCGTCTTGCCCATGCCGTTACGGCCCATGAGTGCGACGACCTCGCCTTCGGCCACGTCCAGTGTCACACCAAACAGCACCTGTGCCACGCCATAGCGGGCGGTCAGGTTTTCGACCGACAGCAGCGTCACGCCTCTTCCCCCAGATAGGCCTCGCGCACGGCGCGGCTCGACTTGATCTCCTCGACCGTTCCGGAGGCGATCACCTGTCCGTAAACCAGCACGCTGATACGGTCGGCGAGGGCAAAGACCGCGTCCATGTCGTGTTCCACCAGCAGGATCGGTGCTTCGGCCCTGAGTTTGTCAAGGAACGCCGTCAGCAGTTTTGATCCTTCCGCCCCAAGCCCGGCCATCGGTTCGTCCATGACAAAGGCCTTGGGCGTCAGCGTCAACGCCACCGCGACCTCAAGCTGACGTCGTTGCCCATGGGACAGCTCGGCACAACGCGTATGCCGGTGCTCGATCAGCCCGATACGCTCCAGCGCCGCTTCGGCCTTTGAGGTCAGCGACGTGTCCGACAGCGCCCGCGACCAGAAACGCCACGGATTGCCCGACGCGCCCAAAGCGCCCAGCACGACGTTTTCCAGAACGCTGTCTTCCATCGCCAGTGCCGAGATCTGGAACGTGCGTCCCAACCCGGCTTGCGCGCGCCCCTGCGTGCTGTCCTGCGTCACGTCGCGCCCCAAAAGATGCACCGAGCCTGAATCTGGCCTGAGCCCCCCGCAGATCTGCGCGATCAGTGTCGACTTGCCCGCGCCATTGGGACCGATGATCGCGTGGATTTCCCCTGCGCGCAGGTCGATGGACACATCGTCTGTTGCGGCCAAAGCGCCGAAATTCTTGCGCAGATTGCGTGTGGCAAGGATTGGCTCAGACATGCGCACCCTCCTTGCCGGTTAATAGACCGATGATCCCACCACGCGCAAAAAGCACGATCGCGAGCAGGATCAGTCCCAGATAGACGTGCCAGAACTCGGTCAACGCGCCCAGCCAATGCTCCAGCGCGAGAAACAGACAAGCGCCGACGACGGGGCCATAAAGCCGCCCAACCCCGCCGATGATGATCAGCACAATCAATTCGCCCGAGAGTTGCCAGCTGAACATGGTCGGCGACACGAACCGGTTGAGATCGGCAAAAAGCGCTCCTGCCAAGCCCGTGACTGCGCCCGAGATCACAAACGCGACCAGCTTGAGCCGCATCGGGTTCAGGCCGACCGTCTCAACCCGCGTCGGCACCTGGCGGGCGGCGTTCAACGCCAACCCGAAAGGCGCATTCTGGAGCCGGGCGTTCAGGAACAGCACAATGCAGAGCAGCACAAAGCACAGTCCGAAGAACTGGATCGGCACCAGCGTGTTCAGTCCGGGAAAACCGTTGCGCACATAGATCGACAGCCCGTCTTCGCCGCCATAAGTGCTCCAGGAAATGGCAAAGTAGTAGAACATCTGGCCGAAGGCGAGGGTGATCATGATGAAATAGACACCCGAGGTGCGCAGGCTCAGCAGCCCGATGATCCACGCGGCAAGGGCGGACATGACCACCGCCACCAGCCAGATGATTGGCATGGACTTGGTGCCCGCAAGGCTCATCCCTAAGAGATCAAGCGAGGTATAGGTCTGCGCATGGTAAGCAAGGATGCCCATCGCATAGCCGCCAATGCCAAAGAACACCGCATGCCCAAGGCTGACCAGCCCGCCGATGCCAAGCGCGATGTTCAGACCCACGGCGGCAATCGCAAGGATCACCGCGCGGGTGACAAGGGTAATCGTGAACGGCTCATCGACGACAATTGCCCAGAGAGGTACCGCCAGAAGACCAGCGAACACAATCCAGTTGACCAAACGTTCGGGGATCATGCGCGCGCTCCGAACAAGCCGGTGGGCCGCCAGATCAGCACAAGGCTCATCAGGATGTAGATCGCCATGGAGGCCAACGCCGATCCGGTCTGTGTTGCCGCCCCCGGCTCCATGAACAGTTTGAACAGTTCCGGCAGGAAGATCCCGCCCAGCGTGTCGGTCAGCCCAACCAAAAGCGCGCCGATGAACGCGCCTTTGATCGACCCGATTCCGCCGATCACGATCACCACGAAGGCAAGGATCAGCACAGGTTCTCCCATGCCCACCTGCACCGACTGGATTGCGCCCACGAGCGCGCCGGCCAGTCCCGCCAGTGCTGCGCCGATGGCAAAGACCAGCGTGTAGAGCAGGCGGATATCCACTCCCAGTGCGGCGATCATCTCGCGGTCATTCTCGCCCGCGCGGATCTGGATGCCGATGCGCGTGCGTTCGATCAGCGCCCAAAGCCCCAGTCCGACCAGAAGGCCCACAGCGATCAGCGTCAGACGGTAGAGCGGATACTGGATGCCGCCGGGCAGGGTGACGGGGCCAGAGAGGTAATCGGGAATATCAAGAAAGAGTGGGAAAGACCCGAAGAGCCAACGCGTCCCTTCGGAAAAGATCAGGATGAGCGCGAAGGTCGCCAGCACCTGATCCAGATGCGCCTTGCCATAAAGCCTTCGGATCACCGTCATCTCGATCAGCGCCCCGGCGATGGCGGCCACGGCCAAAGCGGCGGCCAGAGCCAACACAAACGAACCCGTTGCGCCCGCCACGGCGGCGGCGGCAAAGGCGCCGATCATGTAAAGCGACCCATGTGCGAGGTTAATCAAGCCCATCACACCAAAGATAAGCGTCAGCCCCGCTGCCATAAGAAACAGCATGACGCCAAATTGCAGTCCGTTGAGGACCTGCTCGATGATCAGAAGTGTCGACATGCCTGCCCGAAACCCGATGTGCCGGGGCAGGGCCCCGGCACGCCGTGTTATGTCTTACATTTTGCAGTCAGCAGCGTAGACATCCGCTTGGTTTTCAAGTGCCGTGCCAATGATCTTGTTGGTAAAGACATCGCCTTCCTTGATGACCTCACGCGCATAGATCGTCTGGATCGGGTGGTGGTTCGGACCGAACTTGAACTCCCCCCGGGTGCTGTCGAAATCAGCCGCCCGCAGCGCTTCGCGGAAGGCATCCGCGTCCGACACTTCGGCCTTGTCCAGTGCCGACAGGATCAGGTTCGCTGTGTCAAAGCCCTGGCTTGCATAGAGCGACGGCAAACGCCCGTATTCCGCCTGGAAGCTTTCGACAAAGGCGGCATTGGTCGGGTTGTCGATGTCCTTGTTCCACTGGCTTGTGTTCACCACACCAAGGGCGGCATCGCCCACCGCTTGCAGGATGCCCTGGTCAAAGCTGAACGCCGGGCCAACGACCGGCAGATCGACGCCGCTGTCGGCATATTGCTTGAGAAAGGAAATTCCCATCCCGCCGGGCAGGAAGAAGAACACGCTGTCAGCACCCGATGCGCGGATCTGCGCTATTTCGGCGGCGTAGTCGGTCTGACCCAACTGGGTATAGACCTCACCTGCAAGCTCTCCTGCAAAGGTACGCTTGTAGCCGGTGAGAGCGTCCTGACCCGCCGGGTAGTTGGGGGCGAGGATGAAGCTGTTGGAATAGCCCGCCGAATTTGCATAGGCGCCCGCCGCTTCGTGCAGGTTGTCGTTTTGCCACGCCACATTGAAATAGTTCTCGTGGCAGCCCTGACCTGCGAGCGCTGAGGGACCAGCATTGGGCGACAGGTAGAACTTGCCCTGCGCTGTGACGCTTGGGATCACCGCCATCGCGAGGTTCGACCAGATGATACCGGTCAGAATGTCAACGCGCTCGGATTGGACCATCTTGTCAGCGAGTTGCACCGCGATATCTGGCTTGCGCTGGTCATCTTCGATAACAACCTCGATGTCGTCCCGGCCCGATTGTTCGATGGCCAACATGAAGCCGTCCCGGACGTCGATGCCAAGGCCAGCACCACCGCCGGACAGTGTGGTGATCATCCCGATTTTCGTTTCTGCAAAGGTGGATGTTGCGCCAAGCGCCAAGGCCGCCGTGGCCATCAAAAGCTTTTTCATCTGGTTCTCCCCGTTGTTGTCGTCCTGTTTGATCGACGTGTTTTTTTGACCTGCAGGGTGGTGCGCGTCTGACCCAGGACGTTTTATCCCTGAATGTGTTGAACAAAGCAGACTGAAAAACAAGACAGTAGCGCGAATAACTTCTGTCGCGCCAGTGTTCGGTGCGCGGGTGTTGCCAAATTTTACCACATGGTAAAATTCACCTCAGGCGCGCTGAATGCGAAGCTTTGCCTGCAGTCCGGTCGCCGAATTTTCAAAGGTCAGCGCGCCATTGTGCAACGCGGCAATGGTGACAACGATCGAGAGGCCAAGCCCGTGTCCTTCAACAAAGGCGGTGTTGTCGCCCCGCTCGAACGGACCAATCAGCGCTTCGACGTCCTTTGCCAAGGTGTCTGAGCCTTCGTCTTCGACCACGATGGTGGCCGTGCGTGCATCTGTTTCGATAACGACGCTCGCGCTGCGTCCGTATTTCAACGCGTTATCTATCAGATTGGTGATTGCTCGTTTCAGGGCCACCGGACGGCCGCTGATAATCACCTGTCGTCCGGTGGTGACCACGCTTTGACCCCGCCGCGACATGAACAGCGACCGCCCACCTTGGACCACCACGTCACGTGGCGGAACAAGCGTGACGGGTTCGCCGACATCCTGATAGTCTGATACGATGGCCTCGACGAGAGAGTCGAGTGACAGCTTGCGTGGAGCTTCGGCGTTCATCTCTGCGCGGGTGTAGGTCAGGGCGCTCTCGATGATCCCGGTCATCGCGTCGATGTCGGACTCCAGCTTTCGCCGCAATTCTTCATCCTGGATCAGTGCGGTGCGCAACCGCAGGCGCGTGGCGGGGGTGCCAAGGTCATGGCTGACGCTCGACAGAACAGCAGCCCGGTTGGCCAGCTGTTTGCGCTCGGTCTCGAGGAATGCGTTCAGCGCGTCCACGATTTCCCGCAACTCGCGGGGGCCTCGCGTTTCATAGCTTTCAGGCCCGCCAAATCGGCGATTGCGAAAGGCCTGCGCAAAGGCGCCAAAGGTCTGCGTGGTGTTTCCGATCAGGGTAAAGAGCGCCGCGACCGCCACGAGGCCGACCAGAACCGCAAGCAGGCGCAGATCGCGCGGGACGGCGTCGCAGCCCCAGATGGCGCTGCCATCCACCTGCTGCCAGGCTCCGTTGTCATAGCGTGCAATCAGTATGGGAGTGCTGCAATACGTTGCAAAGAGCCGTGTCAGCGATGCCAGCTGCGCTGAGGCCGATGGCACTACATCGGCGGGAATATCTGCCACGGGGTATTGGAGAACGTCCGACACCGCTGCCAGACGCAGTCCGCCTTCGTTGTTTTGCAGAGACAGGACAGTCACGTAAGCCGGTTGTGGCATCCCTGAGATGCGTTCGAATTTACCGGCTTCTGCGAGCATGGCATCGGCGGGGGAAAGGGGCGTTATGTGCAAATCCGGATGGGTATCAAGCCCTGTCCGCAACGCTTCATATGCCAGCAATCCAGCCGTCTTCGCATCAGAAAGGTGATTGGACCATGAATGCGAGGACCTCAGCCATAGCGCTGTTGCAATAGACGCTGACAGCATAGCAAGGGCTACCCAGAGCCAGGCCAAGCTGCGCAGCCGGAACACGCGTGTGCTCATCAGTCGGACTCGGCGGTCACATCGACGGCAAAGACATAGCCGGTTCCGCGTTCGGTCCGGATCATGTCCGGTGCCTTGGGGTCCGCTTCGATCTTGGAACGCAGGCGGCCTACCAGAACGTCAATTGCCCGCCCGGTGGCTTCGGGTTGGTCCTGATCGCCGGTGACATCCAGGGCGGTTGCGATTTCCTGCCGCGTCAGCGGGATGTGCGGATTGGCGAGCAACACCTTTAACAAAGCCGTTTCACGTCGGGACAAGGTGACCTGATAGCCGTCAGGCGATCGCACTTCGTCCTGTTTGCCGTCATAGACCCAGCCGCCAAAGTGAAACGTCTGTATGCGTCGACGGTAGATCAGAGATGAGGAGCGCCGCGCGCGGGAAAGCACCGCGCGCACCCGTGCAAGCAGCAGTTCCGGATTGAAGGGCTTGGCGATGTAATCGTCAGCGCCGGTCTCGTATCCGGCCATCCGCTGGTGGTCGGCAGAAAGGGCCGAGACCATGATGATCGGCACGTCATGATCGCGCCGCAAGCCTTGGCAGATCTCCAGCCCGCTTTCGTCGCCAAGCATCACATCCAACAAAATAAGATCGATCCGTCCACCTTCGAGATGGCGATGCACGTCGGCTTCGGTTGCAGCGGGCAATGCGATGCAGCCTTGCTGGCGCAGATACTGACACATCATCTGGCGCATGTCCGGGTCGTCGTCGACCACAAGAAGTCGTGGAATCGCCACCTGCCACTGTCCTCCCTAAGCGCTGCGGTTCTGCTTTGATCTCAGTTCTTATGTAACAACAGGAAACGAAATCCCGTCCAGTGTAACAGCGTGTAACGGGCGGTGGAAAAATCTGCATCTCATTTCTGAAAAGCCGTCATGACGTGATTGCAATGCTGAATGGGATTTCGCCAAAGATAGGTACCTGATGCCCGAATTGGCACAGATTTTGGGAGGACTATACACATGAAATCCGTATTTTTCGGCGCTGTCTCCGCCACCGCTCTGATCGCATCCGCAGTCCATGCAGAACCTCAGGCCGAGGTTCTGCACTGGTGGACATCCGGCGGTGAGGCGAAGTCGGTTGCCGTGTTGCAGGAAGAGTTTGCCTCGAAGGGTGGCACCTGGACGGACATGCCCGTAGCAGGTGGCGGCGGTGACGCCGCAATGACCGCGCTGCGCGCACGCGTACTGTCGGGCAACGCCCCGACCGCCGTGCAGCTCAAGGGCCCGGCGATCCAGGAATGGTATGAAGAGGGAGTCCTTGCGGACATCTCGTCGGTCGCGGAAGCGCAGAATTGGGCAGACGTTCTGCCGGCCTCGATCGCAGGCCACATGAAGTGCGAAGGTTCCTGGTGCGCCGCACCGGTGAACGTGCACCGCGTAGACTGGATCTGGGCAAACGCGGACGTACTGGAAGCAAACGGCATCGAAATGCCGACCACTTGGGACGAATTCAACGCAGCGGCTGAAAAGCTCGAAGCGGCTGGTGTCATCCCGCTCGCGCATGGCGGCCAGGCTTGGCAGGACGCAACCGTATTCGAAGCGGTGGCGCTTGGGATTCTTGGTCCGGACGGTTTCCGCAAAGCGTTCGTCGATCTCGATATGGACACTCTGAAGTCCGACGAGATGAAGGCTGTCTTCGACCAGATGCGCACCATGCGCGGGTATGTTGACGACAATTTCTCGGGTCGTGACTGGAACCTTGCCACTGCTATGGTCATGAACGGCGAAGCTGCGTTCCAGATCATGGGTGACTGGGCCAAGGGCGAATTCATGGCTGCTGGCAAAGTGCCGGGCGAAGATTTCCTCTGTGCCTCTGTTCCGGGCGACGGCTTCCTCTACAACGTGGACAGCTTTGCCATGTTCGACGTCGACGGCGACGACAAGAAAGCTGGTCAGGAACTGCTGGCAGAGTTGATCGTTGGTCCGAACTTCCAGAAAGTGTTCAACCTGAACAAGGGTTCCATCCCTGCGCGGACCGATGTGTCACTGGAAGAATTCGACAGTTGTGCGCACCTGTCCGCCAAGGACATGAGCGAAAGCTCGGACAATGACTCGCTCCTGCCCAGCTATGCCCACGGCATGGCGCTGCGCGGCGCGCAGTCCGGTGCAATCACCGACGTCGTCACCGCACACTTCAACTCCGACATGTCCTCGGAAGAAGCCGTGAACATGCTGGCTGACGCAGTCGCGAACAGCATGTAATTCCATTCTCCCGCCCCAAAGCACCCGCTTGGGGCGGGACTTTCAGGGACAGATCCAATGACCAAGTGGCTTGAAGAAAACACGCCCAAATTGGTACTGGCGCCCTCGTTCATCGCAGTTCTGATCTTCGTCTATGGCTTCATTGCCTGGACCGCCTGGGTCTCGTTCACGCGATCGCGCCTGCTTCCAAGATATGACATCGAAGGGCTTATCCAGTACGAGCGCCTGTTTGCGTCTCCGCGCTGGGACACCGCGCTGAACAACCTGTTTGTGTTCGGCATCCTGTTCATCGTGATCGCGATGGTGCTGGGGCTGGTCCTTGCCATCCTGCTCGACCAGAACATCCGCACTGAAGGTGCGATCCGAACGATTTACCTGTACCCGATGGCGCTTTCGATGATCGTCACCGGTACCGCGTGGAAATGGATCCTGAACCCCGGGCTTGGGGTCGAGGCCATGGTCCGCGGCTGGGGCTTCGAGAACTTCACCTTCGATTGGTTGGTGAACCCGGATATGGCAATCTACACCATCGTGATTGCCGCAATCTGGCAAAGTTCGGGCTTCGTGATGGCGTTGTTCCTGGCCGGTCTGCGGTCTGTAGACGGCGAGATCATCAAAGCTGCGCAGGTCGACGGTATCCCGACATGGCGCATCTATACCGCCATCATCATTCCGTCGATGGCTCCGATCTTTCTCTCCGCTTTCATCGTGCTGTCGCACCTCGCCATCAAGAGCTTTGACCTTGTCATCGCGCTCACGGGTGGCGGCCCCGGTTATGCGACCGACCTTCCGGCAACCTACATGTACGCGATGGCCTTTTCGCGCGGCGACATCGGTCAGGCGGCCAGCTCTGCCATGATCATGATGATGGTCGTCTTCGCAATCGTGGTCCCGTACCTCTATTCTGAATTGAGGTCCAAAGATGACTGATATCTCCATGACCTCCCAGCAACGCCAAAGTCAGACGGGCAAGATCGTCCTGCGGTGGCTGCTCTATATCGCACTGGGTCTCTTCGCCCTGTTCTACCTGTTGCCGCTTTTCGTGATGATCACCACGTCGCTGAAAAGCCTAGATGAAATCCGCACGGGCGACCTGATCGCCCTGCCTCGGGACGTCACGTTCGATGCGTGGCGCACCGCATGGTCCGGTGCCTGTACCGGCATCCAGTGCGAGGGTGTCCGCCCGTACTTTTGGAACTCTATCCTAATCGCCATCCCGGCCGTGGCCATCTCGACCCTGCTGGGCGCAATGAACGGCTATGTCGTGGCCCAGTGGAAGTTCCGGGGGGCGAACATCATCTTCTCGCTGATGCTCTTTGGCTGCTTCATTCCGTTCCAGGTCGTTCTGCTGCCGATGGCACGGACGCTGGGGATCATGGGCATCGCCGGCACCATTCCGGGACTGATCTTTGTTCACGTGATCTACGGGCTTGGCTTTACCACGCTGTTCTTCCGCAACTACTACGTCTCGATCCCGGCAGAGTTAACCAAGGCGGCCAAGGTGGACGGGGCAGGGTTCTTCCGCATCTTCTGGTCGATCTTCCTGCCACTGTCGCTGCCGATCGTCGTGGTGACCGTCATCTGGCAGTTCACGCAGATCTGGAACGACTTCCTGTTTGGCGTGTCCTTCAGCCAAGCGGGCACCCAGCCGGTGACCGTGGCTCTGAACAATATCGTCAACTCGACCACTGGCGTCAAAGAATACAACGTCGACATGGCTGCCGCGATCATTGCCGCGCTGCCGACGCTGTTCGTCTACGTCGTCGCTGGCAAGTATTTCATCCGGGGTCTCACCGCCGGATCCGTGAAAGGATAAACCCATGTCTCCGATCCTGGACATCAACAACCTCTACAAAAGCTACGGCACCACGGAGATCCTCAAGGACATCAACGTGTCGATCGAACCGGGCGATTTTCTTGTGCTGGTCGGCCCGTCGGGCTGTGGCAAGTCCACGCTGCTGAACTGCATCGCGGGTCTTGAACCGATCACCGGTGGCTCCATCAACATCGGCGGCAAGGATATGACCCATGTCAGCCCCAAGGACCGCGATATCGCGATGGTGTTCCAGTCCTACGCGCTGTACCCGACGATGACCGTCGCCAAGAACATTACCTTCGGCATGAAGGTGCGCGGCGTCGATCAGGCCACTCAGGACAAGAAACTCGCTCAGGTGGCGGCGCAGTTGCAGATCGAGCCGCTGCTGAACCGTCGTCCCGGCCAGTTGTCTGGTGGTCAGCGTCAGCGTGTGGCGATGGGCCGGGCGCTGGTGCGCGATCCCAAGCTGTTCCTCTTCGATGAACCACTGTCCAACCTTGATGCCAAACTGCGGGTTGAGATGCGAACCGAGATCAAGGCCCTGCACCAGAACCTTGGCGCGTCGATGGTCTATGTGACCCACGACCAGATTGAGGCGATGACACTGGCCACCAAGATCGTGGTGATGAAAGGCGGCGTGATTCAGCAGATCGGATCCCCGGCAGAAATCTACAACCGCCCCGCCAATCTGTTTGTGGCCGACTTCATGGGTAGCCCGGCGATGAACTTGATCCCCGCCAAGGCGCATCGCGCCGAAGAGGGCACACGGATTGAGATCACCCGCAAATCCGGCGAGCCGATTGTCCTGACCGACACCAGGAACCGCGATCTTCCCGAAGACGTGATCCTTGGCGTGCGTCCCGAGGACATTGCCGACCCTGATCTGCGTGGAGCGGACACGACGCAAGCGGCGGAGTGCCTGATCGATATCGTCGAGCCCGCAGGGGCGGACACCTTTGCGGTGATGCAACTGGGCGGCAAGCATGTCACCGCACGTTTGCACGCGGAAACGACAGCCAAGCCGGGTCAACCCAAGCGGCTATCTTTCGACTTGGGCAAGGTGTCGTACTTTGCGCCTGAAACCGGCCTACGGCTGAACTGAGAAAAGACCGGGTGGTCAGTCTTTGAAGGACCACCCGGATTTTTTCACCTGATCGGTATGGGCCCCCAGCGTGGGCGCAGTTCGATCCAGCGCAAGGCTCGACGTGCTGAAGGTGATTGGCGTACGAACACCCGGCACACCCTCGGGCATGATCTTCATGCCACGATGAATGATCTGCGGATCGTCGAACACTTCGCCAACGGTGTTGATCGGGGACGACGCCACTTGCTTGGCCTTCAACGCCTCGAGCAAATCCGCCTTGGTCATCTTCGCCGTTTCGGCCTTGAGCATCGCGATCAACTCGTCACGGTGCTTAACCCGTCCGGCATTGGTTTTGTAGTCTGGGTTTTCCGAAATATCGGGCCGGTTCACGATCTCGCAAAGCCCCTGGAACTGGCGGTCATTGCCAGACGCGATGATGATATCGCCATCCGAAGCCGGAAAGACCTCGTAGGGCACGATATTCGGGTGCTGGTTGCCCATGCGATTGGGGGACTGCCCGGTCACGAGGAAATTCATCGCCTGATTGACAAGGCATCCGGTGCCCGCATCCAGCAGGCTCATGTCGATATGCTGGCCCAACCCCGTCTTGTCGCGTTCGCGCAGAGCGGCCTGAATGCCGATTACCGCATAAAGACCGGTGTAGATGTCTGTGACTGCAACACCAACTTTCTGCGGCTCGCCTGCCGGGTCGCCGGTGATCGACATCAACCCGGACAGCCCTTGCACAAGGTAGTCATAACCTGCGCGTGTGGCATAGGGGCCGGTCTGCCCGAAGCCGGTGATCGAACAGAATACAAGGCCCGGATTGGCAACTGACAGGCTTGGGTAGTCCAGCCCGTATTTCGCAAGGCCACCGACCTTAAAGTTCTCGATCAGCACATCCGCTTCTCGGGCCAGATCTTGCACAAAGGCGCGACCTTCCTCGGTCGTTAGATCCGCCGTGACCGAATATTTGCCCCGGTTGCAGCTGTAGAAATACGCCGCTGACGGCGTGTCCTCGCCTTCGCGTTCAATGAACGGAGGCCCCCAAGTGCGGGTGTCGTCGCCCTTGGGGCTTTCCACCTTGATCACGGTTGCGCCAAGGTCGGCCAGCGTCTGACCGACAATTGGCCCGGCAAGGATGCGGGCCAATTCAAGAACTTTCAAACCTTCCAGCGGTGCTGACATCAGAAGAACGCCTGCAACCCTGTCTGTGCCCGGCCAAGGATGAGGGCGTGCACGTCATGGGTTCCCTCATAGGTGTTGACCGTTTCAAGGTTCTGCGCGTGGCGCATGACATGGTACTCGGCCATGATCCCGTTGCCGCCATGCATGTCGCGGGCATTGCGCGCGATGTCCAAAGCCTTGCCGCAATTGTTGCGTTTGATCAGGCTGATTGCCTCGGGCGCAGCAGTGCCAGCGTCAAGCATGCGACCAACCTGCAATGCTGCGTGCAAGCCCAGCGTGATCTCGGTCTGCATGTCAGCGAGTTTCTTCTGGAAAAGCTGTGTCTGCGCGAGCGGGCGACCGAACTGCGTGCGGTCCAAACCGTACTGGCGTGCGCGGTGCCAGCTGTCCTCAGCCGCCCCCATCACGCCCCACGCGATGCCATAGCGCGCGCGGTTCAGACAGCCGAAAGGCCCTTTCAGGCCTTCGACACCCGGCAGCAACGCGTCTTCTCCGACCTCGACATCCTTCATTACGATCTCGCCGGTGATCGACGCGCGCAGGGACAGTTTGCCGTTGATCTTGGGGGCGCTGAGACCTTTCATGCCTTTTTCAAGGACGAAACCCCGGATCGCGCCGTCATGCGCTTCGGACTTGGCCCAGACGACGAACACATCCGCGATCGGACTGTTCGAAATCCACATCTTGGCCCCGTTGATGACGTAGCCCCCGTCGGTTTTCTTGGCGACGGTCTTCATCCCCGCAGGATCGGATCCGGCATCGGGTTCGGTCAGACCAAAGCAGCCTATCAGCGTGCCTGCAGCCAGACCCGGCAGGTATTTCTTGCGCTGTTCATCGCTGCCATAGGCGTGGATCGGATACATGACCAAAGAGCTTTGAACGCTCATCATCGACCGATACCCGCTGTCGATGCGTTCGACTTCGCGGGCGACAAGGCCATAGCTCACATATCCCGCGCCCAGACCGCCGAACTCTTCGGGAATGGTCACGCCCAGCAGGCCCATCTCGCCCATCTCGGCGAAAATCTCGGGGGCCACACCTTCGTTCAGATACATGTCCGTCACGCGCGGCAGCAGTTTGTCCGACGCATAGGCCGCAGCGCTCTCCGCGATCATGCGCTCTTCCTCGGACAGAGCCGCGCTCAGGCCCAGAGGGTCCTGCCAGTCGAATTTGGCGAGTGAGGGTCCGTGACCCGCGTGTGACGCATCAAGCATGTCCATGCTCCTCTTTCATGTCATTGGCGGCAGCCGATCCGGCGATATGCCCCAGAACCGTCGCTGCCAGCAGCCCATTGCCGGATAGATAACCGCTATCACCGGAACCTGAAACACCCACCGCAGCACCTCCCGCCGCAAAGAGGTTTTTAAAGACGCCACCGTCGGTTTTACAGACGCGGGCGTCTTGATCGACGCGCAAACCACCCTGCGTGTGGAACAAGGCTCCGGTCACTTTTACCGCACAGTAAGGCGGTTTGAGCGGTTCGCCAAGGAAGCTGCGTCCAAAAGCGTCAGGCCCGTCTGTGGGAATGCTGGTGATCGTCTGCGTCAACGTGTCTTCCGGCAGTCCGGTGACAGCTGCCAATTCGGCCAAAGTGTTGGCGGTGCGGATTGCGCCGATGGCCTCGGCATCCTTGAAGTCCTGAAACTGCCGCGCGATGCCTGCGATGCGTCTGTCAAAGATCGTCCAGGCGATGCCCTCCGGCTGGGCCAGCACCGCGCGGGCGGCTTCAGAGTAGCCCTGGCTCTCGTCCCAGAATCGCGCGCCATTCAGGTTCACTTGCACGCCACCTTTGGTGATTACCGCCCAAGTGATCAGGATTCCCTGCGGATGCGCGACATTCCCGTGGCCCTGATAGGCACCCAAATGCAGCGTTTCCGCCCCAAGCGCCTCGCCCCAAGTCACGGCATCGCCCTGATTGTAGTCATGCCCAAACCAGACCGCGTTTTCGATCTCTGGCATGAACTGGCGCACCATGGCGCGATTGCCGCCATAGCCGTTGCAGGCAAGGATCAGTGCGCCGCAGCCCACATCTTCCGTACCGTTCGGCCCTTCCAACCGTACGCCTTTGACGGTGTCGCCCTCGACGAAAAGCGAGGTCGCGCGGCGGTTGCAGATTATGTCGATCCCCTGCGCCTCGCAGGCGGCGCGCAGCCTGTCGATCAATTCACGCCCTGCGCGGGTGGGAAGCCCGTGCATCCGCCTGCGGGAGTGCCCCGGATAGTCGAAATCGGTCACAACCGAGAATGGCATGTCGAACTTGTCCGCCAGCCATTCGATCACTTTGCCCGAGTGGCCAGCCAATAAATCGACAAGCTCCTGAGGGTTCTCGCCCTTCGCCTTCTTCTGGATGTCCCGCGCGAAAAGGTCGGCACTGTCCTCGATCCCCGCTTCCCGCTGAAACCGCGTGCCTGCCGCCGGGATCAGCCCGGCGGAGAGTGCGGTGGACCCGGAGGGTGCGGCATCTGCCTCTATCACCAGAACCGATGCCCCGGCATCATGCGCTGTCAGCGCGGCGACCAGACCACATGCCCCCGCGCCGACAATCAGGATCGGCGCTTCAAGATCGAACCCGGTGTCAGGCGGTGGCAGGATGGGCATGGCTCAGTCGTGCTCGCCGGACTCGTAATGTTTGCCCAGGGCCAGCATCTCGTCCGTGCCCAACCGGTCGTTCAACCCGCCGAAATCGAACATCCGGTCGGCAAAGGCGCGGTTGCTGCCGGTGGCCATCAGGCTCTGGTAATAGCTTTCAGCCGTATGCGCCAAGGCGCGCACGATTCCGCCGGGGAAGATCACGATAGAGAACCCAAGGTCGTTGAGGAAAGACGCGTTCTGGATCGGCGTCGCGCCGCCTTCGACCATGTTCACCAGCAGCGGCACACGATCCTTGAACCGCTCTGTCACCGTCTTCATCTCGTCCACCGACCGCAGCGCTTCGATGAAGAGCGCATCGGCCCCTGCCGCGACATAAGCCTCGGCCCGGTCGATGGCGGCGTCGAAGCCTTCGACAGCCACCGCATCGGTGCGGGCGATGATCAGGGTCTCATCGCTGGCCCGTGCATCCGCCATCGCTGCGATCTTGCCGACCATTTCCTGTGCGGGAATGATGGATTTCTCAGCCAGATGCCCGCAACGTTTCGGATAGGTCTGGTCTTCGACCTGCAACGCATTGGCCCCTGCGCGTTCGTATAGCCGCATGGTCCGTTGCGCGTTCAGCGCGTTGCCAAACCCTGTGTCGGCGTCGATGATGACCGGGATGTCCACGCGGTCGCGGATCAGCGCCATCGTGTCGGACATTTCGCTGACCGAGGTGAGGCCGATGTCCGGTCGACCCAGCCGGGTATAGGCGACCGCTGCGCCGCTGAGATACAGCGCCTCAAACCCGGCTTGTGCCGCAAGCGCCGCCGTCAGGGCGTCGTAGACACCCGGCGCGACAAGGATCTCGTCAGAGGCAAGGCGGGTCTTCAGGCTCATGTCAGAGTTTCCAGCATCTCGGCGCAGGTCACGTTCGGGCAGACCGACGCCAGCGACAGCAATGTGGCGTCGTGCACCTCTTGTTTGAAGGCGGCACAGCCATCGGACAGCAGGATGGTGTGCAGGTTCCGCAGATGCGCGTCACGCACCGTGCTCGCGACCCCGCCATTGGTGACGATGCCGCCGATGATCAGCGTGTCGATATCCAGCGCCCGAAGGATGTATTCCAGCCGCGTCTGGTAGAGCGCGGAATAGGCGACCTTTTCAATGGTGTAATCCGCCGGTGCCAAAGCATCGACCAAGTTGTGCCCGAACTTGCCGGGAGCAAAGTCGCCCTTGCCAAGGAACGGCCGCAACTCTTTCAGGTGCGGTGCGATGAGCGGTTCATCATTCGGACCCGGCACCAGCGTAAACTGCGCGCTGATATAGGTGCCGCCCTTGGCACGCAGCGCGTCCACAACCGGTTTGATCCGGGCAGGCAGGGCGGTGATCGCCTCGGCCGTCTGTCCGGCGCGGCCATAGGCACCTTCGGGGTGCAGAAAGTCGTTCTGCAGGTCGATGGTCAGAAGGGCCGTGCGCTTTGGGTCGATTGTGTGGGCCATGTCTCAGTCCTCATCCCGTGTGATGATGGTGTTGCCGCAGGTGTCGACCCTGGCGGTCAGGCCGGGATCGACCAGCACGGTTGTGTCCGGCTGTACAAGGATTGCGGGGCCTTTGACCTCGGCACCGACGGGTAGGGCAAGGCGGTTGTAGATCGCGGTGTCGAACCACGTATCGCCGAAATGCACCTTGCGGCTTCCGGTATGTGCGGCCTCGACCGACCCGCCCTTGGGGGCCAGCGTGGTCAGGTCAAACTTGGGCCGCCGCCCGATCACGGCGGTCCTAAGGTTCATCACCCGACGTGTGCCGTTCTTGAGCAGGCGTCCATAGGTGGCTTGGTAGGCGGCATCAAACGCGGCTTCGACGTTGGTAATCGTGGGCGCTGTCACAGTGGTGCCTTCGACCTTGATCGGTAGGGGCACAGCGACAGTATGGGTCTGTCCGACATAGGCCATGTCCAATTCAACCACGATATCGCGCGCCTCGAACCTGGATTGCGCAGCATCGAGCAGGGCCATCCCATCGTCGATATGCTTCTGCATCACCTCGCGCAGCGCATTTGTGTCGAGGGTAGCCGTCAACGAGTTGATCGTCTGCACGAAATCCTGCCGCATGTCGGCAATCACGCAACCCATCGCGCTGGTCACACCGGGATAGCGCGGGACAATCGCGCTGCCGATGCCGACCTCTTTCAGGATCGCGCCGGTGTGCAGCGCGCCACCGCCACCGAAGGGCATGAAGGCGAACCGCTTGGGATCGAACCCGCGTTCGATGCTGACCAGACGGATTGCGCCCGCCATGCGCGAATTGGCGACGCGCAGAATGGCTTCGGCGGCCTCGATGGTGGTCAGGCCAAGCTTTGATCCGACATGGATGTCGATGGCCTTTGCAGCCGCATCCACATCCAGACGGCTCAGCTTTCCCCCGATGGGATTGTTGGGATCGATCCGGCCCAGCACGACATTCGCATCGGTCACGGTCGGGCGGTCATTGCCCTGACCATAGGCCACAGGGCCGGGTGTCGATCCAGCACTCTCAGGCCCGATGTTCAAGAGGCCACCCTTGTCGACCCACGCGATGGAGCCACCACCGGCGCCAATCGTCGTGATCTCGATCATCGGGTTGCGCACCACCATGCCGAAATCGATGGAGGTCTGCGGCGACAGCATGGACTGCCCCTTGGCGATCAGCGCCACGTCAAAGCTGGTGCCACCCATGTCACCGGTGATGACGTTCTCAAAACCCGCAGTTGTCGCGATATGCCCGGCGGCGATCACGCCAGCGGCGGGGCCGGACAGGGCCGTGCGAATGGGCAGGCGGCAGGCGGTGTCGGTCCCCATGACGCCGCCGTTGGACTGCACGATCATGAACTCGCCGCCGAACCCGCCCTTGGTCAGTGCTTGATCCAGACGGTTGATATAGCCCGACACTTCGGGTTGCAGATAGGCGTTCAGCGCGGTGGTCGAGAAGCGTTCGAATTCTCGGATTTCCGGCAGGATTTCCGACGAACAGCTCACATGGTCGTTGGGCCACATGGCGCGGACGGCCTCAACAGCCTTGGCCTCGTTCTCGGCATTTGCATAGGCGTTGGCGAACAGGATCGCGACCGCCAGACAGCCTTCGTCGATCAACTGCTTGGCGGCTGCCTTGACCGCGTCCAGATCAACGGGCGTGCGGATCGTACCATCGGCAAGCGTTCGTTCCGGCACCTCAAGGCGCAGATTGCGCGGCACAACGGGCTCGAAATCGCCGCGCAGGCCCCAAGTGCGGGGCCTGTCGCGGCGGCGCATTTCAAGAACGTCGCGGAGTCCGTGAGTGGTGATCACGCCGATCTTTGCGCCTTTGCGCTCGAGCAGAGCATTGGTTCCGGCGGTGGTGCCGTGCACAACCGCCGCGACGGTAGAGAGGTCAGCGACCTGCTGGCCGATCCCATCCAAAAAACCGCCCGACTGGTCGGGACGGGTCGTGGGCACCTTGGCGACGGTCGCGGTGCCGGTGGCCTCGTCCAGCACGAACACGTCGGTAAAGGTGCCGCCGACATCAACGCCGATCATCTTGCTCATGCCGCGACCTCTTTCCATGCGGGGCCGTAAAGCTCGGTCGCTTTGTCCGGTGTCAGGTATCCCAGCGCCACGTCGCGGGCGACTGCGCTTGCATCCCGGTCGGACGCTGCGCCGTAGCCACCTCCACCTGGGGTGTCCAGGCGCACCGCCTGGCCTTTGGTCAGCTTGATCCCGAGCATTTTCGACGCCAGCGGCGGGGTCTTCCACCCATCCGCTTGCTCGTAGTGAAACACGTTCATCGCCCCTGTGCAGCCGCCCTGCACACCCTGCGGAGCGAACCGGCCGCGTTCACCAAACAGGAACGCCTCGGCGTTTTCTTCAAGCACTTCAATCTCATAGGTCGCGCCCAAACCGCCGCGATGCGCACCGGCGCCCGCGCTGTCGGGGCGCAGGGCCCATTTGCGGAACATCACCGGATAGGCCGCCTCAAGGATTTCCATCGGCGGGATCGTCGCGGTGGAAATCGGCGCGTTTCCATGGTTCAGACCGTCCGACTCGCGGCTTCCGCCGTGCCCGCCGCCGTAGAAGCTGAACATCACCCAGCGCTGTCCGTTCGCCCGCTTGCCCGCGATGGAAAGCGCATTGATCGTGCCATAAGCGTTGGCAACGACGCGGTCTGGCGCGGCTTGGGACGCGGCGCTGAAAATCACGTCGATCATGCGCAGAATCGTTTCGGTATAACCGCCGACGGGGGCCGGGAATTCGGCCGAAAGCAGCGACCCGTCCGGCACACGCACATCAATCGGGCGCATGACACCGGCATTGGCGGGCAGGTCGGGGAAGATGTGTTTGATCGCGACATAGGCGGTCGCCACGGCGGTCGGGTAGGCGATGTTCACCGGGCCAGCGGTCACAGGTGCGGTGCCTTCGAAATCTAGCACCATCCGGTCGCCTTTGATCTCGAGCGCCACTTTGATCGGCAGGGCAACATCGGTGATCCCGTCATTGTCGAGGTAATCCACCGCCTCCCAGCGCCCGTCCGGCAGACCCGACAGTTCGGAGCGCATCAGCGTTTCGGCGCGGTCGCCCAAGGCGTTCAAAGCCGCAGACACGGTCTCGGCCCCGTATTCGTTTAGCAACTCGTCCAGCCGCTTCACACCGAGGTCCAAGGCGCCCAACTGTCCGTTCAGGTCGCCCATCGCCGATTGCGGCAGGCGGGTGTTGCGCAAGAGGATGTCGATGATGTCCTGCTGGATCACGCCGGCGCGGGCCAGCTTGACCGGGGGCAGGATGAACGCCTCTTGGAAGGCTTCGGTGGCGGAGGGGTTGTAGTTGCCCGGCACCGCGCCACCCACATCGTGCCAGTGGCCGACACTGGCGAGGTAGCAGAACAGCTCCCCATCACGGAAATAAGGGCGCACCAGCCGCATGTCGGACAGGTGCGTGCCGCCCATATGGGCGTCGTTGAAGATGTATATGTCGCCATCATCCAGATCACCGGCCTCGGCGGCTTTGTCGATGACGGCTTTCACGGCAAAGGCCATGACCCCGACGAAGATCGGCAGACCGGATTTGCCCTGCACGAGAGTGTCGCCGCTATCGGCATGGTAAAAACCGTGTGACGCATCATGCGCCTCGGCGATGATCGGGTTGAAGGCGGCGCGGAACAGGGTCGCGTCCATTTCGTCGGCGATCTGCTCCATCCGTCCAGCCAGAACGGCGAGGGTGATCGGGTCGATGGCGGCACTCATTTCGCGTGCACCTCAGCCATGTCGTTCCAGACGTCCTGACGCACGATCTTGCCTCCGGAAATTTCGAAACGGTCGATGAAACGGATGCCCTCGAACGGGGCGCCGTCCATCCATTCGCCATACAAGGTGCCGCGCGCGTAAACGACCGCGACACCGCCGCTGTGCATGGCGTCAAAACCTTCATAGGTTTTCTTGACGAACTTGTAGCGACCCTTGGACCATTCGATCAGTTCCGAAAGCTGCGTCATCGGCTGGGTCGCTGGGAACACCATCTGGAAGCCGTCGCCCAGCATCCCCTGCGCGGTGTCCAGATCGCGGGCTTCCATCGCGGCGAGGTAATCGCGCACGATTTGGGCTGGATCGGGCAGGGCTGGGGCCGGTTGGCGGTGCTGGCCGCCACGGGCATAGGCCTCGGACGGGTATTCGTGCAGCATCACGGTAATCGCCTCATCCGGTGCCGGAACGACAAATCGAATCGCATCTGTGAGAGCTGAAGTGAGGCGGGATTTCTCGGTGGGGCTGTATCCTTCAAGGATGTGCGCTTCCACGATTGGCATATGACCCTCTCCAAAATCTGCACTTTTCATATAACAGGTTTTGGTATATTGAAAGACCAACAAATGAAGAATCTTCGCTGGATCATCCATTGGTCGTGAGGATCGCCAACCAACAGGGGTCGCGCTGCCGTGACGCTGAACGCGCATTCCGGACTTCCAGAAGGCGGCAAGGCCCGCCGAGTTTACCTGTTGCTGCGCGACGAAATTTCCAACGGTGTTTTCAAAGATGGTGATCGACTTCCCGGTGAGCACAAGCTGGCCGAGCAGTTCGATGTGTCCCGCATCACCATCCGCCGTGCGCTTGAGGCGCTGGCCGCCGATGGCTGGATCGAGAAAAAGACAGGGGCTGGCTCGGTCGTGCGGGCGCAGGAGCAGGCGGGCCACAGGCTGTCCGCCGATTTCGCGACACTGATCCCGCATCTGGTCGAAATGGACCGCAAGACAACCGCACGGCTGTTGTCCTTTTCCTATGAAAGCGCGCCTGCGGCTGTGGCCGAGGCGTTGGGCATTTCGGAAGGTGCGGATGTGCAGAAGGCGGTGCGTGTGCGGTCCTCGGGCGGTCAGCCGTTTTCGCACCTTACCACCTATGTGCCCAAAGAGATCGCCGTCAGCTATGACGAGGCGGATTTGGCGACGCAACCGCTGTTCCGGCTGCTCGAGCGCAGTGGGGTGAGCGTCGCCAGTGCTCACCAGACCGTGACGGCGGCGCTTGCGACGCCCGATGTGGCCGAGGCGCTTGAGGTGTCGGTCGGTTCACCGCTGCTCTTTGTCCAGAGGATCGTGCGCGATGCGAACGGGCAGGGGGTCGAACACCTTTCTGCCCTCTACCGGCCCGACATGTTTCGTCTCGAGATGAGTTTGGCCCGTGTCGGTGCAGGCGAGGCGCGGCATTGGGAGCCGGTGATCGGAGGGGCAACGAAATGAGCGCTCGCCGTCTTCTCGACAAGCTGTGGGAGAGCCACGAAATCCTCCGCCGTGAAGACGGAACAAGCCTCCTGTGGGTGGACCGTCATCTGGTGCACGAAGGATCGCACCACGCCTTTGCCAAGATCGCAGAGCGCGGCGTGCCGGTGGCTGAGCCGGGGCTGACTTTTGGCGTGGCCGATCATTATGCGCCGACGCGCGGCAAGCCTGCGACGGACGCGATTGCCCGGATGATCGCGACATTGGCGTCGAACACCGACACACACGGCATCACCTGCTTCGGTCTGGATGATCCGCGTCAGGGCATCGTGCATGTGATCGGACCGGAACAGGGGCTGACCTTGCCGGGTCTGCTCATCAATTGCGGCGACAGTCACACCTCGACCCACGGAGCTTTCGGGGCTTTGGCCTTTGGCATCGGTGCGACCGAGGTGGCGCATGTTCTGGCGACGCAGACGGTCTGGCAAAAAAAGCCCAAGGCGATGCGGATCGACGTGACCGGGCGGCTTGGGCCGGGAGTTGGCGCGAAGGATCTTGCGCTGGCGTGGATCGCCAAACTGGGCGCGGATGGCGCGCGGGGTCATGCCATCGAATATACCGGGCCTGCCGTGCGATCCCTGTCGATGGAAGGGCGGATGACGCTCTGTAATCTTTCCATCGAAGGCGGTGCCCGGTTCGGAATGATCGCGCCGGATCAGGTGACCTTTGACTATGTCAAAGGCCGTCCTTTTGCGCCCAGCGGCGTCGATTGGGAACGCGCGGTCGAACTGTGGTCCGAACTGCCTTCAGAGGCGGATGCAATATACGATGTCAGCGTCAGTCTTGATGCCTCTGAGATCGCACCCATTGTGACATGGGGGACGACGCCGGAGGATGCCTTGCCGGTGACAGCAACGATTCCTGACCCTGCCAGAATGTCCGGTACTGCTGCTGAACGTGCGCGCAACGCTCTGGAGTACATGGGACTCACGCCGGGGCGTGCTTTAAAACAGATCGCGGTGGATCAGGTTTTCATAGGGTCCTGCACCAACGCGCGCATCGAAGATCTGCGCGCGGCAGCGGCAGTGTTGGCCGGGCGACGGGCCAAGGTGCCGGGAATCGTCTCGCCCGGGTCGCAACAGGTCAAAGCGCAAGCCGAGGCGGAAGGGCTGGACCGTATCTTCATCGATGCAGGGCTCGACTGGGTTGGGTCGGGCTGTTCGATGTGCGTGGCGATGAACGGAGATCACGTGGAGCCGGGCAAGCGTTGTGCCTCTACCACGAACCGCAACTTCCGGGGTCGTCAGGGGCGCGGGGCGCGCACACACCTCATGTCACCCGCAATGGTGGCCGCTGCGGCGGTGACCGGGCATCTGACAGATGTACGCGAATTGCTAAGAGAGAGGGTACCCGCATGAGAGGATGGAGACGGCATAGCGGCGTCGCCATCGCACTTGATCGCGAAAACGTCGATACGGATCAATTGATCCCGGCGCGGTTCATGTCGACGCCGCGTGCGGAAGGATACGGAAATTTCCTGTTATATGATTCCCGTAATGATGCGTACGGACAACCGGTTTCGGACTTCCCGCTGAACGCCGTTCCGAATGCCAGCGTCCTGATTTCACGCCGCAATTTCGGAAGCGGATCCTCGCGCGAGGCGGCGGTTTATGCACTGGTCGATTTCGGCATCCGCGTCGTGATCGCGCCAAGCTTTGGTGATATCTTTGCAAGCAACGCGGTGAACAATGGCCTGTTGCCCGCACGGGTGTCATCGGCAGATGCTGACGCGGCCATCCGTAAACTTCAGAAGGGGCCTCTCGACACTACCGTCGATCTTTTGGACCGACATATCCGTCTCGGCAAAATGGCCTTTGATTTCACGATTGACGACGTTTGGCAGCAAAAACTCATCAACGGTTGGGACGATATCGACCTGACTCAGAACCATAAACAGGCCATCGCGGCATTCCGGGCGCAGCACGTCCAGCGGATGCCGTGGGCCATACCAGTCCAACAGACCAACTTCAGGAGCGCGGGGCGGGACACCGTTTCGCAGTAACACAGGCCATGACGGCCGAAAGGGTGTAGGAGGAACTATCCATGACTATGAACTTGCTCAAAGGTTGCGTCGCCGGTGGCGTGCTGCTTGGGTCCGTGGCCCAGGCGGAAGAGACCATTACAGCGGTCCACGCGTTTCCCGAAACGCTGATCTACACGCAAAGCTTTTTGTCCTTCGTGGACAAGGTGAACGAGGCGGGCGAAGGCGTGATTCAGATCGAAGTGCGCGGCGGTCCCGAGGCCATCGGAATGTTCCAACAGCCCGATGCGGTGCGCGACGGGATCGTTGACATGGTCTACACGCCCGGATCCTTCTACGGCGGTGCGTTGCCCGAAAAAGACGCGCTTGTGGCGTCGAATCTGACTGCCATCGAGACCCGTGAGAACGGCGGGATCGAGTTGATCGATCAAATCCATCAAGAACGCATGGGCCTCAAGTACCTTGGCTGGTTCGACAGCGGTGTGTGCTACAACCTCTGGACCCGAAACGAGCCGTCCTTTGATGGCGAAGGCAACCTCGAAGTGGACGGCCTGCGCCTGCGTGGCAACGCGGTCTACAATGCGTTCTTTACCAACTATCTCGAAGCACAGGTGATCGACCTTCCGACCGGCGAGGTGTATTCCGCACTTCAGAACGGCGTTGTTGACGCAACAGGCTGGACGCAGATTGGCCTCATCGATCTCAAATGGAACGAGTTCCTGAACTATCGGATCGAGCCGTGCTTCTTCTCGACCGACCTTGGCGTGATCGTAAACCTCGACACGTGGGAAGGGCTCAGCGACGAAGCCAAGACCATCCTTCAGGACACCGCGATCCAGCACGAGATTGACAGTGTGAACGCTCTGCGTGGCAAGCGTGACGAGGATTTCGCAGCTCTTGATGCCGCTGGCATGAAGGTGGTCGAACTCGAAGGCGAGGCGAAAGCCAACTACCTTGCCGCCGCACGCGAAACCACATGGGAGCGGATGAAAGAGCTTATGGAAGCCGAGCCGCAGTCTGTTGCGAGCTATGACGATCTGATCGCCAAGTTCTACGATCCGGCTGCAGACAAGTAAGACCATCGGGCCGGGGCACATGCCCCGGCCCGCCTGCCTCAAACGGATGACACCATGCGCGCCGTGATCCGCGTCTACGACGCTTTGCTTTACACGATGGCTTTCATCGCAGCCGTGACCCTTGTCTGGCTGATGGTGTCGGTGGTTGTGTCCGTTCTCATGCGAAATCTGGGGCTTCAGCCGTTTGCATGGCTGTTCACCTCTGCTGAATACGGCATCCTTTACATGACGATGCTCGGTGCGCCTTGGTTGGTGCGCGAAAAAGGCCATGTGCATATCGAGCTTTTAACCGCTGCCCTCCCGGGGTCGCTGCGGCGGTTTGTGAGCCGGATGGTGGCGGCGCTCTGTGTGCTCGTCTGCGTCATCCTTGCGTGGTACGGGTTGCAGCTTTTCCTGACAAATATCGAGCGCAACAATTATGACGTGCGCGCCTATTACTATCCCCGTTGGCTGCTGACCGTAACCTTTCCCATCGCCTTTTCGGTGATGGCAATCGAATTCTCGCGGTTCGTGGTCGGGTCTGATCTCATGCACTCGGGTGAAGCGGGGATTCACGAATAATGGAATGGTTCGAAGCTCTTGGTCTGCTGGTTGGCAGTATCATGCTCCTTATGGCAATTGGCATGCCCGTCGCGCTTGCCTTTCTTGCCGCCAATATCATCGGCGCATGGGTGTTCATGGGCGGCGACCGGGGCGTCGTTGCGCTTCTGAACAATGGCTGGGGGGCGCTGACGATCTTTGCGCTGGTGCCGATCCCATTGTTCCTGCTCATGGGCGAGATCTTTTTCCAGACCGGGTTGGGCAGTCGCATGTTCTCGGCCATCGACAAGCTTCTGGGACGGCTGCCGGGGCGGCTGAGCTACGTGACTGTTCTGGGCGGAACCGGCTTCTCTACGCTGTCGGGATCGTCGATGGGGTCAACTGCGCTCTTGGGCTCGCTCATGGTGCCGGAAATGAACCGGCGAGGCTACAAGAGCCATATGTCCATCGGTCCAATTCTCGGAACCGGCGGTCTGGCAATCATCATCCCGCCTTCGGCGCTCGCTGTGCTGCTCGCGACACTTGCCAAGATAGATGTCGGGGCGCTGCTGATCGCCGGGGTCATTCCCGGCTTGATTCTTGCCAGCTTCTACGTCGCGACGATCTACCTGCAGACCAAACTCGACCCGCATGCCGCCCCTGCTTACGATGTAGATCCGATGACAGCGGGAGAGAAGCTCGGGATTTTGATGCGCGACGTGGTGCCGATGATCGGCCTGATGGTCGCCATCGTCATCATGATGATCAACGGCATTGTCACCCCGTCCGAAGCGGCGGCCTTTGGTGCGCTGGGCGTGCTGATCCTCGCCGCGTTCTACCGCTGCCTGACATGGGACGCAGTCAAGAGATCGGTGCGTGGTGCGCTGCGTGTAACGCTGATGGCCTACCTGATCGTGTTCGGTTCCGCGACCTTCAGCCAGCTTCTGGCGTTCTCGGGTGCCTCGCGTGGTCTGATAAACTGGGCGACCGGGTTCGATCTTGATCCAACCCTTATGCTGTTGGTGATGTTCGGTGTGCTGCTGGTGCTTGGTATGTTCATGGAGCAGATATCGATCATGCTGCTGACCGTGCCGATTTTTTTCCCATTGGCGCAAACCTTGGGGTTCGATCCAATCTGGTTCGGTTTGATCATGCTGTTGGCGCTGGAAATCAGTTTCACGACACCGCCCTTCGGACTGCTGCTCTTTGTGATGAAGGGCGTCGCGCCGCCGAACACGACAATGCGCGAGATCTATCGCGCTGCAATTCCGTTCATCCTTTGCTCACTGCTCGTAGTCGCGCTTTTGATTCTGTTCCCGCCACTGGCGACATGGCTGCCTGGGCTGGGCTGACGCATTCTCGCAATAGGTGAGCGCATAGTGTGGTATGCGGCCCGCATGATCCTCTACAGCTGAAATCGCTCAATAAATAGGCAAATCGCAAGGTTTTTGTGCGCATATTGGTCTTGATCGCTGCATCGTCTTGCACTCCGGAAAGCACTGAGCAACCGTAACATATGTCTGAAAACTCTGTTTTTGATGAAATGTGGGGCCGTGATGCGCAAGTTCGCGCTCCCTACAAGAACTTTTGTAACTGGTTCGATCAGGAAGACCCAAAGCGGTTGAGGGCTAAGAACCGGGAGGCGGAAGACCTGTTCCGCCTGACCGGCATCACCTTCAATGTCTATGGCCGGGCCGAAGCTGAAGAGCGCTTGATCCCCTTTGATATCATTCCCCGCATCATCTCAGGCGCAGAATGGGCCAAGTTGTCGCGCGGGATCGAACAGCGGGTGAGGGCGATCAACGCCTTCCTGCATGACATCTATCATACTCAGGAAATCGTGAAGGCAGGGCGCATTCCCCGCGACATGATTTTGCAGAACGAAGCGTTCCAACCAAAGATGATCGGTGTCGATGTGCCGGGCGGCGTCTATACGCATATCGTCGGTATAGACTTGGTCTGCACCGGGCCGGGGGAGTTCTACGTTCTCGAAGATAACGCACGCACCCCATCCGGCGTGAGCTATATGCTCGAGAACCGGGAGACGATGCTGCAGATGTTCCCCGAGCTTTTCTCAAAGAACCGGGTGCAGCCAGTGCAGCAATACCCGATCGACCTGCGCCGGTCACTTGCGGCTTGCGCGCCTGCAATGACGGGTGGCGACCCGACTGTCGCTGTGCTGACGCCGGGGATCTATAACTCTGCCTATTTCGAACACGCCTTCCTTGCCGACCAGATGGGTGTCGAGCTTGTTGAAGGACATGACCTTCGGGTGATCGACGGACGTGTCGCAATGCGTACCACGCGTGGCTACAAACCCATCGACGTGCTCTATCGCCGGGTCGATGATGACTTCCTTGATCCGCTGAATTTCAACCCGGAAAGCCAATTGGGTGTACCGGGTATCATGGATGTCTACCGCGCCGGTCGGATCACCATCGCCAACGCGCCGGGGACGGGGATTTCCGACGACAAGGCGATCTATTCCTACATGCCGGAAATCGTCGAGTTCTATACCGGCGAACGCCCATTGCTTCAGAACGTGCCGACATGGCGCTGCTCTGAACCCGAAGCGCTCGCCTATGTGCTCGACAATCTCGAAGATCTGGTGGTCAAGGAGGTTCACGGCTCAGGCGGATACGGCATGCTGATCGGTCCGACCGCGACCAAGAAGGACATCGCGACCTTCCGAAAAAAGCTCAAGGCCCGCCCAAAGAACTATATCGCGCAGCCGACGCTGAGCCTTTCGACCGTGCCCATTTTCTCGAAAACAGGGCTTGCGCCGCGTCACGTCGATCTGAGGCCGTACGTTCTGGTCAGCCCGGACGGCATCAAAATCACTCCAGGCGGTCTGACCCGCGTTGCTCTCAAGAAAGGGTCTCTGGTTGTCAACTCGTCGCAAGGCGGTGGCACCAAAGACACCTGGGTTCTGGAGGAGTAACGCGATGTTGGGAAAAACCGCCAATGGCCTCTTCTGGATGTATCGCTACATGGAGAGGGCCGAGAACACCGCGCGTTTGATCGAAACGGGACAGCGCATTGCTCTGACGCGACTGAATCAAGGCGATGACGAATGGGCGTCGGTCCTGCAATCTGCCGATTGCCTGGATGGCTTCCGCTCTGCGCATGATGAGATTTCGCGCGATCTCGCAGTCGACTGGATGCTGCGGAGCAAGGACAACCTGTCTTCGGTAGTGTCCAGCGTAAATGCAGCGCGCCAAAATGCGCGTCTGGTCCGCACGGCCATAACCGGGGAAGTGTGGGAGGCTGTGAACTCGGCTTACATGGCTTTGAAGACCACGCTTGCGCGCAAGGTGTCGGAACGCGATTTGCCCAGTGTTCTGCGATTGATCCGCCATCACGCCGCATTGGTCCGGGGGGTGACGCATGGCACGATGCTGCGCAATGATATATACGATTTCGCCCGTCTTGGTACGTTCCTTGAACGCGCGGACAACACCGCCCGCATCCTTGATGTGAAATACTACGTGTTGCTGCCCTCGGCGCGGGCGGTCGGGACATCCATCGACAACGTGCAGTGGGAATCCATACTGCGTTCAGTCTCGGCCAAAGGCGGGTTCCGGATGGAATATGGGGCAGGCGGCGGGCCACGCGAAATCGCAGCTTTCCTGATCCTCGACCGGCGAATGCCCCGATCACTTGCGTTTTGTGCCGGTAAGCTGTGTGATAACCTGGAATATCTGGGCAGCGAAGATGATGCCGGAGAGGTATCGCTGGCGATGGTCGGAGCACTGAAAGACAGGCTCACGACCAAGAGCATTGACGATATCTTTGAATATGGGTTGCATGAGTTTCTTCAAACAACCCTTGAGGATTTATCTGGCATTTCACGTCAGATCGAACAGGATTTCCGGTTCTATGCCTGAGACACATCACACCGTCCGCTTATGCGCCTGAAGATTGAACATACCACGCTCTACCGTTTTGACACTCCGGTGCTTTACGGGTTGCAGCAACTGCGGAAGACGCCGAAGTCCTCGTACAATCAATCCGTGATCTCGTGGGAAACGCGCATTGAAGGCGGCCGCAAGGAACTCAGCTTTGAGGATCACCATCACAACACCACCGAATTGATCAGCTTTGACGCGCATATCACCGAAATGTCGGTGATCTGTAAGGGAGAGGTTGAGATCACGGACACGGCCGGTGTGCTTGGACCACATCATGGAATGACGCCGCTGTGGCTATATTGCCTGACCACGCCGAGGACCGAAGCAGGCGCTGGCACGCGTGCCCTGATCAGAGGCATGAGTTCAGAACCGGATATCTCGGATTTGCATGCACTGTCGGAGAGGATACGTACTCAGCTGCCATACACCTTGGGTGTCTCGTCCCCTGACTGGAGTGCTGAAGACGCGATTTCGGCGGGGCAGGGTGTTTGCCAGGATCACACCCACATCCTGATCGCCTGCGCACGGGCGCTGAAATTGCCAGCCCGATACGCCAGCGGTTACCTGATGCTGAATGAAACCACCACGCAAGAAGCTATGCATGCCTGGGCCGAGGTACATGTCGACGGGCTTGGCTGGGTCGGTTTTGACGTGTCCAACGGTGTTTCACCCGACACACGCTATGTGCGCGTTGCAACGGGGCTGGACTATTCCGATGCAGCCCCGATATCTGGTACACGGATTGGCGGCATGAACGAAGAACTCGACGTCCGCATCAACGTGGTTCAGCAATAAAGGCCCCCAAGTGACATATTGCGTTGGAATGATGCTGCGCAGCGGCTTGGTCTTCATGTCAGATACGCGCACCAACGCGGGTTTGGACAACATCTCGACCTTCAAAAAGATGACGATCTGGGAAGAGCCGGGCGAGCGCGTGCTAACCCTCATGTCGGCAGGAAATCTCGCCACCACCCAGGCAGTGGTCAGCCTGTTGGACGAGCGCAGCAAACAACCTGAAGATCGTTCGCCATCGCTTATGAAAGCGCCGTCGATGTTTCAGGCAGCCTGCATGGTTGGCGATACTCTTCGCGAAGTGATCAAAGGATTGAAGGAAGGCGGGCAACGCGCCGATAGCGCTTTTGAAGCCACATTGATCCTTGGTGGGCAAATTGCCGGAAGTCCTCCGCGTCTTTTCCTTATCTACCCCCAGGGCAATTTCATTGAGGCCGGAGAGGACACGCCGTTCTTCCAGATCGGCGAAATCAAGTATGGCCGCCCGATCCTTGTGCGCGCCTATGACCCGGAACTGGATTTTGCCGATGCACTCAAGCTCTTGCTTGTCAGCTTCGACTCCACGCTGAAGGCCAACTTGTCCGTTGGCGCACCGCTCGATTACTTCTGCTACAAGACAGACAGCCTTGAAAAAAAGTACGTCGGCCGAGTCGAAGCAGACAATCCAGAGTTTCAGGCAATCTCGACTCAGTGGGGCAATGCGCTTAAGCAGGCGCTGGATACGTTGCCTGACGTCAATCTCAATACGAAGTGAACCACTAAGCCGGAAAGCCCTGTCATGACTGCAAGCCCCGTTATCTGCGTTGGCGGTGAAAACCTTATTGATCACGTCACCCGCGACGGCGAAGTGTCAGCCCTCGCTGGCGGCTCGCCGTTCAATGTTGCGATGGCGCTTGGGCGACAACAGGCGGACGTGCATTATCTGACACCGATTTCCACGGACACTTGGGGGAACATTCTCGCCGACACATTGGTTTCGTCCGGTGTTAAGCTCGCCGGAGGGCGTGTCGATGCTCCGACAACAATTGCACGCGTCACCGTCACCAACGGCATTCCATCCTACGTTTTTGAACGCGATGGCACAGCCGAGCGCCGGATAAGCGCAGCATCTTTGACGGCTGCGATGCCGTCGGAAACACGCGCACTCCATACGGGATCGCTGGCCCTGACAGACGGGGCGGATGCGGATGCCTGGGAAGAGACCTGCAAAAGCGCATATGCGGCAGGCACGCTTGTCTCGCTGGATCCGAACGTCCGCTTGTCCGTCATCACCGATATAGACGCCTATCGCGCGCGGATCTTTCGCATGATGAAGGCGGTGCATGTGCTCAAATTGAGCGACGAAGACCTTGAAGGCCTGTGCCCGGACATGCCGCAGGACAAGGCGCTGGATCATGTCCACGCGCAAACCTCTGCCGCGTTGGTGGTGATGACCAAAGGCCCCGATGGCGCAACCGCGATGCGTGGCGATATGAGCGTCGATATTCCTGCACCGCCGGTTCCCGGGCTTGTCGACACGGTGGGGGCTGGTGACACGTTTATGGCGACCCTGCTTGCGGGCTTGGCGCGCATGTCTGCCTTGTCGGCTGATACTCTGAACGAGCTGAACGCAGAACACCTCGAGGCGCTGATCCGCCGCGCAGGCATGGCCGCGGCTATCAACTGCAGTCGAGCTGGATGCAATCCGCCAACTTTGGCCGAACTTGACACAGCGATGGCTGCGGCAGGCTGATCTCATGGACCTATATCTCGACACGGCCGACCGGCAAGCATGGTCAGCCCTCATGCCGACGCGCGTTTTCAAAGGCATCACGACCAACCCGCTTTTGGCGCAGCGTGCAGGGCTTGAGTACCCAGCGATCAACTGGACCGAGATGGCCCAAAATGCGCATGATCTAGGCGCGCGGGAGTTGCACGCGCAGGTGTTTGGCCCTGTCGAAACCTACGTTGACTGGGCAAGTCGGCTCTACGAGGCGGGCGCCAAGGTCGGCATGCAAACAGTGGTCAAGATCCCGATGACACCGGAGGCCCTGCGCGCCGTACCGGCGATCATGGCGCTTGGTGGCCCAATCCTTCTGACAGCGGTCTACGACCCCAAGCAGATTTTCGTCGCCAAGACTTTGGGTGCCGAGTTCGCGGCCCCGTATTTTGGCCGCATGGACGAAGCCGGTCTGCCTGCGCTTGAACGCCTGGAGCAGATGCAGGTCATTTCCGGCGGCGCGCCGCGCATCCTTGTCGCTTCGCTCCGCAATGCCGAGCAAATGGTGGCGCTTGCCATGCGCGGGCTCGATTGTTTTACCCTTGCACCGGATGTCGCCCGCAGTCTGCTGTCGGATCCCATGACGGAAGAGGCAGCCGCCGCTTTCGAAGCCGCCGCCGCCCCTTCGGGGCTATAACGACAAGCGACGCTCCCTGGCCCCACCGCGCCTGCGTGGTTTCGGCAAGGCCAGTTCAAGCGGTGTCAGCGGCGCATCCAGAGAGGTTTTGAGTAAAGCACAAAACTCCGCCACCGCTGGGTCAGTGTCTTTGAATGGCGCCGCCGCCATATAGGCACAGGTTGCCTCGGTCAGGTAACAGGCCTGCGGTGCTAAGCTGCCCAACCATTGCATATAGCCCAACTGCCCAATTTCCCGTGCACGTTCCGCTGTGCGTGGGTTGACCTGAAGCTGGGTCAGGGTTCGTTCGATCGACATAAAGCGCCCTCCGCGCTGAGACGGGCTGCATAGAGGTCGTGTCCATAGATCGCACCACAACAGTGCTCGGCATATCGACCTCCGGTGCACCCCGCCCGGGTTCAGTTCACATATGATGGCAGGTCTCCTGACTTGCGGGTCATCATGCGGATCGCACCTTCCCAGGCCATTAGCCCAGTGGTCTTGCGCGAAGCACTCACCGCTTACAGTTGCGGGGGCAGTCACGGATTTTCACCGTATTCCCTATTCGGACAGCGCGTAGCACGCTGCCCACCATCACCCATTACTTTCACAGAGGACCTGATTCCAAGCAATCAAATTTCACGCCTCTGTCGAATTCGACGCAGTTCCCGGAGTGGCTTCACCAGTTGTTAATCCACGGGTGCCAAAAACGGGCAGCACTGAGGCACTTTCGCCCAAATTGATCACCCCAGGGATCGCGTAATGCATAAAATTACGTTATTTCATATACTTCCCCGGCGGAGTGCCACTCTTTGGCGACGCGTGCTTGCGCGGCGAGACCTTCGGGATCGCTCATTCGATCATTGCCGCATCAGCGATCCCCACCAATTGCATCAGAAATTCATCTTCGGTCCCGGAAAGGATGTCAGCGTAGATCGCATCGCTCTGCGCCAGCCTGTCCCGCAGGCTGGCTTCGGTTCCGTCGAAGCCCTGCATCACTGCCATCGCGTTATCCAGATCAGACATGCCGCGTGTGACTGCGAAATGGCTTCCCAAAAGCACCTTATTGGCCAAATAGGCGGCATCGATCGGGCTGCCGGTCTCGGCTTTGGCACCGGCGAGGATTGCCTGAATAAAACGCGCGGGGGCAAGCCCGTTGCCGTCCTCCAGCACATTCAGCCAAAAATCCAGTCCTTCCGTATCCGGCAAACGGCCAAGCACATTCAAATAGACCGAAGCGACGAAAGAGGGCATGTCCTCCAGGGTACCGTAAAGGCTTCGCGTTTCCGGTTGGTCGAAAAACAGGTCAGCGATGTCGTCAAAGCTCAGCCCACCTGCCAATTGATCCCCCCAATAAAACAATCCGATCGCATCCGGGGCTCGATTGAAATAGGCGATGTAGAGTTCCGTAAGATTGGTGATTGCGGTCTGATCCAGCATGGCCATCCCGTCGAACATCGCAGAAGATATGCCGTCCGCAGGAAACGGGGCGACTTCCCGTTCGAAATCAATCTGTTCGATGTTGCGCAAAGACTTTGCAGTGTCACCAACGCGTCGGTCTTCGATGAGAACGGTGTCGTCCGCGATGCGCAGCGTATAGGAGGTCTGGTCTCCGGGAAGAAGCACCGTGTCAAACCCATTGCGCCCATCAAGCGCCAAGTCTCTTGGGGACGGTTGAAAAAGGTCGTCGTCTTCCGTGCCGACCCACTCGAAAACAGGTTTTTCGCCGTCCTCCCCGGTATCATTTCCTTCCGAAAACGGATCGACCAGCGGGGATGGCAAACCTCCCCCATTATTGACGAATTGTTTTTGGGTGATCCATTGGGAGATGTTCTGGAAGTTTTGAGCGACGGTTGGGTGGAGTGTGTTTGGGAGCTGGAGGTTTTGTGGGGGCAGTTGTCCTGTGAGTGTTGTGAAGTGGATGAGGGAGGTGAGGAAGGAGAGGGTTGGTGTTGCGTGGCCGCCGTCGTCGAGGAAGAGGTCCTCGGCGGTGAGGGTTTGCAGGCCGAGGGCGGGCGTGCTGATCATCTCTGCGACGCGGCTGCCAACGGGGATGAGGCGCACGTCGAGATCGGGGCGGGCCTGCTGGATCATCTCGGTGAGGGCAACCCACCAGCCATGCCATTCGCCGGTCATGCTGTCGCTCCAGGCGTCAAGCTGCACCGGGACATCCGGGTAGCCGTCCATCTCTGGCCAGGTCTCATAGATGTTGATTGTGGCGCCGGGGGCACGGGTCTCGGCCCAGTCGATGATGCGCAGCGCTGCCTCGAGCGGCGAGGTGCCGGGCTCATGCCAATAGGGGCTGTCAGGGGACTGATCCTGCACATAGTTCGCCGGCGAGAGGGTGATCTGGTTGAAACCGGCTTCGGCAAAGCTCTGGCCTGCCTCCGGGTCCCAGGCGTTTTCGACGCCATCCAGCCACAGCGTGGGACTGGCCGGCAGGTCATCATGCTGGGTCAGCATGCCGGTCTGGATCGAGGTGGCATAGGAGATGCCGGACTGGGCGGCCATCTGCACCATCCAGTGAGGGACCGAATGCTCGGGGGCGTTGTCAGCAAGAGCGAACAGCCCGTTGCCGAAAACATATTCGCGGATCTCTGTACCCGTATCGGCCACAGGCTCCGGCGTGGGCTCTGGCGTGGGCCCTGGCAGGGGCACAGGTGCCGGTGTGGGTTCGGGCACCGGGGTCGGCGCGGGGCCGTCCTCGTCCTCCGGCGCGGGCGCAGGGGTCGGCACGGGGCCAAAGTCGAAATCGGCGTTGCCCCAGGTGCCATCCTTCATGGTGGCGGGGGCGGGATGGCTGTCCATGAAGGCCACCACGGCATCATGGCGCGCGGTGCTGTCCTGCAGGTGGCGCAGCGATCCCCAGCTGCCCCATTTGCTGGGCTCGGAGACATCGACAAAGGCATTGAACAATGTCCCGCCTGCGTCTTCCCAGCCTGCGAGCAGTTCGGTGTAGAGCTGGCCCATACCCTCGGAATAGTTGAGATGGGTGAAGAACTCGGTGAGCTGATCGTTGTTGAGCCATTGCCCGACGCCGGCCACATGGGTGCCGCCTTCATACATCACCAGATCGAGACCATGCGCCTCGGCCACCGATTTGTGGTAGGCGAACATCTCGAACAGGTGCTGCAGGGAATCCTCGTTATCGCCGGTGACCGAGCCGTCACGCAACTCGCGCACCGCCAGGTCCACAGCCAGATCGAAGCGGTGTTCGGCGACATAGGCCTCGGCGGCGCTGCCGCTCAGACCGAGGGCGGAGGCGTCCTGGCGGGCCTGGGCCTCGCTCCGGGCGATCCAGTCCAGCACCAGGGGCGCCTTGGCATCGGTGCCGAGACCGCCGCTGAAATATCCGGTGATCGCGTAGGTGTCGAAGGAGAGGTAGGGGGCTTCATTGGCCGGGCTCAGAGCCTGCCATGCGGGGGCCTGCAGGATCGATTCTTCCAGCCCCGGCCAGCCGGTATGGGTGGCGATGACCTTGACCAGCCGATCCTCGGACCCGGCATAGACACGGTCGAGGACACGCGCCATCTCGGTTGCGCGGGCGCCGTATTCCTGCATCCAGCCATCGCCGAGGTCCTGACCAAAGCGCGCCTCTGCGGCGGCGGCGGCATCACGGGCCTGCTCGAACATCCAGTTCCAGACCTCGTTGGACATCTCGATATGGGCGCGCAGATCGGGGTCGAGATTGTCGCGCACATAGGTTGCAAAATTGCGGATATAGGTCTCGTCGGCATTCCAGGGGATGTTGAACCAGGGCTCGGTGCCGGTGGCATTGGCCAGCGCGACCATAACCTCAAGGGGCACACCTTCGGAATAGCTGTAGGTGTCGGGTGTGGGACGGTCAGACCAGCTGCGGATGGTGGATTCGTTGGTCTCCTGCCAATCCATGAAGCGCAGCGCCTGGGCGTCACCGATCACCTCGAGCCAGAGCGGGTTGAAGAGCGCACCCGCCTCAAAGGCCGGGATGTACTCCTGCTTGACCACCTCAATATTGCGCAGGTAGTTGCCGGTATTCTGCGGATCGGTGTCAGAGATCGACACCACAACCATGCCTTCGCCGGTGGGGGTGTAGTTGAACCAGATCTCGCCATCCGATTGCGACACGATCTCGGCGCCATGAACATGAAGCTCGCCCGCACCATCATAGCTCAGCCGGTAGGTGCCCGCCGTATACTGCGCCTCCGCCGGCATCTCGGTGAGGATGAACGTCTCGACCCGGTCGACACCCGCAGGCAGATCGGTGATCCAGCCATTGGCATCCAGAAGACCCATCCCGGCCAGATCCTCGGCCTGATAGGCCCCCCACTGGCTCTCGCTATGCCCAAGCCACGCACGCGAGGTCTTGAACACGTCCAAAAACGGCTGCTGAACACTCCAATCTACAACCCCGCGCAAACCAAACGACAAACCAGCCGAAGACGTCTGCGTCCCAAATACGTCTACCAAAGGTTCCATACCCCACACCCCTCATTCAAAACGCCCCCAGAGCGGTTGATGCGGAGTGAGGTGTGAATGCGGTGTTAAACGCTGAGTTTGTTGAAAAGTTTAGCGTTGGCGGACGGGCTGTAGTCCGCTTGGTTGGAGCAGCGTCAGGGTAGGAAGGTGCCGCGAAATCAGGGATTTGGCGAGAAACATGCGATTGCAGCGGAGCTGCGTAATCGGGATGCACGAAATTGGAAAAACTTGTTGTATTTCGGGCCGTACGGCACGCCTAAAGAGCTTATGCTACTTTGAGCCTGTCCCTCAAACCCGACGCCAACGCCGGGAATGAACCCGGCGCATATCAGGTGCGGCGTAGCTTGATGACCACGTTGACGCTGGAAATCTCGGCGCCTTCGGGAGGCGAGGGGATGCGCGCGATCTCAAGCTGATCAGCCGGGGCATCCGTCAGGCGCCCTTCATCTTCCCAAAAGAAATGCGGGTGGTCATGGGTATTGGTATCGAAATAACTGCGGGCCCCATCAACAGTCACTTCCTGCATCAGGCCCGCGTCGCAGAATGCCCTCAATGTGTTATAAACAGTGGCGAGCGACACCTGTTCTCCGGTTTCTTGTACGGCGGCGAAGAGACTTTCGGCAGTCACGTGACGGTTTTTACCATCCCCGACGAGCAAAGACGCCAACGCCACCCGCTGCCGGGTCGGGCGGACACCCCCCTTGGACAACCAGTCGGTTCCGCGTTCAATGGATCGTGAAGACATGCCAGACGTT
>QCWH01000017.1:0-23940 GCA_003149565.1 Marivita sp. XM-24bin2 | reverse complement strand
CATATAGGGTGCGAATGGCTCGCAGTTCAAATAAATTTCTTGCAACAACTTGTCTCAGGCCTGTCCCCGCGTTGGTCTTGCGTGCTTTGTGGGCGCGGTGCTAGAGGACACTGGACTTGCCAATCCATCCGGGAGCCCAATCCGCCATGACCGAATTTCCAAGCAGCTTTGACCGTGACGATCTTTTGAAATGCGCGCGGGGTGAGTTGTTCGGGCCGGGCAATGCTCAGCTTCCCGAGCCGCCGATGCTGATGATGGACCGGATCACCGACATTTCCGGTGATGGTGGTGAACATGGCAAAGGCCACGTCGTGGCAGAGTTCGACATCTCACCTGACCTCTGGTTCTTTGACTGCCATTTTCCGGGCAATCCGATCATGCCGGGGTGTCTTGGGCTTGATGGTTTGTGGCAGTTGACCGGCTTCAACCTGGGCTGGCGCGGTTGGCAAGGGCGCGGCTATGCGCTGGGTGTCGGGGAAGTCAAACTGACTGGCATGGTGCGGCCAGACCGCAAAATGCTGACCTATTACGTAGATTTCACCAAGGCAATCCAGACGCGCCGCTTGACAATGGGCGTGGCAGACGGCCGGGTCGAAGCGGATGGAGAGACCATCTATCAGGTGAAAGACATGAAGGTTGCCCTGTCCGAAAGCTGAGGATCGCGGGGCAACGATATTATTTTTTAGGGCCGCGCGAAAACACCATCTTCTGGTTTGCAAGCTTTTCTCGCTCACCGGTCCATGCGTAGCACAGCAAAGCCGGGTTCTGATCCGCAACCGTGATACGATGGCGCTGTTCGGGTGGGTTGAAGATCAGCGACCCCGGCGCATAAACCCCTTGATCGTTTTCGGACACAGCACCGGACAGGCAGATGTAGCTTTCCGAGATGCCGCTATGGGCATGGGCCGGATAGGTGCAGCCCGGCGCAAACAGAACCAGCCCTAAAATCACTTCGTCGGTGATCACCGGGCCTGTTGGTCCTGCCAGTTCTGCATACGCGTATTTCTGTTCCAGTCCACGCGGGACCTTTTCATATCCATACTGCCAGACAAAATGCTGCTGGACGCTTTCCAGGGCGCGAATGAAGGGCGCGTGGCGTTCCATTCGTCCATTGTCGAGAGCCCGCCTGAGATGCGCAGACACTGGCTTGGAGACCGGCTCAAGCTCGCGCACTTCTGCATTCGCCTTGATCACGCGGTTGATGCTTTCGCGCACGTTCTTTTGATGTGTGCGAATCTTTGCGCTGCCGCCGGCAGAGAGGCGGCGGTAAAGCTCGTAGTAATCACGCAGCAGATAAAGCCAGTCCGGGCGGTCAAGAAGGCGAGGATGATCAGTCATGGGTGGCAGCCTGTTCAATGCTGGATTGGCGCGTGTGTCGTGGTTGCGACCAGCGCGCGCAACAGAAAAATCAGTCGTGACATGCCGTTTATCGACTGTCCCTGTCGATACTGCCTGTGCTGCCCGGACGGGAACAGTCAGTGCCTCTGATTTGCGCAAGGTCGCAAGGCTGGACCGCCGCCAATCTGCTTGCCCCCACCCCCCGCCTTCCCCTACACACGCATGCAACAATTGTAAGGAGCCGTGATGCGCCGTGTTGTCGTGACAGGATTGGGGGTTGTTTCATCCATCGGGAACAATACCGAAGAAGTGGCTGCGAGCCTGAAAGCAGGCCGCTCCGGGATCACCGCAAATGCGGATATGGCCGAACATGGGTTCCGGTCCCAAGTGGCCGGGGCGATTGATCTGAATGTGGCTGACCATGTGGACAAGCGCACGCTGCGCTTCATGGGGCCGGGCGCGGCCTATGCGCATATCGCGATGGGGCAGGCGATTGCGGATGCGGGGCTTACTCCGGAGGAAGTGGTGAACCCGATGACGGGCTTGATCGCCGGGTCAGGCGGGCCATCGACCAGCGCAATGTTGACGGCACATCAATCGGTTCTGAGCACGGGGGCCACCAAGCGGATCGGGCCGTTTGCGGTTCCGAAAACCATGTCCTCGACGGTGAGCGCCAATCTTGCGACCGCCTACCAGATCAAAGGGATGAACTTTTCGATCACCTCGGCCTGCTCGACCTCGCTGCATTGCATCGGCATGGCGGCCCAGCAGGTGGCGTTGGGTCTGCAGGACGTGATGTTCGCAGGCGGTGGCGAGGAACTGGACTGGACGCTCTCTTGCCTCTTTGATGCGATGGGCGCGATGTCATCGAAATACAACGACACGCCTGAGAAAGCGTCGCGGGCATTCGACGCCGGACGCGACGGGTTCGTAATTTCGGGCGGCGGCGCGATGGTCGTGCTCGAACCATTGGAACGGGCTTTGGCTCGTGGGGCTACGATCTATGCCGAGGTCACTGGATTCTCGGCCACCTCGGATGGGGCCGACATGGTCGCACCGTCGGGCGAGGGTGGCGAACGCGCAATGCGCGGCGCGCTGAGAACGTTGCCGGAAGGCCGCACCGTCAGCTACATCAACGCGCATGGCACCTCGACGCCCGTGGGCGATGTGGGCGAGATCGAAGCCGTGCGGCGCGTCTTTGGCGAAGGCAGCACACCGCCCGTCAGCTCCACCAAGTCCATGACCGGCCACAGCCAAGGGGCGACCGGTGCTCAAGAGGCGATCTATTGCCTCCTCGCGCTGCGGGACGATTTCATTATTCCGTCGATCAACGTGGAAACACTCGATCCTGCGCTGAAACCGGAGGAAATCGCCACCGAACTGGTGGAGAATGCAAATCTTGATACGGTGATGACCAACTCCTTCGGGTTTGGCGGCACCAACGGGTCTATGTTGTTGTCTAAGTACGTAGGTTGAAGATGTCGGGACAGTTGCAGGGCAAACGCGGTCTGATCATGGGCGTCGCCAATGAACGCTCCATCGCTTGGGGGATCGCCAAGGCGATGGCCGAAGCGGGCGCAGAGCTTGCCTTCACCTATCAAGGCGAAGCATTCGGCAAGCGGCTGGAACCGCTGGCGGCGAGTGTCGGTTCGGATTTCATGGTCGATGTGGATGTCACCGATGACGCCTCGCTCGATACCGCCTTTGAACAGCTTGCAGCCCGTTGGTCGACGATTGATTTCGTCGTTCACGCCATTGCGTTTTCCGACAAGTCGGAACTGCAGGGCCGGATTCTCAATACGAGCCGCGCCAACTTCAAGAACTCGCTCGACATTTCGGCCTATAGCTTCATCGACGTCGCCCGTCGGGCGCATCCACTGATGGTCGAGAACGGCGGTACGCTGATGACACTGACCTATATGGGTTCTACCCGTGTTACCCCGAATTACAACGTGATGGGTGTGGCCAAGGCAGCGCTCGAGGCGTCCGTGCGCTATTTGGCGAACGATCTTGGCCCCGAGGGCATCCGCGTCAACGCGATCAGCCCCGGCCCGATGAAAACGCTGGCCGGTGCTGCCATCGGCGGTGCGCGCAAGACCTACAAGCACACCGATCAGAATGCGCCGTTGCGGTCGAATGCGACGCTCGAAGCCGTTGGTGGCACAGCGGTCTATCTCGCCTCGGATGCCGGGGCTTGCACCACAGGCGAGATAATTCGCGTCGATGGCGGCTTCCACGTTCTGGGTATGCCACAATACGATCATCTGTAGGCAGAGAGGGAACTCTCATTAAGCCAGTGCGTTGTCGACTGCAAAGGAGACACGTACAACATGACGTATACGCTGACGCTGCAAAGTATCGAACCAGTCACTCATGACACGCATCATCTGGTGTTCAACAAGCCAGACGGATACACATATACCCCCGGTCAGGCTTGCGATTTTTCGCTGGTAAAAGACGGGTGGCAGAACGAAAAACGTCCCTTCACGTTCACAGGCCTGCCGACGGAGTCGACATTGGAGTTTGTGATCAAATCCTACCCCGACCATAATGGCGTCACGGAACAGATCGCGCAGATGCAAATGACCGATCAGGTCGAAATCAGCGATGCTTGGGGCGCAATCGAAGATCAGGGCCCCGGTGTATTTATCGCCGGCGGTGCTGGGATCACCCCGTTTGTTGCTGTGCTCAAGCGTCGGTTGCAGACGCACGGGTCACTTGATGATTGTCACCTTGTCTTCTCGAACAAGACCGAGAAGGATATCATCCTACGTGATGCATTTACGTCGATGCCCGGTCTGAACTGTCATTTCGTGGTGACCGATGACCCGGACAGCGAGTTCTCGCGAGACCAGATTGATAAAGACTTTCTGGCGCCCATCGTCTCGGAAATCGATGGCCCGATCTACATTTGCGGCCCGGAGCCGATGATCGACGATATGTCCGAGGCCGTTCAATCATTGGGCGTCTCTAAAGACCGGATCGTGACCGAAGATCTGGACTGACTGACAACCCGTCAAGCGGCCATCATTTAAATAAATCCGTTGTCCGCTGTTTTCGCAGCGGGCACGTCTGGACGTTATTTGTCCAACAACTTCAAGACCGCGGAACCGTCCCGCGCGCCCAAATAGGTAAATACGATGGACAGAGATGTTTCGTTTCAACCCGGTGACATCAGCGAACAGGATGCAACTGCAATCTTCAGCGCGTCCACGGTCGCGATGGTGCTGACCAACCCGCGAATTCCCGACAATCCCATTGTTTACGTCAACCGCGCCTTCGAACGGTTGACCGGGTACACATCCGAAATGTCTCTGGGTCGGAATTGCCGTTTTCTGCAAGGTGAACAAACCTCCCAATCGGCCGTTGATGAGTTGCGAGAGGCTATTTTGGATGGTCGAGAGATTTCGACGATCCTGACCAACGTGCGTTCAAATGGAGACTCGTTCCTGAATGCCTTGCTGATTTCACCGGTCACCGATGAAGAGGGCGACATCGTCTATTTTGTCGGACTGCAAAGCGAAGTGGCAAACGACAAACAGTCTGAACGGCTCAAGCAGTTCGAAACTGTGATGGCCGAAATCCAGCACCGGGTTAAGAATCATCTCGCAATGATTTTGGGTTTGATCCGGATAAAGGCGCGAAACAGCGACTCACCTGATGAATTCAAAGATCTGTCGCGCCGTGTCGAAAGCCTCCAGCTTCTCTACGAAGAGATGTCTGCCGCCGCGCTTGAGCGCAACGACGGGAAGATCAAGCTGGGCGCGTATCTGGGGCGGGTGGCAAATGCTATCGCGTATCTCGACAGTCGTCCTGGCGTGCGCATGAACATTCAGGTCGAACCGCTCATGGTTGACAGTGAAACTGCGGTCCGCATTGGTCTGATCTTGTCCGAGGTCCTGACGAACGCGATGCAGCACGCATTTTGCGATCAGAAATCGGGCCTTGTGGAGCTGCGCGTTACCCGAACCGACAACGGCGGTATGCGGGCGATTGTGACCGATGACGGTGTTGGTCTGCCGGAAAACGTCACATGGCCGAATTCTAGCGGGCTTGGTGGTCGTATCGTGCAGGGATTGTGTGACGGCCTAAAGGCAACGCTTCAGGTGACGCGCGGAGCAGTTGGAACAATTGTCACCTTGGATGTGCCGATTGCCGAGTGATTAGACTTGGTAAAATTGCGCTAGAACCATTGGCCCGGCTCCATCAGGCCAAGGTCAAGCAACTGGCGCGAATGCCATTCGAACGGCACCGAATTGTGCCACCGAAACGTGTCGATCGAACACGCGGAACCGGGGTTCCGTTTAAGTGCCTTTGCGGTTCGAAAAGTCGCCACAGCCGCCGTCAGATTGTGGTGCCACGGGCAGGCGTAGGTGTTGTACTCTTCGTCGTTAAACGTGTGGTCTGCCCGCAGTTTCAAACCAGGCTTGGCACGGAAAAGGGCAATGCGATCAATTTTCCGACGCTCCGGCGGCACGTGCTCTTCGTATCGCCACCGAAGTCCGCCAAAGAAATCAAGCTGCCGCTCCTTCGGGTAGTTTGTAACCGCATCGCTCCGGCTTAACGCATAATAGCCTGACCGGTCGATATAGGCATCCTCAATGCAGACGGCGCTGGGATGCGCCTCCAAATCACCCGCATAAAGATCAATCGCATAGCACAGCATGGCATCACGACGCTCTTCGCTGTGAAATGCCAGCAATTCGCCCACGGTTCGCGTTTCACAGAATGGGAAAAACAGAAATTCCGCATTGTAACAGGCGTAGATCCAGACACCCGGAGCGAGCTCGATGATCTTGTTTACAATCTCTTCGCGGTTTCCGTCACGCACCACATCTGCATCGACGCGGATAACCTGATCCGCGATGTCTTCAGCCAATTCAAACTCGGCGGGCATGAAGAGGATATTTTTCTTGAAGCCGAGGTGCAGGTTGTGCCGCACGGTCGCGTTAATCTCAACCGTATCTTCTACGAAAACCAATGCAATCGGCCCCTTGGCAAGGGTGTCTGACGCTTGAGAAAGAAATTCATCGATGCCTGTGTAACGCATGAGGCGACCTCTGCGGATGTTTTGCACAGACTCGATGAAAAAACCGTGCATTGCAAGACAGGGGTGACATGGGGTATCGGCACGCCCTGAACCCTGCCCCGGAGGATTGGCCGATGTCCGAACCGAAGAAGCTCTATATCAAGACCTATGGCTGTCAGATGAACGTCTACGACAGCGAACGCATGGCCGAAGCGCTGGGCGGGCAGGGGTATGTCGAAACGCAGTCACCCGATGATGCGGACATGATCCTGCTCAACACCTGCCACATCCGGGAAAAGGCGGCAGAAAAAGTTTATTCCGAACTGGGGCGCTATAAGGGTCTGAAGGCCGAGAAACCCGACTTGAAGATCGGCGTGGCCGGGTGTGTCGCGCAGGCCGAAGGTGAGGAGATCATGCGCCGGCAGCCGATGGTCGATCTGGTGGTCGGTCCGCAAAGCTATCACCGCCTGCCGGAACTCGAGGCCAAGGCGCGCAGCGGAGAAAAGGCGCTCGACACGGATTTTCCGGAAGAGGATAAGTTCGAGGTTCTGAAAAACCGCCCCAAGGCGAAACGCGGCCCAACGGCTTTCCTCACAGTACAAGAAGGCTGCGACAAGTTTTGCGCCTTCTGCGTCGTCCCATACACACGCGGGGCCGAAGTCAGCCGCCCCGCCGATCGCATTTTGACCGAGGCGCGCGACCTGGTGGAACGCGGCGTGCGCGAGATCACTCTGCTGGGCCAGAACGTGAACGCCTATCACGGCGCAGGCGAAGGCGGCGACTGGTCGCTCGCCCGTCTGATCTGGGCCTTGAACGATATCGACGGGCTGGAACGCATTCGCTTTACCACAAGCCACCCGAACGACATGACCGATGACCTGATCGAGGCGCATGGCACCTGTCCCAAGCTCATGCCGTACCTGCACTTGCCGGTGCAGTCCGGCTCGGACCGCATTCTGAAACGGATGAACCGGCAGCACACGGCGGAAAGTTACCTTGCGATCATCGAGAAACTGCGCGCCGCGCGGCCTGACCTGCTGCTGTCCGGTGACTTTATCGTAGGCTTTCCTGAAGAAACCGAAGAGGATTTTCAGGCCACGCTCGATATCATCCGCGCATCGAACTATGGCTATGCCTACAGCTTCAAATACTCGACCCGCCCGGGGACGCCGGCAGCAGAACGCGACCAGCTTCCCGAAGACATCAAGGATGACCGGTTGCAGCGCCTGCAGGCTCTGATAACCGAGCAGCAGAAAGCCGCCCAAGATGCAATGGTCGGCAAAGAAGTTGGCGTACTCTTTGAAAAGCCGGGTCGTTTGCCGGGCCAGATGGTTGGCAAATCCGACCACCTGCACGCGGTTCACGTTCAGGCCGATGGACTGCAGGCAGGCGACTTACGCCGCGTTAAAATCATCGAATCTGGTCGCAACTCGCTTAAGGGCGCGTTGGTGCAATAACACACTATCTGGCCGTTCACCGCGATATATAGAGGTTCTCTCTTCCAAGACCCGCTGTCTTTGGTAGTATTCGAGTGAATCGGATGGTCTGTATCAGATCAGACCGTTGCGGCAGTCAAAGGACTTGGCCATGAAAGCGCGGGTATCCGCATGTGTATTGAGTATCGCGTTGGCGCTCCCTCAGGCTGGTGCTGCGCAGCAGGGTGAACGGTATGTGCCCGGTGTGTGGATCGACCCGGACGGCTGCGAGCATTGGGTGATGGACGATGGCCTAGAGGGGTTCATGAGCCCGCACTTGCGGCGCGACGGCACACCTGTCTGCCACAAGGTCAGCCGATGCGCGATCGTGCCCACTGACACGATGTTTGCCACAGGCAGTGCCGCAATCGCAGCCGGTGGTGTGGACAGTTTGCGTCGCTTTTTTGCATCCAACCCGTCCAATGGTTTTGTGATCGAAGGCCATACTGACAGCCGCGCCTCCGAGGCGTCGAACATGGCGCTTAGCCAAAGGCGCGCACGTGCTGTTGCTCAGGTGGCGCAACAGGCGGGCGCACGGGTCTATTCGGTGCGTGGCTTTGGCGAAAGCCGCCCTGTTGCCTCCAATGCAACGGCCGCGGGAATGGCGCAGAATCGCCGGGTGGAAATTCTATGCCTGCGCTGAGGAGAACAGCCATGACCCGCACCCTTGTTCTCGTTGGTCTCTGCGTCGCGCTCGCGGCCTGCGAGAATGTCGGTGAAAACAAAGGCTATGATAGGGGCATTGACAGCAAACCTCTGAGCGAATTGCAGGCCGGTATCTGGATTGATCCCAACGGATGTGACCACTGGATCATTGACGATGGCATCGAAGGCTACCTGTCGCCCCGGCTCGATCCGCAGGGCAGACCGGTTTGTTCGGGCAATGCCTCGGAACGAAACACCGCAATCGGTGATTTCAAAGGGGGTTCTTCGTTCGGAGACGCTTTGTGAGAGAAAGGGTGACTGCTTGCACTGCGTGATGGAACTTGACACCCTGTTCTTGACACCTTTGCACCGGAGACCCGTGTGACCACAGACACCTTGTCAGAAACGCTTGTAGAATTCCCGGATAACCGTTTGCTGATCGACCTTTGCGGCGAATATGACCGCAACCTGACCGAGATTGAGACCCGACTCGGAGTCCAGATTCTGCGGCGCGGGAATCAACTGGCGATCCATGGCGACACTGAAGCGCAAGCAGAGGCGCGCGAAGTGCTCATGTCCCTCTACCAACGGCTGGAACAGGGCCGCAGTGTCTCTCCGGGCGATATTGATCGCGAATTCCGCATGGCCCCTGACGAGGCCGGCCCCGACGCCCAGATCGAGATGTTCGAAGGCGGTCCGGTCGAAATCAAGACCCGTAAGAAACTGGTGGAACCGCGCACTGACGCGCAAAAGGCTTATGTGCGCTCTTTGTTCGAAAATGAACTGGCCTTTGGCATCGGCCCCGCGGGTACGGGCAAGACATATCTCGCGGTCGCTGTTGGCGTGAATATGTTCATAACCGGACAGGTCGACAGGATCATTCTCAGCCGCCCAGCGGTCGAAGCGGGCGAAAAGCTGGGCTATCTGCCCGGTGACATGAAGGACAAGGTCGATCCCTACATGCAGCCGCTCTATGACGCGCTGAATGACTTTCTGCCTGGTAAGCAATTGGCCAGAATGATCGAGGAAAAGACCGTGGAGATTGCTCCGCTGGCGTTCATGCGGGGCCGGACGCTATCTAATGCGTTTGTGGTTCTTGATGAGGCGCAGAACGCGACGTCGATGCAGATGAAGATGTTTCTGACCCGCCTCGGCGAAGGTTCGCGCATGGTGATCACCGGCGACCGGACCCAGATCGACCTTCCGCGCGGTGTCGCGTCTGGCCTGTCCGATGCCGAAAGATTGCTTAAATCCATTCCGAAGATCAGCTTCAACTATTTCACGGCCAAGGACGTCGTGCGCCACCCGCTTGTGGCTGCGATCATCGAAGCTTACGAGAAAGACGCGGAAACACCGTGATCTTAGTCTCGCCAGACAAACTCCGGGGATTTGGGGGCAGAGCCTCCGAAAAGTGAGCAGTGACAACACTGACCGATATCGTGATCGAAGACCCCCGCTGGGAAGATGCGGGTCTTGACGAGCTGGCAGAAGATGCCGCTGCCAACGTTCTGAATTACCTTGGGTTTTCAGTCGATGGCTATGAAATCGCTGTGCTGGGCTGCGACGACCCACGTATCGCTGACCTCAATGCCGAGTTCCGAGGCAAGCCCACTGCGACCAACGTGCTCAGCTGGCCGTCTCATGATCTTGCATCTGCCCAGGACGGCGACACGCCCAACGCGCCTCCGCCGCCCGATCCGATGATGGGTGAAAGCCTTGGCGACATCGCCATCGCATTTGACACCTGTGCCCGCGAGGCCGAAGACGCTGGCAAAGCCATGAGCGACCATGTCACGCATTTGGTTGTTCACGGGGTGTTACATCTTTTGGGCTATGATCACGTTCGTGACCGCGATGCCACGCTGATGGAAGGTTTGGAGACAAGGATACTTGGCAAAATGGGTATTGCAGACCCATATAGTCGGTAGTACGGGCCAAGCGGCCTTCACCGGAACAGGAAAAAATGGGCGATAACGACGACTCGTCTAACGCTGCGCATGGCGCGCGTGAGATGACAGACACACGACCAGAAAGTGGTTTTTTTACACGTTTGCGCGGCTGGATGGGCGGCTCAGAGGAAAGCGCTGCCGAAACGCCACCGCCTGAAACCTCTCGATCAGTGGCTCCGATACATGGCCTGATGAACCTGCGTAGCATGCGGGTGGAAGACGTGGCTGTGCCGCGCGCAGACATCGTGTCGGTGCCAGATACTGTGACCAAGTCAGAGCTCGTGGATGTGTTCCGCGAGAGCGGCCTCACGCGTTTGCCGGTCTATACCGGAACGCTCGACACGCCGGTCGGTATGGCCCATCTCAAGGATTTGGCGCTTAAACACGGGTTCAATGGCAAAAGCAGCGATTTCGATCTGAAGCAGATGCTGCGGCCGCTGCTGTTCGTGCCGCCGTCGATGCCTATCGGCGTTTTGCTGACGAAAATGCAGACCGAACGGCGGCATATGGCGCTGGTGATCGACGAGTATGGCGGTGTCGATGGGCTCGTGACCATCGAGGACCTGATTGAACAGGTGATCGGCGAGATCGAAGACGAACATGACCTTGATGAAGGCCGCAACTTCTCGCGCGAAAAACCGGGTGTCTACATGGTGTTCGCGCGTACCCCTCTGGAAGAGTTCGAAGCCGAAATCGGTCTCAATCTTACCGATCACGAAGATATAGACGGCGAAGAAATCGACACTTTGGGCGGTCTTGTCTTCATGCTTGCTGGACACGTCCCGGCCCGTGGCGAAGTTGTGCCGCACCCCGAAGGCCCAGAATTCGAAGTGATCGACGCCGATCCGCGCCGCATTAAACGTATGCGTGTGCGTCTCAAAGCTACGGCCGCGGGGGATGCCGCCCGGGCGCGTGAGGCAGCCGAAGCCGCGACAACCGCAGCGCGCTCCGCCTGATCCATGCATGTTCTTTGTCGCCTTGGCGCACTGTGTCTTGGTGGCGTCTTTGCTTTGGGCCAAGCGCCATTTGATCTGTGGTGGGTCGCGGCACTGGCGTTGGTTGGCATCCTTTGGTTGACAGCAGCCGACAAAACAGCCCGGTCGGCGGGCTGGTCGGGATGGCTCTTTGGCGTTGGCTACTTTGCCCTGTCGATGCATTGGATTGTGGAGCCCTTTGCGGTCGATCCAACTGTGACATGGATGGCGCCCTTTGCTTTGGTCGGATTGGCTGCAGGGCTCGCTTCGCTCTGGGCCATAGCGTTCTGGGCCGGACGTCGTCTCTCTGCTGGCCCCTTTGGCATCGCGCTCTGCTGGGCCGCGATGGAACTGGCCCGCGCCTATATCCTGACCGGCTTTCCCTGGGGCCTTGTGGGGTATGTCTGGGCACAGACGCCCGTTGCACAATGGCACGCGATCATCGGCCCGCATTGTGTGACATTGGTGACATTGCTGCTGGCAGCATGTGCCGCATGGGCGATCTCTGCACGCTCGTTTCCGGTCTTTTTCGTGACGGTTCTGGTTAGCTTCAATGGCTTCATTGCCGGGATGTTTCTCTACCCCGGGTCTATGGACCCGACCGGCTTCACTGTCCGCCTGATCCAACCCAACGCACCGCAGGACCAGAAATGGGACCGCGATTTTATCCCGATCTTTTTCAACCGGCAGGTGGATTTCACGGCCCAAAATCCCAAACCGGATCTGATTGTCTGGCCAGAAACGGCGGTGCCGAACCTGCTTGATAACGCAGGCCCCGCCTTTGAAGTCATCGCGGAGGCCGCCGATGGAACACCTGTGGTGCTAGGCATCCAGCGAGAAGAGAACGGGCGGTACTACAATTCGCTTATCACTCTGAACGAGGCAGGGCAGGTGGCTGACCTTTATGACAAGCACCATCTTGTGCCGTTTGGCGAATACATGCCTGCCGCGTCGTTCTTTGCCCGGTTCAACATCCTCGGCCTCGCCACCCGCGCCGAGGCTGGATATTCCTCTGGCCCCGGACCGGCGCTGATCGACCTTGGCCCGCTGGGCACAGCTCTGCCGCTGATCTGCTACGAGGCTGTCTTCCCGCAGGACGTCAACGGCGCGCCGGAGCGCCCCCGCATGCTGCTCCAGATCACCAACGATGCATGGTTTGGAATCAACGCAGGGCCGCAGCAGCATCTGGCACAGGCCCGTCTTCGCGCCATCGAACAGCGTCTGCCGATGATCCGGGTGGCCAATACCGGGATTTCAGCGGTGATCGACCCCGCTGGCGGGATCGTGGACGCCCTGCCGCTTGGCCGCGCTGGCTTTCTCGACGTGCCCTTGCCCCCCGCATTAAGCCCAAGTCTCTACAGCCGCACCGGCGATTGGCTCGCTTTGGCCGCGCTTTTCGTGTCATTTGCGGCGCTGTTGATGTTCAAAAGTCGCAGACCCATTGACCCGCCCTCCGCCGGGGCGTAACGCAAGATATCTTTCCCGTCACAACGGCTTCCTGACGTGACGGCAGACCCTAATGGAGCACTCATGTCCCGACAGAATTATATCTTCACCTCGGAATCCGTCTCCGAGGGCCATCCCGATAAGGTCTGTGACCGTATTTCGGACGCGATCCTCGACGCCTTTCTTTCCGAAGAACCCGAAGCGCGGGTCGCCTGCGAAACCTTTGCAACGACCAACCGAGTCGTGATCGGTGGCGAGGTGGGACTGTCGGACCAGAACCGTCTTGCCACCTATATGGAGCGCGTCCCGGATATCGCACGCGCCTGTATCAAGGACATTGGTTACGAACAGGACGAATTTCACCACGCCACCTGCGAAATAACCAACCTGCTGCATCAGCAGTCGGCGCATATCGCGCAAGGTGTGAACGCCAGTGCCGACAAGGACGAAGGCGCAGGCGATCAGGGCATCATGTTCGGCTACGCCACGAACGAGACTGACGCGCTGATGCCTGCACCGATCCAGTTTAGCCACGCGATCCTGCGGCGTCTGGCCGAGGTGCGCAAATCGGGGCAGGAGCCGCTGCTGCGCCCCGACGCGAAATCGCAGATCTCGGTGCGCTACGAAAACGGCAAGCCGATGGGCGTGACCTCCATCGTTCTGTCGACACAGCACGCAGATGAAAGCCAAAGCTCTGCCGACATCCGCGCGATTGTCGAGCCCTATATCCGTGAAACCCTGCCGGACGGCTGGATCACCGATGCAACGGAATGGTGGGTCAATCCGACTGGCACGTTTGTTATTGGCGGTCCTGACGGGGACGCTGGCCTCACGGGGCGCAAGATCATCGTCGACACCTATGGCGGTGCCGCCCCGCATGGCGGTGGTGCGTTCTCGGGCAAAGACCCGACCAAGGTGGACCGCTCGGCGGCCTACGCAGCACGGTATCTGGCGAAAAACGTTGTCGCGGCAGGTATGGCCGAACGTTGCACAATCCAGCTCTCTTATGCGATTGGCGTGTCCAAGCCGCTGTCGATCTACGCCGACACTCACGGCACCGGCGATGTTGATGCCGCCGCAATCGAAGCGGCCATCCCCAAGGTGATGGACCTCACCCCGCGCGGCATCCGGACCCATCTGGAACTGAACAAGCCGATCTATGAACGCACGGCGGCTTATGGCCATTTCGGACGCGCACCCGAGGCGGATGGCGGGTTCAGCTGGGAACGCACCGATCTGGTAGACGCGCTGAAATCCTCCGTTTGATCCATGCGCCGGCATGGCGCAGGTGACATGATCTCCTCCCACGACTACGCTCGTGCTGAGCACGTCCTGTCTGAGGGGGGAGATCACTATGAAACATCTTGCATTTGGTTTGGCTGTTGCAGCCATAGCTGGCGCAGCAGCCGCCGAGACACCCGTTGGCATCACCAAGACCATGCCGACGGCAATGGTCGAGACGCCCTCGGGTCCGGTTGAAATCCAGCGTATTCAAGACACGGAAAACGAAGTCACGGGCGAGTGGGCGCGCACCTCTCGCCCGTGTCCCGATTTCTGCATCCAGCCAATGACTCCCGCACTGGGTGTCACAACAATTGGCGAGATCGAGTTGATTGCGTTGCTGCAGGACCCAGAGGCGATTGTTGTGGACAGCCGCACCACCGACTGGTTCCAGGGTGGGACAATCCCCGGTGCGATCAACATACCCTACACCTTTGTCATTGATGAACTCGGTCGGCTGGGCTGTGAACCGGACTTTGATGGCTGGGACTGTTCGGATGCGAAACAGGTGGCCTTGTTCTGCAACGGTATCTGGTGTGGCCAATCCCCCACTGCGATCCGCAACATGATCGAAGCCGGCTATCCCGCAGACCGGATTTCCTACTACCGGGGCGGCATGCAAGTCTGGCGCGTTCTGGGTTTGACAGTCACCGGCGAAGAGGGCTGACCCTTTCCTTTTGCCGGGGCGCGCTATGGTTTTCCCTGTAAACGACGCGAGAGGAAAATCCATGTTCAGAACGAGCCTTGCCGTCTTGGCCCTGACCGCAACCGCTGCGCAAGCCGAGATTTCTGCCGAGTATCATCGCTACACCGTGGGGGATCGTGAATACGAAGGTTACGTCGCGACCAACACCGCCATCGAATCCAAAGGCACCGTCCTGATCGTGCACGATTGGGACGGTATGACCGACTACGAGGAACGCCGCGCTGAAATGCTGGCCGCGCTGGGCTACACAGCTTTTGCCATCGACGTGTACGGTGCGGATGAAAACCCGCAGAGCATTGACGAAAATCGGGCGCTGTCCGGCGCCCTCTATGGCGACCGGGAGGAATTTCGCGCCCGCTTGATGGGGTCCATCGAGGAGGCTGCAAACATCGCCGGCGCGACGGAAAACCATGTTCTCATGGGGTACTGCTTTGGCGGTGCGGCCGTTCTCGAAGCCGCGCGGGCTGGCGCCGAACTTGACGGGTTTGTCAGCTTCCACGGCGGTCTCGGGACACCCGAGGGTCAGGATTATTCTGCGACAACAGCGCCAGTGATGCTGTTCCACGGTTCTGCCGACCCGGTCTCCGGCATGGCCGACCTGGCATCGCTGCTGGATCAATTGCAAGCCGCTGGAGTGACACACGGGGCCGAAGTCTTTGGTGGCGCACGTCACAGCTTCACCGTCTACGGATCGCGCGACTACGATCTCGCTGCAGATCAGGGCAGCTGGGAAGGACTCCTGGAGTTCCTCGACGACGCGCTGTGATCGCTCGTCTGCTTTTCATCCTCGGCCTCCTTTGGCCGGGGATAGCTTTGGCCAATGATTGGGATGCATTGAAGACGCCCGGTGCCTTCGCGATCATGCGCCATGCCCTGGCACCCGGCACCGGAGATCCGGCCGCTCTGACCATTGGAGATTGCAGCACCCAGCGCAATCTAAGCCAGCAGGGCAGGGATCAGGCAACCCGCATTGGCGCGGCATTTCAGGAGCGGGGCCACGCGTTCGATATCGTCCTGACGAGCCAATGGTGCCGTTGCAGGGACACGGCTGAGCTGTTGCAACTCGGTCCGGTCGAAGAGGCACCGGTCTTCAATTCGTTTTTTCAGGATTTCTCGACCCGCGACAGCCAGACCGCAGATGCTCTTGCGCTGCTCGCGGATCGCCAGGATCGGCCATTTGTTGTCACCCATCAGGTCAACATTCGCGCGCTGACCGGGGATACAACCCGCTCGGGCGAAGTTCTGATTGTGCGTCACGGCGGCGACCGGTTGGATGTCCTGGGCTCGATAGTGATCGACCCATAGCGTGCCGAAATCAACGAACCTCCGTTGCGGGCGACCGGTGCAATCGCTAAACCGCGCGCCATGACTGATACCAAACATCCCTCCGGTGCCCCGTGGCGCAATTTCTATGGCCGGTTCAAGGGCAAGACCCTGAGACCCAGCCAGAAGGACTACCTTGAGAGTGACCTCGAAGCTTTGAGCCCGGGTGCTGTCACGTGGGAGGCCAACCCGGACCGTACGCCGCTGGATCTGAATGCGGTCTTTGGTGACAAACCGGTCTGGGTCGAGATTGGTTTTGGCGGTGGTGAGCACCTTGTCCATCAGGCGCAGACCTATCCGGATGTCGGTATCATCGGGTGCGAGCCGTTTATCAACGGTGTGGCGATGCTGCTCGGAAAGGTCCGGGACTCCGGTGTTGCGAATCTGCGGGTACACCCCGGCGACGCGCGTGATCTTTTTGACGTGTTGCCTGCGAACTCCGTTGAAAAGGCGTTTCTGCTCTATCCCGACCCGTGGCCCAAAAAGCGCCACCATCGACGCCGGTTTGTTACGCAAGAGCATCTTGAGCCGCTCTTTCACGTCTTGAAGCCCGGCGCCGAGTTTCGTGTTGCAACCGATATCCCCGATTACGTGCGGCAAACTTTGATCGAAGTGCCGAAAGTGGGGTTCGACTGGTTGGCGGAAGGGCCGGGTGACTGGCGGCATCCGTGGGAAGACTGGTATTCGACACGCTACGAGATGAAGGCGCTGCGCGAGAAACGCATGCCGCACTATATGACGTTTCGGAAACCGGCATGATGTCTCCGTTTACAGTCGCCATCGACGGCCCGGCTGCGGCAGGCAAGGGCACTATCAGCAAGGCGGTCGCCGCACATTTCGATCTGGCGCATCTCGATACGGGCTTGCTCTACCGCGCGGTTGGGGCGCGTATGCTGTCGGGCGAAGACCCGATTGTGGCAGCGCAGACGCTTGTCGCAGGTGATCTCGAAAATCCGGACCTCCGGACGGCAGAAGTTGCCCAATCGGCGTCGAAGGTTGCCGTGATTCCCGAAGTCCGCGCCGCATTGCTGGATTTTCAACGTGCCTTCGCGCGGCGTTCTGGCGGCGCAGTGCTGGATGGGCGTGATATCGGGACAGTGATCTGCCCTCAGGCCGAGGTGAAACTCTTTGTGACCGCCAGCCCCGAAGTGCGTGCGCAGCGAAGACTTTCAGAGTTGAAGGAACGCGGCTTTGATACCGATTTGGACACCGTCCTCGCCGATGTCAAAGCCCGAGACGACCGAGATATGAATCGCGCTGACGCGCCTTTGCGACCGGCAGAAGATGCGGTTGTGCTGGACACATCCGAACTGGGTATCGATGAGGCCGTCGCCATCGCGGTCAAAGCCATCAGCGCTGTGCGGGACTGAACCACCGACAATATTCGTCAAAACGAACACCGATAACCGCCATGCGTTCATCGGTTGGTAATCCACTTGGTCTAGGCCCGAGGAAGCTTTGTTCTTTGGGCCACTGGGTATCTGTTATGGCGAAACTGATTTATATCGGGTCTCTTCGCCCGATGGACCGCGCGGAAAGCAATAATACAAACGAAGTCCCAGACGCCATACGGGGCACGTATCACCAAAATGACATGCTGAATGTGTCTGTAGACATGTCTGACAATTATCAGACCGGTATCACATATAACGATGATTATGGTCTGCCGTCAGATACCTTCACCTACGACCTTGGCGCTGGAGAAGTCACCAGCGGCCTCGATGCCGAGGCGCGCTTTTCTGCCAAGGTGGTCAATGCCGGGTCGGGTGGACAGGAAGCAATCGAAGTCAGTGTGTATCAACTGCAGAATGGGGACACGTTTGTTCGCCTGCCGGATGGGCACAAAATCACCGAACTGAGTATCAAAGACATGATTGGCGATGGCTTCGACGGTATCTACACCGGAAGCTCCAGCACCTCGTCAGTCGTATGCTTCGTCGCGGGCACCCGGATCGAAACACCAAACGGTCCAAGGCATATCGAAACTCTCCGTATCGGAGATCATGTCCTGACCAGAGACAACGGCGCGGAACGTGTTATTTGGGCCGCTAAATGGACAGTCATAGCGACCGAAAGAACCGCGCCGATCCGCATTCAGGCCGGTGCCTTGGCGCTTGGCATACCAGACGCACCGCTTTTTGTGTCGCCTCAGCATCGCATCTACGTGGAATCTCCTGTCGCCTTCCATATGTTCGGCACGCCCGGAGGATTGGTTGCGGCGCATCATCTGGTCGGCTTGCCCGGCGTCACGCAGGCGCAGACGGGCGGTCCCGTAACCTATGTCCATATTGCGTGCCCAAAGCACGAACTGATCAGTGCGCATGGTATTCAGGCTGAAACGCTCATGCTCGCGCCGATGTCACGTGCCGTGATTGAGGAAACCGGAATTGCGCTGCCGGTTGTTGCGCAACACGCGAACCCGGTTCGCCCTTTGCTTGCCAGACAAAAGCAACGCCAGTACATCCGTCGGCTGAAGGCGCGGCATGTGCGGCACCAAAGCTTCGCATCGGAGGATTTGGAAGCCCAAGCCCATGCGGTCCCCAGCCCTGCGATCAAAATGGGCCGACATGGATGTACAGGCGACATGCCCCAACTGCGCTAGGGGCTTGCCATACGGAGATCGCTCTGCTACCCCGCGCGCGTCGCTAAAAGGCAAATAAGGCCAAAAGACAAAGATCGGGCAGGGGTCGGCAATCACCGGCCCTCTTTGTTTTGAGGACGCCTTGACCAATCCCGTTCGCCGCAAGTGCGGACATCACCCCAGACCGGCGGAGACAACCGCACGGCCAGTCAAATGATACGTAAAGGAAACAGACGCCACATGGCTCAAAACGCATCTATGGAAGAATTCGAGGCACTGCTGAACGAAAGCCTCGAAATGGACACACCGGACGAAGGGTCCGTTGTCAAAGGCAAGGTCATCGCAATCGAAGCGGGCCAAGCCATCATCGACGTCGGCTACAAGATGGAAGGCCGCGTAGATCTCAAAGAATTTGCAAACCCTGGCGAAGCGCCCGACCTGAGCGTCGGTGACGAGGTCGAGGTTTTCCTCCGCTCCGCAGAAAACGCCCGTGGCGAAGCTGTCATTTCCCGCGAGATGGCGCGTCGTGAAGAAGCATGGGATCGCCTGGAAAAGGCATATGCAGACGACGCACGCGTCGAAGGCGCGATCTTCGGTCGTGTCAAAGGCGGCTTCACTGTCGATCTCGGTGGCGCAGTCGCGTTCCTTCCGGGTTCGCAGGTCGATGTGCGCCCGGTGCGCGACGCTGGCCCGCTCATGGGTCTCAAGCAACCGTTCCAGATCCTCAAGATGGACCGTCGTCGTGGCAACATCGTCGTGTCGCGCCGCGCAATCCTCGAAGAGAGCCGCGCCGAACAGCGCGCCGAAGTCATCGGCAACCTCACCGAAGGTCAGGCGGTTGATGGTGTGGTCAAGAACATCACCGAATACGGTGCGTTCGTGGACCTTGGTGGCGTAGACGGTCTGCTGCACGTGACCGACATGGCATGGCGCCGTGTGAACCATCCGTCCGAGATCCTGTCGATCGGCGAAACCGTCAAGGTTCAGGTCATCAAGATCAACAAGGAAACGCATCGCATCAGCCTCGGCATGAAGCAGCTGCAGGAAGATCCGTGGGATCTGGTTGCTGCCAAGTATCCGCTCGAGTCGGTGCACACAGGCCGCGTGACCAACATCACCGATTACGGCGCATTTGTTGAGCTGGAGCCGGGTGTCGAGGGTCTCGTGCACGTGTCCGAGATGTCCTGGACCAAGAAGAACGTCCATCCGGGCAAGATCGTCTCCACCTCGCAGGAAGTGGAAGTCATGGTTCTGGAAATCGACAGCGCCAAGCGCCGCGTGTCCCTGGGTCTCAAGCAGACCATGCGCAACCCGTGGGAAGTGTTTGCAGAAACACACCCCGAGGGCACAGAGGTCGAAGGCGAAGTCAAGAACATCACCGAATTCGGTCTGTTCGTTGGCCTCGACGGCGACATCGACGGCATGGTGCACCTTTCCGACCTCAGCTGGGACGAGCGTGGCGAAGACGCAATCCAGAACTACCGCAAGGGCGACATGGTTCAGGCCGTTGTCACCGAAGTGGATGTCGAGAAAGAGCGTATCTCGCTCTCCGTCAAAGCACTGGGTGGCGACAAGTTCGCGGATGCCGTTGGCGGCGTGAAGCGCGGTTCGGTCATCACTGTTCAGGTCACCGCGATCGAAGATGGCGGCATCGAAGTGGAATATGAAGGCATGAAGTCCTTCATCCGCCGCTCCGACCTCAGCCGTGATCGTGCAGAGCAGCGTCCCGAGCGCTTCTCGGTTGGTGACAAGGTTGATGTGCGCGTGACCAACGTGGACAGCAAGACCCGCCGCCTCGGCCTGTCGATCAAGGCCCGCGAGATCGCCGAAGAGAAGGAAGCGGTACAGCAGTACGGCTCCTCCGACTCCGGTGCGTCGCTTGGCGATATCCTTGGCGCGGCGCTGAAGTCCGGCGACGACAACTGATCTGATTGATCAGATGAGACACAGAAACCCCCGCATCCCGGATGCGGGGGTTTTTCGTTTACAGGCATCGCGCTTGACGGAAGATGCGTTGATCCAAGGTCATCCTTGCGATGCGTCTACGCATCGCCTGTTTCCGTTGACGGAAACAAGGATTTCTGGATGGGTCAGGTTATGCGCTGGTCAACGACGCGTCGACGCGTCGGATGTTTCCGTTGACGGAAACAGGCGCTCTGCACCGTCAACCGAAGGCGGACTCCCCTTGGAAATCGTCAAACCAGAGCGGGGCCGGTCCCTGTCAGGCGACCTTGCGGAGTCCCAGCATCTCGCGCGCCTGCTGCCATGTCGCAACGGGACGTTCGTGTTTTTCACAGATCTCTACCGCCCGTTTCACCAGCGCAGCATTTGATGGCGCCAGCGTGTTTCGGTCGAGGCGGATATTGTCTTCGAGACCGGTCCGGGCATGTCCCCCAGCGGAGATTGCCCAGTCGTTCAGCACGATCTGGTTCGGGCCGATTCCGGCCGCACACCACAGCGTATCCTCACCGAACAGCCGCTTGACGGTGTGAATGTAGAAATCAAACACCTCGCGGTCCACCGGCATCGCGTTTTTCACGCCCATGACGAACTGCACATAGGGGGTTTCGGCGATCTCGCCCGCTTGATGCATCGCGGCAGCGCGGAAGATGTGTGACAGGTCGAAGGCCTCGATCTCGGGTTTGATATCGTGTGCCTTCATTTCGGATGCCAGCCATGCCACCAGATCAGGCGGGTTCTCGTACACCCGGGTCGGGAAGTTGTTGGAGCCCACCGATAGGGACGCCATATCGGGCCCGAGCGGCAGCATGCCGCCCCGCGTTTTGCCTGCTCCGGAGCGGCCGCCAGTCGAGAATTGGATGATCATACCCGGGCAGTGTTTCTCGATCCCCTCCTTGAGCTGGGCGAATTTTTCCGGATCCGAGCTTGGGGTCTCGTCCTCGTTGCGCACATGGGCGTGCATGATCGTGGCGCCTGCCTCGAAAGCTTCATGCGTGCTCTCGATCTGCTCTGATACGCTGGTCGGCACGGCGGGGTTGTCGGCTTTGGTCGGCACGGAACCGGTGATGGCAACGCAGATGATGCAGGGAGTGGTCATGGGATGGTGATGTCCTCTGGTGGTCGTCGCGCGCAATGTGGCAGGAAACGCGTCGCTGTCAAATGTTGCCGCCCAGATCGTCCCAGATCTCCTGCACCCAAGTCTTGATCACCTGAGCTTCTTGCCAGCGGTTCGACATTTCGCGCCCGTCGGGGCCTGTCATCGCGTATTCGGGCGGGCCGAGTTCGCAGACAAAGATGCAGTCGCCGGACAGGTTGCGAGTGCGCCAATCGGCCATGCCTTCGCGCCACCAACCCTTGAAGAGGTCCACCCATTTCTGGTGCTGCGGAAAGTCCAGTTGCAGCTGGATTTGCTGGCGGCTGGCCACCCGGCCCTGAAAGCTGTCCGATCGTTTCAGCACACGGCTGATCAGGCCGAGGTCATGTTCTGACAGGGGAAACCAGAACTCCCGGTCCACAACGTAATGCGAGAGGTCGGCGCAAATCCGCATTTCGGGGATGCGGTCCAGCAGTTGCAGCGTTGTATAAAGATCGTTGGTGATGCAGTTGCGGTGGGTTTCGAACTGGATCGGCATCCCGATGCGGTCGGACATCGCCATCCACGTTTCTATCACCGGCACCATGTCGTCGATCGCAAGCGGCATCACCTGCCCGATCACATCGACAAACGGCGCGCCGAAATCGGTGGCCATGTGCAGCGTGTCCTCAAGGCTTTCAATTGTCTTGGGGAAGGCCACGATCAACGGCGTCAGACCGTTGGCCTCCATATGCGGGCGCACCGCGTGGGCCACCGCAACATCCGACGCGCCAAGGTCGATGGCCATGCCGTCGAAACCGGCTTGCGCGACCATTTCGCAGACCTGATCATAGGGCAAATTGACACCGGTCTGGTCATGGGGCTGCATCGCCCAGAGCGAGGTGTAGACCTGAAGCCGTCTCACTCTGCAGGCACCCGACGGGTGCGGCCGCCCGACACCGGCACGATCCAGACCTCGTTCATCGGGTACTGGCTTTCATCCTTGGCCATCAGCTTCTTGATCACTTCGATCTGGAACTCGATCCAGCCCATGCGATGCACCTCGCCCGCCTTGTCCTCTATCTTGTCGTTCAATTCGCGCAGCTTCCAGAACGGTACGGCGGGAAAGGTGTGATGCGCGGTGTGGTAGGGCATTTGCCAGCAGAGCCAGCGGAAGACCGCATTGGTTCGGGTGGAGCGGGTGTTTTCGAGAATGTCACTCTCGTGGCTCAGGCCCAGATGTTCGATGGTGTTCTGCAACTGGTGCACCGGTTTGGTCAGGACCATGGGCAAAATCCAGAAGGTCAGCGCGGCCCAGCTTCCCGTCATCAGGGATACCAGCGCAATCGCCGCATAGAGCCCCAGATGAATGCGGCTTTCTCGGATGACCTTGGCCTCTTCCTCCGGGCGGATGAACGGCTCCACAATTACTCCGCGCGCGCGGCGCACCACGCCAAACACCCGGTTGCGCCAATAGGTGATGCCCGACAGCCAAAGCAGGTAGGTGGTCAGCGTATAGGGCTCGCGGACCAGTTCGCCGTCGCGTTCCCAATCCTGCGTGTACTGGTGATGGGCGAAATGCATGATCTGGTCGAAATCGCGCGGGAAGATCTGGATGAACCCGATGATCCGGCCAAACACTTCGTTCAGCACCCGCGTCTTGAACACGGTAGCGTGGCTGAGTTCGTGCTGTGCTGCGTATAGGAAGTTGAGCAGAACGCCGAGCGCAAACCCCGTGACCCAGACCCACCCAGTGCCCATCGCCTGCGCATGCAGAAAGCCGACGATCAGGATCGCACCCACATGGCTCGCCATCTGAAGCGCGCCCATGACATCCGAGCGTTCTGTCAGGCTGCGCAGCTCGGTCGGTGTTAGCAGTTTGCGGCGCGAAAAGCTGGCGTCCATCACTCCCTCCTGATCTGTTTTGGTCAGACTGGCCGGTATTGCGGAAAAAGAAAAGTCTTGCGGTGACGATGCAGGATGGCCCACACCCAGCTGCCGGGTTTGCGGGCATCCGCGCAAAACGCTGCGCCTTGCAACGCTCCATTGTGTGACGGCCGACTTGGCCTCACAATACGGGCAAAACGCATCATAGAGGTGAGCAGACCGATGCAGATCAATCGACGCCTTTTCGGGCTGGGGCTTTTGGGCCTTGGCCT